>QCFH01000042.1 GCA_003278345.1 Prochlorococcus sp. AG-363-C02 | reverse complement strand
AATCAACAACTTTACTAGTGACTTCAATTAAATCATTATCATTGCCTTCTTTTTTTAATTTTCTAGAAAGTTCAAGAAAAGAAAGAATAGAATTATTAGCTTTTTTGCCTGCAGGCATAGGAATTATATTATTTTCCTTGTTATAGGAGTCTTGAATAGATCTTCTTCTTTCAGTTTCTTTAATTGCTTTCTTCATTGAATCCGTAAAATTATCTGCATAAAGAATTGCCATTCCTTTAGTATGCCTCGCTGCTCTTCCTATAGTTTGAATCAGAGATCTTTCTGATCTAAGAAAACCTTCTTTATCCGCATCAAGTATAACTACTAAAGATACTTCAGGAAGGTCCAAACCTTCTCTTAATAAATTAACTCCCACTAAAACATCATATTCTCCAACTCTCAAGTCTTGAATGATTTCAATCCTTTCAATAGAGTGTATTTCTGAATGAAGGTAACGAACACGAACACTATGTTCAGACAAATAGTCAGTCAAATCCTCAGACATTCGTTTTGTCAAAGTAGTAACTAAAACTCTCTCATTTAATTCAACTCGTTTACATATTTCCTCTAATAAATCTTCTACTTGTCCATTAGTTGGCCTTACTTCTACTTTTGGATCTAAAACGCCTGTTGGTCTAATCACTTGTTCAATAATATTTTTTCCACTAATTTCTAATTCCCAATTACCAGGAGTAGCACTAATAAAAACAGTCTGATTAGCCTTATTCCAAAATTCTTTTGATTGCAATGGTCTATTATCTGCAGCACTTGGTAGTCTAAATCCATGCTCAATTAATACTTTCTTTCTTGACTGATCTCCATTGTACATAGCATGTAATTGAGAACAAGTTACATGACTTTCATCAACAACTAATAACCAGTCATTGGGAAAATAATCTATTAAACATTCTGGAGCGGAGCCAGGACTTCTCCCAGACAAATGACGAGCATAATTCTCAACTCCATTACAATAACCAACTTCTCTGAGCATTTCTAAATCATACTTAGTCCTTTGCTCTATTCTTTGAGCTTCTAGTAATTTTCCTTCTTGATTAAAGAAATCTATTTGTTCTTTTAACTCCCCTTTAATATCTTCTATAGCTACTAATAATCTGTCCTTAGGTGTTACAAAATGCTTAGCAGGATATATACTTATAGATTCTAAATTTTCTAATATCTCTCCAGTAATTGGATCTATATATCTAATAAGTTCTACTTCATCACCAAAAAGTTCTATACGGACCAGTCTATCATCATAAGCAGGACCAATTTCTAAAACATCTCCCTTAACTCTAAATTTTCCCCGTCCAATTTCTACATCGTTTCGAAAATATTGATTACTTACTAATTCCCTTAATGAATCACGCAAATTTATATATTCACCTACTGTAAATTTAACAGAAGCCTTTAAATATTCACTTGGTATACCAAGTCCATAAATACAACTTATTGAAGCAACTACTATTACATCTTTTCTTTCAAATAGTGATCTTGTTGCAGAATGACGCAACATATCTATTTCTTCATTAATCGATGATGTCTTAGCTATATAAGTATCACTTACTGGAACATAAGCTTCAGGCTGATAATAATCATAATAAGATATGAAATACTCAACCGCATTATCTGGAAAAAACTCGCGCAACTCGTTGCAAAGTTGGGCTGCAAGTGTTTTATTATGTGCCAAAACAAGTGCAGGTCTACCAGTCTCAGCAATGACATTTGCAATTGTAAATGTTTTACCAGTTCCAGTTGCTCCTAGAAGAGTCTGATATTGCATACCTTTATTAACACCATCTATAAGTTTAGATATTGCTTTTGGCTGATCTCCTTTAGGCAAATAAGGAGCTTTTAATATATATTCTGACATGATTAATCAATTATAAAAAAGACCTTGGTTTTCCTTCCTGACTTTATAAAACACTTAAATAAAAATTAGATAAGCAAATTCAATGAAATTCAAAATTCTTAGAAGATACTTTAGAAGATTTAATCGCTTCTTTTAATGTTCTCACCATGGCAATCATTTCTAATTCACTACTTAAACGATTAATCGCAGAACCAACGCCAACACCAGAGGCTCCACTGGCAATAGCCATAGGAACAGTTACTTCAGATAAACCCGAAGCGCAAAGCAAAGGAG
>QCFH01000041.1 GCA_003278345.1 Prochlorococcus sp. AG-363-C02 | reverse complement strand
GTTCTCTAGTCTGCAATGCAAGTCTCAAAGCTAACTGCGAATCTGCATCACGTGATTGACCTACAAGCCTTCCTGGAACTTGCCTCTTGTATAGCTCTTTAGTGGCGAAAAAAGCTGCATGGGGACCTCCAAATCCAATAGGAACTCCTAATCTCTGAGTTGTCCCTATTGCTATATCTACTCCAAAAACTGCTACAGGAGCAATTAAAACCTGAACCAAAGTATCTATAGCAGCAGTAACCAAAATATTGAGATTATGAGCCTTTTTTATTAGGCTAGAAGGATCCCAAATTTTTCCATTGATTCCTGGCAATTGAATAAGTAAGCCAAAAGCAGTCTCATCAAAATCTAGATCGTTTGTATCAACTAATTCTATTGAAAAATCGAGTGGCTCTGCTCTGGTTTTCAGAACAGATAAAGTCTGAGGAAGAACTTCTTTGTCTACAAGAAATTTACGTGCCTCAGATCTTTTATTCACTGCAAAACTAAGTGTCATAGCCTCAGCAGCAGCAGTACCTTCATCTAAAAGGGAAGCATTAGCAATTGGTAAACCTGTTAACTCACTAATAAGAGTTTGAAAATTAAAAAGGGCTTCTAAGCGACCTTGAGAAATTTCTGCCTGATAAGGCGTATAAGATGTGTACCAACTTGGATTTTCTAAAACCTGCCGTTGAATTAAAGCAGGTGTGACAGTTCCATAATAACCAAGACCTATCAATGAACGTTTAATTACATTTTCTTGAGAAATAGTATGAATCTCCTCTAATGCCTTTCTCTCATTACATGAAATAGGTAAAGAATTTAACGGAGGATTGGAATCAAGGATTTCACTTGGAACAACAGAAGCAACGAAATCATCCAAATCAGTATGACCAAGACTCTTTAAAATCTCATTTTGAGATTTTTCATCCAAGCCAAGATGCCTAGTAACAAATTTTTCAGTTTGAATTTGACTCACAAGTCTATTAATTTATTGAAAATAGATTTAAAATGATTGGTTGATAGTAAAA
Organism: Prochlorococcus sp. AG-363-C02; assembly: GCA_003278345.1. Taxonomy (GTDB): domain Bacteria; phylum Cyanobacteriota; class Cyanobacteriia; order PCC-6307; family Cyanobiaceae; genus Prochlorococcus_E. The sequence continues at coordinate 1,377 of QCFH01000041.1, read as the reverse complement.
AATTTCAGAGTAGTCTGAGGAAATTTTTTCTAAAAGAATTTACTTAGAAGCAATTTTTTCAGCATATTCGTTTGATGTCATTAGTTGATCCAACTCTTTCAAGTCTGAAGGCCTTAAAAGTAGCAGCCATCCCTTTCCATGAGGATCAGTTTGCAATTCTTCTGGACTGGCAAGTACAGATTGATTGACTTCTACTACCTCGCCACTTATAGGTGCATTCATATCTTCAACAGCTTTGACAGACTCAACTGAACCAAAACTGCTATCTTTTTTAACAGCGTCTCCTGGTTCAGGTAAATCAACAAAAACTATATCGCCTAATTGATCAACGGCAAAAGCACTGATTCCTACTCGAATATAATCCCCTTCCAAAAAGGCATATTCATGAGTATCAGCAAAGCGAAAATCCTCTGGGAATTCAAATGTCATTGGTATCTTGAAAAAGAAAATCTAAAAAATATAAATCAAATATTAGGCAACTCTACAATCCCTGCATTGACCAATGACATAACGGCCTCAATAATTGCAATTTTTATATGTGTTCGATGCGTACCGCCCTGTATAAAAATATTATAAGGAGGACGAAATGGAGCATCTGCTGAAAATTCACTTGTACTACCATCAATAAATGTTCCGCCAGCCATAATTAAATCTGATTCATATCCAGGCATAGATGAGGGAATAAGATTTAAATTTGAACTTACAGGAGAAGAATTCTGAAAAGATTGACAAACTTCTCTAAGAATAGCCGGTTTTCCTAAAGAAACTGCTTGAATCAAATCACTACGAAATTCTCCTGGTAATGGTTTAACCTTAAAGCCAATTTCAGAAAAAACACTAGCTATAAGATCCGCTCCTATTAATGATTCTGAGACCATTTGAGGAGACAGAAATAAACCTTGTAAAACAAGTCTATTTAAATTAAATCCAGTTCCACCATCAAGACCTATACCTGGAGCAGTTAATCTACAACATGCTTGCTTAACTAAATCTTTTCTACCTGCTATATATCCACCTGAAGTTACTATTGTTCCCCCAGGATTTTTGATTAAAGAGCCAGCTATTATATCAGCCCCAACCTCAGTAGGTTCCTTATCTTCTACAAATTCACCATAACAATTGTCCACAAAACATACGCAATTAGGTTGTTTTAAATGAATAGTTCTACAAATATCTTTGATATTTTCGATTGACAAGGTTGGTCTCCATGAATAACCACAACTTCTCTGAAGAAAAACCATTTTTATAGGTCTTTCTAATGCATTATTTAATATATCAAAATCTAATTTTCCATTATTAAATATTATTTTTTCATCATAGTTTATACCAAACTCCATTAATGAGCCTTGCCCCTTTCCGCGTAAACCTATAACTTCC
>QCFH01000040.1 GCA_003278345.1 Prochlorococcus sp. AG-363-C02 | reverse complement strand
CTCTAGTAACATTTATGTTTCGTTATTGGGGTATTCAGCATCCTGAACCTTTTCTAATAAGACCGATTATAGTCTTGGGGTTGCTTTTTGGTCCATCAATTTTTTTGTGCTTTTATTTAGCATACTCTTCTTTTCAGAATCAAAATTAAACAAAGGGAGTTTTTTTTAAATGGGGAATTTTCGCAAAGTTATTCTTGCTTATTCTGGTGGGGTCGATACTAGTGCTTGCATTCCGTATTTAAAGAATGAATATGGTGTAGATGAAGTTATTGCTTTTGCTGCAGATTTAGGCCAAGGCGAAGAGTTAGAGCCTATTAGAGAGAAAGCTTTATTGGCTGGAGCCTCTAAATGTTTAGTTGATAATTTGATTGAACCTTTCATTAGAGATTTTGCTTTTCCTGCCATACGAGCTAATGCTCTTTATGAGGGGCGTTATCCTTTATCAACTGCTTTAGCACGTCCTTTAATTGCAAGTAGATTAGTTGATATAGCTTCTCAACATAATGCAGAGGCTGTGGCTCATGGATGCACCGGAAAAGGTAATGATCAAGTTAGGTTTGATTTGGCTATAGCATCTCTTTCACCAGAATTAAAAATATTAACCCCTGCTAGGAAATGGTCCATGAGTCGTGAAGAATTAATTATTTATGGAGAAAAATTTGGAATTCCAGCTCCAGTTAGTAAAAAGTCACCATATTCTATTGATTTAAATCTTTTAGGAAGGAGTGTTGAAGCTGGTCCTTTAGAAGATCCTTTTTCATCTCCTCCTGAGGAGGTTTTTCAAATTACTTCCTCTGTTGAGAAATCACCTGAAAAACCCGAAGAAATAGAAATATGTTTTGAAAATGGTAATCCAATTTCAATCAATGGCATTAAATTAGACCCTGTTAGTTTGATTCGAAAAGCGAATTCATTAGCAGGAAGTCATGGATTTGGTAGAATAGATATGATTGAAAATAGAGTAGTAGGAATAAAAAGTAGAGAAATTTATGAAACACCTGGTTTGCTGCTTCTAATCAAGTGTCATCAAGAACTTGAGAGCCTTACTTTGTCTTCAGATGTTCTTAAAACAAAAATGAATCTTGAGAGACAATGGTCTGATTTGGTTTATCAGGGATTTTGGTTTAGTCCTTTAAAGAATGCATTAGATGCTTTTATTGATCAGACTCAAAGTGATGTAAATGGTACTGTAAAAGTTAAATTATATAAAGGAAATGCTAATATAATTGGGCGTAAATCTGAATCGAATAGTTTATATATATCAGATATTTCTACATATAGTGAAGAAGATAAATTTGACCATAAATCTGCAGAAGGCTTTATTTATATATGGGGTTTAGCAAATAGAATATGGGCTTCTGTCAAAAGTAAAAAGTAAATCTTTCATTCAATCTTTTTTTTCTTCAGTATTTTCTTTTAAATCTTTCTCCTCTTTTGATTTGTTCTCTTCTTTCAATTTTTCCTCTTCTTTTACGCTCTTATCATCTTCTTTTTTATCAATAACTTCTTTAGAAGCTTGTTCTTCCTTTGCATTGCTATCATCTTTTTCTGATGATTTTTGAGTTCTTTTTGCTGGAAGTGATCCGTATTGCTTTACAGTTAAATATCTGATTACATCTTCACTTAACCTCATAGCTTTTTCAAGACTTTCTACATGAGCCCCATTACCTGTATGGCTTAGTTGCACATAAATGCCTTCTTTATGTTTTCCAATTGCATAAGCAAGTCGTCTTTTCCCTCGCATTTGATTGTCATGTATTTTTGCATCAGCTTTTTCAAGGATCTCACTATATTTTTTTAAGTGACTGTCTACTTCATCCTCCGGAATATCTGGACGGAGAATATACATTGTTTCGTAATAAGTGGGATCTGACATGAAATTAGATAGACCGATTGGGACTGAAGGCTCATTTATTTAATATGAGCATCGGAGAAAACATTTTATACCCTCATGGTTTTTTATTCAAATTTGCATTTTTGTTGCCGAACTAATTCCTGGTAGATCTGGTTCAATCCCTCTTAAACATTGAACTATTGAAAATATCACTACTGCTAGAGTTATTATAAAGAAAATTGATCCTAGATAATTTATTGACAATAAAAAATTGATTGAAAGTTTGCTGATCAATAAATATAAATAGCCAAAAATTATAATTGCTAATTTTAGAAGAATTACTTGCATACCATTATATCTCATAAAATAAGATAATCTTTGATTTCGAGCTATAAATAAGAAAAGTATAAGGAATATAATTAAATTACCTAACGGCAACATTTGCTGCATATATAAAATTGGTAAGGTTGGAAAAATTATTAATTTTAATATTGGCAAATTAATAAAAAGATTATATCCATAACCTATGCAATCAGATAAAGGAATAAGGTAGAGAAAAGAGCTAATAATCCTATTTTCAAAAGATATCATAATCTTATTTATGTTTATTTTAGAGCTTGAATAGCTGCTTTTCTCATTATTTCCGTTGGTATTATTTCTAGGCCACTCCATAACCTTAAAGATGCTGCACCTTGTTCAATAAGCATTTCTAGGCCATCTATTGTTTTGCATCCAAAAAGTTTACCTAATTCCAACCATCTGGTAGGTCTTGGAGTATAAATTAAGTCATAGAGAGTTGTT
>QCFH01000039.1 GCA_003278345.1 Prochlorococcus sp. AG-363-C02 | reverse complement strand
TCTTTCTAATTCTTCTGCTGAAAATAATCTCGACTTAGCTCCACAATTGATATATGGCTTAACTCCTATTTCTGCAACTTTAAAAGAATATTCCTTCACATGAGATATACCATCTAGTGGTGTATAGCAACCTACAACTGCACTACCCTTACTTACATATGCTACTCCATTTGGATTTGCTTTTACTTGGTAAATTTGTTTTTCATCTATTGTATAAGCCTTCCTCATTTCAACTTTATAATTTCCTGATGGTGAATAAAAAAGAACATCATTTTTTTCTACTGGAACAGGAACTGAATTCTTACAAGCTTCGCGTCCTTCTGACTCAACATTTTTAGCATTACATTTTTCTAATATTGCAAATTTTGCAACGTCTCCCATATCTCCTGGTAGTTCAGCAAATAATGCATAGTTTGATTGAGCAGCTTTTAACATAGAAGCAACAATTAAGCTAGCTTCCTTCTGTCTTGACTTGTTAACGGCGGGGGTGAATTGCGGTATTGCTAAGGAAGAAACAATTCCTAAAACCATAACAGCAATAATAACCTCGACATATGAAAACCCTTCATCTTTTTTATTTACAAAAAAGAATTTAAATAGTTGCTGTAAGAATTGGATTTTCAAAACTATTTTTGATATTGATAGAATTGCATTTAAGTCATTAGTTTAGATTTCATGTACTCATCATGCCTCCTTTATCAAGACATTTCAAACGCTACTAATTACAGACTTCTAAAAGGCAAGAAAAAATAACAAATAATTATAAGCAACATAATCTAAATTAATTCCAATAAAATCTTTTTATTGAAATCAGTTTATCAAGCAAGAATTTTTCATTTCAATGGATCTCCGCCAAGATAGAGGCTTTGAATAGGGTTTGAATACACCCCTTTTATTAGGGTTTTAGATTTTTCTTTTTCTATTATATAGAGATCTTTAGTTCGCTATTCAGCAAGGTTTTAAGGTCTCTTTATTCTCTTCTTATTTTGCTTTCTCTATAGACCTATTGAAATTACTAGTAGTGTTTTATTTCCACTAACATTCACTGTACAGCGTTTAGGGCCATCACAGGTTCCCTTCATCTCATATGAATGAGATGGGGGCGCTAAACAATTAGCTAAAACAATAAAAGCTATAGAAGAAAATACTATTTTTTTTTATTGACATTTGTCCCCTTTAAATCTAAAAGCATGTTTAATAATGGCCAAAAAATATAGTTTATCTAGAAGGGCTAGACACAATGCAGATTGCTCTAACACCTAAAACGTCAATGCAGATTTTTTTGTTTTACTATTGCAACTAAATTATGGAAAAGTTAAGCGATTTTGCTTTATGAATAATAGAGCAGTAGAGCGATATGAACTTAATTCGTAGCTTGTGTTAGATGGAGAACTGAAAATTCTTTAAATCCTATATTGCAAAGCTAGGCTGCCTTATTCTCTTCTTTCTTATCGGAAACAGGTGGAACGAAGCTTAGTAATTGTTCATCTATTCCACCTGATTTCTCAGAAGTTGGGTTATCAGGTTTAGGGAGAAAGGAACTCTTTATCAAAAGCTTAATCAAACTCTTAATAGAGAGAAAAAGCATTTTAGTAATTTCAAACATGTTTCTAAGTTCTTCTTTAATGAGATTCTGAGGATCTTTTTTTGTAATGAGAATTGCAGCAGTCCATCCAAATAGAAAAACAGCAAGCAACGCAAAACCTACAGTCAATAAAGTAAACATTCTTTTAATTATACAGTTCCCTATATATATCTATTCTATTTAGACATGGCAAGCTAAAACGTATTCAAGTTTGCATTTTTCAAGTGAACTTACATAATTTTATATGATATGAATCTTCTCATAGCTATAGGACCCTACCTTATGAACTGATTCTATCGAACTAAATTAGTGAATTTTCAATATATCGTCTAAAAACAATTGAGAAATTAGATCGTATAGCTTAGAGATATATACTTCGATTAAATAGTAGTTTTTGCTGCAATTATTGCCAATCCTCTCAATAGGAGAAGGAGATAAATACGACACACATCGCACAATTAACTGTCCTTAAGCACTACTAATTGAGAGCGCCTTTTTGATTCTTGTTAATAAAGTCAATAAAAGGCCATAAGTGCTCATCTCAAAGCTTTAAACAATTGCATCAGATCTATCACTCATAAATCTTTTGAGCTATTTCCATTTTGAGTAGACGATTGGTTTATGCACAAAAAGAAGTCAAAACTTGCTTAAAATCTCTAAAAAGAATATCCCTAGAAAAGAAGAACCTGTTCTATAAAACTTATAGTGGCTTAAAGGAATCTATTGGACAAAGGAGTAAATGATCTCAACAATTACATTCTTTTTTGGTGTATTAGCTGGTTGGCTATTGGCTTTCCGTAGACAAAACCAAATCGAGAAGCAGAAAGAGAAAAGGAAATTTAGTAATGAGATAGAGCTAAGAGCTACTCCTGATACTTACCTTTCAGAGTTTGACATCATAAGAAAACGCTATTATGAAGCTAAATTTAAAAAAATGACCCAAGCTATGATTAATAAGAGAGATATCCTAATGACTAAAGAAGAAATTAGAATACGAAAAGCATCAGAGAAAAGATAAGTAATTAATAGCTAATTATAAAATACTCATGAACTGTTGGATGAGTATTTAAGATTGAAGATTGAAGATTGATATCTTTCAGCTTAAATACTTGCTGTATATATTCTTCAATATATCAGCAATAAACAAAAAGAGAGTTAGTAAGATATTTAATAAAACATCTTACTAACTCTCATAATCTGATCCTCAAATGCGTTTATACCATTAATAAAAGATGATAATTCTAGATTTATATTCTAATAGAAAAGATAAATAAATAGAGCACGAGTTTAATTTTTTATAACGTAAATTTTCTCGATGTTAAAGAAGCACCTTGAGAGCGAAAAACGAATAGAAATCAATTATTTTTAAAGGCAAACTGCTTTAAAATGTCCAGGTCAATTATGTTCAAAGTACTTGATTCTGTAGCCTCCAGATCAACCAAAGGAGCCATACCATCTTCATATGCTTGTTTCCATCGTGGAGCACAAAGGCACCAGTGATCCCCCGATTTCAATCCTGGGAAACCCATCTGAGGAGTTGAAAGATCATTACCTTGTGCCTTGCTATACGAAAGGAATTGATCTGTCATTACTGCACAAACAGTATGCATTCCAATATCAGTAGCATCTGTTTTACATGAACCATCTCGATACCAACCAGTCATAGGACTACAGCTACAGGACTGAAGTTCGGTTCCTAAAACGTTTCTAGATTGCATAATGCTGGTGTTACCTTTTTAATTTGATTGGTGTATAAATCCTCTGATATAACTTTATTAGTTCAGAAGACAAATACTGACTTTTCTATTTAAAAGAAAAAATCCAGCTCCTTTTGCTTTAAACCTTCCCAACCAGCATCAACAAGTCGTTGATTAAGGCTATCTGAATCGAAATGTTTAGCTCCAGAGCGAACAATTCGATTACGCATTGATTTCT
>QCFH01000038.1 GCA_003278345.1 Prochlorococcus sp. AG-363-C02 | reverse complement strand
TCAAAAATTTATGTTGTCAATAATTATTGGAAATCTTCTACTTATTTTAGGTTTTTTCATTGTCGTTTTACCAGTTTTAATAACTGAGCTCAGTCGACCCAGAGATTCAGCTTGGGGAGCATTGGTAATGATTTTAGGATTAATACTTATTACTAGTTATGAAAGATTCAATGGCTCACCAATGCTAGCTGTTTTATTGGGGTCATTTATTTTTTCACGATTATTTGTAGAGGTTTCTCAGAATAGATGGCAACAACTTACAAATGAAGAAAAATCGGATTTAAAAACATTTAGTCGTTTTAAAAATAGTTTTATTCAGATCTTCTCTGCATTCGGTAAATTATATTCTATTTTCTTGGATGGTTTTAAATTATTTAAGCCTAAGCCTAAGCCAAGTTCAATTGGAAAAAAGTGGACTCGTCCAGAGTTTAAGAATGAAATTCAGTCTTTAGAGTCAAAGCAACCTTCATCTCGTCAGGATAGTATTAAAGAAGAAGATCTGGTACATGAAAAGATTTTAAAATCAACTTCAGGAAATAATACTTCCAACGCTTCATAAGCCTCTCTAAAGAAATCTCATTGTGAATAAAGATCAAACTAAACTAGGTGACAATCGCCCTTCATATAAAGAGACTCTAAATCTTTTAAAAACGAGCTTTGGCATGAGAGCTAATTCTGCCATTCGAGAACCTGAACTTCAGAAATTTTGGAGGGAAAGAGGCATTGACTTCGAACTGGGATTAAGAAATAAAGGAGATAGTTTTACTTTGCATGATGGACCACCATATGCGAATGGAACCCTTCATATGGGTCATGCCTTAAACAAAGTTTTAAAAGACATAATTAATAAATTTCAAATAATGAAAGGCAGAAAGGTTCGATTTGTGCCTGGTTGGGATTGCCATGGATTACCTATTGAATTAAAGGTTCTTCAAGAATTAGATCGTAAAGAGCGAGAATCATTGACTCCTATTGAATTGAGAAAAAAGGCTGCTAAATATGCACAAAAACAAATTTCATCTCAAAAAGAGGGTTTTCAAAGATGGGGTGTATGGGCCGATTGGAAGAATCCTTATTTAACTCTTCAAAAAGATTATGAAGCAGCGCAAATTAAATTATTTGGTGAGATGGCTCTTAAAGGTCATATATATAGGGGACTTAAACCAGTTCATTGGAGTCCTAGTTCGAGAACAGCTTTAGCTGAAGCTGAATTAGAATATCCAGAGGGGCATACAAGTCCTAGCATTTATGTCTCTTTTCCTGTTGTTAAAATCTCTAATATTTTAAAGGATGATTTGATAAGGCAAGGATTGAACTTACCATTTGAAAATGAAAATGAATTAAGTTCGATTTTAAAAGTTGCTATATGGACCACTACTCCTTGGACTTTGCCAGCAAATTCTGCAGTTGCTTTAAATGAAAATATTGATTATATATTCGCCAAAGATAAATTTGGTAAATATATTATTTTGGCTTCAGATTTATGTGAAACAGTAAGTGATGAGATTGGATATAAACTTGAGCAGAAAGCAATCGCAAAAGGAAAATTTTTTGAAGGAGCTTTATATAAACATCCCTTATTTGAAAGAGTAAGCCCTTTTGTCTTAGGTGGTAAATATATAACAACTGATTCTGGAACAGGTATAGTACATACTGCTCCTGGACATGGTATTGATGACTTTAATACAGGAATTAAGTACAATTTACCCATTCTTTGTCCTGTAAATGATCAAGGTATCTTTACATCTGAAGCAGGAGCTTTTGAAGGATTAAATGTTTTAAAAGATGCAAATAAAGAGATTATTAAATCTTTGGTAAGTGCTAATTGCTTGCTAAAAGAAAAATTATACACACATAAATATCCATATGATTGGCGTACCAAGAAACCAACTATATTTCGTGCTACTGAGCAATGGTTTGCATCTGTAGAAGGATTTAGAATTGACGCTCTCAATGCAATTGAGAAAGTTGAATGGGTACCTAAATCAGGTAGGAAACGTATTCAATCAATGGTTAAAGACAGAGGTGACTGGTGTATTTCAAGACAGCGGATTTGGGGAGTGCCAATACCAGTTTTTTATTCAAAGACAAGTAAGGATATTCTCTTAAATGAAAGTACTATTAATCATATATATGATCTAATTAAGAAGCATGGTTCAGACATTTGGTGGGAATTAGATGTTTCTGAACTTTTACCTAGCTCTTATGCTGCAGAAGCTGATAAGTGGCAAAAAGGTACTGATACTATGGATGTATGGTTTGATTCTGGTTCTAGTTGGCTAGCGGTTGCTGAAAATAGAGATGGACTTAAATATCCTGCTGATCTTTATCTTGAGGGATCAGACCAACATCGTGGATGGTTTCAGTCTTCATTATTAACTTCTGTTGCTGTAAATGGCTATGCACCCTATTCAAAAGTTCTTACTCACGGATTTGCTTTAGATGAAAATGGCAGGAAAATGAGTAAATCACTCGGCAATATTATAGATCCTTTATTTATTATTAATGGTGGAAATAATAAAAAATTAGAGCCTGCTTATGGAGCAGATGTTTTACGACTTTGGGTTAGCTCTGTAGATTATTCTGTAGATGTACCTATTGGTGCAAGTATTTTAAGACAATTGTCTGATGTTTATAGAAAAGTTAGAAATACTGCACGCTATCTCCTAGGTAATTTACATGACTTTGATCCATCTGAACATAATTTTAATATAGAAAACTTATCTGTTTTAGATAGATGGATGCTTAATAGGACTGCTGAGGTTATAGAAAATATATCTATTGCTTATGAAAACTATGAGTTCTCTAAATTTTATCAATTATTACAAAACTTTTGTGTTGTAGACTTATCAAATTTTTACTTAGATATAGCTAAGGATAGGCTTTATGTTAGCGCACCTTCTGATTTTAGAAGAAGATCTTGTCAATACGTGATGTCTCTTATAATAGAAAACTTATCAGGTCTAATTGCACCTGTTTTATCTCATATGGCAGAGGATATATGGCAGAATATTCCTTATAATTTAAAAGAAGAATCTGTATTTGAAAGAGGCTGGCCTAAAGCACCAGATATATGGAAAGATAATTCCTTGAATCAAACAATTGATAGTATTAGAGAACTTAGAACTACAATAAATAAGTCTTTAGAAGAATGTAGAGTTAATAATAATCTAGGCTCCTCTTTAGAGGCATCTGTAAGAATTTCTCACAATAATGCTTCTCTTGATTCTGCTTTAAGATTCCTTGAAGAAAAAGGAGATAAATCTGTAGATAGATTATTTGATTGGTTAATAGTTTCTAATGTACAAATTGGTGGTGAGCCTTGGGCTGAAATTTTGTTGGAAAAAGATGAAAAAATAGCATCTATAGAGATAGCTAAAGCAAGAGGTAAAAAATGTGAAAGATGTTGGCACTATGAATTAGAAGTCGGAGAAAACTCTATTTATAAAGGCTTATGCAGTAGATGTGTTGATGTAATGAATGAAATATCTTATCTTCCTAATTAATTTTATAGATTAATATTTTCAAAAATCACCTGCGATTCTCCCTTGCTTGGGAAAACGAGTAATTGCCCATTGAATTAATCCAACAAGATATACTATTAAGGCTAAGTATCCTATAAATGCAGATAAAGTTTCAGTCCAGTTGGCACCAAAAATAAAATAAAAAATATTTTTTATTATTTGATTTAAGCCTAATGGAGCTTCCCTCCAATAAAGACAATAGCCAGCTTCTCTGCCATTTATACAATTAAGACTTACAAACGATATTGCCAAATAAAAAATACAGAAAGTACTTAGCGCCCATCTCCAAGCCTTTATAAGAAAAGTTAAGGGTTTTCTAGCAGGCAATTCTTGTAACTCTTCATTTAGATCTATCCAAAACCATACTGAAGTAAGCATTATTAATGGGGATAAAAATGAAGTCAAATAGCCAATAGGACTATTACCAGTTAGTAGAAGCATGCTTATAACAATTAGACTCGCTACTTTCCAATAAATTGATAAAAGCCTTTTTATTGAAGCTTCCTTTTGAATTACTGACCAAATGAAAAGAACTAAAGGTAGCCCAAACCCAAAAGTAGCTCCTAGTCTGTAAATCATCCAAACAAGGGATCTGTATGAGATTTCTGTCACAGTTAAACTTTTAGATTGCTGACTTATCAATCTACAACACTCTAATTTAGACTTAGTCTAGGAATTAACAAAAGAATCTAATAGTGCGCCAACATGTAAATCCATTAAGTCGATTTTTTCAAATAGAAAAAGATCTCCCAGAGCCTAAGGAGTTATTTTCAAATATTGACTTGCCTATTCATATTGATATTGGTTGTGCAAGAGGAAAATTCTTATTAGAAATGGCATCTTACAATAAAAGTTGGAATTATTTAGGCTTAGAAATAAGAGAACCTCTTGTTGTTTCAGCAGAAAAAAAAAGACTTGATTTACAGATTAATAATCTACGTTATTTATTTTGTAATGCTAATGTTAGTTTGG
>QCFH01000037.1 GCA_003278345.1 Prochlorococcus sp. AG-363-C02 | reverse complement strand
AGTCCATTTAATCCATTACCTCCATTGCTATAGCCATTTCCTCCGTTGCCATTTCCTCCGTTGCCATTTCCATTAACTCCATTTCCATTAACTCCATTTCCATTAACTCCATTGCCATTGAGACCGTTTCCATTTCCTCCATTGCCATTTAATCCATTCAGCCCATTTAATCCATTACCATTACCATTTCCATTTCCATTTCCATTACCATTTCCATTTCCGTTGCGGTTACCGTTACCGTTCAAACCATTCCAAATACCTTTTTCAGGATCAACTCCGCATGTTATATAAGGCTTAACTCCTCTGTCAGCAGATTTTCCTGAATATTCCTTGACTCTATAAATTCCATTAATTGGATTATAGCAACCAACAACAGCACTACCACTAGTAGCGAATAAGTCTCCATTTGGATTTGCTTTTACTTGATATAAACGTTCCTCTTCTTCTGTAGTAGTAATTGTCATTTCTACTTTATAATTTCCCGATGGCGAATAAAAAACTACATCATTTTTTTCTACTGCAAAAGGAGTAATGCCCTTGCATGCAGAATCACCATCACTCTCAACATTATTAGCAATACATTTTTGAAAATCTGCAAACTTAGACAATCTACCCATGTTTTCTGGTAGTTCTGCGTATAGAGCATAATTAGCCTGAGCGGCTTTAATCATTGATGAAACAATAACTATTGCTTCCTTTTGCTTGGCCTTATTAAGAGCATATTTCAATTGAGGTATTACTAATGAAGCAATAAAGCCAAAAACCATCACTACAACAATAAATTCCAAAAAAGTAAATCCTTCCTCTTCTTTCTCTAAGAAGAAGCATTTAATAGCTTGATTAAGAAGTTCAACTCTCACAACAATTTTGCATATTGAATAATAGCTTCTTATTCATAGCTATAAATCTATCACTTTTTCAGCTGTTGTTCTTTGATAATTTAGGCTAATCGATAGATCTATTTTTTTTATATTGGACTTGAAAAACAAAAGGTGCAACTGAAATAGAGGTTACATCTGTTCCATCTCCATATACTTCTAAAGCATTATTAATTCTAATATCAAAATAACCTTCAGAACCTTCTTCCCATATTGCTGGCGGGCGCAATTCGACCATATAAAACATATATTCTACATTGGGTCCAAAAGACTCAATAAAATCAGATCCCAGACCAATTGCTGTTAATTGATATCCATTATAGTTTAGTTCACACCTTGAAGGTGTTCCACCATTATTATTACAATAGTCATTATCAGAGTTATTCTTTCCTCTCCAGTTTCTAAGTCTTACTGTATTTTCAATTGGTTGCCCTTTACTTTTTGATAAGTTTTGCGGATTATTACCTAAAGTTCTCCATGTAGTATTACCACTAGTATATTTTCCTGAACTAGTAAAACTATTTTTCAAAACAATAGTTAAATACTTATATGTCGCTGGATTAATAGCTTCTCTTCCTGTATCTGGGAGTACAAATTTAGAAATTTTACCCAAGTTACCCTTATATAATTTCCCGTTACCATTGAACAAGGACACACATCTGGCACCAGAATAATCAGAGGAACTGCGATAATTAGGGAAAGGGTTTTCTTGACATATATCTACTCTATAGGTATCAATCTTATATGTACTAGGTTCTATCAAACAAGCAGTCTTATTAGGAATTTTACCTCTACACCTAATAATTGTAGCTGAAGAGTAAGCGGGTTTATACCAAAAATCTACAACCCCTCCTAAAAACAAAACAAAAGAAATTAATAGATAACGTTTTTTCATGATTGGGAATTTGAGATCAGAAATTAATACATGCTTTTTTTAGAAGAAACTTCAAACTATCAATTGGCAGATCTATTTAATAAGTAATTTTATAAACTATATTATACATTCATAAAAAGATAAAAGCTTTATCTCAAAAATTCTTGATAATTTTATAAATCACAGGTTGATTATAAAAAAGTAAGAATTGATAAACCTCAATTAACTGTATTTAGGATTAAAGAAAATACACTTTTTTATTTTGCATTGTCTAGTTTCCCTCTTGATGCTTAAAAACCGTTTTTATTTGAATTATCCTCTGATTTATAGTTTTTCTTTCATGTTTTAAAAAGTTACTATCTGGTAAATAAAGCTAATGACTTAAAAATCTAGCCTTTCATATACATTCCAACAAAAAAGATTCCAATTGCAGCACCAATAAGAAGTCCCTCACCAAATCCCATCCAAAAAATCTGATAATCACTTAATTCAAACCTTGCTCTCCATCTTGCAATTCTCTTTTGGTGTCTTCGTATAAGTATCATGAACATTAATTGCCCTCAATCAACTTATTAAAAGTCTATATCTAAGCAATTAAAATTAGCTTGGTTAATTGAATACAGTTATATAGGAATAAAAGACTACCTTATTCATGCATTAAAAATTATGCGACGAGTTCTTTCTCTTGAATAATTCTCCAACCCTGCTTATGCAACTTCCTCCACTTAGTTAAAGCTTTAGATCTTGATATTCTTTTTCTATATCTAAAATTCTTAGAAGATAGCTCATCAAGTATCCATAAGCCTATATATCCCTCATGAAGCGGATTCATTGGATCTTCTTCAAAATAGAAAAGAGATTTCCCTTCAGGGTCTATTAACCATCCTTCTGGATACATATATGGAATAGACATCTAAACTCAGTTAACTACTACTTTGTTTAGTGTCAAGGGATAACTAGCCAAATCAATTCAAATGAATGTCTTTTTGATTAATTTAATTAAATTTGTACTACCTTACATTCCCAAACTGTAGTTGATTAATGTTCTTATAATTCCTCTTGTCAAACACATAGATTTACCCACATAGAATATCTATACAAAAGATCTTATATAATTTGCATAGAAACACTGCCAACAAACCCTCTAGCCTTTATAATTACAGGTATATTTAAAGCCTATTTATAATGAAATACGCCATCGCCAGAGACGATGGGCAAGAAGACAAAATCACTTCTCAAAGCTTTGACAATTACGACGATGCTTATGACATTCTAGAAGAGCTCTATGGAAATATTTGTTGCTCAGATGCTGATAACGAAGAGAGTCCTTACTATGAAATTATCGAGTTGAAATAGCCTTACGAATGAATTCCTATCTAGCATTCATCATTTCGCCATTACTTCTTGTATTCATCTAAGTGATGAAGGTAGAAAGTAAAGCTCTACCTTCCTGGAGAGAAAGACTGTCCGCTAACGGTGGAAATATTTGGACTTTAGCATTATTGCGATAACAATTTTATAGATATTGAAGCATAGGACTAATAGTTAAATGCCTCTTAGCCTAAAAATAAATCAAAATTTTTAAAGCATCAATAATCGTAGACACAGCAATTGCTAGGAAGATATGCTCTTTTGTTAAAAAAACACAGCCTTTAGGTGTTTAGGTTCTATAGCATCACCAAATAAATCACTGAAAGAGATATAGATGATAATTTTTTTGAAAGGGCGTATAAAATAGATACGCACGAACTTTTAGTCACAACCAAACAAGATTAGTTTTGAATTGTTTTAAAATAATTGTGACGAGATTACGTTATCTTTAATATCTTCAGCAAGTTCTAGGCTTTTGCTTACTAAACATTCCCATTTGACATCAACATGTCTACCTTTAGCAATCTCCTTAGAGAAAATGATCATCGGAGTTTTCTCTTACACCTTTATTAAAAGAAATTTATCCAACTTGAGGTAGCAATCCTTACTTTTTATCAAATTAAACAAGTGCTGTGTAAGACAATCTTGACGAAACTAATCGTCCAGTATCAGGGAAATCACTACGTACCATTGGACATTCAAGTCACTATAAACACAGCGGCAACCATCAAAGTTCTAAATTTCAAGTAATTGCTTGTAGTTTCATGAACTAGTTATGTAAAATCAGAAGTGGAGAGTTGGTCGAGTGGTTTATGGCTCTAGTCTTGAAAACTAGCAAGGGTGCAAGTCCTTCGGGGGTTCGAATCCCCCACTCTCCGTTCCATTGCGGAGAAGCTAGGAATAATTGATTATATTTTTAGCTAATTATTTATTAATTAACTCTATGGATTTGAACAGAACCTAAACAAATTTAGATTTTCAGGAGATTCAATACAACAAACAAATTGTTACCATAGATATCTCGATCTTTTTGCTTAATTAGGAAGCCAAAATATATTATTATGATTTGCTTACCTATAGTCTTTAGCAAAGAGAAGGTCTTTTCCTCTGGAATCCTTATTTTTATATAGGTAAAAAATAATATTTTTTTTAGATTCTAATTAGAATTCCTAAAATAGACCTTTTTTAGGAGTGTCTTTATATGGCTGTTCTCCACTCTCTGGAGGTTCATTTTTATTCTTCTCTGAAACAAGTGCTTCACCCATTGCACTCATTGAACCTTTTATCCAGCGTTTTATTCGAACGAATAATGATTCAGCCATTAGCAGAAAACCTTAAACTCTGTTTGCAAGATACAAGATCTTTTGATGACAGACTAAAAAAGTAAAAATATGTATTTAAGACAGAACCCTATCTAAAGGATTTAACCAAGCCAAATTTAGAAAACTTATTGCACTAAGATGATTTCAAAACCAACGAAATGCTTCATACTGAAAGGATACAGCCATTTTAATTTAAGTGTTTTGACTGACTTGAACAAATTTTAATCAAAGCTAATATTTTAAGTATTAATCAATCTCACCATGACACAAAACAATTTTGAT
>QCFH01000036.1 GCA_003278345.1 Prochlorococcus sp. AG-363-C02 | reverse complement strand
AGTTGAGGTGGTTACAAGTTCTTTTTCTAAATCGATCTTCTCTACGGCTTCAGAAATATGAATGATTCCACGTGATGCAAGTAAAGATTTATAAGGAGGAGCAACTTGCCAAACTTCAAGTTCCCCACTCAAAAGCTCATATAAAAATGGCAAAAAAATAAATCTTTCACGAGGTTCGATTAAAACAATTGGAGGCCTCTCCTTACCAATACTTAACGAAAGCGCAGTAGTTAATCCTCCAAAACCTCCACCGATAATTACAACAGGACCATTTTTTGAAGAATTAGCAGCCATCATACAAATGCCTGAAATGGTTAAAGGGAACTAAAAACAAACTAATGTAAAGCAACAATGGATGATAAAGCCAGGATTAGACCAAGCATGACAAAAATTCCGTTCTTAAAAACCTCTTTAATCGAAGCTCGTGAAAAACTTGCCAAACTTTCTCCAGAAAAAAAATTGGAGTGGGCTTTTGAAAAATTTAATCAGAACTTTGCAATTACAACAAGTTTTGGAATTCAATCTTCAGTTCTACTCAATATGGTTCAACAACTCAATCATAAGAATCAAATAAAGGTGATCTGGGTTGACACTGGTTACTTACCACCTGAGACATATCAATATGCAGAAACACTTTCAGAAAAACTTAACTTAAAGGTTACTGTCATACAAAGCTCAATATCACCAGCGAGAATGGAAGCCTTATATGGAAAACTATGGCAAAATAATTCTTTAAAAGATATGGAAACTTATCATCAAATTCGCAAAGTCAAACCCCTAGAAGAAGCATTCAAAAAGTATGAAATCCATTGTTGGGCTAGTGGAGTAAGAAGTAATCAAACAGATAATCGAAGTTCTATGAACAGATTAGATCTCATAAGAGAGCGTTTTTCTTTAAGACCAATCTTAGAATGGTCTCAAAAAGACATATTTTATTACATGCAAAAACACGATCTACCACAACATCCTCTATTTCATAAAGGTTATTCCACTATTGGAGATTGGCATTCTAGTGCTCCAGATAGTAATGGTGAACTTGGAAGAAAAACCAGATTTGGAGGCTTGAAAGAAGAATGCGGAATACATATTGAAGAACAATCAACCAAAGATAATGCAAGTGACTAAAGAACAAAATTGCCTTTTGATTGGCAATTCTCGCTGGCACTGGGCTATACAAAAAGGAAAGGAATGGTCATTTCTTCATACTCCTCCAGACCCCAATAAACTTAAATCGTTAGAAAAGTCTTTATCAAAATGGGCAGCGGTTGGACCTATACCAAAAGGAATCTACTTAGATCCTTCTAAATGCATAAAACTAAAACATATCCCTTTAAATCACTTTCCCAAATGGATAGGCATTGATAGGGCTTTAGTAGCTTGGGCTGCATTTGAAAAAGCTAAGTCGAAAAATATTCATACAGAAGGACTTCTAATTGCAGATGCAGGAACAATTTTAAGCATTACTTGTATTAATTCTAAAGGTGAATTTTTAGGGGGGCAACTGATGGCTGGTCTCAAGCTCCAACGATCAATAATATCTTCAGGGGGAGAACAACTGAATCCTGTTCAAAGCGAAAATCTGCCTAAAAATCAATTTCCGATTTCTACAGAGGAAGCAATATTAAGAGGAAGTTTTCAATCATTATTAGGAGCCTTAATCGAAGCTAAAAAAGAATCTAAAAAGCCACTTTGGTTATGTGGAGGTGATTCTGAACTATTATTTAAATATCTAAAACATCGCATATATGATTTAAAATATTATCCAGATCTTATACTTGAAGCAATGGTAAATCTTAATTTAAAAGCTAATTAAGATCTAAATCAGATAACACTTGATCTGCCATACTCGCTGCTTTAACTTTCCAGTATATCAATTCTATTTTTCCTGACTGATCGATCACAAAAGTATGTCTTTTCATTCCCATATACTCTTTTCCCATAAACTTCTTTAATCCATAACTTTCATAAGAAGTTGCTATTAAGCATGGCTCTTCGTCACTCAAAAGAGTGAAAGGTAACTCATATTTTCTAATAAACTTAGTATGAGAGTTTGCAGGATCTTTACTAATACCTATTACTTGAATTTCATTATCTTTAAAAACCTTCCATTTATCTCGGAAGTTACAAGCTTCCTTTGTGCAACCTGGGGTGTCATCTTTTGGATAAAAATAGATAACAACTCTCTGCCCCCTAAAAGATCTAAGATTTACTAATTTTCCATCTTGATCAGGCAGAGTGAAATCAGGCGCTTGATCACCTATTTGAAGAGACATCTCTATTTGCATTAAACGATGACAACCAGCGTACTTCCTATCTGGCTATTTCCTGTAAATTCTCCTTTAAAAGAAATTTCATATAACGAAAATCAAATCGCGAAATCTCTTTCCTCTAAAAGATCTCATCAATATAAACATGCAAGGGGATATGTTCGATTTGCATTGTCGCAATATCTAAAAATTGATCCACTTGATATACCTTTACAAGCATATCCAGGGGAAGCCCCAAAATTAGATAAAGAATTAGGTTATGTAAGTTTTAGTCATGCTATAGATGCACTTATAATTGGTTGGTCACAAACTAAATTAGGTATTGATATTGAACGAAGTGATCGAGTTATCTCTCCACATCGCATAGCAAAAAGATTTTTCAATATAAAAGATCTTCAACATATTAATAATCTTAAAGGAGATGATTTAATTTCAGAGGTGCTTAATCAATGGGTAATAAAAGAATCTCTAATTAAATGGCAAAGAGGAACAATAGCAAGAGATTTAAAGCAGTGGAGCCTAGATTATAACAAAAATCTTGCGCACCATAAAGAATTAGATTTGGAAGTAAATTTCTATAAAATAAATTATGGAAAATGGACTATAGCTCTTTCTTCAAATAAAAAAATAGAAAAAAATAATCTAATAGTTTGTATAAATTAAAAGACGTTAAAACTAATTAATCTTTATTTTTAGTATTTTTTCGCTCTTTTAGTATTCTATTCCTTTCACCTTCCCATCCATGATTCGTTGGCTTCCAGAAAATTTCATGCAAGATTTCTTCAGGTAAATAATTCTGAGGAACCCAATTTTCAGGAAAATCATGTGGATAAATATAATCAATACCATCAGAATTCAAAGTTTGATCTCTATGCTTATCTCGCAAATGCAAAGGTACATATTGATTTTTTACACTTTTCACCGAACTTTTGGCTGCACAGATAGCGGATAAAACACTATTACTTTTTTCAGTGCTGGCCAGATACAAAGCTGCCTCAGAAAGAAAATATATACCTTCTGGCATGCCAACTTGCTCAAAAGCAACTGCACAAGAGTTGACAACAACTATTGCCTGTGGATCGGCTAAACCAACATCTTCGGCAGCCGCAATAAGCATTCTGCGAAAAATATATCGAGGATTTTCTCCAGCCTCCAACATCCTGGACATCCAAAATAAAGATGCATCTGGATCAGAACCTCTCAAAGATTTAATAAATGCACTAATAGTGTCGTAATGAGAATCACCTTGTTTGTCATACAAAACTGCGCGCTCTTGAATAGATTCTTCAGCTATTTGTAAATCAATAATTTTGACCCCATTTGCATCAGGGGGAGTTGTTTGAACTGCAAGTTCCAATGCATTAAGAAGACTTCTTGCATCTCCATTAGCCATATCAACTAAATGATTCGCTGCATTATCAGCTAATTGAATATCTATAGAGCCATAACCTTTTTCTCGATCTGTTAAAGCCCTTTGTAAGAGGCTATAAAGATCTTTTGATCCTATTGGAGTCAATCTGAAAATTGTTGATCTACTAAGCAATGCTTTATTGACTTCGAAATAAGGATTCTCAGTAGTTGCACCAATCAAAATAAAAGTTCCATTTTCTACCCAAGGCAATAATGCATCTTGCTGGGCACTATTAAAACGATGAACTTCATCAAGAAAAAGTATTGTTTTCAGTCCATATCTACCTAATCTCTGACGTGATTCTTCTACCTCAATACGAATTTCTTTCACGCCAGCTAAGACTGCATTGAATTCAGTAAAATGAGCACGCGTATTAGCAGCAATTAATTTGGCCAAAGTAGTCTTACCAACCCCAGGGGGCCCATGCAAAATAAGATTGCCAACACGATCAGCCTCAATAGCTCTTCTTAGTAGTCTTCCTTTAGACAAAATTGATTCTTGACCAACAAAGTCATCCAGACTTATTGGTCGCAACCTATCAGCAAGAGGTGCATTCTCTAGTAGTTTTTCATCACCATGAAAAGCAAATAAATCCTTTCCCAAAACAATTAAAAGTGAAAAAACAATATCTGCATAGTCAAGTAATAACAGTAGGTTTTAACATTCCAGTTCTTTTAGTTATTTCAGCGAATAAATCAATAGATCGTATCAATGTAGAAAGAGCAACTTGCGGGTCTTGAGTCAAGTCTCCATTAGAAGAAATATATCTTTCTAAATAAATACGCAATGTCGCACCCTTAGTACCTGTTCCAGATAAACGTAAAACAACTCTGCTGCCATCATCCAAAACAATTCTTAGGCCCTGACGAAGAGTTATTGAATCATCCACCGGATCTTGATATTTAAAGTTATCTGCTTTAGCAACCTGAATACCAGCAAAATTCTCTCCAACTAAAGAAGATAATTTTGATTCAACATTGTTATATAAATCATGGGCTATGTCAGAAGAAATAGATTCATAATCATGACGAGAATAATAATGCCGACCAAAACGATTCCAGTGTTGATCCATAACATCTTTTACGGAGCATTTCTTCTCTGCCAAAATCTGCAACCAAAAAAGTACAGCCCATATCCCATCTTTTTCTCTTACATGATTACTACCTGTACCAAAACTTTCTTCCCCACAAAGAGTTATTTGTCCTGAATCTAAAAGATTGCCAAAGAACTTCCAACCAGTTGGAGTCTCAAAAGAAGGTATCCCAAGTTCCTTAGCAACAACATCAACGGCAGAACTTGTTGGCATAGATCGAGCAACACCTCTCAATCCATTGGAATATGCTGGAACACATATTGCATTCGCAGTTAAGACAGCAAGACTATCACTAGGATTCACAAAACAATTTCGTCCTAAAATCATATTTCTATCGCCATCTCCATCACAAGCAGCTCCGAAATCATATTCATTCCCATTCAGCAGTAAATCTGCCAGGTCCTTTGCATAAGTCAAATTAGGGTCAGGATGACATCCTCCAAAATCTTCCAAGGGCTTTCCATTTCTCACTGTCCCTGAATGGGCCCCTAAAATATCTTCTAAAATTTTCTTTGCATAAGGACCAGTTACAGCATTAAGAGCATCAAAAGCAATTAAAAAATCATTTTTTAAAAAGTCTGAAATCTTATCAAAATCAAAAATCTTCTGCATTAAATCGATGTAACCATCAATCCCATCAATAACTTCAACACCCATTGGACCAACAAAATATTTTCCTGGTTGATCTAGCGAAATATGAGCATCCTTAAAAATTTTATATTCTTCTAAACTTTTAGTACATTTATAAATCTCATCCGTTAAAGATTCCGCAGCAGGTCCACCATTTGGACCATTAAGCTTGACCCCAAAATCACCTTCCGGTCCTCCAGAATTATGACTTGCAGAAAGAATTATTCCTCCTACGGCTTGATTAATTCGTATCAAATGAGAAGCTGCAGGTGTTGAAAGAATCCCATC
>QCFH01000035.1 GCA_003278345.1 Prochlorococcus sp. AG-363-C02 | reverse complement strand
TGCTTGATTCTTCTAAGTCTCTGAAAAGGATGAGAATCGATTAGATTCATTATCATTTTTTCTTCTGGTATTGAGTCATCAAGACTGATTCCTTGATGAATTGGGTCGTAAAAAGTTCTGATTGCCATTAAATATTAATTATTCAGATTCTGCGTCAATTAATTTATTTGAATCATTTGATGTTTTTAGTTCACTAATATTTTCTTGAAAGTCTAGGTTTGCTTCCATGAAGAGTTCTGCATCCATTAGCCAACGGTCTTCAGTATCTCCAGGGTTTAATGGTTCAGGTGGCTCGAGAGTACGATCTGGTTCAATTCCTAAATTCTGAATATCTCTCCCTGAGGGAGTCAGATAGCTTGCAACTGTAACTGCTAAACCGCTTCCATCACTTAAATTTGTAAGAGTTTGGATTAGACCTTTCCCAAAGGTGCGCTTGCCCAACAAGAGTGATCTTTTATTGTCTTGGAGAGCTCCAGCTAAAATTTCGCTAGCGCTTGCTGTCCCACTATTTACAAGTGTTATTAAAGGGCCTTCATAAAGAGTTTCCTTGCTTGATGGAATCGGGTCATTAATTTTATCTCTGCTTTTAGTTTCAACTATTGGTTTTTC
Organism: Prochlorococcus sp. AG-363-C02; assembly: GCA_003278345.1. Lineage (GTDB taxonomy): Bacteria > Cyanobacteriota > Cyanobacteriia > PCC-6307 > Cyanobiaceae > Prochlorococcus_E. The sequence goes on along the minus strand of QCFH01000035.1, from coordinate 5,095 downwards.
ACTTAGAAAAGCATCTGCAACTGCAAGTCCAGAACTTACGAGCCCTCCAGAATTATTTCGTAAATCAAGAACAATTCCTTCTACTTCTTTTTCGGAAAGCTCCTTTAGGGCTTCTTTAACCTGTTCAGGTACCCCTTCGCTGAACTGAGTAATTCTTAGATATCCAAGGGTATGGTTCTCTGTTCTTACCCTTTTTGTCCTTACTGGTCTTAAGTCAACGCTTCTTCTTTCGAGAAGAATTTCTTTTGTTTCATTATTTGGGTATTGAACTTCAATTAATACTTTTGTACCTGTTTCGCCTCTGAGTTTAGAAGCTGTTGCTTCAAGACCTAGCCTTTTAGGAGATTCATTATCAACCTTAAGAAGAATTGTTCCACTAGATATTTCAGCATCTTCAGCAGGTGATCCTTCTAGAGGGGCGATAACAACAATTTCACCATCATCATTTCTGGCTCCTAGTTGAAGTCCTACCCCGTTTATTTCGCTGCCAATATTGCTTTCTTTTAAAGCTTTAAAATCATTTGGTTTTAAAAGTCTTGTATATGGGTCTGCAAGAGGTAATAGCATTGATTCAATGGCTGAATATGCTTCATCAGAAGTTGTAATTGGTTTTTCTAGAGCTTGCTGCCTTAATCGTTTCCAATTAACTTCATTAAGCTTGTCAGGATTTAAGAACCCTTCGTTAACAATGCTCCAAGTTTCTAAAACAAGCTCTTGACCATCGTTTAGAGCTAAAACCGGAGCTGTGGTTATGAGTATTATCAATGAAAAACTGATAAAACAAGCAATAAATTGCCGGATTTTCTTTGAACAGGTTTTTACAGTTGGAAGCATTGGATTAATCAATTGCACGAACCATGGGGCGCATTCAGTACACTGTTCTTATTAATCAACAAGTTCATTGATTCAATGGCGAACTCCTCACCTGTCTACGACTGGTTTCAGGAACGACTTGAAATACAAGACATCGCAGATGATGTCACTTCAAAATACGTACCTCCTCATGTAAACATCTTTTATTGTCTTGGAGGCATCACACTTGTGTGCTTCTTAATTCAATTTGCAACTGGTTTTGCAATGACGTTTTATTACAAGCCGACCGTTACAGAAGCATATAACTCTGTCAGTTATTTAATGACTGACGTTAGTTTTGGCTGGCTTATCAGATCAGTTCATCGTTGGAGTGCTTCAATGATGGTACTAATGCTTATTTTGCATGTTTTTAGAGTTTATTTAACAGGGGGATTTAAAAGACCTAGAGAACTGACATGGGTTACAGGAGTTGTTATGGCAGTAATTACAGTTGCTTTTGGAGTTACTGGATATTCATTGCCTTGGGATCAGGTTGGATATTGGGCTGTAAAAATTGTATCTGGAGTTCCTGCTGCAATACCTGTTGTAGGAGACTTTATGGTGGAATTACTTAGAGGGGGAGAAAGCGTTGGACAAACAACTTTGACTCGCTTTTATAGCCTGCATACTTTTGTATTACCTTGGACTTTGGCAATATTTATGTTGATGCACTTTCTTATGATAAGGAAGCAAGGAATATCAGGTCCCTTGTAATGGACTTTTAAGTCATTTAATTCTTTAACCAAGCCTCTTCTTAACTAAAACCATTTTTATTTATGTCTACTCTTAAAAAACCTGATTTAACTGATCAAAAGTTAAGGGCGAAGCTAGCTAAAGGAATGGGGCATAACTATTACGGAGAACCTGCTTGGCCAAATGACCTTTTATATATATTTCCAGTTGTTATTCTAGGAACTATTGCATGTGTTGTTGGACTTGCAGTTTTAGATCCAGCTTTCCTTGGAGACAAAGCAAATCCTTTTGCAACTCCTTTGGAAATACTTCCAGAGTGGTATCTTTATCCAGTTTTTCAAATTCTAAGAGTTGTTCCTAATAAGCTTTTAGGTATTGCATTACAAACTCTTATTCCACTTGGATTAATTCTTATACCATTTATCGAAAATGTTAATAAATTCAGTAACCCCTTTAGAAGACCTATTGCAATGACTTTCTTCTTATTTGGAACTTTGCTTACTATATATTTAGGTATAGGTGCATGTCTACCTATAGACAAGTCATTAACTTTAGGACTTTTTTAAAGAATTATTTATTTAAATCCAGCATGCCAACATCTTTTGGAGATACCTTTAGGAAATGGTGCATAAGTAGAAATCCAACAATAGTCCATGTTTGATAGGTTCTTGATTGCTGCCCTACCCAAGTTCCTGTAGGGCCATCAAAATATTCTGCCCATTTTTGTTTTGGTAATTGATTGAGTTGACTCCAATAACATTCTTCTAATAACGATCTCATTTGACCCATAAGTAATACATCTGCCTTGGGATATCTTTGTTCATGCAAAAGAATTGAAGCCCCGAAGAACCAAAGAATGCTTGGCCAATGTCCACCGTTATGGTAACTCCAAGGCCAATTTTTTGGATCAGAACCTGTTTTGTTTTGCCATTCTTCTATTTCCATTGGAGGGTGGCATATTCTCATTGGCATTTGAGCCATTAAGTGTTCCCGATTATGAAGGACAAGTCTAAATAGAGCTCTTTGTTGTGGAGCTGTTAAAACTCCGAACATGCAAGCAAGTGAGTTCCCTAGGCTATAAAATCTAAAGTCAGGTCTACCAGTACGAATATTCCCAATAAGGTATCCCCCTCTATTTTCAAGCCAGTCTTGAAGCCATGAAGGTACAATTTGCGGCTGTACATTGAATTCATTTTGGTGTTGATCTTCTCCATATTGTTCAGTTGGTCTTCGCCTTAGAACCTGCATGGTTTTGCTCGTTACCCAGTAATGCTTTAGAAGAAATTGCCTGAGATCATGTACCCATTGCCTTGTAAGTAAAAGCCTTTGATCAAGAAGTCTGCTGACTTGATGCTTGCTACTTAGGTCCATTAGTTCTATGCAGCTACTTAAAGATGCATAAAGTAGAACTTCTACTTCTAATGGAGCACCCCATACATCCATAGGGCGATCAATCATAAAAGAGCAATCAGGCACAAAAAGTACTGGTGTACCCTCGAAAGTAGGATGCAAAACCAGATCTAAAAGTAGTTGAATGCCTCTTTGTACTTTTTGACTAATACCAAATGTTGTGTCTTTACTCTTCCTTACATAAAGCCAGCATAAAATTGGCCACCACAAGCTTGCATCTGCAGATGTTATTCTTCCTATCGATCTCTGACCATAATCTGCAATAAGCTCGTTGTCTTCTTCAACAAAACTTGTAGGGAAAACACCTCTAGTTTGGTAACTCGTACTTTGTAAATCAAGACAAACAGTAAGGAATTTTTTTACTATTTCATAGCGCTTTTGAGTTAATAAATAAATCATTACAGGCACATTGTCTCTCAGGAAAATTTCTCCGTAGTTGAGAGCATCATTATTTGCAGGATGTTCAAGAGCTGCAACACTTCCTGCTAGGTGTCCATCAATTTGAATTAAAGAACGTTCAAAATGTTCTTTAGCCCTTGTTATCACTGCCTCTTCATTGGAATTAGGACGAACCCGTTGGCGTTGCTGACTAAATCTTTCTGCCATTTATGTGTTTTTTGATGCAATTCGAAAAAGCTTGTTGTGACAAGCTCTTTTTATACTAGGTAAGAAAAAGAAGATCATCTAGAACAAATTTTTAGAATTTTCTGTTGCGCATAAACCGGTTAGTAGTTTAAAATTGAGGACTGGATGTGAATCGGTGTTATAGCTGATTCAAGGTTCTTGATGAAACTCGGTTTCGACTTTGATTTGTCAGTGGGCCCTTACATCAACAAGGGAGTAATCCTGTTGCTGGTGTAGGTTTCTAGGGTGATCGATGATCACATCGCTTCTCCTCTTTTTTAAGGGGTAAAGCAGAACCTGGACAACTAAAAAGTTTAGGAACTGATGCTTTTATCGCGTTCATTCGGTGTTATATACATCGATGAATGTAAATGCGATAGAAGTGTGAGGTCCCGTCAAAAATTTAATTACTAACACCTGTGAATTATTTAAGTGAAATTGATTTCACGTCTATTTCCTTGGTTTCTATAGGTGGGAGTAATGACCGGATCTGAGATCTCGGAAAGTCACGAAGGAATATTTCTTAGTGCACTCTTTGAACCCTTATTAAAAATAAAGGAGGCTGAAACTACTTTAAGTACGCCAGTGCTTGATAAGTGGAGGAAGCAAGTCAGACTGAGTTGAATCCTTAGGATTTCAGCAATAGGGTTTGATCTACAACGGAGAGTTTGATCCTGGCTCAGGATGAACGCTGGCGGCGTGCTTAACACATGCAAGTCGAACGAACCTTCGGGTTAGTGGCGGACGGGTGAGTAACGCGTGGGAATCTGCCCTCAGGAGGGGGATAACGGTTGGAAACGACCGCTAATACCCCATATGCCGAGAGGTGAAATGAATTTCGCCTGAGGATGAGCCCGCGTCTGATTAGCTTGTTGGTGAGGTAATGGCTCACCAAGGCTTCGATCAGTAGCTGGTCTGAGAGGATGATCAGCCACACTGGGACTGAGACACGGCCCAGACTCCTACGGGAGGCAGCAGTGGGGAATTTTCCGCAATGGGCGAAAGCCTGACGGAGCAACGCCGCGTGAGGGATGAAGGCCTCTGGGCTGTAAACCTCTTTTCTCAAGGAAGAAGATATGACGGTACTTGAGGAATAAGCCACGGCTAATTCCGTGCCAGCAGCCGCGGTAATACGGGAGTGGCAAGCGTTATCCGGAATTATTGGGCGTAAAGCGTCCGCAGGCGGCCCTTCAAGTCTGCTGTAAAAACGTGGAGCTTAACTCCATCATCGCAGTGGAAACTGTAGGGCTTGAGTGTGGTAGGGGCAGAGGGAATTCCCGGTGTAGCGGTGAAATGCGTAGATATCGGGAAGAACACCAGTGGCGAAGGCGCTCTGCTGGGCCATAACTGACGCTCATGGACGAAAGCCAGGGGAGCGAAAGGGATTAGATACCCCTGTAGTCCTGGCCGTAAACGATGAACACTAGGTGTCGGGGGAATCGACCCCCTCGGTGTCGTAGCTAACGCGTTAAGTGTTCCGCCTGGGGAGTACGCACGCAAGTGTGAAACTCAAAGG
>QCFH01000034.1 GCA_003278345.1 Prochlorococcus sp. AG-363-C02 | reverse complement strand
AAAGGGAATTGATCTTGTTGAAGTTGGCGATCTTAAGAAACTTGTACTTGCTGTTAGACAGTTGGTTTTACTGAAAGAACCTTTAGATCCAATTCCATTGCTTCATAATTTGCGAAGGTATCAAAGAGGTAGTTGTCGTTTCTTGTGGAAGCGATCTGAGGACGAATCTTTTTTTGGAGCTTCGCCTGAAAGGTTACTTAGTTTGAAAAACGGGAATATGCAGACTGATGCTCTTGCTGGTACTGCAAGACGTAATGATGATGGATTTGATTTATTGAAATCTGAGAAGAATTTAAGAGAACATGAATTAGTGGTCTCTTCCATTAAGGATCAATTGATTTGTGAAGGCTTAAATCCTTCTAGACTTAGAGCCCCAAGATTAGCTAAACATGGTCACCTAATTCATTTGCATACGCCAATTAAAGCTTCTGTAAAAATACTGTCAGCTCTTAAATTAGTAGAACTATTGCATCCTACCCCTGCTGTAGCAGGATTGCCGCGAAGCAAGTCAATGCAATGGTTACGTGCTTTAGAACCATTTGATCGTGGCTATTATGCTGCTCCTGTGGGATGGATAGACACTTCTGGCAATGCTGAGTTTAGGGTTGCAATTAGATGTGGATATATGAAAGGCAACAATTTATCCTTAATAGCTGGTGCTGGCCTTGTAAGGGGATCAACTATTGAAGGAGAGTTACAAGAAGTTGGTTTAAAACTAGATGTTCTTGCTGATCAGCTTGCTCTCAACTTTAACTATCAGCATAGGTTATCAACTAAACATTGAATGACTTGATCCGCAAGAGGAACATTCATTAATTTTTCTACTTCTCGAATACCTGTTGGGCTGGTTACGTTGATTTCACTAAGCATTCCTCCAATTACGTCTATCCCTACAAAAAATAGGCCTTCACTTTTTAAAGAGTAGCCAAGTTCTTCGCAAATTTCTTTTTCACGTTTTGAAAGTATAGTTACTTCAGCCTTACCTCCAAGGGCCAGATTACTTCTAAAATCCCCTTGTTTTGGTACACGATTAATAGCACCTAATGGTTCACCATTAACTAATAAAATTCGTTTATCACCTTCAACGACTGATGGTAGGAATTTTTGCATCATCACTGGCATTTGTTCTTGAGCAGTAATGAGTTCTAATAAAGCATCTAGTCCTGCCGCTTTCTCTGCCACTCGTATAACACCTTGACCACCTTTTCCGCCTAGAGGTTTTAGTACGACTTCGCCTTGTTCTTTGGCAAATTCTTTTAATTCATTAACTCTACTTGCAACAAGTGTAGGGGCCATTAATTTGCTAAATCTCAGAGCTCCAAGCTTTTCATTCCATGCTCTTAGAGAAGCCGGTTTGTTTAATACGAGTACACCATCACGTTCTGCTACTTCTAATAAATGTGTTGCATATAAAAAAGCTTCATCTACTGGAGGATCTTTCCTCATCCAAATGCATTGAAATTTGTTTAGAGAACTACTCTGAGGTTCTTCAAGTCTTATCCAGGGCCCAGGAATAATCTGTCTAGCTACTACGTAAGCTTTTGCCCCCTTTGCCTGTAAATCTGAAGGTGTGCAAGCCCAAACCTCAATAGAAGCTCTATGAGCGGCTTGAATCAATGCAGCTGATGAATCCTTATCAGGATTAATTAGTTCAATAGGATCTAGAACGAATAATTGTTTCATGAAATGTCTTGCTTTTCGTTTATCAGAGCGTCTAACTGATTACTGTTTTCAAGAGCATGGAGTTCATCACAACCTCCAATCCCTTTTCCATTGATAAAGATTTGTGGAACTGTATTCCTTCCATCTGCTTTTATTGCCATTGATTGACGCGCAGATTCATCGCCATCAATTTGATATTCTTCAAAATGAATTTGTTTACGATTAAGTAGAGACTTTGCTCGTATACAAAATGGGCAGTATCTCCATGTATAAATTTCAACTTTTGCCATGAGCAATTCTCAATATTTTTTATATTAGTGATTGTTGGTATAATTTATGCAAAAGAATTGCAGTTTATTTTTAGGTTGTGAAAGATCTTACAGACTTTAAGAGATCCATTTCTTTGTTAAGTAATCGCCTGAGCAAAGCTCAGGAGTGCCTTTGACGTACCTGCATTAAATGCTAGAAAAATAGATTTGGAGCAGATTGCCGCTCAGTCTGATTTTTGGAATGATCAGCAAAAGGCCCAACGGCAAATGCGCCAGCTTGATGAGGTGAAGGATCAGTTAACAAAATTAGTTACTTGGCAATCCGCACTTAATGATGCGAAAGCTTCATTAGAACTATACGATTTGGATCCTGATGATTCAATGCTTCATGAGGCACAGGAGGGTTTAGTTAATTTAGAAGCAGAATTGGATTTGTGGGAACTCGAACGTTTGTTAAGTGGACCATATGATAAAGAAGGGGCGGTTTTGGCAATTAATGCAGGTGCTGGCGGTACAGATGCTCAGGATTGGGCGCAGATGCTATTAAGGATGTATACAAGATGGGCAGAGTCTCATGGAATGAAAGTAAAGCTTAATGAGATCTCAGAAGGAGAAGAGGCAGGCATTAAAAGTGCCACTATTGAAATTGATGGACGCTATGCATATGGATACTTGCAGAATGAGAAAGGTACTCATCGTCTAGTACGAATATCTCCTTATAATGCTAATGGAAAACGTCAGACAAGCTTTGCAGGAGTTGAGGTTATGCCTCAATTGGAAGAGGATGTGAAGTTAGATATTCCTGATAATGATTTGGAGATAACAACAAGTAGATCAGGAGGTGCTGGTGGTCAAAATGTTAACAAGGTTGAAACTGCTGTTCGCATTCTTCATATACCATCAGGTTTATCAGTTCGTTGTACTCAAGAACGTTCTCAACTTCAAAATAAAGAAAAAGCCTTGACGTTGTTAAAATCTAAATTAATGATTATTGCTAAGGAGCAACGCGCAGCTGAAATTGCAGATATTAGGGGAGATATAGTTGAAGCAGCATGGGGAAATCAAATCCGAAATTATGTTTTTCATCCTTATCAGATGGTTAAGGATCTAAGAACAGAGAAGGAGTCTACAGATGTTGAAGGTGTGATGAATGGTGATTTGGATTTATTTATCCAATCTCTTCTTTTACAAGGTGTAGAAAAGCATGATAATGGATTAGGAAATTGATATTGATGAAAAAAAAATTATCTATCGAAAAACAACCTTCAATGAGAACTCCTCCACCAAGCTTTGTGAAGTTGGCTATGAAGAACATGGTTAGGAAGGGTAATCAAAGCTTGTTTCACTTTGGCCTAACTGCGATTGGATTTTTGGCATTTATTCTTCTTATTGCTGTATTAGGCAGACCAAATATTCCACATTGAATATGAATCAACCTTTAAAAAATACATATTTAGAAGTTGATATTGCGTTTACTGGCCTAGTACCTGAAATTCTAAAAGAGAATCTTGATTATGAAACCAAACTTTTTTTAACTAATATTGAAATATGGAACTTAAATATTCAAAGTTGGATTAACTTTGTAAGGAGTGATTATAATTTAATTTGTCCTTCATTAGTTAGAACAAATAATTTATTAAGTATGGGATTAGTTTTGATTGATGATTTTTCTATAAAGGATATTAATAATAGATGGAGAGGTAAAAATGTACCTACTGATGTCATTTCATTTCCTGCACTTGATGAAAATATGATTGTACCTCCTAATCAATTTTTAGAGTTAGGTGATATCTTTTTATCTGTAGAGACAGCAATAAAGCAATCAAAGTCCCACAATCATTCCTTAAAATATGAATTACAATGGTTAGTTAGTCATGGCCTTTTACATCTACTAGGATGGGAGCATAGTACATCAGCTAGTCTTGAAAAAATGCTAGCTGTTCAAGAAAAGTTAATTCAACAAACGGAAAAGCTAACTTTTGAAAATTCAAGTATTAATTTGTAATGTTAATTCCTAAATCTAAGGTATTTCAAGCTTCTAATTTTTCTCCTCATAATAAGTATAGATATACAAGAGGATCCTGGACTGTGGCAAAAGATTTACCTTCAAGTTTTAAATATGCGGCAAAAGGTATTATCTATGCCTTTTCTAGTCAAAGGAATTTTCGGATTCATATTTTTTTAGGATTATTGGTAATTATTCTTAGCATTTGGTTGAATCTTTCATTTTCTAGCTTTGCAATACTTTTCCTTACAATTTCAACTGTTTTAGTATTGGAATTAATTAACACTTCTATAGAAGCAGTTGTTGATCTTGCTATAGGTAGAAGGTTTCATCCTCTAGCTCGTATAGCCAAGGATTGTGCTGCAGCTTCAGTATTAGTAGCTGCATTGAGTTCTTTTGCTATCGCACTTCTCATTTTTCTTCCTCCAATTCTATCAAAATTAGGATTTTAAACTTTTTAATTTTATGCTTTTAGTTATTGACAATTACGACAGTTTTACTTTCAATCTTGTTCAGTATTTTGGTGAACTTGCAGGTAAACATCCTTTTGCAAAAGTTATAAGGGTAGAGCGTAATGATTCTATATCGATATCAAACATTAATGAATTAAATCCACAGGCTATTGTACTTTCACCTGGACCAGGGGACCCTAATCAATCAGGTGTTTGTCTAGAAATTTTGACTCATCTTGAGAAAGTTACTCCTATTCTTGGTGTTTGTTTAGGACATCAAGCAATTGCTCAAACGTTTGGGGGCAAAATCGTTAGAGCTAAAGAGCTAATGCACGGGAAAACATCAAAGGTTTTTCACAATTCTAAAGGATTATTTGAAGGAATATCAGATCCACTTGTTGCAACTAGATATCATAGTTTGATTGCAGATAGAACTTCTTTGCCTGAATGTTTGGAAGTAACTGCTTGGTTGGAAGATGGAACAATTATGGGTATTCAACATCGAGAGATTCCTAATTTATACGGAGTCCAGTTTCACCCTGAAAGCGTGCTTACGCAATCTGGTCATCATTTGCTCGATAATTTTTTGAGATTAGCAGAATCAAATCATTGATATCTTTTCTTAAATGTCTACTAAGCATTTATTTTTAATTTCGATATTTAAGAAAATTTCTTTATTTGGAATAATTGGCGTTTTTTTGTTGCCTTTTGCGAATGCAGAGGCCTTGGAGATTAAGAGCTTTGGTCATAGTTCTTTTCTTGTTAAAGGTGGAGGTCATTCGGTTTTATTAAACCCTTTCAAAGCAGTTGGATGTGCTGCAGGTTTAATAGAACCGAATGTCAACGCAGATATTGTTCTCGCAAGTTCTAATTTGGTTGATGAAGGGTATTGGAACAAAAACGGTGTTTTCTTTGTAAATCCTGGTTCATATCTTTTTGGAGGATTGAAGTTAGAAGGCTTTTCCGCTTTGCATGATCGAGATGGTGGCCGCAGATTTGGATATGGAACATATTGGCAATGGAATCAAGGAGGCCTTAATTTTGTTCATTTGGCTGGTATTGCAGGGTCTCTTAATGATCAAGACAAGTTAAATATAGGCAGACCAGATGTTTTGTTTATAGCTGTTGGAGGAGGAGCAAAAGTTTTTAGTGCTCAAGAGGCGTCTGTAGTTCTCGACCAGTTAAAGCCGAGAATAGTAATTCCTGCTCAATATTTGTCTAACACAGTTTCTAAGAGATCTTATAAAAATTGTGATCAAACAGGAATTCAACCCTTTTTAGATGCAACAAAACACATTGAGAATAGGAAAGTTGGTAAGAAATATCTTCTTCCGAAGAATCTTCCTAATAAGACTATAATTAATTTAATGTATTAACTTATCAGCTGCTTTATATGCATTCCAGAATTGTTTCATTTGATTCGTTGTTCCAATACTTACTCTAAGTGAACCATTTATAAGTAGTTTGCCTTTCATATTTCTAACAAGAATACCAGCTTGTTTCAATTGAATTTCTACTTTATCTGCATTATTATTGGGCCAAATTAAGAAGTAATTTCCAGAACCAATGTGTGATTTAATTTCAT
>QCFH01000033.1 GCA_003278345.1 Prochlorococcus sp. AG-363-C02 | reverse complement strand
ATCTGTTCTTACTCGGAATGTTGGATCTTCCTCTGCTAAAGCAACTAAAGCCTTTGAGAGCTTTTCCATATCACCCTTAGTTTTTGGCTCTACAGCAACAGATATAACTGGCTCTGGAACAAAGAGGGTTTCAAGAACTATTGGATCATCGGTTGAACATAATGTATCCCCGGTTGTTGTATTTTTTAAACCAAGTACGGCACCTAGATCACCAGCACGCAATTGATCAACCTCCTCTCGATCATCTGCCTTTAAAACAACTAATCTAGAGATTCTTTCTTTAGCATCTTTTGTGGAATTAAGAACATAACTTCCCTTTTCTAATACTCCTGAATACATCCTCACGAAAGTCAACTTGCCATAGGGATCTGCCATTACTTTGAAGGCTAAAGCGCTAAATGGTGCTTCATCTTCTGAAGGCCTTACATCCTCTTTCCCGCTTGGCAACAAGCCCTGAATTGGAGGTACATCTATAGGAGCAGGTAAATAATCAATTACTGCATCTAAAACTAGTTGAACGCCCTTATTCTTAAACGCAGATCCACATAGCATTGGGACCAATCCATGCTTAAGAACTCCTTCTCTTATACCTTTTTTTAACTGTTCTATTGTTAATTCTCCATTCTCAAGGAAATGTTCAATTAACTCCTCATCAGTTTCCGCAACTGTTTCCATTAATGCACTTCTCCACTTTTCAGCCTCATCTTTCATTTCTAAGGGAATATCAGTCTCTTCAATATCCGTGCCAAGATCGTTCTTATATATATAAGCCTTATTTCCAACAAGGTCGATAATTCCAGATAAATCTCCCTCTGCACCAATAGGAAGCTGAATGGGAGCAGCATTAGCTTTTAAACGATCCTTTATTTGTCCATAAACCTTCAAGAAATCTGCACCTGTGCGGTCCATCTTGTTAACAAAGACCATCCTCGGAACTGTATAGCGGTCAGCCTGCCTCCAAACTGTTTCGGACTGCGGCTGAACTCCTCCGACAGCACAAAATACAGCTATAACTCCATCTAGAACCCTCATGGACCTTTCTACTTCAATAGTGAAGTCAACGTGTCCTGGAGTATCAATAATATTAATTCTATGATCTTGCCAGCTGGTAGAGATTGCTGCAGCTGTAATTGTTATACCTCTCTCTCTTTCTTGATCCATCCAATCGGTAACAGCAGCACCATCATGAACTTCACCAATCTTGTGAACTACTCCTGAATAGAAGAGGATCCTTTCTGTAGTAGTGGTTTTTCCAGCGTCAATATGCGCTGCAATACCAATATTTCTTACACGTTCTAGAGGGAAGGCACGAGCCACAGCTATTACTCCAGTTTCATAGGGTTAAAACGGATGTGACTCTACAGGTCAATAGGAAAAAGCGAAAGCATTTAAATTTATATCTAAAAAAATCAATACCGATAATGCGCAAAAGCTTTATTAGCCTCGGCCATTTTATGGGTTTCCTCACGCTTCCTTACTGCACTACCTGCTTCATTTGCTGCATCCATTAACTCACCAGCAAGTTTATGAGCCATGCTCCTACCATTTCTAGATCTAGAAAAATTAACAAGCCATCTCAAAGCCATTGCAGTACCTCTTTCTTGGCGCACTTCCATTGGAACTTGATAAGTTGCTCCACCTACGCGTCTTGCTCTTACCTCGACAAGAGGAGTTGCATTTTTAATAGCTGTTTCAAAAAGTTCTATTGGATCACTTCCTGTACGTTCATTTATCAATCCAAATGCTTGAGACAAAATTCTTTGTGCAGTTGATTTTTTACCATGCTTCATAAGTCTTGCAACCATCATTGTTGCAAGACGATTATTGAATTGAGGATCTGGAAGAACTGGTCTCTTTTCTGCAGCGTTTCGTCTAGACATAAGATTTAAAAGAAATAGCTAAAATTAATTGATTGATTGTTTTTTATGATTTAGGTGATTTGGCACCGTATTTAGAACGAGATTGTCTACGATCCTTAACACCAGCAGTATCCAAAGTCCCGCGAATTATGTGATAACGAACCCCTGGAAGATCTTTAACTCGTCCACCACGTAACAAAACTACCGAGTGCTCTTGGAGATTATGACCAATTCCAGGAATATAAGCAGTTACTTCAAAACCAGAAGTCAAACGAACTCTAGCCACCTTACGCAAAGCAGAGTTAGGTTTCTTTGGGGTGGAAGTATAGACCCTGGTACATACGCCTCTGCGCTCAGGACATGATCGCAATGCTGGCGACTTTGTTTTGCGAGTAAGGCGCTGTCGCTCGGTTCTAATTAGCTGTTGAATGGTTGGCATCGAAGATTGACTAAATCAGTAAATTTGGGCCCGAGTCCTCAAGCTCGAGTGCAATAAGGAGAATTTTATTCAAAGGATTTATTTCTATATCGAAGCTATTAGAAAAAAAAAGACTAAAACAATTGATTTATAACTCTTCGCGTTTTAGAACAATTAAATAAGACCTTCTAGGATCATTTGATACCTATGGCACTTCTTTTCTTACTAAGGCGAATCTAAAGGTTGATTGCATTCATGTCCAACAAATCTAATATTACTAATTGGCCATACTGCGACAGCAGTTCTCCAAATTCCTTGACAGGAGAGAAGGATGCTTGTGGTGTAGGATTTTTAGCCCAAATTGATGGCATAGGAAGCAACTGGATACTTGAACAAGCTCTTCGAGGCCTTGAATGTATGGAACATAGGGGTGGATGTGGGGGAGACGGTGATTCTGGAGATGGTGCAGGAATACTTTGTGCAATTCCTTGGAGCTATCTAGAAAATATTTGGCCTGAAGCAAAAAATTCAAATAATTCAACAGGCTTGGGAATGGTTTTCATGCCTAACAATCCTTATGAAAGAAAAAAGGCTAAAGATATTTTTGAAAAAGAAGCAATTGATTTAGGAATAGTTTCCAAAGGTTGGCGCGAAGTACCTGTTGATCGAGACGTATTAGGTTTACAAGCCAAAGAGAATGCACCTTTCATTGAGCAATGGCTTTTACAAGGAAATCCGGAAGAAAAAAATATTGAGAATTTACTATATAGATTAAGAAAAAGAATCCAAAAACATTTTTCTCAGGAAGTTAAGGATTTCGAAGAAGAACCTTATATAGCTTCATTAAGTAACCGAACAGTTGTTTATAAAGGCATGGTTAGGTCTGAAGTATTAGCTGAATTTTATAAAGATTTAAAAAGTTCCAAATTTGAAATTTCATTTGCTATTTATCACCGTAGGTTTAGTACAAATACTCTCCCTAGATGGCCATTGGCTCAACCAATGCGAATATTGGGACACAATGGAGAAATAAATACTCTTTTAGGAAATTTAAACTGGGCAAAAGCCACTGAAGTCTATTTAGAAGAAATTTGGCATGAGAATGAAAAAGAATTAAGACCAGTAGTAAATTCTGCTAATAGTGATTCAGCTAATCTTGATGCAACACTAGAACTTCTTGTTAGAAGTGGGAGACCAATTACAGATAGTTTGCTAACCCTTGTCCCAGAAGCATTTAGGGACCAGCCCGAACTAGATAATCAGCCGCAAATAAATGCCTTTTATGAATATTCAGCATGTACTCAGGAGCCTTGGGATGGTCCTGCTCTACTAGTTTTTTCTGATGGATCTTTTATAGGAGCAACACTTGATAGAAATGGACTGCGACCAGCACGATATTGCGTTACAAAAGACAATCATGTGATTTTGGGATCTGAAACTGGTGTTGTTGATATTGAAGACAAAAATATTATCGAAAAAGGAAGATTAGGACCAGGACAAATGATAGCTGTTGACATACAAAAAAGAAGGCTATTAAGAAATTGGGATGTTAAAAAAGAGGCCTCTAATAGATTTCCTTATAAAGAATGGCTTTCACAAAATTGTACCAATTTAAATATTCAACCTTGGTTAAATAAACCACAATTAGAAGCAATAGAATTACTTGAAAAACAAACTGCATTTGGATTCTCTTCCGAAGATCTAGATATAATTATTGAAGCAATGGCTTCTGGGGCTAAAGAACCTACTTATTGCATGGGGGACGATATACCTCTTGCAATTATTTCAAATAAGCCACACCTGTTATACGACTATTTCAAGCAAAGATTTGCACAAGTAACAAATCCACCTATAGATCCTTTACGGGAAAAACTAGTAATGAGTCTTGAAATGCATTTAGGTAAAAGGGGTTCACCTCTTTATCCTAGAAAGAATTCCTTTTCCGTTATTAATATTAAATCGCCAATTTTAAATGAAAAAGAACTCAATGAATTAATCAAATATGATATTCAGACAAAAACAATATCTACTTTAATACCTAGAAATGAAGAAATGAGTAGTGGAGTAAAAAGAATCTGTAAAGAAGCAGAAATAGCAGTAGAAAGTGGAAATAATATTTTAATACTTTCAGATCGTGGGGTAAATAAAGATAAATCATATTTACCTCCTCTACTTGCAACAGGTGCAGTCCATCATCACCTGCTAAAAAATCAATTAAGATTAGATGTATCAATAATTGTTGACACGGCTCAATGCTGGAGCACTCATCATGTTGCTTGTCTAATTGGATATGGAGCCAGCGCAGTTTGTCCTTGGCTTACATTTGAATCAACAAGGCACTGGTGGCTGAGTCCTAAAACTCAAAAGCAAATTGAAAGCAAAAAGCTGGGAAGTTTAACAATCGAACAAGCACAAGAGAATCTAAAAAAAGCATTAGAAGATGGGTTAAGAAAAATACTTTCTAAGATTGGTATTTCTCTTTTAGCTAGTTACCATGGGGCTCAGATTTTCGAAGCTATAGGGTTAGGCTCAGACATTATTGATCTTGCATTTAAAGGAACAACTAGCAGAATCGCTGGCTTAAGTCTCAAGGAATTAGCATATGAAACTCTTTTATTTCATTGCAAGGCATATCCAAATCTAGATCGCAGAAAACTTGATTTCTTTGGTTTTGTTCAATACAGGAGTGGTGGTGAATTTCATTTAAACAATCCAGCAATGTCAAAAGCTCTTCATGCTGCTGTGAAAGAAGGTCCAGGATACAACCACTTTTCAACATATAAATCTCTGCTTGAATCAAGACCTCCTACTGCATTAAGAGACTTACTTACTTTTAAAGAAACCAAACACCCTTTACCAATAGATCAAATAGAAAGTATTGAAAACATTTGCAAAAGATTTTGTACAGGAGGCATGAGCTTAGGAGCTCTATCGAAAGAAGCTCATGAAGTGCTTGCTATAGCAATGAATCGCATTGGAGGCAAAAGCAACAGCGGAGAAGGCGGAGAAGATCCTAAAAGATTCAAAGTATTAAATGATGTAAATGCAGAAAACAAATCAACTTTATTTCCCAATCTAAAAGGTCTTAAAAACGGAGACACTGCATGTTCTGCAATAAAGCAGATAGCTTCAGGAAGATTTGGTGTAACTCCCGAGTATCTAAGAAGCGCCAAACAATTAGAAATTAAGGTTGCTCAAGGAGCAAAGCCAGGCGAAGGGGGACAATTACCTGGGGCAAAAGTCGATGAATATATTGCAAGTCTTAGGAACAGCAAACCTGGTGTTGCCTTAATTTCTCCGCCACCTCATCATGACATTTACTCAATAGAAGATTTAGCCCAATTAATTCATGATCTTCATCAAGTACATCCGCGTGCAAAAGTAAGTGTCAAATTAGTTGCAGAGATAGGAATTGGAACAATTGCTGCTGGTGTAGCAAAAGCAAATGCAGATATTATTCAAATATCTGGGCACGATGGAGGCACTGGTGCCTCTCCACTTAGCTCTATAAAACATGCTGGATTGCCTTGGGAGTTAGGTTTAACTGAGGTGCATAGAGTCCTAATAGAAAATGGATTAAGGAATAGAGTTTTACTTAGAGCAGATGGCGGGCTTAAAACTGGCTGGGATGTAGTTATAGCTGCTCTACTAGGAGCAGAGGAATATGGATTTGGTTCAATTGCCATGATTGCTGAAGGCTGCATAATGGCGCGAATCTGCCATACAAACAAATGTCCTGTAGGAATTGCAACTCAGCAAGAAGCTTTAAGAAAACGTTTTCCAGGCATTCCAGAACATGTAGTTAACTTCTTCTTATTTATCGCAGAAGAAGTTAGGCAAATCATGAGCGTATTGGGAGTATCTCGTTTCGAAGATCTAATCGGAAGAACAGATTTACTTAAATCTAGAAAGATAGATCTTGCAAAAACAAACAATATTGATCTCTCATCCCTTATCAGACCATTTGAAGCTTCCAAAGATGATAGATCTTGGTTATTTCATCAAGAAGAACCACATAGCAATGGAAACGTTCTTGAAAATGAACTTCTTAAAGATAATGCAATTGCAAAAGCAATAATCGAACATGGACATATCTCTCGCATCATCCCAATAGTTAATACAGATAGAAGTGTATGTGCACGAATTGCTGGAGATATTGCACAATTACATGGAAACAAAGGATTCAAGGGCAGCCTAAACTTTACTTTTACTGGCTTTTCAGGACAAAGCTTTGGGGCATTCTTATTACACGGAATGAATATTCGACTTATTGGAGAAGCAAATGATTATGTCGGCAAGGGTATTAATGGAGGTGTTATAACCTTAGTCCCTCCAACAAATAATAAAGATGCTTCTAATCAAGTAATTCTTGGTAACACATGCTTATATGGGGGTACGGGCGGTAGATTATTCGCACTTGGTAAAGCAGGGGAGCGTTTTGCAGTAAGAAATAGCGGCGTCAAAACGGTTATAGAAGGCTCAGGCGATCATTGCTGTGAATATATGACTGGAGGGATAGTCGTAGTACTTGGGCCAACTGGGCGAAATGTAGGAGCTGGAATGACTGGAGGTATAGCTTTCTTATTAGATGAAAAAGGAATAGTTAATCGTAACGTAAACAAAGAAATTGTAGAAATTCATGAATTATCAAACCATAAACAAGAAGAAATTTTGAAGCCATTAATAGAAGAGCATTTACTTAAAACAAAAAGTCATAAAGCAAAGGAAATAATAAAT
>QCFH01000032.1 GCA_003278345.1 Prochlorococcus sp. AG-363-C02 | reverse complement strand
TCCAGGAATGATTTGACCAGTTGTCAAATAAGCACCCATTAAGGCTATAAATCCAATCATTGCCCAGCGACCATTTGCTTTTTCTGCATCTTCTATGTAACCAGAATAATTTTCTATCAATTCAGGTTGAGCTTCTACTGGGAAAATATTTTGGCGATTCCCTGATTCAGTAGTGATTTGAGTTTCGGAAGAAGAAGTCATTCGATTTGTTTTAAAAATACCTGGGATAATTTGTCCAGCTGTTGCGTATGCACCAACTGCTGTAACGAAGCCAGCCATTGCTAAGCATCCGCTAAATTTCTCGGCCTCGGGCACCATGGCGCGAAAAATGTAAAGCAATATTACACAACGTGTAAAGCTTTGTAAAGCATGTTTTATGTAAAGTGCTAATTGATTGCTTTTATTGAATCTTTTAATATTTTTCTAAAGCTTAAAACGCCTTTTTTTTTCCTTTTAATTTTAAGCACTTCTGCTTTCCTCCAGGTCTAAGCCCTTATGAGTACTAAAGATACTAAGCAGAGTATTCTGGATAATTTTTCTAATGAGTTAAAAAAAACGACCGATTGCTCAGATATTGAAATAGTTAAATTTATTGAATTTTTAGACAATTCAGATCAATTTATTTCAGAAAAAAAATCGCTAGAATCGTCTTTTTAAGGGCCTTACATATTTTATTTAAATAAAGACCTCTAACTATTCCGTAAATATGAAGGAGACGCTTGTAATCTGTATGGCAGGTTTTTGTCCTCATCTTTTAAAATTATGCAGACCTACGGAAACCCAGATGTCACCTATGGGTGGTGGGTTGGTAATTCTGTAGTAACCAACAGAGCGGGCCGATTTATTGGTTCCCATGTTGGTCACACAGGAATTATTTGCTTCGCAACTGGTGCAAGTTGTTTATGGGAGCTTTCTCGATTTGATTCTTCGGTGCCAATGGGGCATCAAAGCTCAATATATCTTTCTCATTTGGCTTCATTAGGCATTGGCTTTGATGAAGCTGGAGTCTGGACTGGAGCAGGTGTTGCAACTATTGCAATCTTTCACCTTATTTTCTCTATGGTTTATGGAGCAGCAGGCCTTGCTCACTCCTTACTATTTGACCCTGATCTTCAAGGAGGTCCAATTGGTCGAGTTGACAAATTCAAGTTGGAATGGGACAACCCTGATAATTTGACTTTTATTCTTGGTCATCATTTGATCTTCCTTGGAGTAGCAAACATTTGGTTTGTTGAATGGGCCAGAGTTCATGGGATCTATGACCCTGCTGTTGAGGCGGTTCGTACTGTATTCCCAGGATATGGAGATTTTGGAATGGTATGGGGTCATCAATTTGACTTCATTAAAATAGATAGCCTTGAAGATGTAATGAGTGGCCATGCATTCTTGGCTTTTTTACAGATCAGTGGAGGTGCTTTTCATATAGCAACTCGACAAATTGGTGAATACACCAAATTCAAAGGTAATGGTTTACTTTCTGCAGAAGCAGTACTCTCATGGTCTTTAGCTGGGCTTTTCTTAATGGGAGTAGTTGCTGCTTTCTGGGCAGCTAATAACACAACTGTTTATCCAACAGAGTGGTATGGTGAGCCATTGCAATTTAAATTTGGCATATCTCCTTATTGGGCAGATACTGGTGATGTATCAGATTGCAATTATTTTCTTGGACATACTACGCGAGCTGCATTAGTAAATGTCCAGTATTATTTTGCTTTCTTCTGTCTTCAAGGGCATTTATGGCATGCTTTAAGAGCTCTTGGATTTGATTTTAGACGGATAGCTAAAGCTATTGGTGGATTGACTGATTCAACAGCTTCATAAGCTGAGAATCAAACTTTTCTTTCAATAAAAAAAACCTCGCCATTGGCGAGGTTTTTTTATTGAATAACTTTTATTGAAAGATTTTAATCTTTTGCATTTGCATAATAAAAGAATTGAGAAGCACCAAAAAATGCACCCAACCCAGCAAGCGCTGCTCCTAAATTGAAACCTCCTGAAGGCTTAATAATTCCAATGTCAGATGGGTGTGGTAATTGTGTCGCTAAATCAATTAGGTGAGTTGGATCAATCATTTAGTTAGATTTGAAATTTGTTTAATGATATTCAATAGACCTAGAAATCATTTGTAATGACTTTGATAGGTCTTAATGGGGAAATTAGATGAATTAAGTCAGGAATTTAATTACTATTTTTAAATTCTTTCCATCTAATGAATCAATCTCTTTTTGCCCAAGGATCAATCCTTTTTGAGTCATCAGAGTAGTAAAAAAATTGAGAAGCCCCAAAAAAGGCACCTAACCCGCATAGGGCTGCAACAAAATTAAATCCTCCAGATGGTTTAATAATTCCAATGTCTGAAGGGTGGGGTAATTGTGTGGCGAAATCAAGTAAGTGAGTTGGATCAATCATTGATGAGGTTTGAAGGGTGTTTATAGATAACGCAGGTGGCCACATTGCCAACCCCGTGTTCCGAGACTTTACATCAGCTTTACTAGAGATTTGGAAATTCTACTTACATTGAAAAAGAAATAAAGACCATATTATTACTTAGTAGGTTCAATGGAAAAACTCAATATTCGATTTCAGCAGTTTAATTTAAGAAATTTATAGGCTCTAGTGCAATAAATCTTTTTTTAGTTGGGATGGATTAAATAATGCCATGGCTTACATTGCAATTAAATTTATCCAAATCGTTAAGGCTATTCAAGGATTTAGTTAGCTAATAGGGGGAATTTAATATTTCATTTTTAAACATGAAAAAAAGCCTTGCCAAGAGGCAAGACTTTTTGTTTGCTTTAAAAAACAAATCTTTTATGTTCTTTAAGAAGGAATCAGTCGTTTGAAGGATCGTTTGCATCGAATCCATAGTAAATAAATTGTGTTACTTGGATAAACGTGATTAAGCCAAAAGCAGCTGCAAGGGGGTTAAAGCCACCTACTGTAATAGTTGCCAACAAAGGATTTGAGTGAAAGAGTTCAAGCATTGAATCTTGGTGTTATTGAAAATTTCCCTATAGATAAACATTAAAGAGCACAGAAAATCGCATCTCGTTGCATGTTGAAAAATGTTTTTTTATTTCTCTTAGATAAAGACCTTTAACTATTTCGTACATATTAAGTGACCTCCATGTAGTGTTCATGGGGAATAGCGCCTTTTTCGCTTAAAAAGAAATTATGCAGACCTACGGAAACCCAGATGTCACCTACGGGTGGTGGGCTGGTAATTCTGGAGTCACCAACCGCTCAGGCAAATTCATTGCAGCTCATGCAGCTCATACAGGACTAATTGCCTTTGGGTGTGGTGCAGCCACACTTGTTGAACTAGCAGGCTTTGATCCTTCATTACCAATGGGGCATCAAAGTTCTCTTTTTCTTGCACACTTAGCATCTGTTGGCATTGGCTTTGATGCTTCTGGAGTATGGACTGGTGTTGGTGTAGCCAATATCGCCATACTTCACTTGATCCTTTCCATGGTTTATGGCGGAGGTGGGCTTTTGCATTCAGTGTATTTCGCTGGAGATATGCAGGAATCCGAAGTGCCACAAGCTAGAAAATTCAAATTGGAATGGGATAACCCTGACAATCAAACTTTTATTCTTGGGCATCATTTGCTCTTTTTTGGTGTTGCCAATATCTGGTTCGTTGAATGGGCCAGGATTCACGGAATTTACGACCCTGCCGTAGAGGCAATACGTCAAGTTAATTACAACCTTGATCTAACTCAAATTTGGAATCATCAATTTGACTTCCTAGCTATTGATAGCCTTGAGGATGTCATGGGTGGACATGCGTTTTTAGCTTTCTTCCAGCTTGGTGGTGGTGCTTTCCATATTGCTACTAAGCAAATTGGTACATACACCAAATTCAAGGGGAAAGAATTGCTTTCAGCTGAAGCAATTCTTTCTTGGTCATTAGCAGGAATTGGTTGGATGGCATGTGTTGCTGCTTTTTGGGCTGCAACAAATACAACTGTCTATCCAGAAGCATGGTATGGCGAAGTTTTGCAATTTAAGTTCTCAATTGCTCCTTATTGGATAGATACTGTTCCTGGTGGAACTGCATTCTTGGGTCATACAACCAGAGCTGCTTTGGTTAATGTCCATTACTATCTAGGATTTTTCTTCATTCAAGGACACTTATGGCATGCACTGCGAGCCATGGGATTTGACTTTAAGAGATTGCTTGATAGAACTGGTCCATTTGGTATCCCAAGGGCTCTCTAAATTTGATCTTTTAGCCAATTCCAATTAGTTGACTTTCAACAAATTGTGAAACACATAAAAAAACCCCTATTCAGTAGGGGTTTTTTAATACAAAAAAAGCAGAGCTATTAGCTCTGCTTTTTTTTGATAATCAAAGTTGAAAAAGCTTAATAGCTCTTTTTAACGAGATAGTTTTTGTCTTTCGGTTCCTTCAAATTTTTCAGGATCATTACAGTCTCTTGCATACCAATGAAATTGAGATACTTGAATTATTGCAAGTATTCCAAAAATCATTGGTAGTAGTTGGAACCCACCTGATGGCTTTACTAAACCTATATCTGAAGGGTGAGGTAGTTGCGTTGCGAAATCCAGCAAATGCGAGAAATCAATCATCAAGACAATTAAAAGTAAATACGTTATAGCTTAGACCTTGAGATTATTTTCATTAAAATGCTTTTTTGACACTACTATTAATTTAAAAAAGCTAAAAAAATTAATCTAGACCCTGCCTCTTTAAAAAATCTCATTGAAAGCTTTTTCTTTGACCTCAGATTGGGTTTTTCTATTCAAAGGACCAAAAAATTAGTAAAAGAGAATTTCACAAATAATTTCTGCTGAGATTTCAAGACTGATTTCTTCTTCAAATTAGCTTTATTAGACTTCGTAATGATTTTTTTATTTTTCTTATTTTCCTGGGTTGAAATTTTTCTGGATTAAATTGTCAGATGAAATTTTTTTGTGTTAATTGTATAAACCCTTGCACTGCAATTGTTTTGATTCATAGCTAAAGCCTTGAACTCATTTGAGCAAGAAAAAATCCCTCGCTTTTAAGCCCTTTTTTTTTATTGATTAAAAAATATTTCTTACCAACTAAATAAAGACCTTTAACTATTCTGCGCATATCTATGGAGCACAGTGTAATCTGCATTGGATATTCGCCTGTATTGCTTAAAAAATTATGCAGACCTATGGAAATCCAGACGTAACCTATGGATGGTGGGCTGGTAATTCTGTGGTTACCAACCGTTCTGGCCGATTTATTGCCTCTCACGTAGGCCATACAGGACTGATCTGTTTTGCGGCTGGTGGCAGCACTCTTTGGGAGTTAGCTCGGTACAACCCAGAAATACCTATGGGCCATCAAAGCTCATTGTTCTTGGCTCACCTTGCTTCAATTGGCATTGGCTTTGATGAAGCTGGAGTCTGGACTGGAGCCGGTGTAGCAACTATTGCAATCTTTCACCTTATTTTTTCTATGGTCTATGGAGGAGGAGGCCTTCTTCATGGTGTCCTTTTTGATGAGAATGTAGAAGATAGTGAGGTTTTACAAGCTAAGAAATTCAAGCTTGAGTGGAATAACCCAGACAACCAGACTTTTATTCTTGGACACCATTTAATTTTTATGGGTGTTGCCTGTGCCTGGTTTGTTGAATGGGCCAGAGTTCATGGCATTTATGACCCAGCTTTAGAGGGAGTCCGACAGGTTAATTACAACCTTGACCTTTCTATGATTTGGCAGAGGCAATTCGACTTTATTACTATTGACAGTCTTGAAGATGTCATGGGTGGTCATGCTTTCTTAGCCTTTGCTGAAATTACTGGTGGAGCATTTCACATAGTTGCAGGATCAACACCCTGGGAAGATAAGAGGCTTGGAGAATGGAGCAAATTCAAAGGAGCTGAGTTGCTTTCAGCTGAAGCAGTTCTTTCTTGGTCCTTGGCAGGTATTGGTTGGATGGCAATAGTTGCAGCCTTCTGGTGTGCATCCAATACAACTGTTTATCCTGAAGCTTGGTATGGTGAGCCATTGCAACTTAAATTTGCAATTTCTCCATATTGGGTTGATACAGGAGATATGTCTGATGCAACCGCATTTTGGGGGCATTCAGCTAGAGCAGCTTTATGCAATGTTCACTACTATCTTGGTTTCTTCTTCTTGCAAGGACATTTCTGGCATGCTTTGAGAGCTTTAGGTTTTAACTTCAAGAACGTAACAGCTTCGATTGGTAATGAGCAGCAATCAACTTTTAGAATAAATTCCTAATTGATTTTTAATTTCTTAGAAATTAAATTCTATTGATTAAAAAATCCCCTCATTTTGAGGGGATTTTTTTTTAGAATTAAAATAATAGTTTATCTTTCAATATGCTTTTGATTTAATTTTAATATTAGATATGATGCGTATAAAAGTAAAAAAAAATGCCTTGAATAACATTTTTTTATACATATATTTAATTGCAATAGGTTTAAATTGAGATACTTGTTTAAATTCCCTTATGACTAGTGAAGAGATTCAGAACGTAAGCAATTTAATTTCTTTACATCCACCAATAATAATTGGAACCCTTTGTATTTTTATGTATATAAGAGGTAGATTTTTGGAAGATATGAGAAAAGTAAATAAAAATTCTACTTTTTAAATAATCAAATATTACTAAATAACTATTAAAAATTTCTTATGGAGTTCTTTAAATTTTTTCTTTTTGGAATAGCTGGCCTGAGTATGATCTTTTGGGTAGCAGTTATAGCTTTATGGCATACATATATGTTCCCAAGATTCTTTAAGGAAGATCAAATAGTACAAATTAATAAGAGCATAGATAATTTTGGATTTACATTAAATCAATCTGGATTGGCTGATCGCTCTAAATACTCTAGAAAGGCCTTGGTAGTGGCTGACTTTAATCCAATTGAATCTTCTTATGGAGTTAATCGTTTATATACTTCTATGCTTATAAGCCTTGGAATAATGTCTTTTTTACTTACAATCTATGGACTTCATAGCGGTCTAATTCAATTTGTTTCTTTGTA
Organism: Prochlorococcus sp. AG-363-C02; assembly: GCA_003278345.1. Classification (GTDB taxonomy): domain Bacteria; phylum Cyanobacteriota; class Cyanobacteriia; order PCC-6307; family Cyanobiaceae; genus Prochlorococcus_E. Next base: position 1,927 of record QCFH01000032.1, on the reverse strand, counting down.
GAGAGACTATTGTCACATTGAAAAGTATAAGATTGAACTTTGGAAAGTGATTTCTTTTCTTCATTTTTACTCCAGATCGCCTAGGACAGAATTGATTTACATATTAAAATGACAGTAGGCATTTATTTCGCAACAACTACAGGCAAAACTGAAGACATTGCAGAGAGAATTGCTGGCCTATTAGGCGGAGCAGAAACACCTAAAGACATGTCAGATGTTGATGATCTAAGCGAGTTATGTAATCATGATGCAGTTATTTGTGGAATACCAACTTGGAATACAGGGGCAGATTCCGAGAGGTCAGGAACTGCATGGGATACCCTGCTTGATGAAATTGGGGAACTAGATCTTTCAGGCAAGAAAGTAGCCATATTTGGATTGGGTGACTCTTCTACTTACACAGAAAATTATTGCGATGCAATGGAGGAATTACATAGATATTTTCAGAAAGCCGGTGCAACAATGGTTGGTTATGTAAATTCAAGCGATTACACTTTTGATGAATCAAAAAGTATTATCGGAGAATCTTTTTGTGGTCTTCCTTTAGATGAGGATAGTGAGTCTGATATGACTGATGACAGAATATCTCAATGGGCGAATCAACTAAAGTCAGAAATACCAGGCTTGTAAGAGATTAATTGCTTTTTGATTAACACATATTTAATATCTTTTTGCTAAAAATTAATCGTCAAATTCTGGCTTTGGCTTTTTCTTAACTTTGCCTGTTAAAAGCTGGTGAAGAGCGTCTAAGGAGTTATATACCTCTTTCAGCTCAGTAATTTCAGGCAATAAACCATCTTCAGTAAGGATTTGATCTAAGTCTCTTAGCTCTTGTCTTATATAACGTAAGTGAGAGCTGATCTCTTCCCTTTTACTTGTGGACATTTGATAACAACTGTTTTAAAAAGGCTAATACTCTAGGAGTACCTAATAGTTTATCAATTTAACTAAATATTCAACCGCTAGCAACTATTGAGTTTATGAGTAAAGGCATATGAACTATTTAATGGGCAAAATAACTGAGCTAGTCACCAATAATCCAATTGAATAGTTCTGTTTTATGCTAAAAGTTATGGTTTGAATGAAAAATACTGAAAATTTATAAACAAATGCATAGAAGGAAATAAAAACAAGTTTAAGAAAAGGTAAAAAAAATCTAGAAAAAGCTTTTTAGAGCATCGAAAGTACGCAGTGACTTATTTAATTGGTTATATTCAAAAAAGCCAATTAGCTTTAATGAAGGAAGAATTTGATTCAATAGTTTTTAATCGTGAGGAAGGATTAAAAGTAGATTTTCATCAGAGATCACTTTTTATGGGCAGTGCGCTTATTTTTTTGAATTTATTCCTTATGTCTTGTGTTGGAGTCTATTGGACTAATCCATCTGTTCATCAATACTTCTCTGGTAGGCCTCTTTAAAGAATGTTTTAAATTTTCATTCGGTAATTAATTTTTTATTAATCGTTAATTGATATATCTATTTTGATATTGCCACTTACATTAAAATCATAATTTGGGTACTTATAAAAAAAATGAATTCATATCATTCAATTCTTAGATCTCTGGCATTTTTAATGCTTGTTTTTGGCTTGATTTTTCTTAAGCCGATATCTGCTTCAGCTGTCTTAAATGTTGGAGATGAAGTCCCAAACTATGTGCGCTCCCAAATAACTGGGATAGACCTTCATGGACAAGATTTGTCAAAGTCATCTATTGCAGGTGCAACAGCAAGAGATGCAGATCTTAGTAATGTTGACTTGCATGGAACTGTTGTAACTTTGGCTGATTTAAAAGGATCTAATCTTAATGGCATTGATTTGACAGATACTCTTTCAGATAGAGTCAATTTCCAGAAAACTGATTTAAGAAATGCTGTTCTAGTTAATATGATCGCTTCTGGAAGCAGTTTCGCTGGCGCACAGATTGA
>QCFH01000031.1 GCA_003278345.1 Prochlorococcus sp. AG-363-C02 | reverse complement strand
AAAGAAATTTCAGGTGCTTGCGTTGCTATTGAATTAACAATGCTAAATGCGAGAGGAAAGCTAGACTTTCCCTTATATTCAGAGGTGAGATTTTAAAGGATAATTAATTGAAGTAAAAAAGAATTAAAATAATATTCTCTATATACGAATAATTCATTTCTCAAAATTTTCTATTTTAAAGTCCAAAAAAAAGTATTGTTATAAAAATGCTCTAATAAATGGAAGAAATTAATTCAATGGATTTTCTCGGTCTAGTCGCTGGGACACTAACTACAATCGCTTTTGTACCTCAACTTCTTAAAGTATGGAATTCCAAGTCTGCTAAAGATATTTCTTATGTAATGTTTATTATGTTCATAATAGGCATAGTTTTATGGGAAATATATGGATGGGGAATACACTCTTTTCCAGTAATTTTATTCAACGTGATAACATTCTTCCTTGGTTTGGCTATATTAATCCTAAAATTTATCTTTGATAGTAGAGAAAATGTATAATTTAAGATATCAGCCTTGGAGAGATAAAACTAATTAATCATTAATAAGAATACTTAAAAAGAAAACATATTATAATAAAAAATTTATAAAAAGAATAGGTTTGGATTCTTATTATAAGTTCGATCCTAAGACAGAAAAGAAAGGATCTCCATTTATACTAATTAATGACATTAATCTATTGTTTTTTGTTGGCTCGGAAATATATTCAAGATCTGCCCAACCTTGGGCTATAAGGACATTTTTAATATAATTAATATGATCCATATCAGTTCCTTCAGTCCAAATTCTAGGTGCTTTAGTCCAAAAAGCCCTATTAGAAAAGGAAATAATTATTTTTCCTTTTGGCTTAATAATTCTTTTCAAGTTATAAACAAGTTTTTCAGGATATTGTAAATATTGCCATGCTGCTACCATCAAACAAACATCTACAGATGAATCATCCAATGGTATTTCCTGATCAACGTTAAAGTCTTGTATCCAAAATGAATCTAATCTCTTATTTCTCTCAAGTTCAAGCAAATTTAAACCATGACCTATAACCCTCTTATACTTAATTTTCTCTGGCAAATGACTAATCCAGCTAGACATTAAATCTAAAACAACTGCATTTTTATTTATTTTTTCTTCGTATAATTTTGTCAATCTATTTCTAAAAGCTTCATCCAAATGATTAACAAACCTTGGTTCTGCATAAAATATAGAGTCATCTGAATTATCTTGCTTCAGCCTTTGCTCTTCTCTTAATACATTAACAAACATTTTAAAATCTTTATAATTAAGTATAGCAAGGAGAACCTTTTAAAAAATAAATTTGAATTAGAGAGCAAATTAAATTTTAAGTAATTTTGCTAATTAAATTGTTAATAAAATATCCTGTTTTTTCATAAATATGTTTTTTTTCTCTCTTAATTACCAATCCATATGGATTGGTAAATATTGCAAATAAGATTTTTATAAATCTAAAGGGTTTTCTTTTCTTAGATGAGTCTTCAAATGAAAAAGATTGCAAGTCCCTAATAATGGATTTATCAAATAAATTCTCTCGCTCAAAACTAGCGATAACTTTTTCTTTCTCATCTTTATTAATTGTCATTAGCAATATATGTAAAGCCCGAACTGAGTCATTATCACCACTTAAAATTTCACGTGAGATACTTTGAAAAAGAATTTCCCACTTATAAGGCTCTTTAACAAACAAATAAGAAGACTTGTTGTCAACATCGGCCATTAAAAGCCTCCCCTTCTCATCTTCATCTGTCTGCTCTGACAGCCAATATGTATATAAAGGGGAAATTTCTCTAATATCCAAGGACTTAACTAAATAAATCTATCTGAAAATTATAAGGCAAACAATAAAACTAAGAAGTTGATTTTCTTACTACCGCCATTGATGCTTCTCTAAATAATTCACGCGTACCACGAATTACAAACCAAACCAAAGCTATAGCTAGGATAGTAGGCACCATTTCACTGAAATGAGTCATAACATCTCCTTTAAAAGATTTTAGAGGGCCAAGACAAGATAAACAATAAGCCGCGAGTTTTAGGTAAAAACCCCATTAGGCTTTGATGAAAATTTTAACCTTGGGCTTTACTATATCTATATCAATCAAAAACATTTGTCTATGAGAGTAATAACTCAGGCATTTATACATATATACCTTGATTCTTTTTAGAATTTTTTGAAAGCTCTACAAAATAGATTTTCTATTAGTTTTCATAAAAAAGCCCCACTTAAAAAGCGGGGCTTTTTTTCTCAAGTTTTCTTCCAATTCAGAGAAATAAGAAGAAAGAAACTTTAATCACTCAATGTGATTTTCGCACTATCCAAATTAGCTACTGCATTAGTTACTCTCTTAAAGTCAAAACCTAGAGCACGAATCGCATGCCATAGGTGGCCTTGAATAAAAAAGAATCCTAGATAGTAATGAACATTAGATAGCCATGCACGGGAAGTATGACCAGTTACAACCCCATCCATATTGCCAGTATCAATCCAGTAAGGAGAAATTCCAAACTTAAGAGCTAAAGGCTCGCCATACCAAGCTTCTGGATACACAGTTGTATTAGTAGCACACCAGAATGCAGCAATAATAGCCATCCAGCCTATACCAGCTAGAGACCAAGAAAGAACAGCTTCAGCTGAAAGAACATTCTTCCCTTTGAATTCTGTGTACTCTCCAAGTAATCCTGAACCCATTTTTGTTGCTATGTGATGAGCTCCACCAAGAATCTCAGCAAAAGCCAAGAATGCATGGCCACCCATTACATCTTCAAGACTATCTATATTAAGGAAATCAAACTGATGATTCCATATAGAGTTCAAGTTTAAATTGTATTCAACTTGGCGAACAGCACCAATAGCAGGGTCATAGATACCATGCCATTTAGCCCATTCAACAAACCAAATACAAGCAACACCAAAGAAAATTAAATGGTGTCCAAGAATAAATGTCTGGTTATCTGGATTGTCCCATTCAAGTTTGTATTTAGCCGCTTGACGATGCTCTGGGCGATCATCAGCAAACAAACCTGAGGAATTTTGTGTATCTGGACTAAATACCCTTGAGTGCAAAAGCCCTGCAAGAGCATAAACAAATGAACAAATCAAATGGAAGATACCAATAAAGGCAACATCCTGACCTGTCCAAACTCCTGCTTGGTCAAAACCAATACCTATGGAAGCCAAATGAGGGATACTTACCATCCCTTGATGTCCCATTGGGATATCAGGGTTGTATCGAGCTAGCTCCCAGAGGGTGTTTGCACCAGCTGTAAATGCAATTAATCCTGTATGCGCAACATGCGAGCCTATAAATCGACTTGACTTGTTGGTTACTACAGAGTTACCAACCCACCACCCATAGGTGGGGTCTGGATTTCCATAGGTTTGCATTGGTTAAAAAAGTATTTTAAAAACTCCCCAGAGATTACAGTCATTTTGCTGCTGAAGGGAAAGTCGTTAAACATCCGTAAAAAACATGAATATATAAAGCTCAGCCAGTTAAAACCTATAAAGCGTTATAACTGGCAATAAATAAGGAGAAGTGATTGCAAAACCAGGATATTTTTATTTAATTTTAAAAGAGTATTTAGCTTCATTGGATCGCAAGAAAGTCTAAATTAACTAGTCTTTCCTTGACAAAAGACGAGAAAATTTAAAGTTTTCCCAATAGCTTTGCGGGATAACTCTCCCTAGAAGCTACAGGTATGGCCTAAATCTGATCTAACAGGTATTTTTTTTTAATTTTAAAATCATCCAGATTGTTTGTATTACAAGATTTATATTTTCTCAAACCCTCTCTTTTGAATGCTCCCAAAGCCTTGGTAAATCAATTTGATCTGATACAAGAATAAATTCGTTTCAACATTCTGGATTCACCCAAAAATATTTGATGTTCTCCAAATTGTTGAATTGAAAGCAATGAAATACTAGTAGGGAAAGAGATTAAGACATTTGTTTAAATAAATTCTATTCATTAGCCATTTGAGGCAGAACAAAAATTTTTCTAAGAAATTAAAAATACTTAAAAGCTGATTTTTTACAACCATCCTAAATAATGATTATGTATTACCTTTTACATGAAGCAAATCATAAATAATATTTATGAAAAGTATGCGGCTTTCTAAACTTTTAAATTCATATTCTTTTTGTTGCTTCATTATTATTTTTGCAGCATTTAAACCAAGAGCCTTAACAATAAATTCATTATCTTCCGAAATCCATCTAGATATCATCCCCTCCTCTACTTCAGCATGAAACTGAATACCATAAGCAAAGGAATTAATGCAGAATAGTTGTTCTTTACATTCTTTACTACTAGCAATTAACTTAGCAGTATGAGGCATTAAAATCCTATCTTTATGCCAATGCAGTACATCTAATTGATAATTATTTAAAGAGCTAAATTCTAAACTACTATCAACAAATGAGATGGGAGACCAACCAATTTCAGGCTTTTCTTTGTTTAGAGTTTTACTTTTCAAAGGTTCGACAAAACCACCTGCAGCAAATGCAAGTAACTGAGCACCCAAGCAAACTCCAATTATTTTAATATTATTTTTTAATGCAAATTTAAGTAGATTAACTTCTTCTTTTAACCATGAATACTTCTCACTATTTATATCTTCTATTCCCATGGGTCCTCCTAGCAATAGTAGAATATCTTCTGCACATAATTCAGGTATTTTTTCTCCAAGGTATCTCCTGCAAATCAAAACCTTAATATTTCTTTCTAAAGCTATCTTATAAAATAAACCTGGTTCTTCTCTATCTATATGCTGAATTACAATTAAACGAGTCATTTAAATTTAAACTATTATTTATCTATTCAATATTATCTATTAGATTATACTTAGGCAGACCAACTTTTGAATAAATCTATTACACTTACTATAAGTCCAAAAGCAATTGCAGGAGGAGATACCCAACGAAGCATAAATTTTAGATAACGCCTAACTCTCTTATCAGATTCACATCCGGATAGATCATCATCAAATCTTCTGGGAACAATCCATCCAAGGAAAATAGATAAAACAAAACCACCCAGAATAAGCAAGACTCCTCCAAAAACACTATCCATCTTCCCTAAAATATTTAAATTCATTGCCGAAGGTATGCCAATTATAAATAGAAATGCAGTTGAAGCAAAAACAGCCTTTGATCTACTCCAACCAAGTTTATCCATCAATGATGATACAGGTACTTCTAACAATGAAATCGAAGAGGTTATAGCCGCAATATAAGCAAGAGCAAAAAACAAAACAGCTACAACTCTTCCAGTGGCTCCAAGAGTGCCTAATCCAGTAGGTAAAGAAATAAATAATGTTCCTACAGTTGAACCACTAATCACATCTTTTAGTCCAAAGCTCATAACTATTGGGAAAGTAACCATACCTGCCAATAGTCCAACTGATGTATCCAGTGAAGCCACAGAAAGTGCCTCCTTAGGCAGCTGCTTGCGTCTATCAAGATAAGAGGAATATGTAACCATAATTCCAATACCTAAGCTCAAAGAGAAGAAGGCCTGAGTAAAAGCATTCCTAATAGTTGAAGGATTAAAAAATTGAGAAGTATCAATCTTTAAAAGGAATGTTCTATAGCCTTCCCAAGTGCCTGTCAATGTCGCTGCCCAAAGTGCAAGTATCACTAACAATGCGAATAAAATTGGTACTCCCCAACGACTCAAACGTTCAATTCCACCTCTTATTCCAGCAGAGACAACAACCGCAGTAAGCAACAAACTTACAATCTGTCCTAAAAGGACACTACTTCCTGAGCTTATTGAACCAAAGAAAGTCTCTGCTTCGGACATATTTGCAGGCAGTCCCAAGAAAAGAGAATGCAAGAAAGTGTCTAAAGTCCATCCCATTAAAACGGCATAATAAGAACCGATTCCAAGTGGAGCAATAATAAAAAGCCACCCTAAAGGTGCCCACTTATTACCGGCTGCTTTGATTGGAGCCAAAAGAGCACTTGTTCCTGTACTGCGTCCAAGAACCATCTCAGCAACAAGAACAGGAAGACAAACAACTAAAACTATTAATATATAAAGCAATAAAAATGCAGCGCCTCCCCCTTGAGAGGCTCTGTAAGCAAATCCCCAGAGATTACCTAATCCAACTGCACTTCCTGAAGCAGCTAGTATAAATCCCAATCGAGAGCGCCACTGTTCTCGAGTCTCCATAAAAAATTAAAAGTGTTTTCTAAGTATTTATTATGAAAACTCAAATGATATCTAACAGAAATATTTAGCTCTTGTAGGAATTGATCATTCATAATCGCCAGAAAAATTCTCAAAGCGGTTATAAAATTTTGATTGCGGAACTTTTAGCTATCCATATATAGATAAACTTAAATAGGATCCAAGGCCATGCAAATCAATATATTCCTGAAAAACGTTTGATTCAAATGCTTTCCGAGCAGCAAATCTTGACTCAAACTCGACCACAACGCCCAATTGTCCGCCATCCCATTCATTAAGATCAGAATTCTGACTTATATCTTTTGCAATTACAACCCCACCCACAGAAAGCAACCAAGGTATAACCGTTTGAATATACTCAATGAATAAGTCAGTGCTTTCAATAGTGACCTGTTTTACCCAATAGCCTTTTGAAGTCAAAATATTAAGAAAATCTGAAGGAGTATCGCACATTCTCGGTATATCAATTTAATCAAAAACAATTATTGATTAAGTTGATATTCCTAAAAAATAAGGATGAAGTAGTCCAAGAAAAGAGTTTTATCTAAAAAGCATCTCTTTTTCGAAGTGCTTGAGAAAGTTTTCCTGCAATAAAAGGAATATGCTGTGAATATTTTTTAAGTTGGATGCGTTCTTCTAAAGATACATGCCGACCATTTGCTATTCGATCAATAATCCCTTCGAGTCTTCTTCTTGTATCTGTTGTAAGCATACGAATCGGCATTTGCCAAGTCCAGATTTAGATAGATAATAAGTCCTTCATGAAAATGAGCCAACGCTCTTTACATAGAGATTTGCTTGTCAGTCATTCCTAAAAAATTTTTACATATATGTCTATCCAAACTCAAACATTTTGGAAGTTTTCTGCAACAGTATAAAATGATTTCAGATGAATTACTTTAATGGCAGACAAGAGCGGAAAAGAATTAGCAACTGTTTCTGTTTATTTGAATACAGGGATAGTAGCGGCTCTGTTTGGTATTGGATTTGTCGCGGCAGCACTTATATTTGGTCTAATAACTCTGGTTGTTAGATGAGCAAAGAGATAAATCAAGATTTTCCTATCTTTTAATTGATATTTCTAAATCCAACCTTAAATTTCTTAACAAATTTGGGATAGATGCATAATCAAGTAATTAATTCTTTAAAAGACTTAAATCTTTTAAGATCAGCTCCAGATCTTAATACTCATCAACAAGAAAAATTATTAATAGAGCTTTCTCAAGCTATATCTAATTCAGATTGGTTCACTATAGGAATAATGGCAAAATCAGAAGCTATTGCGATTTCAACTTTAAGAGAAATGGAGAATAATTTAAATTGGACAAAAATGAAGGTGGTTACAAATCCAAAAGAAGATGGTCCTGTCTACCTAAAAGCTAATCAAAGAACTGGTGACATTCATATTCGAATTGAGAGTGGATTAGGTGAAGGGATTCTCTTAGGATGCCACTACTATGACGACGAAAAAAATGTTGAAGTCATAGGTCCACTTCCATTAACATTCTTCAAATCTAAAAATTAATTTCCTTTCAAACTTTGTAAAAGCACAAATATACGTTAAATCGATATACAAATCTGAAAGTTTAGGTATTTCTATCAGTTGGTTTTTTATACCGATAGGAGCGAAGGTGGGGTATGACATATTATTTTCTCCAACTAGCTCTCGATGGATCTTGGAAGCCATCTGAAAGCTTTGTTTATTTCTTGTTGATCTTTGGAGCTTTTTTAATCGCAGGAGTATTTCTATCGATTCTGACTTTCTACGAGGATTGCTACTGGAATGACAAGGATTATAGGAAATATCTTAAAAATGGAAGAAAAAAATCTGCGAAAGTATGATAGTTAATTTGTAATTTTGTATTAAAAATCTACTTAATAGTTTGGTGAAATTTCTGTTATAATAGAAGAAATAATTAAGTAAAAAATGTTTTTTTTAGCTTCTGCGGGTCCTTTTGGTATTTCCCCAACTACTGATCAACTAATTATTATAAATTTATCAGCTATACTTGTTGGTGTAACTTTCAATTCACCTAAGAAAGTAATTAAATGGGGTGGCTTAGTAATTGCAGTAGTAACAGCAACATGTGGCTTGTGGTGCGGTCACTAAAGCAAAATTTATAAACTCATAGATTGAAATTACTCATTTAATTATTCATTTTAGCCTTAATAATTAAAATATAAATATCTAAATAAATTGAATATTAAGCAAGTAATATTTAAGTTTGGCTTAGGGGATTATCAAGTCCTTTTTTTAATTTAATTCAATTTTAATTCCGGGTGCTTTACTTCAATTTTTTAATCTATAGTTTTCTCTACTATAAGGCTGATTAACAATAGATTTCCTTCTTATAAAAGAATTAATTTTAATCAACAAATCCAAGTATGAGCTTTTATAAAGATTCATTCTGTAAGTAAAAAATTATATAAAACCTTCTAGCTAGTCTAAATAACATTACTTCAAATCCAATTACTTGATAATCCAATAAAAAATTCAATTTTATTTATGTGGTAATAACAATTTTTTCATGACTATACTCTTGACGTTTATTTATTGATTAGCAAAAATATTAAAAATGAACTAATTCAAAGATGATTAATCTTGCCTTCATACTTACCTTAGTCCTAATTGGATGGACAACGTCTGCCTTTATTAGCAAAGGTAAGCATCAATCTGAAATCAAAGAAGAAGTGAAAACAATGCTTAATAGCATTATGGCTTTTTTAAATTCATTAAAAAATCTTTTTTATCTATTGGTCAAAGACTCAATTAAATCTGCTGCAAATGAAGACCTTGGAATGGTTAGAGATAACGTTATAGAAATAGTTAAAGGCAATATCTCCAAAATAGAGAACCTAGAAGAGAATAAGGAGGAAAAAGCTGCTTGAATATTTTTAGCCTTAATTAGTAAAGTGTTGACTACGCATTAATTTAATATATGTTTATTTAAAAATTAAAATCTCAAAATCAATCCTGAATTATTTTCTTTAGGATTCTGCTTAATAATTAAATTACTTATTTTATTATCTTTTATCATCTCAGCATCTGCTTTATCTATAATATTCTCTTCGGGTTTTTTATTTTCTTCAACTTTAAGCTTTGTAGATTCTATAGGAATTTGTATTTGTCTAAATTCAAATGATGACGTGATTCCATCAAATCTACCATTAAGAAAAGCAAGTGGCATGAAGGCAAAAGCTGTAGCCATAGCAATAACTATAAATATAGTTATTGCTATTTGAATTATTGGTTTCCAGAAAAATGATACTTCTAATAATTGATCAAATTGTTTAGAAGAATCATTTTTATTAGGGCCTCTCTGTAAATAAATATCGTCTGTTAACCAGCCTTTATTAGCAGATCGATAAGGTGATTCTGATTTAACAAAATCAGTGATTTCTCGTATCCTCTCTCTAATCATTGATCAATCCTAAAAAGTACTCTATAAAAAAATTGGGAAAGTATTTGTAATTTAGGTGGTACATAAAATCACCTATATAAATACAATTTTATGCATAGTAATTACTCTAATCATCTGACAAAAAGTAATAGACCAGCCATTAAAACACTTGAAACAATAACTCCTAGAGCGACAAGTCCCAAGACTTTTCCAGTATCTACATAAACAGAGATCTGTAAAAACTCACTTTTTTCAGCTCGTCTCTTCTCAGAGGTTGACTGATATTTACTGGTTTTTATAGAGGAAGTACTTACTGTAGATGCTTTTTTAGCTGCAGCTGCTTTTTTATCTGCTGCTGCTTTTTTATCTGCTGCTGCTTTCTTAGCTGCAGCTGCTTTCTGATCTGCTGCTGCTTTCTTAGCTGCAGCTGCTTTCTGATCTGCTGCTGCTTTTTTATCTGCTGCTGCTTTCTTAGCTGCAGCTG
>QCFH01000030.1 GCA_003278345.1 Prochlorococcus sp. AG-363-C02 | reverse complement strand
ATTGCATAGAAGATACTAAAGATCTACTACTTGAAATAGGTTTTTTATATAGTCACACTGCAAAATCAAGAATGTCAAAAATCAAAGGATTGATTCAAAGAGCAGAAAGCAGGTCTGACGATATTTCATTAATAAGAGGTATAATCAGGCAAATAAGGTGGTTCTCAAATAATAAAACAAATCAAGAATAGATATGACATTTTTAAATGAAAAAAATAAAATAAAAAAAATTAAAAGTAGCGAATTTATTAAATCATTGATTAAACTTTTAATAATAGGAATTGGAGTTGGTACATTATCTGGTTCTTTTCTTAAATCCCTTCCTAAGAATAAAGGGTTAGATGTTAGCAACTCAATTAACTATAGAGAAAAAGATTTATATTTAAGCCCCGTAGTTTTAAATCCAAATAAAAACGAATTAACAGAAATAAGCTTGGAATGGAGTAAACTAGAAAATCTTTATAAAGACTTAGATATAAGTGGTTTTCTTTTACTTGAAGATGGCAGATATGCTCAACTAAATCCAGGGCAAAGGTTACCTGCTGCAAGCAGTATTAAAATATTCATATTAATTTTATGCCTTGAAATGATAGACGAAGGAATACTAAAATGGGATCAAAATCTTATCTTAACTAAAGATGTTATAGGCGGTGGCTCTGGATGGATGAGATATCAGCAAATAGGCAAAGAGTTTCCCCTATATGAAGTTGCGACCGAAATGATCAGAGTTAGTGATAACACAGCAACAAACTTAATTATAAAAGCAATAGGTGGGATTGACACTATCAATCAGAGACTGAATGAAATTGGTATAATTAAAACAAGATTAAATAACTTATTACCTGATCTAGAAGGTACAAATATTACTACTGCAAAAGAGCTTTCTATGATTCTTAAATTTATTAATAATACAAAATTCCTAAGTATTAATAGCAGAGATCTGTTTAGAGATATTATGAGTACATCTAGGCCTAATACTTTGATACCAAATGGGATTCTTAAGGGTTTAAAAGTATATAAATCAGGAGATATTAATTACAACCTTCTTATAAAAGGCTTCAGAGTTTTTAACAAGACTGGAGATATAGGAATTGCCTATGCAGATGCAGCAATTATCCAAATGCCGGATAATTCAAATGCCTTTGTTGGGTTTATCATCAAAGGTCCTTTCAATGATCCGCGTTCTCCTGAGCTAATTAGAAAAATGACAGCATCAATGATTTCATTGCTAAAAGACTGAATTGATTTTAACCAAATCCTAAACATTGCTATATCAAGCTTTTTAGTAAGAAAACAAGATCAATGTATCCCCCTTATGAAACAATCCCTTTAAAGACAACCAATTAAAAAGTGAGTTCATCTAGGAAGCGCAGAGTATTTCCCTTTGCAGCAGTAATTGGTCAGGCAGAAATGAAGCTTGCGCTTCTTCTAAATGTGATTGATCCGCGCATTGGAGGGGTGATGATTATGGGGGATCGAGGAACTGGTAAATCAACAACTATTAGAGCTCTAGCAGATCTCCTACCTGCGATTAGTGTTGTTCAGGGGGATCCATATAACAGTTCTCCAGATGATCCAGATCTACAAAGTGCAGAGATTCAACAGCAACTACAAGATGGAATATCTCCATCTATAGAAAAAAAGCAGGTGCCAATGGTTGATCTTCCATTAGGTGCTACTGAAGATCGTTTATGCGGAACTATAGATATTGAAAAAGCATTAAGCGAAGGCGTAAGAGCTTTTGAGCCAGGGCTTCTAGCTAAAGCTAACCGTGGTCTTCTTTATGTAGACGAAGTAAATCTTCTAGATGATCATCTTGTGGATGTATTACTGGATTCAGCCGCGTCAGGTTGGAATACTGTTGAAAGAGAAGGAGTTTCTATAAGACACCCTGCAAGATTTGTTCTTATAGGTTCTGGAAATCCAGAAGAGGGAGAATTGAGACCTCAACTACTTGATAGATTTGGTATGAGCGTTGAAGTAAGGACAGTTAGAGAGCCAGAACTGAGAGTTCAAGTAGTAGATCAAAGAACTGCTTTTGATAATGACCCTGATTCATTTGTATCTTCAATACAATCATCCCAAAATGCTCTTCAAGCAAAAGTTGTAGCGGCTCAAGATCTTTTAAAGGATGTAAAAATTGACGAAGATCTTAGGCTTAAAATCTCTGAGATTTGTGGCGAACTTGATGTTGACGGTTTAAGAGGGGATATTGTTACGAATAGATCAGCGAAAGCTTTAGCCGCGTTTGAATCCCGCGCAGAAGTAACTGAGGATGATATTGCACGTGTAATATCTTGTTCCCTCAGGCATAGACTCAGAAAGGATCCTTTAGAACAAATAGATTCGGGGGACAGAGTAATAAAAGCATTTTGCAAAGTATTTGAACGAAATGAAGAAACTAACGTTTCTGATTTTGAATTAGCTGCCGTGGAGTAATTAATTGATAATTCTTGGAATAGATCCAGGTCTAGCAAGAGTGGGATTTGGCCTTATAGATACAAATAATAATCAAATCAAAATGCTCGATTGTGGGATTATAGAAACCAGTAAAGATAAAAAAGAATCTGACCGACTCGTAGAGATTTCACATGATCTTCAGACATTAATACACAGATGGAAGCCTGATCTTGCTGCTGTTGAAAAGTTTTTCTTTTACAAATCAAGTACAACAATCTCTGTCGTTCAAGCCAGAGGTGTTTTAATAATGACCCTTGCAAAATTTCAAATTCCTATAATTGAATTTCCTCCAATGCAAATAAAGCTTGCAGTTACTGGTTCTGGTAAAGCATCTAAGCAGGAGGTAATTGAAGCAGTAATGAGAGAACTTAAACTAGGATCCCCACCTAAGCCTGATGACGCTGCAGATGCATTGGCAATAGCTATCACAGGCTTTTTCCAGCAGTAACCTTATAATTAATAAAATGAAAGACAAAAACAAATTATTATCTAAATCCAAACAATTCAATTCAAAAAATAAAGCAAGAATTCATTTTAAAAAAATACGTAAATCATCTCTATTAAATACAGAGGAAGCTATACTCGAAAGAGTTATAGAGCATATTAAGAGTATAGATAGGGAGGAGGATATTGAGAAAGCAATTGGAATTTATTGGCCCTTACAGGGAGAAGTTGATTTAAGAAATTTAAAGGAATCTCTAAGTTACTCTTTCGCTTTACCAGCATGTAATACCAAAGGGGAAATTAGTTACCATAGATGGACAAATGATACTTTAGAGAAAGATATATATGGCATACCGGCACCTCTTTCGCAACCTCCGCTAAAGGCTGAGGAAATAAGCCTACTAATTGTTCCAGCGTTAGCAATAGATCATATGGGCACAAGATTAGGGTATGGGAGCGGATGTTTTGATCGTCTAAGAGAAAAACCTAGGTGGAAAGAGATTGAAGCTTTGGCAGTTGTTCCTAGCCAATGTATATCAAGATTTTTATTGCCTAAGGATTCTTGGGACGTACCTTTTCATGGATGGATCAATGAAAAAGAAATCTTCCAAATTAAAGACTTTGATAACCAGTAGATATTATGTTTAGTTGGAATACTTAGCCAGAGTTTTTATGGCTGAAAAAGCACAGTCAATTAATCAACTTGAATTTGGTAGTGATGAACTAAACAAAATTGTTTCTAAGCTAAATACTTGTTCAGAACCTAGGAAAAAGTATGAGTATTTACTTTTCTTAGCCAAAAAGCTTCCATCACTTCCATCAGAATCATTAAACAATGCAATTAAAGTTAAAGGCTGCATTTCACAAGTATATGTTTTAGGCGAACTAAAAGATGGAAAATTAAGCTGGAGAGGATTTTCTGACGCTCTTATCACAAAAGGGATGCTTTCACTTCTAATTATTGGTCTCAATAATCTAACTCCTTCCGAAGTAATTGCTATAGATCCAAGCTTTATCCCAGCTACAGGGCTAAACAATAGTCTTACCCCATCAAGAGTAAATGGGTTTATGAATATCTTCCTCAACATGAAAGCTCAAGCAAATTCATTTATATAGATAAAGTCAATAAAGAAACTATGCTTTTTCGATAAGATTATGAATCAAAAAATTGGGATAGGACTTCTTGGACTTGGAACAGTAGGTGCCGGTGTAGCAAATATTGTTAATTCGCCTGAAGGAAGGAACCCCTTGGTTTCGAACATTAGAATTGCTCGTATAGCAGTTAGGGATTTGAATCGAGTTAGGTCAATAAAGGTTGATCCATCAATTATTACTAATGATCCATTTGAAGTAGTAAAAGATCCAAATGTTGAAGTTGTAGTTGAAGCAATCGGCGGTATTGAACCAGCAAAAAGCTTAATAATGCTTGCTATAAATCATGGTAAATCTGTTGTTACTGCCAATAAAGCAGTTGTTGCAAGGTATGGAAAAGAAATCTCCGATGCTGCAAATGCAGCTGGTGTTTATGTATTAATTGAAGCTGCGGTGGGTGGAGGGATTCCCATAATCGAGCCATTAAAGCAATCTTTAGGAGGTAATAAAATAAAAAAAGTAACTGGAATAATTAATGGAACTACTAATTACATTCTTACGGAGATGGCAAAAGGAGAAGCAAAATACGAAGATGTTCTCAATGAAGCAAAGAAACTAGGTTACGCAGAGGCAGATCCTAGCGCTGATGTTAATGGAGATGATGCTGCAGATAAGATTGCAATACTTAGTGGGCTTGCCTTCGGGGGAGGAATAGATAGAGAAGCTATTCCAACAAAAGGTATAAATAATCTTGAAAGCAAGGATATTAATTACTCAAGACAACTTGGATACGAAGTAAAACTTCTTGCAGTAGCAGAGTATATAGAGAAAAAAGCACAAGAAAATAATCTACATTCATTAGCTCTAAGAGTAGAACCCACTCTTCTCCCCAAAGATCACCCGTTATCAGCCGTCAACGGCGTAAACAACGCAATCCTCATTGAAGGAGACCCTATAGGTGAAGTAATGTTTTATGGTCCTGGAGCCGGTGCAGGACCTACAGCCTCTGCCGTGGTCGCTGACATCCTGAATATTGTTGGAATAAAATTAATGCAAAAAGAAGAAGGGGCATGTTTAGATCCACTATTATCTTCCATTAGCTGGAGAAATTGTATTCTTGCTAATACAAGAGATATTTCACAAAAAAATTATATTCGACTAATCACAGCAGACAATCCAGGAGTCATAGGCAAAATAGGAAATATCCTAGGGAAGAATCAAGTCTCAATTGAATCAATAGTTCAATTTGATTCAAATAATGCGAAAGCTGAAATCATTGTGATAACTCATAAAGTAAGTAAAGGGAAAATAAATGATTCTTTAGCAGAGATAGAAAACATGAAAGAAGTACTTAATGTAGCTTCTCACTTAGGTTGTCTTTAAACTCAGGTAAACCTGGCAAATAAAACTAGAAATTGTTAAACATATAAATATTGAGAAATTTTCTCTTGCTTTTCAATGTACAGAGGTTCAATGTCTCCAAACAATTGATAAGCATTATTATTTAGCTAAGTCAATGACCTCAGACAACCTTAGTCAAGGTGACTGCGTACAGCTTCTAAATGAGGAGGACCTATTCCAAGTAATAGGTATAGATTGCAAGCATGAGAAATGCTGGGTTAGGCAATGGCCAATATCAGATTCAGGTTCTCCTGTTTTCGAGATTGCAATTAAGCAAATTTATGATCCCTAAAATACAATTTTTAGCAAAACTAATAATGAAATTCAATGAAGCTAATTAATTTATTTTTAGAAATAACTTTAAAATTTATAACTTTAGCTTTATTATTTAGTCAGACATCCTGCACACAACAAAAATCAAATAATTTAATAACAATTGCAAGCAAAGGAAAAATAGAATCTCTAGACCCTGCACAAGCTAATAAACTACTTTCTATTCAATTAATAAGTGCTTTAGGGGATACACTTTATAGAGTTGATTCCAATGGGAAACTTGAACCTAGGCTTGCAAAAGAAAGGCCTAAATTAAGCAATGATGGCAAAACAATTTCTATACCACTTAGAGAAAATGTGTTTTTCCATGATGGTACACATTTCGACTCATCCGCAATGTCTTTTAGTATTAAACGCTTTAAAGAAATTGGAACGCTGAATTATATAATTAATGATAGGATTATAGACATTGAAACTCCAGAAAAATTCCTTCTTTTAATAAAGCTTTCAAGACCATCAAGTTCAATAAATGGATTACTTACTTCAATAAACCTTACTCCTATTTCTCCTAGCTATTATTCTGAGTATAAAGATAAGTTTTTAAACAACAATATTATTTCTACAGGTCCATATAAATTAGAAAATTATTCTCCTGAAAGGATAAGCCTCAAACCTTTCGAAAAGTATTGGGATCAAAAAGCACTTAATTCTGGAATAAATTATATAAATTTAAATACCTCTAGCTCTCTTTTTAGTGCTATCAAAACAAGTCAAATAGATATTTTACTTTCCAATTCGATTGAAGATGGACATAGACTTTCTTTAAATAAATCATCTCAAAAAGGTCTTTTAAAAGAAGGTAAAGGACCAGCTATGCAGATTGGATATATTGCTTTTCGTACAAACTCTGAATTACTTAATAAACAGAAAATCAGACAAGCTCTTTCTTATAGTCTAGATAGAGAGCTGATTTCCAAGCAAGTAAGCTATGGTTTGAGATCTCCCTTAAGATCACTAACACCCCCTATATTACAAATAAATAGTACTCATCAGTGGCCTAAATACAATCCAAAAATAGCCAGGAAATTATTCAAAGAAACAGGATATTGTAATAACAAATTACTTTCTATTCCCTTAACCTTTAGATCAAACGTACCCTCAGACAAACTTTTAGCACTTACATGGCAAGAACAAATAAAACGTGATCTATCAGATTGCTTGGAAATTTCATTAAATGGCGTGGAATCTACGACCGTATACAAACAACTTTCTGACGGCATTTATGAAGCAGTAATACTAGAATGGACTGGAGACTATCCTGATCCATATGCATACTTATCGCCTTTACTAGATTGTAAGAAAATAAAAAATAATATATGTGAAGAGGGAGAGGCCGTTATAGGAGGCACCTTCTGGGGAAATCAAGAACTACAAGATTCTCTCGATAAGAGTGAGCTTTTAGTAGGAGATGAAAGACTAAATGAACTACGAAAAGTTGAAACTATTGCTGCAAAAGGTTTACCTATTATACCAGTTTGGAATTTGAATCCTAGAGCTTGGGCTCAACCAAATTTAACTCAACCTAAATTTGATGGCAGTGGAAGATTACGCCTTGATAAAATAACCAATAATAATGAACAGAACTAGATCACTTTTAAAGTATTCAATTACCAGACTTGCCTTGGCTCCAATAATGCTATGGGTAATTTCAAGCTTGGTTTTCTTATTACTAAGAGTTGCCCCAGGAGACCCTGTAGATGCAATCCTTGGCAATAGAGCAGACTCTGCAGCAAGAGAAGCTCTAAGAATAAAACTAGGCCTAAATGAACCTTTAATAAATCAATATCTAAATTATATAAATAATCTTATGCATGGCGATTTAGGACAATCACTTAATAACCAAGAATCAGTAAGTAAAATAATTGCAAAAACATTACCAGCTAGCATTGAATTGGGAGTTGCAGCAATATTAATTGCCTTGTTAATAGGTATTGCAGTTGGCTTTACAGGAATTGCGAAGCCCGAAGGCAAGACAGACTTAGCAGGACGCTTATTTGGAATTGGGACATATGCATTACCACCCTTTTGGATAGCAATGCTTATACAGATCTTATTTTCGGTTATTCTAGGCTGGCTTCCTATAGGTGGAAGATTATCACCAACTTTAATTACACCTCAAGGGAGTGGTTTCATTATTTTGGATAGCATTAAAGATGGTAATTTAATTGTTTTAACAAGTTCCTTAAAACATCTTATTTTGCCAGCAGGCACATTAGGTTTATTGTTAAGTGGAATATTTAGTAGATCATTAAGAGTAAATTTTGAAAAAATATTAAATACAAATTATATTGAGGCTGCAGAAAGTAGAGGTATTAAAAGGAACAATATTATTTTTTATCATGCTTTACCAAATGCATTATTGCCTATCCTCACTATTGCTGGGCTTACAATTGCATCTTTAATAGGGGGAGCTCTCCTAATTGAAGTAACTTTTTCTTGGCCGGGGTTGGCCTTAGGGCTTCAAGAAGCAATAAATCAAAGAGATTATCCAATGGTGCAGGGAATAGTAGTAGTAGTTTCCAGCTTAGTTGTTTCTATAAGTCTTTTTATTGATCTATTAATTGCATGTATAGATCCTAGAATTAAATATTAAATTATTTTTTTAAAAGTTTATCGGTTGTTGAATAATCTAGAATATGATATTTAAGATCAAACTTACTTTTATGATTATTTAATAGATTTATAGGTATTTTTGTTTCTAAACTTTCAAGAAAGTTTATTATATTTTCTGATAGTAGATCTTGGACAAAAGCAGGCTCAGCCCCTACTAAATCATCACTAATTTGATATACATCACTTCCTTTTAGCCCATCCTCTTGAATTTCTACATTTATGGGTGAAAAATGACTTGCTCCTTCGATAATTAAAACCCTGCTAAAACTATTTGGGTTAGTTGAAAGTAATAGGCCTAATTGCTCTGAAATAGCAGGTGTTATCAAGTCAAAAGTTCCACCTGTTAAAAAAACAGGAATATTGGATTTATTATCCATAGATTGGGGCCAAAGTAATTTCCCAAAAGAATTAATCCCTACAATTGCAGAAATGGAAGATATTTTCTCTTCTTTCGATAAAGGAACATCTATTAATTGACATTGAATTAGTCTAGAAATATTAGTAATTGAAAAATCATCTAAGGCGTCATTGCATCTTTCAATTAAACCTTTTTGGATTTTTGAGCCTGAAGCTAAAAAAGCATTTAATGCCCCTAAAGAATGTCCCATCAATACAACATTTTTACCATTAATATTTAAAATTCCTCTTTCTTTTTCATCTAAAACCAATCTCAAATCAGCCAAGCGATAAGGAAATAATTCAATTCCATTTGGAAATGGATTTATCCCCTCTAGTAAAGAGTTCATCGCTTTAGTATCACTACCAGGGTGATTAAGCAGAACTATTTCCCATCCATTCTGACTAAGACTTTTAGCTAGCCAATGAAAATGTCTTGGTTCTCCGCCCAAGCCTGGCATAAAAAGAATCCAATTATCTCTTATAGGTTTTTTAGATTTTTTCAAAGGTCTCCAAATTTCTATTTCCATATCCTTTGATCTATAAGTAGGCTTTACTTTTATTTTCTCTTTAACAATATCAAATTTCTTATTATCTAATTTATTATTTTTTAAATCTGTTTCCTCATTAGAAAGTGCTCTTAAATCAGTTATAAGTTTTTGTTGACTCTGTAACTCCTTTCGCCAATTCTTTAGAACATTAACCAACTCATCTAAATCAAAATGAATCACTTCAGATGGTAATTCCTTCATGAGATCCAATAAAGAGACCTCTTTCTGCTCCTCTAAAAGTTTCTCCAAAGTATTGAATACCATTATTGCTGTTTTATCATTATCAATTACAGCAAGATCACTTATCTTATCTAATAGCTTCCTCCCTGCCCAACTTCTAAGTAGCTGCAGTTCCATGCTTTTATCTTTAACAAAAGGATTAGCAAGAAACTCTGATAAAGCAGCTCTACTCTCAAAGCCAAGTATATTTAGCCAAAAGGCTAACTCTATAATCTGATTATTGTCTATAAGATAATCCTGCTTATTTTCGATTACTTTTTTATTCCAAAGAATTAATTCATCTATTTCAATAGGTATAGTCATTTCTTCAAAATGAAACTCAATCCTTTCAGCTGCATGAAACCTACCAAAAACAAAATTGCTTGCAGTCAAAGTTGCAAGCATAAAACTAGCAATTGTTCTTCGCAAAGGCAATTTTGAAGACAACAAAAGCACTCAGTCAATGGTGGTTACAGTTTCCCGCAGAATTGCGCAAAATAACAATTTGTCGTTTTTTAGCATCAATAGGAGCAGGAGGTGTCATCTACTTCACAGCTCTAGTATTCAATAATTTATCTTTTACCGCAACGCAGATAGGAATTGGCTTTTGTTTTGCTGCACTATCAGGAACAATAGCAAGGTTTTCAGCAGGGTTTTGGTTAGATCGGAGCAAAAGTTTTTCTTATCCACTTAAAACAGCTGCAATACTAGCAATTACAGCTGATA
>QCFH01000029.1 GCA_003278345.1 Prochlorococcus sp. AG-363-C02 | reverse complement strand
ATGTGTGCCAAAGTGTAGAAAATCAATAAGGAAGCAACTGATTCCTATGATCCGTAATACATTTCCTTCTTTAGTAAATAAAGATATAGTTTCCCCTTCTGACGATTGGATTCCAGATTCATAAACTTTAGCTAGAAATAAAGGTAGATAATTTATAGGCGCTTTGACCTCCCCTCATTTCGAAACTCTTCAGCTACATGCTGGACAGGAGCCAGATTCTTCTACTAATGCAAGAGCTGTACCTATTTATCAAACAAGCTCATATGTATTTAATGATGCTGAGCACGGAGCAAATTTATTTGGCTTAAAGGAATTTGGGAATATCTATACGCGTTTAATGAATCCTACGACGGATGTATTCGAAAAGAGAGTTGCCGCCTTGGAAGGAGGAGTAGCTGCTCTTGCAACAGCATCAGGTCAATCTGCACAGTTTCTTGCTATAGCAAATTGTATGAAGGCAGGAGATAATTTTGTCTCTACTTCCTTCCTGTATGGCGGTACATATAATCAATTTAAAGTCCAATTTCCTCGCTTAGGAATTAATGTAAAATTTGCAGATGGTGATGATATCAGTAGCTTTGCTTCTCAAATAGATAATAAAACGAAGGCTATATATGTTGAATCAATGGGAAATCCAAGATTTAATATTCCTGATTTTTCAGCTCTTTCAGATTTAGCTAAATCTAATCAAATACCATTAATTGTAGACAATACTCTTGGAGGAGCTGGTGCGTTAATAAGACCTTTGGACCATGGTGCAAATATAGTTGTAGAGAGTGCTACTAAATGGATAGGAGGACATGGTACTAGCCTGGGAGGTGTAATTGTTGATGGAGGGACATTTGATTGGGGGAATGGAAAGTTTCCTTTAATGTCTGAACCTAGTGATGCTTATCATGGACTAGTTCATTGGGATGCATTTGGCTTTGGTAGTGATATATGCACTATGCTTGGAGTTCCATCAAATAGAAATATTGCCTTTGCTCTAAGAGCAAGACTTGAATGTTTAAGAGATTGGGGTCCTGCACTTAGCCCATTTAATTCGTTTTTATTACTTCAAGGACTTGAGACCCTTAGTTTGCGTATTGAGAGACATTGCTCCAATGCAATGGAATTGGCTACTTGGCTTAATCAACATTCGAAAGTATCAAGTGTTAGTTACCCTGGATTAGATTCAGATCCCTATCATCAAAGAGCAAAGCAATATCTTACCCGAAGAGGGATGGGATGTATGTTGATGTTTTCCTTAAAAGGTGGTTTTGACGATGCGGTAACTTTTATTAATTCATTAGAATTAGCTAGTCATCTTGCAAATGTAGGAGACTCTAAAACACTAGTTATTCATCCTGCCTCAACAACACACCAACAGCTTTCAGAAGTAGAACAGGAGTCTGCAGGAGTAACGCCTACAATGGTTAGAGTTTCTGTAGGTTTGGAACATATAGATGACATTAAAGAAGACTTTGCAAATGCTTTAAACAAAATTTATTAACTAAAGACTGGTTTTATGGCTCTTATCCTTCCACGTGGTTACCACAAGATTTCATCTGTGGAGAGAAATCATATTTCTTGGATAGAGCCTGAACTTGCAAAGAGGCAAGATATTAGACCTTTAAGAATTGGCATATTAAACATAATGCCTTTAGGAAAACAATATGAATTTAATCTTTTACACCCACTTGGTCTTTCTCCA
Source organism: Prochlorococcus sp. AG-363-C02 (assembly GCA_003278345.1). GTDB lineage: Bacteria > Cyanobacteriota > Cyanobacteriia > PCC-6307 > Cyanobiaceae > Prochlorococcus_E. Next base: position 9,403 of record QCFH01000029.1, on the reverse strand, counting down.
CTTCAAATAGAACCTATATGGATTCGATTGACTTCGCATACCTATAAAACGTGGGACTTAGATCACTTATCACAACATTATGTAGGCTGGGAGGAAGCCATGTCTCCTGCCCCTCTAGATGGTTTGATTATAACGGGAGCTCCTGTAGAACATCTACCATATGAAGATGTTAAATATTGGCCTGAATTGGTTGATTTAATTAATGAGGCTCGCCAGGCCTGTGCAAGTACATTAGGACTTTGTTGGGCTGGGTTTGCACTTGCATATTTAGCCGGTGTTCAAAAGACGGTTTTTACTGAAAAACTTTTTGGTGTATTTCCTATGAGAAGTCTTGTGCCCGCACATCCAATAATGGGTACACAAGATGATTATTTCTATTGCCCTCAGAGTAGACATGCAGGTTTATGCAATGAATCAATGGAAGAGGCTGAAAGACAAGGTCGATTGAGATTGCTTGCTTATGGAGAAAAAGTTGGCTATACAATTTTTGAAACTACAGATCAAAGGCAATTAATGCATCTTGGGCATCCTGAATACAATGTTGCAAGATTGGTTACAGAGATGGAAAGAGATAAGGCTAGAGGGGATGTCCTTCCTCCGGAGAATTTTAATCATCAAAAGCCACAAACTTTGTGGAGATCACATCGTAATTTAATGTTTCAACAATGGCTTTGGTTTTGTTATCAGAGAGTAAGTTTAAAAAATTAGTTTATATACATAGAATTGACAAACAAGCCTTTCTATTTAATAAGCAATTGGCTTGATAAATATAATGCAAATAAATTAGCTAATAACTTGTTAAATTGTTTAGAATGGCAGCAACCAATAATTAAAATATATGGAAAGAGATATCCTCTACCTAGACTTACTTATTTTATAGCTAATCAGGGTATTTCATATAGTTATAGCGGTATTACTCATCTGGGAAGTGGTTGGCCTAATTGGTTTATTCCATTTCAATATAAAGTAATTAAATATTGTAAGGTAGACTTTAATGGATGTTTGATAAATTTATATCGTAATGGTGAAGATTCAATGGGGTGGCATTCAGATAATGAAAAAGAACTAGATTTGAGTAAAGATATAGCCTCAATTTCTTTAGGAGAAAAAAGAGACTTTTTTTTCAAAAATAATACTAGTCTTGAGAAAGTGTGCTTAAAACTTGGGGATGGAGACTTGCTAATTATGCAACCAGATTGTCAAACTAACTGGGTACATTCGCTTCCCAAAAGGAAATACATTAATGGTTGGAGGATTAACTTAACCTTTAGAAAATATCTACCTGTTTAATCATATTTAAACAGGTAGATATTTAAGTTGCTAACTATGAACTAATTATCAACTGGGTCAGAGGGAGTCTCGTTGGATACAGATTGAGCCGCAGCTGCTAATTTCGCTTCTTGTGCTGCCTTCTCTTTAGCCCGCTTTTCTGCTTCCGCAACCCTCTCTGCAGCTTCTTTCTCTTTTGCTACCACCTGTGCTCTTTGGTTGTGTAGCTTAAGTGTTTTTGAGTCTAAAAACTTGAGTACAGTTATTAAGACTGGAACGTGAGCAATTCCTCCAGCAAGAACTACTGCTTGACTGTATGCCATTTGGTTACATATAGTTGTAGCCTATTTTTACATTTTTATGCCTTAATTTAAACAGCTGGTTATATTTTGTCTTATTAGTTTTTGGAGTAATTCTCAATAAAAGTTTAAATATATAGAAAGATAATAGTATTTTTACCCATGAGAAGACTCTTGCCCTCCAAGCCTATCAAAAAGATTGTTGCTCTCTTCATTCAGCCCAATTACCTCTACGACTGATCCGCCAAGAGTAAGCTTTCTTATTATTTGATCTAGTGCCGCTACTCCACTTTGATCCCAAATGTGAGCTTTAGACATGTCTATCTTTACTTTTTGTGGATGATCATGAATATCAAAACCTTGTAAAAAATATATTTTACTAACAAAGAATAACTGTCCTGTAACTTCATATATAATTTCTTCACTTGAAATTTTTATGGATTTAATTTCTATTACTTTAGCAACTTTTCTGCTAAATAATATTCCAGCAAGCGCCACACCTGCTATCACTCCTAAAGCAAGATTATGAGGTGTTGTAATCATTGTCACAGAAAAAGTCATTAACATAACAGCAGTATCACTTCTCGGTATTTTCGAAATATTTTTTAAACCATTAATGTCTGCAGTACTTATCGCAATTGATATCATTACGGCAACTAATGCTGCCATGGGTATCTGTTCAAGCCATTGCTTAAAAACTAAAACTATTAATAAAAGACTTATGCCAGATGAAAAGGTTGAAAGTCTTGTTTTGCCACCATTTTCAGTGTTCATGACTGATTGACCAACAAGGGCACAGCCTGCCATTCCTCCAAAAAATGATGAGATAATATTTGCTATGCCTTGACCTCTTGCCTCTTTATTTTTATTTGAGTTTGTATCAGTTATATCATCTAATATGTCTTGTGTAAGAAAGGTTTCCATTAATCCTACTAAAGATATTGCCAGTGCTGTAGGAAGTACAATTCCAAAAGTTTCTAAATTAAATGGGACTTTACCATCTGCAGTTGATCCAAAAGGAATTGAGAAATTAGGTAATCCTTCTGGAAGGCCACCCCCAACGCTTAGGTCTCTGACGGTTGGTATATCTAAATTTAAAACAATAGAAATCATTGTTATAACTAAAATAGCTATTAATTGAGAAGGTATTATCCTAGTTATTTTTGGTAATCCATAAATAATAAATAGACCAAGAATTATTAATAACCAAACAATTGGATATTGCATTCCTTGGAGTATGGGATCAGTATGATTTAAATCACTTACTTCTCCATAATGGAGATTTATCCCCATTTGAGGTAGTTGAGCTTGAAAAATTAATAAAGCCAATGCATTGACAAAACCACTTAATACACCTGTAGGTACAAATCGCATTTGATAAGCAAGTCGTAAATAACCCCAAATAATTTGAAAAACACCTGTCAACAATCCTGCTGCTATTAGATAAGACAGCCCAAGCCCTTCTCCTTGGGCATTGCCGGTTGCTACAAGCCCTGTCATTAAAAGAGCTGTAGAACCAGTTGCCGAGGTGATCATGCCCATACGCCCTCCAACAAGAGCTATGGTTATTGATAGACAAAATGCCCCAAAAAGGCCTACCTGGGGATCTACCCCTGCTATGCCAGAGAAAGCAATTGCTTCCGGAATCATTGCAAAAGCAACAACAAGGCCAGATAAGATATCTTGTTTAGGATTTGAGAACCACTCGGATAAGAAATTTGTTTTTGCCTTACTTAGCATTGATTAATTAACTTTCTCTGCAAACCGTATATCAAAGCGGTGGCAAAATACCTTTTGGATCATAATTTGATTTTAATTCTTTTAATTCAGGAAGCCACATCTTAAATGCAGTTTTAATTTCTTTACTATGCCAATTTAAATGTGGATGTAGTTGAGCCAAATGAATACCCGGGAAAAAACTTTTAAGACCTTCCCAAGATTCCTCTATCCATTTTATACTTGACTCCCTTCCTTGTATATCAGCAGAATTCCAAGAGCCAGTAATCCATGGTTTCCAAATCGAATCTCTATGAATAAATGAACTTAAATCAATTCCTTTCTTAATAGTGGCACCACCAAGTTGTTGGCATGAAATATAAGAGTATTCAGAAGGTCTCACTTTAATTGCTTTTTCTATATGCCTAATCATTAAATCTATTCTATTGTTTAATTTAGGTCCTAGAAGACCAACAACTTCTGAATGTTGAGTATCGAAAGGCTTATTGATTATATTTGAAGATAAGAGGTTACCTATCTCACTAATATTATCAACTTTATATGAAATAAAGTCATTTGATTTAGGAATCTCATTAATAAGACGTTTATAATTATCAAAATCTTCTAGGTTATCTAATTCATATACGCCATAAACTTTAATTTTATTTCCCCATACCCAATAAAGACTTGCAGAGTTACTCCAATTCTCCGCCATTAATATGATCTCTGCTAATTGTGATGGAGATAGAGATGTTTCCCATGCATAAATAGGCTTTAATTTATATGTTTTTAGCCTTATACTTGTAACAATTGCAAGGAAAGGAGCAGCACCACATAGTCCCTTCCATTTCAATTTATCTTGTGTATTTGTATCATTGTTAGGTTTAAGTAATCTAAAATGCTCTCCATTTCCCCATACTCCACTTAATTCTAAAATATTATCTATTGCCAACCCATATTTTCTACTTAAGGGGCTTATACCTCCTGTAAGTATATAACCAATTCCTGTTTTTCCTGATAAGCCAATTGGGAATGAGCGATTAAAAGTTAGTGCTTTTTCTAATAATTGTTGCATATTTACTCCAGCTTCTATAGTGATTTCTTGGGTTGCTTTGTTAAATTCGACTTTTTGATAATTTCCCCTAAGGTCTAGTGTCCAATGTCCCTCAGCAGCGCACCTGCTTGAGGTCCCTCCACTACATACCAATAAAGGTTTAGGTTTTAAAAGATCATTTTTTAATAAATTCAAAAAATCTTTATTTATATTTTCAAATATCCCTGCAATCTTTTGATCTTGCGCTTGATTATTTGGAAATATTCGATTTGTTCTAATCATGATTACTAATTGTTCTTATATCAGATTAATTTGCTTATACATTAGATTTTGGAGACTAATCACGATAAGGTTTTAAAAACTGCACTAAAATTTTGATCTCAGGTCAATTAGATCAACTTAATTCCAATATAGGAATTTTAATTATTGGCCATGGTAGTAGAAATATTCATGCAACAAAAGAATTTGCAAGATTAGCAGAAGCTATCAAGTCATTAGTTCCTTCTAATCCCTTTGAATATGGCTATTTAGAGTTCTCAAGACCTATAATATCTGAAGCTTTAGACAAACTTAGAGAAAGAGGCGTTAGGAAAGTTATAGCTATTCCAGCCATGCTTTTTGCAGCAGGACATGCCAAAAATGATATCCCTGCTGTTCTTAATAGTTATTCAAATAAAACAGGTATTGAGATACTTTATGGACGAGAACTTGGGATTAATAATCTAATGATAAGTGCAGCTGCTGAAAGGATTAAAGAAGCTGTAATTTCCGAAAAAGATACGCCTTTAAATCAGATGCTTTTAGTTGTAGTTGGTAGAGGGTCATCAGATCCAGATGCAAATTCTAATATCTCAAAGATAACAAGAATGCTTGTCGAATCACTTGGTTTTGGATGGGGAGAGACTGTTTACTCAGGAGTGACTTTCCCACTTGTAGAACCTGGACTGAGACATTTAGTTAAATTAGACTTTAGAAAAGTAATTGTTTTTCCTTATTTTCTTTTTTCTGGGGTACTTGTGTCTAGAATTAGAAATTTTGTTCAATTAGTTGCAGAAGATAATCCAGAGATTGAATTTATTAATGCTAGTTATTTAGGAGATCATCCTAAAGTTGTAGATACATTTATTGAAAGAATATTAGAAGTTTTATCAGGTGCTAATGCAATGAACTGCGCTCTTTGTAAATATAGGTCTAATTTATTTGGTTTTGAAAAAGAAGTTGGTTTGCTGCAGTCCAGTCACCATAACCATGTAGAAGGAATAGATCAAGCATGTAGTTTGTGTGAACTTGAATGTACAGGTGAATGTGATTTGGCTAATAAACAGTCATTAATTAAACATAGTCATAGCAATGCTAATGACCATGACCATGACCATGGCATTAATTTGTATCCGAATGCTAGTCACCCTCTTGGCCCGGTCACGTTTCGAAGTTCAAAAGAAGATCAAATATAAAAAAAATACTTAATAATCACTGCCTCACCTGTCTCTTTCTCAACGCGTCTCAATAGACTCTCCAAAGATAAGCAGCACTTATCTTTGGGCTTTTATTGTTTTTCCCCATACTCTTTCCACAGTTTGATGGAGGTTTTCCACTGCGAATTCATTTAAGTGGTATAAATACCTACTTTTGTGAGTTTTCGCTCCTTTTTAGGCTTCGGATTCTAGTTTTAGGAAAGGCTAATTTTTTATATATCTTTTTTTTATATTCATCGTATTTCTTTCTGCCGGAATGAGTCTAGCCTTGTCTCTTGAATCTGAATAAAACCTTTTATCACTTTGACGAATTTGAGATTTTTATAGATATTGGATCTGTTAAATAAACAAGGTCGTTAGTTTTTAATGGACTTAACCCAATTAAAGGTCAGCAAAGTAGAAAGTTTAGTTCAATCGAGTTTTAATGATGAAATTAAACTTTCTGAAAGTATTGAAGCTGCATTAAAAACAGATCATTCAAAAGAAGTTTCCGTAAGTCTTGAAGCAGAAATTCCAGAAGAGCTTTATAAAGGTATGAAAAAATTCATTTGTATGAATCCTGAATGGGACCAATACACTCTGATGAGTTCTGCCTTAGCAAATTTTCTTTTTCAGAATGGTAGTGAAAATAGGGCTGTTACAGAGAGATATCTAAATGACTTATTTACTTTGGCTGATTCTTAACAGCTGCTATACAAGCTCTTCTAGTTATAGCCATCATTGTAAGAGTAGGGCTTTGCCAAGCTGATGTAGGCCAGCATGCCCCATCAACGACCAGCACATTTTGGCATTGCCACAGCCTATTCCATCTGTCTAAAACTCCACTTTCTGAATTCATAGACATTCTTGCTCCCCCTACTTCATGAACGTAATAACCTGGAGGTGGGGGATCAGATTTAAGGGCAAATGCATTTTTGGAAATTTGTTTTAAAAGTGGAATTTTTATTAGTTCATGAAGTGGATGTATCTCGCCACCAGAGGCATTTACACATTTTTCTATAGTTTTGTTCATATGTTTTACCATATTCAATTCATTATCCTTCCAACTAAAATTAATATTTGGAATTGGAATACCCCATTGATCTAATTCATTAGAGAGACTTACATTGTTTTCCTCATAAGGTAAAACCTCACCGTGACCAATTAAGAATCCTGTTTTAGTATCTGGCAAAGTTTTAAGAAGACTAGGAGGGTCAAAGCGTCCAATCGCTCCCCATATTCCATATCCTCTAATAAAATTTATATACGTTTCATTGTCCAGATCATTACCAAAAGGTATAAAGAAACTTCCTGCCCCAGAAAGAGTTTGATTTTTATTGTTCTCTTTACTCTTTATTGGTAAAGAGAAAAACCTACAGGTTGAAATATGATCCATTAAAAAGGAACCCAACTTTCCTGAAGGTTCAATTAAACCTTTTGAGTGAATATTTTCACTTGAATTTAGTAGTATTTTTATACTTTGTATGGTTGAAGCACAAAGGACAATAAGCTTAGAATTAATCTTTATTCTTGTATTAGTTAATCTATTAATTGCTATAAGTGCTTCAGCTAGATTACTGTCATTATTTAGTATTAATCTTTCGACAATATGATTTGCTAGAATTTCAACTTTTCCAGTCATTAATGCTTTCTTTAGCGTACTACCTGGACTGCTTGAATCTGGCCATTTTTCATTTTTATTTTGTGGACCAAATCCTCTTGAATGAATTACTTTATAGTTTAATTTGCTTATAACCTTTTCTTTGAATATATTTTCTGAATCAGTAAAAGGTATTGGATCTGAATATAAACCATCTGGAATCTGTGCTAATCCATCAGCATTGCCATTTATATGTAATAGGTTTTCTATTGCTTCATAATGAGGTTTAAGATCTGAATAATTAATTGGCCATTCAGGGCCATAATTGTCATTTCTTGCTGCTTTGAAATCTAACTCTGAAAGTCTTAAAGTTATACCACCCCATGTTAGGCTTCTACCTCCTAATTGTCTTCCTTGAGTCCATATAAAAGGTTTTTCTAAGGGTGTTTTATACTTGTTATCTTTTTCATTAATGTATAAAGCTGGATTAGCTTTCCAATAGCCAGGGTGCTGAGCTTGAATCCTATTCTCTCCGCAAATAATTCCTTTTACTCTTTTAAGAGTATTTAATGGTTCTTTTCCCAATGCTGTCTTTGAATTTAATTCTGGACCAGCTTCAATTACAAGAACTCTTATTCCTAATTCAGCTAGGGTTAGTGCTGCAACACCTCCAGTTGCACCAGACCCAATTACAATTGCCTCAAATGGATGTTGAATCAATTCTGTATTATTTACCATTTGCTTTATATTAATATTTTAGAATAGTTTAATTTAAATTCATAGATATTGATCTTTTAATATATTAATTTATCTATTTATAATAAGTAATATTGCTAATCAATTAATGTGAACTATTACTTTAGAAGTTTAAAGGTTCTAACTTCTTGCTACCCATGATGGTGCACCAGAAAACCATCTTCCTAGTTCCTCCGGATCAGAAATATTATTAGAATGTGGCTCGGCTGAGCCTAAATCAAGCTCATTGATTAGTTTGTCAACGGGAGTATTATTTAAAATCTCTTGGTTTTGTTGTAATCTTCTTGCTTTGACTAGCCAAGCTGATACTTTTTGGTCTTTATCAGCAATTTCTTTTAAATAAAGTCTTTCTTTCAAGCTAACTTCTTTACCTCTGGAAATCCTCTCTAGGATACCCTTGATATATTCAATTCTTTTTTGAGAAAGCATTTATAATCATTATATAACTACTTTCTAGCTTGCTTTTCAGCAAAAGACTATACCGGATTACAAACATTTTATTAAATTTCACACCAGCAGTGGTTTAGAATAAACAAAATCAATTATACAGATTTATAATTAAGATCAATTTAAATATTAATCTAATCGATGCTTATCAGGGCAATTTCTTTAATCTTTTGTACTTTTCTTATTATTTTTCCAATATCAAGTGTTAATGCATTTATTGATTATGGAAAGCAAACATTAATAGGCGAAGACTTCTCTAAATCTGATTTAAAAGGAGCAACTTTCTATCTCACAGATCTTCAAGATGCAAACTTATCAGAAAGTAATTTAGAAGGAGCAAGTCTATTTGGTGCAAAATTATTAAATACAAACATCTCAAATTCAAACTTAAGAAATGCAACGCTTGATTCAGCGGTTTTTGATGGTACTGATTTGACAAATACAAATTTAGAAGAAGCTTTTGTTTTTAATGCAACTTTTAAAGATGTAAAGATTAAAGGTAGCGATTTTACAAATGTAATTATAAGTAAACTTGACTCAGACTATCTATGCTCTATGGCTGATGGAGTTAATCCTATGACTCAGCGTAAAACAAGGTCAACATTGGGATGTGATTAGAAAGATATTATTATTTAGTTGATATTAAATATAATTTTTTCTTCTTCTTTTGTTTATTTATTGTGTAGCCAAGAATACTTAAGTAAGATAGAATTCTACCTTTAGAATAGAAATTTGAACCTTTAGCTTTGATTTTTGAATTAATCTCAGATAATATAATTTCTGTAAGCTCTAATTCTCTTTTCGATCC
>QCFH01000028.1 GCA_003278345.1 Prochlorococcus sp. AG-363-C02 | reverse complement strand
TGCTGTTTTTACCCAAGAGTTGCTTTTAGGATTTTTAAGAGCTTCAGGGGCATTTATTAATAATTGATCTCTTAATACCCTTGCCATTTGTACTGCTTGTTGCACTAGGCCATCATCTGAATTATTGCTGCTAACCGATGCCTCATACCATTTTGCTAATGCATCTGCAACTCCACTAGCAAGCATTCTTGTGGGTGCCTTTCTTATTATCGAATAATCAAATATGAGCAATTTTGGGCAATTATTTAGTAATTGATCCCTAACAAATGCTCCTTTGATTGTATATATATTTGCTAAAGCAGTCCATCCTGCACATGTCGAAGCACTTAGAGGAACAGTTATGCATGGAATGTTTGCTTTATCTGCAATTAATTTGCCTGCATCAAGAACTTTTCCACCTCCAGCAGCAATAATTCCATCACAATTTGTTTGTTTATATATTGAGTGTATTTTTTCTAGATCAATTTCACAGCAATCGTAATCTAAATCTGCTTCTGTAACGTAAAGACCAATTCCTCTAAGATCATTTGCTAATAATTTTCTTATAGGAATTGTAGATAAACTTCTACCAAGTAGCAGTGGCCGTCTGCATATTGAGGGTATTATATTTATGCCTTCAGACCATGCACTTTCGCCTCTTATAACTTTTTCAGGAGATATTTGATGCAAAAAATTATTAACTTGCATAAGTATATTTTATAAATACTTTTTTATTTATTTTTATATGCTTGCAGTAGCAAGTTCGGTTTTGCTTGGGTTTTTACCTTTATGCCTAACAATAACGTTTTTATTATCGTCTATATCTACTTCTGCTTGATCTCCATCTTTTATTTTCCCTGAAAGGACTTCTTCTGCAAGACTATCCTCTAAAAGTCTCATTACTGCTCTCCGAAGAGGTCTTGCTCCATAAGAAGGATTATATCCTTCTTCTACAAGCCTTTCTTTAAAGGCTTCTGATACAGAAAGAGCTATGCCTTTGTCTTTTATTCTTAAGAAGACTTCTTTTAGCATTATTTCTGCAATGTCTTTAACTTCATTGCGAGTTAGTTGCCTAAATACAATTATTTCATCCAAGCGGTTAAGAAATTCAGGCCTAAAGTATTGCTTAAGCTCTTCATTTACTAGAGATTTAATTCTATTGTATTGACTATCCTCAAGATTTTCACCACTTAATTCAAACCCTAATCCCCCACCACCTTTTTCGATTACTTTTGAACCTATATTAGATGTCATTATTATTAGTGTATTTTTAAAGTCAACTGTTCTTCCTTTTGAATCGGTTAGTCTACCTTCTTCAAGCAATTGCAATAGAAGGTTAAAGACATCAGGGTGAGCCTTTTCTATCTCATCAAATAATACAACCGTATATGGTCTCCTTCTTACTGCTTCAGTAAGTTGACCACCTTCATTAAAACCTACGTATCCTGGAGGAGATCCTATTAGCTTGCTAACTGTATGTCTTTCCATAAATTCAGACATATCTAGACGAATCATTGCCTCTTCGCTTCCAAAGAAATAGGCTGCCAAAGACTTGGTTAATTCTGTCTTTCCAACCCCAGTTGGACCAGAGAAAATAAAACTAGCTATAGGTCTATTTGGATTCTTAAGACCAACTCTTGCCCTCCTTATTGCTTTAGAAACAGCTCTAACAGCTTCATCTTGTCCAATTAGTCTTTGATGTAATGTTTCTTCCATATTTAACAATTTTACAGATTCACTTTCTGTAAGCTTTTGAACAGGTACACCTGTCCATGCAGCAACTATATGAGCTATGTCTTCTTCGTTTACCATAGGAGAGCTTTTCAAATTAATGGAATCACTTGTTTGTTCACTAGTTGCTAATTCTTTATCTTTGGAGTCTGAATTAATATTTTTAATATCTTGTTTTGAGTTATCTAAAATTGATCTGATTTGATTTCTTAGCTCTACTTCTTTTTCTCTTAAGTCTCCTGCTTCAGTAAAGTTTTGTTCTCTTACTGCTTCTTCTTTATCTTTCTGAACTTTACGCAATTCCTTGTCTATTTGTTTTGCTTCTGGAGGTAGCTTGGAATTAAGAAGCCTAACCCTGCTTCCAGCTTCATCAATTAAATCAATAGCTTTATCAGGAAGGAATCTATCTGATATGTATCTATCTCCTAAATTTGCTGCTGCGTCTAATGCTTCATCAGTAATTTTTAGACGGTGATGTTGTTCATATCTTTCTCTGAGGCCTTTAAGAATTTCTATTGTGTCCTCTATTGAGGGTTCTCCAATCATGACAGGTTGAAAGCGTCTTTCTAGTGCGGCATCCCTTTCAATATGCTTTCTATATTCATCAAGAGTTGTTGCCCCTATACATTGGAGTTCACCTCTAGCTAAAGCTGGTTTGAGGATATTGGCAGCATCAATAGCACCCTCTGCTGCACCAGCTCCTATTAAAGTATGTACCTCATCTATTACAAGAATGATATTCCCTGCAGATTTTATTTCCTCCATGATTTTCTTTAGCCTTTCTTCAAACTCCCCTCTGTATTTAGTTCCGGCTACAAGTAGTCCAATATCTAAAGTTAAAACCCTTTTCTCCTCTAAAATGTCTGGGATATCTCCTTGTTGAATTCTTTGTGCTAAGCCTTCTGCAATAGCTGTCTTACCAACTCCTGGTTCTCCAATTAAGACAGGGTTGTTTTTTGTTCTTCTACCTAATATTTGTATTACTCTATCGATCTCATCGTAACGTCCAACTACTGGATCTAGCTTTGATTCGCTAGCTAATTTAGTTAAGTTTGTTCCAAATTCATCAAGTGTTGCTGTCTTTACTGAACTTTTACTAGATCCCCCACCAGCAGAAACTTCTGCGGTTTCACCAAGCATTCTAATAACTTGTGTTCTTACTTTAGTTAGATCAACTCCAAGATTTTCTAGGACCCTGGCAGCTACACCTTCACCTTCTCGAATTAGTCCTAGCAAAAGGTGTTCAGTTCCTATGTAGTTGTGCCCAAGTTGTCTTGCTTCCTCAAGAGATAACTCTAAAACTCTCTTGGCTCTAGGGGTAAAAGGGATCTCTACAGCTACAAAACCTGAACCTCTTCCAATGATTTTTTCAACCTCTACTCTTGAATCTTTTAAGTTGACACCCATGGATTTTAAAACTTTTGCAGCTACACCAGTGCCTTCTCCAATTAACCCTAATAGTATTTGTTCAGTGCCAACAAAATTATGACCAAGTCTCCTAGCCTCTTCTTGGGCTAGCATGATTACTTTGATTGCTTTTTCGGTGAACCTTTCAAACATATCGGTTCTGTTCGAATTGAATATATAACTAATTTATCAGTATTAAGATGGGATTGTGTTAGAGGTTGACATTCGTATAAACCGTAATTCCTAGAAAAATCAGTTGCTATAACCATTTAAAAGATTTATGAATTAATAAAAATTTTTTAATCTCTGGTAGTAATAATTAGGATTCTTTAGCAAGTTTGAGTTGAAAAATAAGAGCATTGCTTCCATCATTATAGATTTTTTGTCTTTCTGCTATTTCTTTAAAGTTGAGCTTCCTGAATAAAGCCTGAGCCGGATAGTTGCTTTCCTTTGTCTCTAGTGTGATGATTTTTACTCTTATTTTTTCTGCAAGTCTTATAAAATAAGAAAGCAATTTAACGCCTAACCCTTTTCTTTGTTTTGAAGGGTGTATTGCAATAAGAGTAATGTTTATTTGGTCTAATATTACCCATCCACAACAAACACCAATTAACTTTGAATCTATAAAAATACCAATACATACTCTATTTGGATTTATAAGCTCTTCCTTCCATTGTTGCTTATTCCATATACCATTGAGAGCTCTTATGTCTAGTTCAATGCAGCGTTGAAGATCTTTAAGAGTCAGCAATACTATCTTTGTTCTATGAGATATCTTTTCTTCTTTCATATTTTCTTTGGTAAAGTGAAATGATTAACTTTTTAAGAATTAAATTAAAAAGTTTTGCTGAATAGCGAATGAATTTTGCCATGTCTACTTTAAGACCATTTGAGAAAGATCTTGATAAAACAAGCCCTAACAGGAATATTGCCCCGATCTCAACAGAAATTGATACAGAAGAGAAAATATGCGTTGCTGGATGCAGTCTAAGTGGTCTTGCTCAAAAATATGGTACACCACTTTATATATTAGATGAATTAACAATAAGAAAATCTTGTAAAGAGTATCGCGAATCTTTAAGTGAATATTACCCAGGAGAATCGATGGCTTTGTATGCCTCAAAAGCAAATAGTTCTTTGGCTTTAAGTAGAATTGTGGCTTCTGAAGGTATGGGAATTGATGTAGTTTCTGAGGGTGAATTGATTACAGCTTTAAGAGGTGGTGTTCCAACTAATAAGATAATTTTTCATGGAAATAATAAATCATTTAGTGAGCTAAGTTTGGCTTATAATAATAATGTCATTATAGTTTTAGATAATCAAAATGATATTAAACAATTAGCCAGCATAGTCAAATCAGAAGAAAGAAAAGCAAGGCTTATGCTTAGATTTACTCCAGGTATTGAATGTCATACTCACGACTATATAAAAACGGGAATGCTGGATAGTAAGTTTGGCTTTAACTACACTGAAATTGAGAATATTTTTGTTCAGTTTAAAAATATCAAATGGGGTGAATTGATAGGATTACATGCCCATATTGGTTCCCAAATATTTGAAGTTGAACCCCATAGGGATCTTGCAGATGTAATGGCAAAAGTATTAAAAATGGGACGTAAGTATGGACACCCAATTGATATTTTGAATGTAGGTGGAGGCCTTGGCATACGATATATTTCGTCAGATGATCCGCCTTCTATAAAATCTTGGGTAAAAGTAGTTTCAGAGGCTATTTTTGAAGCCTGTAATAATCGATCATTAGAATTACCTTTGTTAATGTGTGAACCAGGTAGATCTATTGTTGGAACTGCAGGGTTGACTATTTACTCTATAGGTTCCAAGAAAGAAATCCCAGGAATTAAGACTTATTTAGCAGTAGATGGTGGGATGAGTGATAATCCAAGGCCAATTACTTATGAATCCAAGTATTCTGCTTATCTTGCTGATAGACCATTTTTTAAAGAAAAAAATAGAGTCACTATCGCTGGTAAGCATTGCGAATCAGGAGATGTACTTTTAAATGATGTTCTTATTCCTGAATGCAAGTGCGGAGATATTTTAGTTGTGTTTGGAACAGGTGCTTATAATTTTTCAATGAGCTCAAATTACAATCGTATTCCTAAACCTGCATCAGTTCTAGTGAATAAAGGAAATTCTGATTTGATACAAAGAAGAGAGTTGCCAGAAGATCTATTGCGAAATGATATTCTTCCGGATCGCTTTATTGCCAAAGATTAGTTAAATTAATAATGGCTGGGCAATGAGGATTGAACTTATTGTGGTTAGAAAAATTTGGTTTCTTGCTGGATGTTTCTTTTGCTTCAGCTTTAGGCATTTTGCTTTTTTCTAGAGTAAAGGAACCTAGGACACTTTGGCTGCTTAGAGGATATTTATTTTTAGTTTCTTTAGCTTGGTTTGTTCAGCGTTTTACCAAACTACCAATTACATCGAAATTAGTAGATGCCTTGGTTTTGGCTTGCTCTCTTTCTCTAGCGATTCTTTGGCAAGGAGAATTGAGAAGACTTATGGAATTACTTGGTACTGGAAGACTTGCTGTACTTTTAGGTGATACTCAAAAAGAATTTCAGGCAAATGAAAGCACAGTAACTCAGCTTTCAGAGGCTGCTGGAAGACTTTCTCAGAAAAGAAGAGGAGCACTTATTGTTTTGGATATGGGAAGTGATTTAAGGCCTGAGGACTTTTTATATTCTGGTATTCCTATTGATGCAAAATTCTCAACGGAATTATTGTTAAACCTATTTGCATCTGATACCCCTCTTCACGATGGAGCAGTTTTAATTAAAGGTAATAGGATTATTTCCGCAGGAGTTATTTTGCCTTTGTCTAGACAGAGTATTAGCAGATATGGGACGCGTCATCTTGCTGCACTTGGTATAACAGAAAGATTTGATAGATGTATTTGCGTAGTTGTTTCAGAGGAGACGGGAACGCTATCATTAGCAAACCAAGGCAGACTTGAAAGGCCAATAACTAGTAGCAGGTTATTAGACTTGCTTAAGGAATTTATGAGTTCATCAACAGGGACAGTAATTTCAAAGACACCTCAAGATACTAATTCTAAAAGTAATTCGTTATCTTATGACCAGGATGAAATTTCTTCTAAAATTGATCCAGATTTACCCACAGAGAAACAATAATCCTATTTCACAATGACAAGCCCTTTTATTGTTGGATCCAATAATGAGTCTTTTAATAAAGCTTTGCCTGCTTCTTTAGATGAGAAAAGATTGCCTCAGCATATAGCTATAATCATGGACGGCAACGGAAGGTGGGCAAAAATAAAAAAATTACCTAGAGCAATGGGGCATAGTGCAGGGGTTGATGCTTTAAAAAATACTGTGAGATTATGTAGTGATTGGGGTATTAAAGTTCTAACTGTATATGCTTTCTCTACTGAAAATTGGTCTAGACCTAAAGAAGAAGTAAATTTCCTAATGACACTTTTTGAGAGTGTTTTAAAAAAAGAAATAGAATCATTGAATATTGAGGATGTGCGTATTAATTTTCTTGGAGATTTAGAAGAATTGCCAAAAAGACTGCAAGATCTTATTAATGAATCAATTAACCTCACTAGAAATAATACTGGTATTAATTTTAATGTATGCACTAATTATGGTGGTAGAAGGGAATTGGTTTTGGCTGCTCAGAAACTTGCAAAAAGGGTAGCCGATGGTAAATTAGAACCTTCTTTAATTGATGAGAATTTGTTTGAAAAAGAACTCCTAACATCAAGTTATGTTGACCCAGACTTATTGATAAGAACAAGTGGAGAAAAGAGACTAAGTAATTTTTTGCTTTGGCAGTTGGCTTATG
This sequence comes from Prochlorococcus sp. AG-363-C02, assembly GCA_003278345.1. Lineage (GTDB taxonomy): Bacteria > Cyanobacteriota > Cyanobacteriia > PCC-6307 > Cyanobiaceae > Prochlorococcus_E. Next base: position 4,439 of record QCFH01000028.1, on the reverse strand, counting down.
CTGAAATTCATGTAACTGATACATTATGGCCCGACTTCAATGAAGAATCTTTAAGGAATGCACTTCTCGACTATCAGTCAAGGAGAAGACGTTTTGGTGGACTAGACACTGTTGTTAAAGATAAGATCTAAACTTATTTACTATGTCATCAATTGATTGCAATTCTTTAATTTCTGAGGAGAGCTCGCTTCGATTTGATTGGTCGCTCGAGGAGATAGAAAAAATCCTTAAAGAACCTTTAATTGATCTTTTATGGAAAGCGCAAAAGGTCCATAGGAACTTCAATACAGAATATAAAGTCCAACTAGCATCTCTATTGAGTGTTAAAACAGGAGGATGTGAAGAAGATTGTGCTTATTGCTCTCAGTCAATTCATAATTCTAGCGACGTTTCGAATCAAACAGATTTTGATATAAAAGGGGTTTTAGAACAGGCAAAATTAGCTAAAGAAGCTGGAGCAGATCGTTTTTGCATGGGTTGGGCTTGGCGAGAGATAAGAGAAGGAAAACCCTTTGAATCAATGTTGGAGATGGTAAGAGGTGTTAAGAATTTAGGTTTGGAAGCCTGCGTAACAGGAGGGATGCTTACAGATAAACAGGCAACAAGATTAGCTGAAGCTGGATTAAATGCTTATAACCATAACTTAGATACTAGTCCTGAGCATTATGAAAAAATAATTTCAACGCGTACTTACCAGGAGCGTTTGGAAACCTTGACTAGAGTTCGTGCTGCAGGGATCACAATTTGTTGTGGTGGAATTATTGGTATGGGTGAGACAAGTAAAGATAGAGCTTCATTATTGAAAGTGTTAGCAACAATGAACCCTCATCCAGAAAGTGTTCCTATTAATGCATTGGTACCTGTAGAGGGAACACCACTTGAATCATTAGAAATGGTGGACCCTTTGGAAATGGTTAGGATGGTTGCTACTGCAAGGATTCTTATGCCTAAAAGTCGTATACGTCTTAGTGCCGGACGTGAGCAACTTGGTAAAGAAGCACAAATTCTTTGTTTACTTGCTGGTGCAGATTCTATTTTTTATGGAGATTCTCTGCTTACAACAAGCAACCCATCAGTTAAGGCAGATAGGGAGTTGCTTGCTTCTGCAGGAGTTAAGATCAACTTTAATTAACCTATAAAGATATTTTTGAAAAAAAAAAGATGACTTACAAGGTTGCAGCTTTTTATAATTTTTCACCAATTCAAGAAGAGACAATAACTCCATTGTTAAAAGACCTCACAGTACTTGCTGCAGAATATGAAGTTAGAGGAATGATTCTTATTGCACAAGAAGGTATTAATGGAACTATTTGTGGACCTATTCTTGGGGTTGCTGCTATTCAAGAGAAATTAGAATCTTTAACTCTTGAAAATTCTTTTGAAATTAAATATAGCTTTACATCTAAACATGCATTTAGACGCTTCAAGGCTCGTAGAAAAAAGGAGATAGTTACTATAGGAATTGCTGATATTGATCCTCGTATATCTTCTGGTGAACTTGTGGAGCCAGCTGAATGGAATGCTTTGATTGACGACTCCTCTACATTAGTTATTGATACTCGTAATGAATATGAAATTTCAATAGGTAGCTTTGAAGGTGCAGTTAACCCTCATACAGAAACCTTTAGTGATTTTCCAAATTGGGTTGACCAAGAATTAAGATCTCTTTTCCAAGAAGGTAATTACAAAAGGGTTGCAATGTTTTGCACTGGTGGCATCCGATGTGAGAAGTCTACTTCCTATCTTAAAAGAGTAGGCTTTTCTGATGTCTACCATTTACATGGAGGCATTCTTAAATATTTAGCTGAAATACCTAAAGATAGTAGTCGTTGGATTGGTGAATGCTTTGTGTTTGACCATAGAGTTTCATTGGATCATGATCTTAATCCAGGTGTTCATCGATTGTGTTTCGCATGTGGCATGCCCCTTTCGCCAAATGAAAGGCAGGAAATAAATTATATTCCTGGTATTCAGTGTCATTACTGTAAAGATGTCTTTAGCGACGACGACAGAGCTCGCTTTAAAGAACGGCAAAAACACATAAAAGAGCTAGAAGAACGTCTCCCCGGAAATACAATTTGGCCTAGTGCATGACTGATTTTATGCTTGCTAAATTAGAAGCTGAAGCTGCCTCTTTAGGATTTTTGTTAAGGATTCAAGTAAGACGTCCCTTGAATTTGTGGGCAATGAGATTAGTTGTAGCTAAGCATTTGGATTCTAATAGGATAAAACTATTAGGCGAAATGAAAGGATGGGCTTATCAAAGCAAAAGTGGATTACAGCTAGATACTATGCAGGTTAGTAGTGATGCTCCTAGTGGTGTTGGTCATTTGATTTGGGCTTCAACAATGGCTTGGGCTCTTGAAGAGACACCTTGTAAGAGTGCAAGGTTACTTGCTATTAATGATGAGGAAAAGCAACATAGCATTTTGGTGAGATATTTTCAAAAAAGAGGTTTTAGTACTATTAAAGAGGTAGGCTCCTCAGTTTTTGATCTACCTTTTAGAATGATATGGGGAGGTGCAGGTAGCCTAATGATTGGCAACTGCCATGAGGTATATGAAAACAGTCTTCACCATTGGAAAGCTAACTACAATTTAAAATAGCTGATTAATCATTTTTGTGCATGATAACTGCTACGAACCAATGGACCTGAGGTTACTTTTTTGAAGCCAAGATCCTGAGCTATGGTTTTAAATTCTTCAAATTCTCTTGGATGCCAATACTTTTTTACAGGTATATGCGCGAGTGAAGGTCGAAGATATTGTCCAATTGTAAGCTGTTGACAATCAACAGCTCTTAAATCTTTAAGAGAATGAATAACCTCTGAATATTCTTCGCCTAGGCCTAGCATTAGTCCAGATTTTGTTGGAATATTTTTATTTATATCTCTTGCGGCATGTAATAAGTTTAAAGAACGTTTGTATGTAGCACCTCTACGAACTTCTTTTTGAAGACGTTCAACTGTTTCAAGATTGTGATTGAAGCAAATGGGATTTGCTTCTAGAACAGCCCTTAATCTATCTTTTTGTACTTTTATGCCTTCTTCCTTATCTGATTCACCACCCCAGAAATCAGGCGTTAGTACTTCTATAGATGTCTTTGGGCTAACTTCTCTGATGGCATGAATTGTGCTAACAAAAAGGGATGCCCCATGATCTGCCAGGTCATCTCTTGCAACAGCTGTAAGTACAACATATTTAAGGTTTAGCTTTAATACTGCATTGGCAACTCTACTTGCTTCATTTGGATCAACCGTCATAGGTGCAGTACCCTTGTTTACTTGGCAGAAGGAACAACTTCTTGTACATATTGACCCACCTAGTAAAAAAGTTGCTGTACCGGAGGCATAGCATTCACCACGGTTTGGACAGCGGCCTTCTTCACATATTGTGTGTAACCTGTATCTTTTTACGAGCTTTTGAACACGCTCTAATTCAGAGGCTTTACCTATACTAGGTTTTATCCAATCAGGTAAGCGCTGGATTGGTTTTATTTTGCTGTAGCGAGTTTTTTGGTTGGATTTAGGCATCATTTCTGAATTAGTGTTTTATTCAATTTCGCGTCTGCCTTCAATAGCTCTTGTTAAAGTAACTTCATCAGCGTATTCAAGTTCACTACCAACTGGTAGCCCATATGCGATCCTTGTTACTTTTACAAAAGGTTTTAATAGTCTTGCAAGATAAAGACTAGTTGTGTCACCTTCAACGCTTGGAGTAAGTGCAAGGATTACTTCTAAATTGTTCTCATTAGACACTCTTTTGACTAGGGATGAGATTGTTAATAATTCTGGACCAATACCATCCATCGGAGATATAAGACCACCAAGTACATGGTATAGCCCTTTATATTCTCTTGTTCTTTCTAGCGCAATTAAATCTCTCGAATCAGCAACAACACAAATTTGCGAAGGATTTCTCTTTGAATTTAGACATATTTCACATTCTTGCTCTGCTGTCAGATGAAAACATTTTTTACATTGACCTACTTTTGTTTTTGCAGTTAAAAGGGCACTGGAGAAAACTCTGATCTTTTCTTCTGGTTGCCGAAGTATATGCAACGCAAGCCTTTGCGCTGTTCTTGGGCCAATTCCTGGCAATTGTTCGAATTGATCTATTAGATGGGCAAGTGGTCGTGTGAAGCTGCTCAGAGTTTTTCCTCAGTTATATAAGAATTAAAGCACTCTTATGACTTAACGTGGTATTTACTATTCCTTAAATAAGTTAGTAGATTATTGGTATAGATGAATCTCGTAGAAAAAGCCATGAGAAACTTGTTTAATAGGGCGTTACGTTTTTTTGTATTTTTGCCCTTGATCTTTTCACTAATTGCATGCAGTTCTGGCTTGACAGCAGGCCTTGAAGCGTTTCAAAGTGCAGATGGTCGTTATGGCTTCTTTTATCCAACCGGATGGACTCGCGTAGCAGTTAAGGATGGCC
>QCFH01000027.1 GCA_003278345.1 Prochlorococcus sp. AG-363-C02 | reverse complement strand
AAGGAGATCCATGGATATAGCAAAGGATAAAAATCAATTTATAGAAAACATTAAATTTAATGTTGATTATGATATTAATTCTTCACTTCTAAAAGAAGGCTTAAATAATGCAGATTATATTGAAATCTATAACCGTTTAGGACGACCACCAAATCGAGTTGAATTAGGAATGTTTGGTGTTATGTGGTCCGAGCATTGTTGTTATAGAAACTCTAAATCTTTATTATCTGATTTCCCTACTACTGGTTCAAGAATTCTTGTCGGACCAGGAGAAAATGCAGGTGTAGTTGATTTAGGTGAAGATCAAAGGTTGGTTTTTAAAATAGAAAGCCATAACCATCCATCCGCTATAGAACCATTTCAAGGTGCAGCTACAGGTGTAGGGGGGATTTTGCGAGATATATTTACTATGGGAGCAAGACCGATTGCTTTATTGAATTCCTTAAGATTTGGACCATTGAATCAATCTCAAAATATTTCTTTAATGCAAGGGGTTGTTTCAGGGATAGCACATTATGGAAATTGTATAGGAGTTCCAACTGTAGGAGGTGAAGTATCTTTTGATGAGAGTTATACAGGTAATCCATTAGTTAATGCAATGGCTTTGGGTTTAATGGAAACCTCAGACATTGTTTGCTCAGGAGCAGACGGAGTAGATTTTCCTGTTGTATATGTAGGCAGTACCACTGGACGTGATGGTATGGGTGGTGCAAGTTTTGCCAGTGCTGAGTTAACACAATCTTCGATAGATGATCGACCTGCTGTCCAAGTAGGTGATCCTTTTCTTGAAAAAGGTCTTATTGAGGGATGTTTGGAAGCTTTTAAGACTGGACATGTAGTTGCAGCTCAAGATATGGGTGCCGCTGGCTTGACTTGTAGTTGTTCAGAAATGGCAGCAAAAGGGGGAGTTGGTATAGAACTTAATTTAGATTTGGTTCCTGCAAGAGAAAAGGATATGACAGCATACGAGTTCTTATTATCTGAATCTCAAGAAAGAATGCTTTTTGTGGTGAAGCCAGGCACTGAAAAGAAGATAATTAGTAGTTTTACAAAATGGGGATTAAAAGGTGTTGTTGTTGGAAAAGTCTTAGCAGAAAATGTAGTTCGTGTTCTTCATAAAAATAAAATTGTTGTTAACTTACCTGCTAATGCTTTAGCAGAAGATACTCCTATTAATAGTCATAAATTGCTCAAAGAAGCTCCTAATGATATTCAACTACATTGGAAATGGAATGAATCTCAATTACCATTTTCAGATGAAAATGGAATTGAAACATCATTCCATAAAAAATTATTAACATGGAATCAAATTATTTTAAAAATATTAGATGATCCTACAGTTGCTTCAAAAAGATGGATTTATAATCAATATGATTTTCAAGTACAAAATAATACAGTTATTCCTCCTGGAAATGCAGATGCAGCAGTTATTAGATTAAGAGGAATTAGTAAAAATAAAAACACTAATCGTGCGATTGCAGCTGTTGTAGATTGTCCTAATAGGTGGGTTGCTTTAGATCCTGAAAGAGGAGCTATTGCATCAGTAGCCGAAGCTGCTAGAAACTTATCTTGCGTTGGTGCTGAACCTCTTGCGGTAACTGATAATTTAAACTTTTCTTCACCAGAAGACCCTAAAGGATATTGGCAATTAGCAATGGCTTGTAAAGGAATTTCATACGCTTGTCGTGAGCTCAGTACTCCAGTTACTGGAGGTAATGTTTCTCTTTATAATGAAACTTCTTTATCAGATGGGAAAAAGAAACCTATACATCCAACACCTGTAATTGGCATGGTAGGTTTAATTAATGATATTAATAGAACAATTAGTCAGGGTTGGGTGGAATCAGAAGATCAAATATGGTTGTTAGGAACACCTTTAGACAATATTGATTTCAGTGTAAACAATGTAAGCTTAGGAGCAACATCTTATTTAGAAAATGTTTTCAACCTTAAATCTGGAAGACCACCTTTAATAGATTTAGAATTAGAAAAAAACATTCAATTATTTCTTAGAAAAGTTATTTCTTCTGATCTTATAAAATCAGCTCATGATGTGAGTGATGGAGGATTAGCGATTGCTATAGCTGAATCTTGTATTTCTTCAGGATTGGGTGCAAAATGCTATATTCCATTATGTGATAATAGAATTGATAAGATGTTATTCGCTGAAGGAGGTTCAAGAGTGTTAGTAAGTATTTCTTCTAATAAATCAGATGATTTTCAGTTAGCTTTAAAAACTATAAGCGAACAAATAGCTTTTAATATTCCAGCAAATTTACTTGGAACCGTTTCAGATGAAAAAAGTTTAACAATTTTTAGAAACAAATCCAAAATAGTTAATTTAACAATAAAAGATATTAATGAAAGTTTTAATAATTCTATTTCTAGAAGAATTGAATCTAGTACATTTTAAATATTATGTGTGGAATAGTTGGGATAGTTTCTAATCAACAGATTAATCAACTTGTATATGATAGTTTGCTTTTATTGCAACATAGAGGACAGGATTCCACAGGCATTGCAACGATGGATGGCAATGTTTTTCATATGAGAAAGGCTAAGGGCCAGGTTAAAGAAGCTTATAGGACAAGAGATATGAGATCTTTAAAAGGATCTCTTGGTATTGGTCATGTTCGATATGCCACCTCAGGTGCAGCTGATAGAGAAGATGAGGCACAACCTTTTTATGTAAATGCACCTTATGGAATAATTCTTGTACATAATGGAAATCTTACAAATACGAGAGAATTAGAAAGACAACTTTTTAACATTGATAGAAGACATACAAACTCTTCAAGTGATACAGAAATGTTGCTCAATATACTTGCAACAGAAATACAATCACAAAATTTTGGTACATCATTATCAGCAGAACATATTTTTGCAGCGGTTAAGTCTTTACATGAAAGGGTTGAAGGGTCTTATGCTTCAATTGCTCTTATATCTGGATATGGCTTATTAGCATTTAGAGATCCTTTTGGCATAAGACCACTTGTTTTAGGACAGCGTATTTTAGAACATGGTAAAAAAGAATGGATTTTAGCAAGTGAATCTTTGGTATTAGAAAATAATGATTTTGAGCTGGTGAGAGATGTTTTGCCTGGTGAAGCTATCTTTATTTCATGTGAAGGAGAATTGTATTCTCAGCAGTGTTCTAAAAATCCTCAATTATTTCCTTGTTCTTTTGAATATGTATATTTAGCGAGACCTGATTCAGTAATGAATGGAATTTCTGTTTATGAAGCTAGGCTCAAAATGGGAGATAACCTTGCAAAAACAATCAAAAAAGAAATAAAGGATGGTGAGATAGATGTTGTAATGCCTATACCTGATTCTTCAAGACCTTCTGCAATGCAAGTAGCTAGACAGTTAGGGGTGGAATATAGGGAAGGTTTTTTTAAAAATAGATATATTGGAAGAACATTTATTATGCCTGGACAAGCACATAGAAAAAAATCTGTTCGTCAAAAGTTAAATGCAATGAGTAGTGAATTTAAAGGTAAAAATGTATTAATTGTAGATGATTCAATAGTTAGAGGAACTACTTCAAAAGAAATTGTACAAATGGCAAGATTAGCTGGTGCAAATAAAGTTACCTTTACTTCAGCAGCTCCTCCTATTAGGTTTCCGCATGTTTATGGTATAAACATGCCATCTAAAAAAGAACTAATAGCTTATAATAAAACTGTAAAAGAAATAGAAGAAACATTATTAGCAGATAAGTTAATTTATCAATCCATTTCATCTTTGGAAGAGTCTATTTTACAAGATTCATATGTTAAACATTTAGATTTATCTTGTTTTGATGGTAATTATGTTACTGGCAATGTTACGGATGAGTATTTACAATGGGTTGAATCTGAGTACTCTTCTTGATTTATAAATCAAAAGTATTTTCTTCAATAAGTGGAACTATTTTTGTAATTAATTCATCTTTAATTAAATTAAATGCTTTAACTTGAATATTATTGAAATCTATGTCTTTTATTTGATCTGCACTAACTCTACCATTTTTTCCAAAACTTGTTCTTATTCCAGCTAATTGCTTTCCATTATAAACTTGTAATATTCTGTCTTTAAAATTTTTAGAATCTTTAAAATTAAAGCCCATTATTCCTAAATCACCTCTTTTGCATACTCTTATTTGATTTAAAGAATGTTTGACAACACTTCCATTTTCAGAAATTAGAATAATATTTGAATTTTTATTATCCTTTAATGTTACAGCTCCTATTAGTTTTTCATTGGGTAATAATTTAATTATTGTTGAACCTTGAGCAAGTTTACCCATAATTGGTATAGTTTCTTCTGTTATTTTTAAATTTAGTATTCTCCCTATATTAGTTACAATTATTAGATAGCCATTTGCTGGGCAGATTACTGCTGTTTTAAGTTCTACCTTTTCTTTTAGTTTTAAAATTGTTGTAGCTCTTCCCGATAAGTCAATTATTTCATCGAAATTAATTCTTTTAAACTTTCCATCACTTGTTAGTAGACCTAGACTTAGATCTTTCTTTTTTAAAATGGGAAATAAATTTGTTATTTCTTCATTTTCTAGGCCAGAGGGTAGAAATTTATCTATTTGACCAGGATTACTTCCTGCAAATTCCCATTTTAGTAAACCAATTTTTCCGGTGTTTGATATAGCAAGTATTTTAGGTTGATTTTCTATAGGCCATATTAATCTGGCTGGTACAGGTTCATCACCAAGTAGACAACTTTGATCTAAATTTAACTTGGATAATATTTGTGGCCTTAAAACTTTGACTTGTTTATCATCTTGAATCAAAAGTTTGGAATCCTTTGGCAATGCTTTATAGGCTTTTTGTTTAATTAATTCAACATTAGGTCTTAAGTTGGCATTCCTTTCAGCAATTAATAGGTCTCCTCCTTCTATTAACTTTGTCTTTCTTTTGCTTCCAAATCTCTTTTTAATATCTTTAAATTCTTTAATTATTAATTTTAATAATTCATTTCTGTCATCCAATAAATTCTTAAGTTCTTTTGTTGTTGTTTTTAGCTCTTCTGATTCTTTATAAAGTTTTTTAGTTTCTAGATTAGTTAATCTTCTTAACGGCATACTTAGTATACCTTCTGCTTGCTTTGCATTAAGATCAAATTCTTTAATGATCTTTTCTTTAGCAGTTATTCCATCTGGTGAATTCTCTATTAACTCTATTACTAATCTTAGGTTTTTTATTGCTTTAATTAGCCCTTCAACTATTTCTAGTCTGTTTTTAGTATTTAATAATTGATTCTTTGTTCTTTTTGTAACTGTCAGCTCTCTATATTCAAGGAAAGTTTGTAAAAGTTCTTTTAATGATAATTGTTTAGGTTGTCCATTGACTAGCGCAAGTAGTGTCGCACTAAAATTATTTTGAAGGTTTGTTTTTTGATATAGAACCTCTTTAATATTTTCAGCATTTATATCTCTGCGTAATTCAATTACAATTCTCATTCCCTCTCTATCACTTTCATCTCGAATATCAGCAATTCCCTCAATCTTTCCATTATTTACTAGTTCTGCAAGTTTTTCTATCCAAGTTGCTTTATTTACTTGGTAAGGGAGTTCTGTAATAATTAATCCTTTTTTTCTATGTTTACCTTTTCCTGGATTTATTTCTTCAATGTGAGTTATTCCTCGCATTGGAATGCTTCCTTTACCTTTTAAATATGTATCTTTGATTCCGTTGCTTAGAAGTATTTCACCACCCGTCGGAAAATCTGGTCCGGGTATTATATTGATTAGTTTATTTTCTGTTAATTCTGGTTTTTTTATTAATTCGATTAATCCATTAATAATTTCATTTATGTTGTGAGGTGGAATGTTAGTTGCCATTCCAACAGCAATACCAGAACATCCATTAAGAATTAAAAATGGTAACTGGGCGGGAAGCACATCTGGTTCTTGCTGTGATCCGTCAAAATTTGGACTAAAGGATACTGTTTTATCATCTATTTCTTTTAGAAGTGTTTCGTGAGCTATTGATGCCAATCGGGTTTCTGTATATCTCATGGCCGCAGGGGGATCATCATCTATTGAGCCAAAATTGCCATGTCCGTTTAACACTGGATATCTACTTGAAAAGTTTTGAACAAGCCTTACCAATGCGTCATATACAGCTTGATCTCCATGAGGATGATATTTTCCAAGAACATCTCCAACAACACGTGCACATTTTCTAAATGGTCTGTCTGGTGTAAGACCTAACTCATGCATTGCATAAAGTATTCTCCTCTGCACTGGTTTTAATCCATCTCTTGCATCTGGCAGAGCTCTTCCTACTATTACGCTCATAGCGTATTCAAGGTAGGAACGCTGCATTTCGTGATGCAGAGATATTGGTTGTAGGCGTTCTTTAGCCATTCAATTTAGGAATACTTAAAAGTCCTAAATAATTCACAGTACAAATTTTTTTAGTTTTTACCATTTTTATTCATCTTTTTCATTTGTAAAGTTTGAGTTTGCAGAAGCTGTAGAGATCACCTCTTTTAATTTTGGGTTTTTGAAAAGGATTTTTCCAGATTCTCGAAGCTTTTCTCCCCATAATTGTTCAGCTTGAAATTCTTGGAAATAATAATTTGGATTTTCTTGTAAGGCTTCTTTGGCTAAGGATATAGATTCTTGGTTGTTTGGCTCTATAGAATAAAGTGCTATTGCTAAAGCAAGTTTTGGCTCTGGATCAGCTTTTATTTTAATAACTTTTCTCCATATTTGTATGGCTTTCTTTCTTTCTCCTAACTCAAAATATACTAAAGCCTCATTATTAGTTGATTGCCATAGTTTAGGATTAATATTAGCAGAGGTTTCAAATGCTTTTATAGCTAGCTTATGTTGTTTTTGCATTAATCTTGCATTTCCTAATAAGAAATATGCATTCGCATTTTTTTTACTTAGTCTTATATTTTTATTAATAGATAATATCGCAGCTTCTGGTTTCCCCATTTGCATTTCTATAGAAGCTTGAGTAAACCAAATCTCACTAATACTAGGATCGATCTCTTTTGCTTTATTAATTGATTCTAGTGCTTCGTCTAAAAGAGATTTGTTTGATTGAGCTTGGGATAGAACTATCCAATTTTCAACTAATTTGGGGTTTAAACTTATTGCTAACTTAGCTAGATTTATTGCTTCATTGGATTGACCAAATTGAATGTATTGGGCTGCAGTAAAGCCTATCCCTAAACTTGTTTCTGTTAACAATTTTTGATTTGGTATATAAAAGCTAGGAATAAAAGCTTTTGCTGGACTTATTAATAAAATTAAATTGATATTCAAACCTATTCCAATCAGCCAATTCAATTTATTTTTTACCATCTCTTTTTCTACTAAAAATTTTTAGGTTTATTTTTTAAAATATAATTCGCATTTCTTCTCCACATCCAAGGCTTAATTCTTTTTAATGATGAACCATGAAGTTTCTTTTTCCATTCTTCATCGTTTAATTTTATTGCTTCTTCACCAGTAATACTGAGTATCCATTCTTTAGGTTGTGTATCTGGATCTTTGCTAATTGGGAGTTCTTTTTGGTTCCAAGGACAAATTTCTTGGCAAATGTCGCATCCAGCTACCCATCTGCCCATTGATTTTTGAATATCTTTAGGGATGTCTTCATTGCGATTTTCAATGTTGTGGTATGAAATACATTTTCTTGCATCAATTACAAAAGGTTGTGATATTGCTTTAGTTGGGCAACCTTCAATACATTTTTTACATTTACCGCATAATGATTTTGATGGTTTATCAGCCTTTAGCTCTTCCGTAGATAATAGGCTTCCAATTACCATCCATGAGCCTTGTTTTGAGTTGATTAGATTACTATTTTTTCCTATCCAACCTAAACCTGCTTCTTCTGCCCAGGCTTTTTCTAGCATTGGTTTTGAATCTACACATACTTTCCATTTAGAATTTGGTCTTTCATTTTGAAGCCATCTCCCTAATTCTTTGAGCCTCTTTTCTATAACTTTGTGATAGTCATTACCCCAAGCATATCTTCCAATAAGCAATCGCTCTGGGGTTTCTTCTTTTGGTACTGTGAAATAGTTCAGCCCAACTACAAGAACACTTTTTACTCCTTCAAGAAGTTTTTGTATTTCTATCCTTGCAGGTGATTTCATCCATTCCATGTCTGCATGATTTCCTCCTTCTAGCCATCTTTCTAGAGAATCAGTGCGCATCTTTATTCGTTTGCTTCCAGGGATTATTGCAATACCAACAGGATAGAAGCCTTTTTTCTCTGCTTCCTTTTTTAATGCATAGCTTAATTCTATAGCTGTTTTCGGCATGACTAATGACTTTTAAAACAAGGTCTTTGTTTTTTTATGTCGATTATTTCCATTAAAAACTATTTATTAAAGTAAATTTTGTACTTTAGTTTATTAATATAAATCAAAGGCATCAGATCCTTCTTGGTTCAATCTTCTCCTAGACAAGATCTTTCTTTGCCTTCAAGGCTTCAACAAGATCTTAAGAACGACCTTATAGCCGGTTTGCTGGTGGTTATACCATTGGCTACAACAATATGGCTATCAACCATTGTTAGTCGTTTTGTATTAGCTTTTTTGACTTCTATTCCTAAGCAATTAAATCCATTTATTACTCTCAACCCGTTGCTTCAGGATCTAATTAATCTTGCTTTAGGCTTAACAGTTCCTTTGTTAGGGATTCTCTTGATTGGTTTAATGGCAAGAAATTTTGTAGGTCGTTGGTTACTTGAGTTTGGTGAAGGAACTCTTTCTAGAATTCCTTTAGCTGGTTCAGTCTATAAAACCCTTAAGCAGCTATTAGAAACTTTTCTTGGTGATAATTCGACTAGATTTAGAAGAGTTGTGTTAGTTGAATATCCACGAGAAGGCCTTTTTAGTGTTGGTTTTGTTACGGGTTTGGTTGGACCTTCATTACAGCCTGAACTTGACGAAACATTACTCAGTGTTTTTATTCCAACTGCTCCAAATCCAACAACAGGTTGGTATACATTGGTTCCTGAAGCATCTGTTAAAGATTTAAATATTTCTGTAGAGGATGCTTTTAGAACTATTATTTCAGCAGGAATTGTTAATCCTGATGAACGAAATACTTCTACTAGCACTAGTTTCTCTAGTTTGCTTCAACAATTCAAAACTAGGTCTACACAATCTCCAATAACTAAAAATACTTAATTAATTATTTTAAAATTATTTAATGGAATCCAGGTCTCTTGCAAGAGAAGTTGCTCTTTTAGTTTTAGGGCAAATTTCAAAACAAAATATAATTAAATATAATCCACTTTCATTGGAAAAAATGCTTGATTTAGGTCTAGACACCTTAATTAATCATTGGCGAGAACAATTAGATGAATGTGCCATACAAATTGAATTAGCTCAAGAGGAACTTTCCAAAACTGATTTTGAAGAAACTGAGAAATATAACATTTCCCTTGCTCGTGAATATTTAAATAAGAGTTTAAAAAAATCAGAAAGCATTTTAAATGTTTTATCGGATACTTTTGAATTATCGAGATTGTTAACTTTAAGTGATCAAGAAAATATACGTTTAGAAGCTATGAATAGAATTGATCTGGTTGTGAAATACTTTAATGAGATTAATGATTCTTTGGATAATGTTATGGAAGGGTGGAGATTGAAGCGATTACCTTGCATAGATCAGGATATTTTGCGTTTAGCATATATAGATTTGTTTTATCTTAAAACTCCTATACCAGTTACTTGTAATGAAGCCGTTAATCTTGCGCATCGCTATAGTGATGAGCAGGGTCGTAAAATGATTAATGGTGTTTTGAGAAGATTGCAAAATTAGTTCTTTTCAAATCCTTACTTAGTTTTTATGACATAAACAATTAATAATCATTTTTTCACATTCATATGGAAGAAAAACCAGGAGATTCATTATCTAATAAACTTTCTTTAGAAGATGAGGATAGTTTAGATTGGGCTAAAAAGGCTTATGAAAAATTAAAACTTGAGCAGGAAGCTAAAAAGAAAGAAACTTTAATTAAACAAGAAAAAGATGACATAAATACGGTAATAAATATATCTAAAGAACAGGTAGAACAACCATCTCAATTGATTTCTAAAGAAATCAAAGATATTAGTAATCCATTGTTGGAGGAAAAAAAGGTTGATAGCTTATCCGAAAAATCTCAAGAAGAGACTGTTCTTGGTGATTTTAATGAAACCTTTACATGGTCTGCAAAAGTTTTAGAAGCTCAAGGAAAAAAAGCAGAAAATATTTCTTTAGATGAAATTAATTGGCTGTCAAAGTTACAACAAGGACTTGAGAAAACTCGAAAGGGTTTCGTTACGGATTTGCTTGAAAAATTCGGAGACGATCCCCTTACTCCAGATGATTTAGAGGAATTAGAAACTTTGCTTTTGAGATCCGATGTAGGAGTAAATGCTACTGATCAAATAATTGATGCTTTGAGAACTCGTCTTAATGAAGAAGTTTTAGATTCTAAAGAGGGATTACGTTTTTTAAAGGAACAGCTTTGTAAAATTGTTGATGGACCCATTAATGACAGTTGTAAAAAGACATTATTGCCTGAACGTGGAGTATTAAATATTTGGTTATTAGTTGGTGTAAATGGAGTTGGTAAGACTACAACTTTAGGTAAGCTCGCACATTTATCTTTAACGGGTAACTTTTCCACTTTGATTGCAGCAGCAGATACCTTTCGAGCTGCAGCGGTTGAACAAGTCAAAGTATGGGGAGCTCGGAGTGGGATTTCTGTTATTGCTAATGAGAGTCCTAATGCAGACCCTGCTGCTGTTGTTTTTGATGCCATTGGTGCGGCACATTCTAAGAAGGTTGAATTATTACTTGTTGATACTGCAGGACGCTTACAAACTAAAAATAATTTAATGGAGGAATTAACTAAGGTTAGAAAAGTGATAGATCGTTTGGCTCCTAACGCTAATGTTGAATCCTTATTAGTTCTTGACTCTTCTCAAGGACAAAATGGATTGAGTCAAGCCATGGCATTTGCGAAGTCTGCAAAACTTACTGGTGTTGTAATTACTAAGCTTGATGGCTCATCAAAAGGTGGCGTGGCTTTTGCAGTTGCATCACAAGCACAGTTGCCTATTCGTTTTATTGGTGTTGGGGAAGGAATTAAAGATTTAAGACCTTTTAATTCTTTTGAATTTGTAGAAGCACTTTTAGCTAAGCGATGAATTTAGATTTTTTATTTTTATAGTGAATAAAAATTTTTCTGCACCATATCGAAAGGATTCTTTCTCTAGTTTTACTGATCCTTCTTTTGCGAATGAATCTGCAAGAGATTTATTGGATAGCCTTTCTAAAGAGCAAAGTATTAATCAAGAATTAATAACATCAATTGGATTTAGCCTTAGAAGTTTTACGAATTTGGATCGTTTTTTAGAGCTTGTACCTTTAGTCGCCTCACGTCTAGTAGATGTAGATGGGTCGTTATTAGTCCCTTTTCATTCGGATGGCAGAATCGCTAAGGAACAGCTACATGTAATTCCTAATAGTCATGCAGATCAATTAATTTTAAAAATATTTAATTTTTTACCAGGTGAAAAAATTGGTTTCGCTAATAGCGAAAATAATTTACGAGCATTAGATGATTTAGTTCAATCTTATGCTGTACATTCATCTATTTTTGCAACTTCTATAGTTGCAAGAGGAGTGCAACGAGGAAGACTTTACGTATTTAATCTCACAGGACCTTTTTTATTTAGTGATGTTCATCATCGCAACCTTCAGTTAATAGCTGATTTGACAGGTGTTGCAATGGAGAATCATTCTTTGCTTCAACAGACTCGTCGTCATGAAAGTCTTGATCGTCAAATTAGTATTGGAGGCGAAATTCAATCGCAATTATTGCCGGCACACTGCCCCATTATTCAAGGGATAGAACTTGCAGCGTGTTGCCGACCTGCTTTTCAAGTTGGAGGAGATTATTTTGATTTTATGCCTACTAGGCCATCTCTAATTGGAGAAGACAGGAAAAGTGATCGTTGGGCTTTTGTTATAGGAGATGTAATGGGGAAAGGGATTCCTGCTGGATTATTAATGACAATGCTTAGAGGAATGTTGCGTGCAGAAGCTTTAAGTGCTTTGTCACCAGATCGAATTCTTCATGATTTAAATCAATTGTCTCTTGAGGACCTGACACAATCTCATCGATTTATTACTCTTTTTTATTCTGATTATGATCCTATTTCTCGAAGATTGCGTTTTGCAAATGCAGCACATAACCCTCCTTTGCTTTGGAGGGCAAAAGAAAAAACTATTATGCGTTTAGACGCTATTGGAGTTTTAATAGGTTTGCAATCAGATGCTGAATATAGTTGTGGAGAGGTGTTCCTAGATAAAGGTGATGTGCTGCTTTATTACACTGATGGGGTAACGGAAGCTCTTGGAATTAATGGAGAACGTTTTCATGAGAAACGTTTGATTTCTATACTTGATGAATCCGCGAGCCGATTTTCAAAAGCAAAGGATATTTTGGAAAATCTTTTTATTCGGTTGGATCGTTTTGTAGGTCAAATCAATCATTTGGACGATGATGCTTCAATGGTTGTTTTAAAAGTACATGAGGACTTAAATTTTCCAGATAAAAATGATTCAACTGACTGACAAGAAGAGTACAAGCTGCTTTATTAGATAAAAGTATTTAGGTAATTAATTTGGTTAAGACTTGGAGCGATAGATTCGAAGAAGGGTTAAATCCTTTCATTGAAAGTTTTAATGCTTCCATTAAGTTCGATTTTCTTTTGTTGGAAGAAGATCTTGATGGTTCGATAGCACATGCAAGAATGCTTGGTAAAAGTGGGATTATTAGTCCTGATGAAGCGGATAAATTAGAGCAGGGGCTTGAGAAAATTCGTATAGAAGTTGCTAACGGTCTTTATAAGCCTGAGATATCCGATGAAGATGTTCATATGTTTGTTGAGAGGAGATTAATATCTATTCTTGGACCTCTTGGTAAAAAACTTCATACGGGTCGGAGTCGGAACGATCAAGTAGGTACTGATGTAAGGCTATGGTTGCGACGTCGTATTGATCATTTAGATATTGCTTTAAAAAAATTGCAAGTTGCTTTATTAGCAAAAGCAGAAACTAATTTATTTACTCTAATTCCTGGATATACGCATTTACAAAGAGCTCAACCATTGTCTTTAGCTCATCATTTATTAGCTTATATTGAAATGCTTGAGCGAGATAGAAATCGATTATATGATGTAAGAAAAAGAGTTAATATTTCTCCACTGGGTGCAGCAGCCTTGGCAGGTACCTCTATTCCAATCGATAGGCATTTTACAGCTAATCAATTAGATTTTTCTAGTATTTATTTTAATAGTCTGGATGCTGTAAGTGATAGAGATTTTGCTGTTGAATTTACTGCTGCTTCTTCATTAATTATGGTTCATTTAAGTCGCTTGGCTGATGAAATTATTTTATGGGCTTCAGAAGAATTTGCTTTTGTTAGCTTAACTGATAGATGTGCTACTGGCAGTAGCCTTATGCCTCAGAAAAAAAACCCTGATGTCCCAGAATTAGTAAGAGGTAAGACAGGACGAGTATTTGGAAATTTGCAAGCTTTATTAACTATGATTAAAGGTTTACCTTTAGCTTATAATAAAGATTTTCAAGAAGATAAAGAAGCAATTTTCGATACAGTTTCAACAGTTACTGATTGTATAAATGCTATGAAAATTCTGATAGAAGAAGGATTAGAATTTAATGAAGATAACTTGACTCTAGCTGTAAATTCAGACTTTTCAAATGCAACAGATGTTGCTGATTATTTAGTATCTAAAAATATTCCTTTTAGGGAGGCTTATCAAACAGTTGGTAAGGTGGTAAAGATGTGCATTAAAAAGCAAATCTTACTAAGAGATTTAACTATTATTGAGTGGAAAGAAATTAATTCTTTAATCGAAGAAGATATTTTTGATAGATTACTTCCGGAGAAAGTTGTAGCTTCTAGAGTTAGTGAAGGCGGAACTGGTTTTGATCGAGTTAGCGAACAATTAGAAAAATGGAAAAGCCAGCTTATTTCTCCAAATCAATAATGATTTTACTTCTTATGGCTATAAGGTATTAAAATCATATGGTTA
>QCFH01000026.1 GCA_003278345.1 Prochlorococcus sp. AG-363-C02 | reverse complement strand
GTCTCCAAGGTCTGCTATCACAAAAATAATCAGCCAAAGCTGCACTCAATCTTGTAGCTTCTTCTTCTTTTATGAACCAATCGAAAAAAGATGGCAATGGAGCCAAGCCAACAAATATTTCTAAGAAATCTCCAGCAGATAATGGTTCATCATCATCACCAAGCAATGGAATGGCAGAATCATCAAGAAATTTAAGCAATTCTGGGTAATCACCTATAAAACGATCTCGTATTTGATCAATTCCTTGATAAAGAACATGATTGACTTGAGATAATGCCAGAAAAACCTCTGGCCCTGGTGATACAAGCTTTCCATTGCGGAGATTAGAAATCTGTGAATTATGTACCCTGCCTAAATCTAAAATATCTGCTAAAGCAGGCAATACCTTATGAGACCAACCATTACGCTCATGCCAAACATGAATTAAATGGGCCATGGCTCGCCTTCCTTTTACCAATCTATCGCGGAAACCAGGAGTCACAGAATCATACAAAAGATCACTTAATAAATCTGATACAGATTGTTATCCAGTACTATAGGTTATTGTTAGGGAGGTCAACGTAAGTGTCCAGGGTGATTGAAGCAAATGCTCCTTTAAGACGGCCAGTATCGGCAGATAAAGCTCTTGCTGCTTCTGAAAAGCTTCAAGTGAAAACTGCTAAGGAGTTGAGATATCCACAAAAATTTCAAAGACGTTGGGGAACCATTGGTTTCATGACAGCAATACATGTATTAACCATATTTGCTTTACAACCAAAATTCTGGAGTTTTCAAAATTTCTCTACTTTTTTAATCCTTTATTGGGTTACAGCTTGCCTAGGAGTAACTCTTGGTTATCACAGACTTTTGTCTCACCGCGCTTTCCAAGTACCTCATTGGTTGGAAAGATTCTTTGCTACATGTGGTGCTTTAAGTTGCCAACATGGTCCGATTGACTGGGTAGGTTTACATCGTCACCATCACACTTTTTCAGATACAGATGCTGACCATCACAATAGTAATAAAGGATTCTGGTGGAGTCACATGGGATGGATGTTTGAACCGATACCTGCACTAAAAACAGTTC
Source organism: Prochlorococcus sp. AG-363-C02 (assembly GCA_003278345.1). Taxonomy (GTDB): domain Bacteria; phylum Cyanobacteriota; class Cyanobacteriia; order PCC-6307; family Cyanobiaceae; genus Prochlorococcus_E. Next base: position 13,226 of record QCFH01000026.1, on the reverse strand, counting down.
CTAATTTTAGCGGGGATTTAATAAAAGATCCTTATTACAGATTTTTAAACAAAAACTTCTTATTACTTCAAATACCATTAGGAGCATTGCTTTTCTGGATAGGTGGATGGTCAATGGTTCTATGGGGAATACCACTTCGCTTGGTTTGGGTTTATCACATCACATGGCTTGTTAATTCTGCGACACACTGCTGGGGAAATATTGAGTTTGATAGTGGTGATGAGTCTAAAAACAATTGGTGGGTAGCAGCATTGACTTTTGGAGAAGGTTGGCATAATAATCATCACGCTTATCCAAGCTCTGCTCGTCAAGGATTATTTAAAGGTCAAATCGATCTGACTTGGCAACATATAAGATTATTAAATGCCTTAGGCCTTGCTAAAAAGATTCGTTTACCTATAAAGCCTTAATATCAAATATTAAGGCAGGTGACTAAAATCAAAATTAGTTCAACCAATCTATTTTCACTAAAAAAACGATGGCGAAAAGAGTAAAATTAGTTCTCAAAGAAGATGTTCTTAGCCTTGGCAAAGATGGAGATGTTGTGGAAGTATCTCCTGGCTATGCAAGGAACTTTCTATTATCACAAGGAAAGGCTTTGGCTGTAACGCCTGCAGTATTGAAACAAGTTGAACATCGATTAGCAAAAAAAGCAGAACTCGACGCTGCAGAAAAACAAAAAGCTATTGATTTTGAAACAGCACTTAAAACAATTGGTCGATTTAGTATTAAAAAGCAAACAGGGGAAGATGGTGTTTTATTTGGAACTGTTACTAATGGAGATGTCGCAGAAGCTATACAAATTGCAACTAAAAAAGAAATCGATAGAAGAAATATAATTGTTCCTGAGATTCATGGAACCGGGAAATACAAAGTGGAAGTAAAGCTACATAAGGAAGTAACCGCAGAAATTAATATTGAAGTAATTGGAAACTAATATTTCATTAAATATTTACTCATTTCAAGAAAGGAATTTCTTTAATGCAAATCGAGATATAAATGGTTAACATTCCTTTTCCAAAAAAAGAAGATGAAGGCAAAAGTCCATTAAAGCCCAAACGATGGTCAGATAATTCTTCGGCACAAAATTTTGAAGGTCAAACTGATCTAATCCCACCACAAAACCTGGAAGCAGAAGAAGCAGTTATAGGAGGAATTTTATTAGATCCTGATGCAATTAGTCGTATCGCAGATTTAGTTCAGCCAGAAGCCTTTTACCTAAATGCTCATAGAAAAATATTTAGAACAGCTTTAATGCTTCATAGCCAAGGTAAGCCTACAGATTTAACTGCTATGAGTGCCTGGCTAGCAGATACTGGAGAACTTGAGAAAATTGGAGGTAATAGCCGATTAGTTGAATTAGTTGAAAAAATATCCTCTACTGCTTCCATAGAACAGGTAGCAAAATTAATAACCGACAAATTTCTACGTAGACAACTCATAAAGTCTGGTAATGAAGTAATAAAACTAAGTTTTGATCAAGCATTACCTATGGAAGAAGTTCTTGATCAAGCCGAGCAAAAAATATTTTCTATCAGTCAAGAAAAACCGTCAAAAGGGTTGATACCAACTGCCGAAATTCTTACCAGTACATTTAACGAAATTGAAAGTCGCTCACTAGGAACCGCTATAGCAGGAATTCCTGTAAATTTCTATGACTTGGATGCAATGACTCAAGGATTGCAACGCAGCGATTTAATTATTGTTGCAGGCAGACCGGCAATGGGCAAAACATCTATTGTTCTAAACCTGGCAAAAAATGTTGCTCAAATACATGATCTCCCAGTCTGTGTATTTAGTCTTGAAATGAGTAAAGAGCAACTAACTTATAGACTACTTTCTATGGAAGTTGGTATAGAAAGTGGAAGGCTAAGAACAGGTAGATTAAATCAAGACGAGTGGCCACTGCTAGGAAAAGGAATCGATATGCTTGGTCAATTACCCCTTTTTATAGATGACAAACCTAATTTAGGGGTACTTGAAATGCGCTCCCTATGTAGACGTTTAATCGCAGAACAAGGTAAAGAACTTGGGTTAATTGTAATCGACTACCTTCAACTCATGGAAGGCACCACACCTGATAATAGAGTTCAAGAGCTATCAAGAATCACTAGAGGATTAAAGGCTATGGCTAGAGAACTTAAAGTTCCTGTAGTAGCACTTTCTCAATTAAGTAGAGGTGTTGAGTCTCGAACCAATAAAAGACCAATGCTTAGTGATCTCAGAGAGTCAGGATCCATCGAACAAGATGCTGATTTAGTGCTCATGATTTATAGAGATGAGTACTACAATCCTGAAACTCCCGATAGAGGTATAACAGAAGTAATAGTGACCAAACATAGAAATGGTCCTATTGGAACAGTGAAATTACTTTTTGAGCCACAATTTACAAGATTTAGAAATCTTGCTACCTAAATCTTAAATTTGAAGTCCGAGTGAAAATAATAAAATGAGCAATCTAAATAAAAATAATGAGAGTTTTGACGTCATTGTCGTAGGTGGTGGACATTCAGGCTGCGAAGCTGCTATCACAACGGCAAAACTAGGTTTATCAACAGCATTATTTACACTTAATTTAGATCGCATTGCCTGGCAACCATGTAATCCTGCAGTGGGTGGACCAGCAAAAAGTCAACTGGTGCACGAAATAGATGCACTTGGTGGAGTTATTGGTCGTTTAGCAGATTTAACCGCAATACAAAAGCGAATACTAAATGCAAGCCGTGGTCCAGCTGTTTGGGCATTGAGAGCTCAAACAGACAAAAGACTATATTCACGTGAAATGCTTCACCTGCTTCAACAAACAGAAAACTTGACACTTAGGGAAGCAATGGTGACAGATCTTGAAATAGAAAATTTAGATAATAATTCCATCAAACCTAAAAACTGTAAAGAAGAGCCAATTGGAAAAATAAAAGGTATAAAAACATTTTTTGGAAGTATCTACCTGGCTAAAGCAGTAATACTTACTACAGGAACTTTTTTAAAAGGAAAAATATGGATTGGAAATCAATCAATGGATGCTGGTCGTGCAGGAGAACAAGCTGCTACAGGGCTTACAGAATCACTACAAAAACTTGGATTTGAAACTGGTCGGTTAAAAACAGGAACACCTGCAAGAGTAGACAAAAAAAGTATAGACTTTCAGAGTCTGGAAGAACAACCTAGTGATGCTGCTGATCGATTCTTTTCTTTCGATCCCAATACCTGGAAAACTGGTAAGCAAATAAGTTGCCATATTACTCGAACCACAAAAAAAACACACCAACTAATTAGAGATAATTTGCATTTAACTCCTATCTATGGGGGATTTATTAGCAGCAAAGGACCACGCTATTGTCCCTCAATCGAAGACAAAATTGTTCGTTTTGCTGATAAAGAATCTCATCAGATTTTCTTGGAGCCAGAAGGACGAGATACCCCTGAAATATATGTGCAAGGCTTTTCTACAGGACTGCCAGAAAGTATGCAATTACAACTTTTACAGACACTGCCAGGTCTAGAAAATTGCGTCATGCTACGACCTGCATATGCAGTGGAATATGACTATATACCGGCCACACAGCTTCTACCTTCTTTAGAAACAAAGAGAATTCAAGGTCTCTTTAGTGCAGGACAACTCAATGGGACAACTGGTTACGAAGAAGCAGCTGCTCAAGGCTTAGTAGCTGGAATCAATGCATCACAATTCCTTAAAAATCAGGATTCCATTCAATTCCCAAGAGAAGAAAGTTATATCGGCACTATGATAGATGATCTCGTAAAGAAAGATCTAAGAGAGCCTTATAGAGTTTTAACTAGTCGCAGTGAATATAGGTTAATGTTGAGAGGTGATAATGCAGATAGGAGGCTTACACCATTAGGTTATGAAATAGGGTTAATACCAACAAGTAGGTGGAACTTATTCCAAGCTAAACAACAAGCTCTAGAAAAAGAGAAACAAAGACTCGAACACACAAGAATAAAGCAGAATGACACAATTGCATTAGCCTTAGAAGAAGAAAGCAGTGCATCAATTAAAGGTTCTATAACCCTTGCGAATTTGCTTCGAAGACCTGGAATTCATATGTCTAATTTAATTAGACATAACTTAGTTGACAAGCACATTAGAAACGATATTCGTGAAGGTGTCGAAATAGATATTAAATACAGTGGATATTTAGAACGACAAAAAGCTCAGATCGAGCAAGTTAAAAAACAAACCAAAAGAGTCCTTTCGATAGATATAGATTACTCAATAATAAACACAATATCTCAAGAAGGAAGAGAGGCATTAACCAAGAATCAACCAAAAACTTTTGGAGAAGCTGCTCAACTACCAGGTGTAAGCCAAGCTGATCTCACAGCACTTCTTGTGTGGTTAAAAATTCAACATCAAAAAAATGATTATCAAGCTATTAAAAATCAACAAGAAAATAATTCATTTCCAAAAGTAAATACCCAAGCTAGGAGGTAAGTTTTGGAAAAAACTTTATTCAAATCACCTCAACCAATTTGGGAAGCTCTAACATCCTCAGTCTTATCAGGAAAAGTTCCAATAAAGCTTCCTGGATCATGGCAATTAATGCTTTTAGGAGATGGAAGTCCCACAAGACATCTAAGCCTATTAACTGGTCATGAAGTTAAAATAGAACTTATTGCTATGGAATTAGAACCTAATAGGAGTAAAAGAGCACCTAAAGAAATTTTAGAACTAAAGCCTCCTCTCTTAAGAAGACAAGTTTGGCTTCAATGTGAATCTAAAACCCTTGCATGGGCAGAAAGTTGGTGGAACAAGGAAGAAGCAGATCATCATCTTAAAAACAAAAATCAACCTATTTGGCAAAGCCTTACGCAAGGACGTTCAGAGCTATTTCGTGAAGTGGATGGCCTTGCCTTAGTGGAAGCACAGTGGCTAGAAAATAAATTCCAAATAGAAGGTCCTTTTTGGAGTAGGCACTATAGATTTTTTCGCAAGGAGCGTGAGTTAACTGTTATCAGAGAAGTTTTTAGTCCTCATTTGGAAAATTGGCTAGGAGACTCATTTAGGAAGCAACTCAATAAATAGTTAAATTCTTCGTCTACTAGATCGTGGCAAGGGACGCCTATTCAACATTTTCTCATTAGATAAATCAGAAAAGTTTGTAGTTCTGTTAATTTGTTGAGATTGATCTCGATCTCTTTCCCACCTATCTACTCTGAAAGACGAATCATCAGGCCATTCAGAATTACTATTAGAAAGTTTATTTTCAGAAGATGATGCAGTAATTGCTTTAGGTACTCTCAAAGATATTGCAGTTAACGGTCTTTTAGTTGTTGATACTTTATCTTCGATCTTCATCTGGGATACTCTATGAGTATTTAACCAATCTTCTTCTTCTTCTTCTTCTTCAAAAAACCAATCAATTTTATCCTCCACCCAACGTCCCATATCGGTTAGACCCGAGCGATTATTTTCTTTTCTTCTCTGACCAGGTCTATTACCAGAAACACCATCCACAAACTGTCTTCCTGTTTCTACCCATTTATCCATTCGTCTCTCAAGAGGCTCTCTTGTGCGCTGGCGACGCTGTTGAGCATAACGATTTCTTTCCATAAAATAAATTTATCTAACTTTTGAAAAAACAAACTTTTTTGTGATGAAGAGCAAAATAAAAAATTAATAGTTACTTATATTGGAAAGTGGTTCAAAAGTTAGTACACAACTTGAATGCCATCTCCCACCATGGAATACATCGCAACATTTTTTACACGCCACTCCACTAACGCGTCGTTTATAAGGTGTCCTACACCCACACGAAGGACATATTCCTAACCATTTTGGCATCTTTACAGGAACTGGGAATTGATGCCGAATATTCACTTGAAACTGATTCTGCAGAGAATTAATCAATTTCATTCGCGCATAGAAATTTTGACCGTGCCCTTCTGAAACTTTTAAGACTAGATCAATCCAAGCATGAATCATTTCATGACAAAGAGTACTTTCTAAAGCACTTTGGGGAAGATTTTCTAAGATCGGACTAGACAAAACAATCTCACAAACCTTTTGCCCATCTGACTTTCTTCCGTGACGATACAATCCAGCTGTATTACGTAATCTGCCATCACTCCATCTAACAGAAACTATTGGTTTAGAGTTCTTAACCAACAAGCCATCAAAATACTGCCGATTGAAACGATGAAATATTGGCAACAGTGGAATGAGTGGCATTAATCTATTGAGAGCAATTTCATGACCTAAGCCATAACATTCTTCTTAAAAGATAATGACTCTTAAATAGTCTTATTCTTAAAGTTAGTAAAACTAATTTTCTCATTAACTAGACTTCAATTATGGATGGGGCAATCATTAAAGCAATCGGCATTAAAGCACTCCTTTATGGAGGGGGAGGACTAGTACTTTTCTGGACTTTCAATGCAGTAAAGCTTGTTATTGGAGCAAGAGGAATTAATCCTCTTGTAAAACTATTCTTTGATCACATAGCTGCAGGCCGCATTGATGCAGCATACAGACTCACTACTAAAACATATAAACAGCATGTTAATCGGCAAGATTTCTTGAAATTTTTAGGAGGACTGCAACTTAATAAATACAGAAACTTAAAATCAGGACGCCCAAAAATCGAAGACAATAAAATAATGCTTACTTTGAATCTCAAGTCAGAAGACAAAAAAATAGAATTACCCTTAGAGTTCAGTTTCGTAAAAATTGAAAAAGAATGGCGAATTAATCGAATTACAAAAGCAACCAAATAAAACCTTGTGCAAGATTTATTGAAAAGTGATTCAGAGCGAATTTCTGAGCTTCGTAAACTTTTAAATAAAGCTAACCATGCCTATTACGTTCTGGATGAACCCTTTTTGGAGGATGTTATTTTCGACCGCCTTTATAGAGAACTTATAGAACTGGAAAGAAAATATCCTTCTTTAGTGAGAATTGATAGTCCTACACAACGATTAGGAGGTAAACCATCTTTAAGTTTTAAAAGTATTAAACATAAAATTCCCTTGCTGAGCTTGGACAATGCTTTTGATTTTAAAGAACTAGCTAATTGGCAAGAAAGAATATACAAATTACTGCAAGAAAATTTTAGTTTGATCTGTGAACTAAAAATAGACGGTAATGCACTAGCACTTAGTTATATAAATGGAACGCTCCAAAATGCAGCTACTAGAGGAGATGGTAACAAAGGAGAGGAGATTACAGCTAATGCAAGAACTATCTCCTCAATACCATTATCACTTCATCTCGAAGATCCCCCAGAATGGCTTGAAGTCAGAGGAGAAGCTTTTATTCCAAATCAAACTTTTCAAAAACTCAATTCAGAACGCAAAAAAAAAGATGAACAGCTTTTTGCAAATCCCAGAAATGCCTGTTCAGGAACCCTTAGACAATTAGATTCTCAAATAGTATCTTCGAGACATCTAGACTTTTTTGCATATACCATTTATTTGCCAGAAGATTGGCATCCGAACGGCAATGACCCCAAGAAACCCAATGGTCAATGGGAAGCACTTCAATGGCTTAAACACGCAGGATTTAAAGTTAATCCAAATGCAAAATGCTTTAATCATCTCGAAGAAGTAAAAGAATTCTGTCAATATTGGGAAGTACACCGTAAAGAGCTTCCTTATGCAACTGATGGAGTAGTTGTAAAAACTGATAGATTTGATCTTCAAGAAATTGCAGGTTCCACTCAAAAAGCTCCTAGATGGGCTATTGCACTTAAATTTCCAGCAGAAGAATCACCCACAGAACTTAAAAAATTAAACTTTCAAATCGGTAGAACGGGTGCTGTAACACCCGTAGCAGAATTCAAGCCAATTGTTCTTGCTGGAACAGTTGTAAGTAGGGCAACATTACACAATAGCAATAGACTTGAGGAACTGAATCTTCATTCAGGTGACACCATAGTCGTAAGAAAAGCCGGAGAAATAATTCCTGAAGTTGTACGAGTTATCAAAGAATTAAGACCTCAAAATACAAAAAAATTATTTTTACCTAAAACATGCCCAGAATGCTCCTCAGAATTAGTTAAAGAATCAAATGCAGCAGCAACAAGATGCATAAACACTTCTTGCCCAGCTATTTTGCGTGGGGCCTTGCGACATTGGGTAAGCAAAGGCGCTATGGATATCGAAGGAGTCGGTTCTAAACTTATAGAGCAACTAGTCAAAAAGGAGCTAATTTGTTCTATTGCAGATCTCTATAAAATCAAAATCAAATCACTCGCGCAACTAGAAAGAATGGGCGAAAAATCTGCTCTCAAGATATTGACAGCAATTGAAAATTCAAAGAAAAACCCCTGGAACAATCAACTCTATGGACTTGGAATACTTCATATAGGAGAAAACAACGCAAAAGCAATTAGTAAAGTTGTTCCAAGTGTTCAAGCACTTGCATCGACTATTGATAAAGAACCGGAAAAATTATCAGCTATTAATGGCATAGGAAAAGAAATAATTGATTCATTAAGAAAATGGTTTAGTGATGAAAATAATAAAATATTAATCAATCAATTAACAGAAGTAGGAATCACTCTAGAAGAAAAATTAGTTTTAACGAATAACATAAATAAAAAATTAAATAATAATAAGTTAGAAAATAAGATTATAGTAATAACTGGGACATTGCCATCTTTAAGTAGACAAGAAGTCAAGGCTATCATAGAAAATGCAGGAGGAAAAATTAATTCATCAATAAGTTCTAAAACAAATTACCTTCTAGCAGGTGAGAAGACTGGTAGCAAGTTAAGAAAAGCAAAAGAAATAGGCATAAAGATAATAAATGAAAGAGAATTAATGAACTTAATACAAAAAAAATCATAATGAATCAACCAATAATTTTTTCTTTTATCAAAACCGAATGCGGAAGGGCAAAATATAATCAACTAATTGATCGCAAAGGTATAGCTGGAAAAGTAAGGCTATTCTGGTTTATATTAATAGCAATAATTAAAGACTGGAATATCAAAGAAGATACCAAATAATATTTAGCTTGCTTCTTGTTTAATAGAGTTTCTAACTGACCTTAATACCAGCCAAATTACACTCATAGTTGAAATTATTCCTATTAAAGTAAAAATCAAGGAAGATAAATCATTTCTATTTGCTATTACTTGATTAAACCTAGATATCTCTATAGCAAGGGAACCCAAGGAGCAATAAAGATATGTACCTGGTAATATTGCAAATAAACCAATTATATAATCCTTAAATTTTACTTTACTTAAACCATACGCAAGATTTAAAAGGCCAAAAGGAAAAGCAGGGGAAAGCCTTGTTAAAATTATTAATTTTAATCCTTCATTCGTAATGGATTTTTGTATTGCTTGTAACTTAGGAAATTTATTTAAACGATTATATATCCAATTCCTTAAAATTATTCTCCCAGATAAAAAAGTAAAAATTCCGCCTAATATAGCTCCGATAAAAACATATATAGTTCCCATAAATGAGCCGTATACAAATCCTCCAAGCATGGAAAGCCATGAGCCTGGTAGAAAAATACTAACCCAAAGTGAATAACATATGATAAAAGAAATGACCCCTAAAGGGCTCGTCAGAAAAGATAATTGATGTTCAATAAAGCTATTTATAAGATTCATCTTTATACGATCATTCTAAACCTATTAATCTCTCACTAACTAATTGTAATTGGGATTTTGCATCAGATAACTTTATTCTACATTCGTCAACAATTTTTTTAGGCGCCTTTTCAATAAAGCTAGTGTTTTCCAAACGATTCGAGAGAGTGTTAATTTCCTTCTCTGCTTTTGTGAAATCCCTTTGAAGACGACTTCGCAAAGCTTGCAAATCAACTAAATCCTCTATAGGTAAAATAACTTCTAATTCACCAGAAACTCCGACCAACGATTTACGGCTTGACTTATTTGCCATATCTAAAGGATTAAAAACTTCCACTTCCTCTGCACGAGTTAAAGATTTAATATCTGGTATTGCATTCTTAAGAAGCTCTAATAAAGAATTATTTTTACTAACAAACTGAACAGTAACCTTTTGGGATGGCTTCAATCCTGCCTCCGCTCTAAGATTTCGGACTAATCGAATTGATTCGAATAACTCCTTAAATGAACGTTCTAAATCTTTATCTAAAAATTGTTTATTTAATTTTGGCCAAGGTTGCAATGCAAGTAATTGATTTTCTGAAGATCCAGTAACTACATGCCATAGCTCTTCAGTCAAATGTGGCATTAAAGGATGCAACATAACAAATAATTCTCGCAAAACCTTAAACATAACCATTTGTGCATTTTTTCTATCTATTAAATTTTTTTCACCAGAAGATTCGGAATGATTAAGCCTGCGTTTAATTAACTCTAAATACCAATCACAAAAATCATTCCAAGCAAACTCATACAAACCTTTTGCAGCTTCTCCAAGTGAATATTTCGCAAACCTATTGGCAGTATCAGCATTGACTTTAGCAAGTCTTGATAAAATCCATTGATCTGAGAGCTCTAACTTTGAATAATCTGGCTCTTGTAAAGTCTCTTCCAAACTAGTCGTGCCAAGATTAATTAAAGCAAATCTAGTGGCATTCCAAATCTTATTAGCAAAATTCCTAGCCGCTTCTACTGTTACCGAAGTATCAGTTTTTCGATCGTAATCCAAGCGAATATCTTGTCCTGCACCAGCAACTTCCTTAACAAGTGCAAATCGCAGTGCATCACTTCCATATCTATCAATTAATAAAAGTGGATCAATTCCATTCCCAAGACTTTTACTCATTTTACGATTTTGTTCATCTCTAACTAAGCCATGAATATAAACATCCGCAAAAGGCATTCTATCTGTGAAAGCTCCTGCCAACATTGTCATTCTTGCAACCCAAAAAAAGATTATGTCAAAGCCTGTAATTAATGTACTTGTAGGATACCAAGATAAATAATCGGCATTCTGCTCATTAGGCCAACCTAAAGTAGAGAAGGGCCATAACCCACTAGAAAACCAAGTATCTAAAACATCCTCATCTTGAAGAAGCTTAAAACCTGTACCAAATTCTTTAGACGCTTCTAATCTTGCATCTTCTTCAGAAATAGCAACTATATAAGGGGTTTTATCAGTTATTTGATTATTAGTCTCACTAATTACGAACCAAGCTGGTATTCGATGTCCCCACCAAAGTTGTCTACTTATACACCAATCACGAATTCCTACTAGCCAATCTTTATAAACTTTCTCCCATCTATCTGGGACAAAACGCGGTTCTTTTTTAGACAAAAAATCTTGACACCGATCTGCAAATGAATCCATACGAACAAACCATTGTGTTGAAAGCAGTGGTTCAACTGGAACTTTTCCTCTATCTGAATAAGGAACACTATGAATATAATTTTCTACTTTAGTTAGTAATCCCTCTTCTTCCAAAGCAGCTACAACTGCTTTACGAGCCTCAAAACGATCTAGACCTTGAAAACGACCTGCTTGAGAATTCATAGTGCCATCTTTATTCATAACCGTAATCTGAGGCAATTTATGCCTTTGACCGATAGCAAAATCATTCGGATCATGAGCTGGAGTTACTTTTACACAACCAGTTCCAAACGCCTGATCAACATGATTATCTGCTATGACTGGAATTTGACGACCACTAAATGGCAACGTTAGTGTTTGACCAATAAGATCTTCATAACGTTTATCTGAAGGATTTACAGCAACGGCAACATCTCCCATCATGGTCTCAGGCCTAGTGGTGGCTACTTCTAAATGCGTCAGTCCATTTGCCGCTGAAGGGTTTGTTAATGGATATTGAAAATGCCAAAGATATCCATCCACTTCCTTCATCTCTACTTCTAAATCACTAACCGCAGAGCCAGATGCAGGACACCAATTAACAAGGTATTCACCTCTATAAATTAATCCTTTCTGGTGTAACCGTACAAAAGCCTCTGCTACAGCCTTACTTAAGCCTTCATCCATAGTAAATCTTTCTCGTTTCCAATCAACTGAATAACCCAAACGACGCAATTGCTTCACAATACGTCCACCACTTTCAGACTTCCATAACCATGCTCGCTCTAAGAAAGCCTCACGCCCCAATTGATCACGAGTAGTTCCCTCCGCTTTTAGTTGTTTATCTAAAATGGATTGAACAGCAATTGAAGCATGATCAGTACCAGGTAAACAAAGTACATTTTTGCCTTGAGAACGTTGAAATCGAACAATCGTATCTATTAGGGCGGTATTAAAGGCGTGTCCCATATGAAGACTTCCAGTGACATTTGGCGGAGGAATAACAACAGAAAAAGGCTCTCCCTTAGCCTTAGGATCTGGATGAAAAGCCTCTTGATCACTCCATATTTTTTGCCAACGACTTTCTGTTCCAAAAGGATCATATGTCTTAGGAAACGCATCCACTGCATTGTCTAAGCTTTCTGAAGCGGAGTGCTCTGACACAAAAATAAAAAATAATTCAAACCTTATAAGAAAACACTAATAAAATTCTTTGTCTTTGTAAAAGTCAACAGCCAGTTTCTTAGGAATTCCAAGGAATTGCTATCAATCGATCATGTATATCCCACTCATTAAATTGATTACTTACTCTTGTCGACAAATGCAAATTTTGCAACGCTTTCAAGACTTTTTCATTTGTGAGAGACACATCTGTACTTATTGGCATCACCAATACTTGAGAATCAGCAGGGTCTGCAATTACTTGTATTGAAAGATTGTGAACAATCCGTTCAAAAAATATCTTTCTCATCCTTATTGTTAAAGCTGTACCTAAAGCATTAGCAAAATTATCCAAACTTTCTCGATCCCCTGATAGACCACAATTTAAAGATAACCAAATCAACAATTTCACCCAACTATCAACAGTCCAAAGTGGTTCAAAGCTCTCTCTTTGATTCCTGACTAATTCTGAGATAGCAAAATCAAACATTTTTGCTTGAATATTTGATTGATTCGAGTTTTTCATAACAACGAGTTTCTTTTTCTAATAAACTTAGTTTGAAAAGCCTTTAAAGGCATTAATACTCAATCATGGATCTAAACGACCCCGACCTAGAGTTTGCAGATTTGATTTACGCTTATCAAAGCTGGGTAATGGCTGTAATTAATGATGAAAAGTTAGAAAATCAAGAAAAGCTTCTAACAAACGAAATAACAGATGATGCACTTAATGCTATGCGATTCCTATCTGGTGATGTAACAAATGCCATTGAAACAAGTTTAGCAAGAGTCTATGACGTGGACTCAGATGAATTAGCATCCTTGTT
>QCFH01000025.1 GCA_003278345.1 Prochlorococcus sp. AG-363-C02 | reverse complement strand
ACAGTTACAGATAAAACAGCATCTGGAAGTAAGTGCCGAGTTTCAATAGTTAAAGACAAAACCTCCTCTGCATCAAAAAATCTTCCTTGAGGATAAAAAGAATCAAAATTACCAATCTCAATCATTGTTGCTCCAGCTTTCAAAGCCTCTGGAAAGGCACTAGGCGTAACAGAACTCACACAAACCGGAAGATCAGAATTTTCAGTTGCTGCTAGTACTAATTCTGGGTCACATGCTATATCAATCAAATCCGCACCAGCAATCGAGGCCGATCTGGCAACTTTAGTGACTTGAGTCTTATCAAAGTTATTTAATCCAGTAATAACTTTCAAAACCGAGTGATTCGCAAAATTCTGCTTCAAGTCATAAGGAAGATTGTGAAGACGCGACATTAAAAAAATAACGAATAACCTAATTTTGATATTAGTTCGAGATTCGAAACTAATCATCATGTATCCAAAGAATTAGTTAAAACAGATGCCCATATCAAATTCTCACAAAAAGCCATGGAGCAAATGGCATGAAAGAATGCACAAAAATCTAAAAGACAATCAAGATCTTTTACCAGCAGGTTCTTGCCTTTTGCTTTCAATCTCAGGAGGTCAAGATTCGATGGCACTTCTTAAAATAATTATTGATCTCAAAAGAATCTATAATTGGCATTTGCATGTATGGCATGGAGACCATGGTTGGCACAATGAATCAAGTAAAATCTGTCAGGAACTCAATCAATGGTGCCAAACCCAAAACCTTCCTTTTTATTATGTAAAAACTAACCAAGAATTAATTTCATCTGAAGAAAAAGCTAGAAACTGGCGCTATCAAAAGCTTATCGAACAAGCAGAAAGTCTCACCAAAGACAATCCATCTCTACCTTGCAAATATGTATTAACTGGTCATACAGGAAGCGATAGAGCAGAAACTTTTTTAATGAATCTTGCAAGAGGAGCGCATTTAAAAGGCCTAAGCAGTTTGAAAGAGTCAAGGTCCCTTACAGATAAAATCAAACTCATTAGACCAATGATTGGTTTTGATCGAAAAGAGACTATAGAAATTTGTAATTATATGAATTTACCCATTTGGATTGATCCCTCTAATTCAGATATTAAATTAAGTCGCAACAGAGTGAGGAAAGAAATAATACCAATTCTAGAAAATCTCCATCCAGGAAGCTCAATTAGAATAGCTAATCTTGCAGATAAACTTTCTAGTTTGAATGATGATCAAAATCAACTTACAATATTGGCTATTGAAGCCATTAAAACACCAGAGGGAATAAATAGAGTAAAGCTTGAAAAACTATCAATTAAAGCCAAATCAATGATATTTGCACGTTGGTTAGCAGATAGCTCTGTGCCTTTTATTTCCTCAAATCAACTTATAGAATTAAGTAAAAAGGTTGAAAAAGGCAAACCCCCAGGATCCATACAATTAGCTAATAGTTATGAAATAAAATGGAATAAAAATTATATACAACTTGCAAATATATTATCAATTGATCACAATTAATTTACCCCACAGCAGATCGACGTCGCCTGGTTCTGCCTGCAGGTTCTTCAGATTGAGATTCATCTTTATCAGCAGATAAAGAACGCTGATTATTTTCGACCTTTACAGGTTCAGGATTTTTCTTAACTGGATCTCTTCTAGAGGTTGTAGAAGAATTTACAGCTTCTTCAGTCCTTCCTTTATATGCAGGAGTTCCTCCTGGTGCTGGCTGAACTAAGCAAAGAATTAAAGGTTCAACCTGTAACTCACGGCGCATTCTTCTTGCTAACCCAGATTCAACTTCTCTCTGAAATCCAATCCAATCAACCTCAACAGAGTTTGCACTAACTTGCCTAGAAAGTTGTTTCCAGCGATTTTGTAAAACCCAAATAATTTCTTTCTCAGTCCAAAGAGACATCTTTCTAGGTTCTGCAGTAGTAACAACACCTCTCAAATTGACTCGAGGAGGGGAAACCATGCATCCATCAGTACTTACAGCCACAAGAAGAGTTATGACGCCATCCTCGGCTAATTGCTGTCTTTCCTTTAAAACTCGAGCATCAACAATACCAGTCCTAGAAGCATCTAAAAGTTCAATCCCAGCTTTTACTGGCTGCCCTCTAGTAATTGAATCAGGGGTAAGTTGAACAACATCTCCATTTTCAAGAAGCAAAATATTATTTTCCGGTACTCCCATAGTTTGAGCACTTTTGCTATGGCATACAAGCATCCTATGCTCCCCATGAACTGGCACAAAATACTTAGGTCTAGTTAAAGCAAGCATCAATTTTTGATCTTCTTGGAATCCATGACCCGAAACATGAATACCTTCTCCTTTGCCATAGATAACTTTTGCTCCGAGTTGCATCAAACGATCAATAGTATTAACTACAGAAATTGTGTTGCCAGGTATAGGACTAGCGGAAAAAATTACAGTATCAGTTGT
Source organism: Prochlorococcus sp. AG-363-C02 (assembly GCA_003278345.1). Taxonomy (GTDB): domain Bacteria; phylum Cyanobacteriota; class Cyanobacteriia; order PCC-6307; family Cyanobiaceae; genus Prochlorococcus_E. The sequence continues at coordinate 15,157 of QCFH01000025.1, read as the reverse complement.
TTTAACTTGTACATGTTGATGATCACCTCTAGAGATTCGGCTTAAAGCAGCTAAAGGTTCTCCTTGACTTCCAGTCATCAACAACAATGTCTCACGATCAGGCATATCTCTAATTTGTTTTATTGGAACAAACAATTCATCAGGTGCCTTCATATATCCAATTTCTCTTGCCTTAGCAATAACATTCAACATTGATCGGCCAAGCAAGCCAACCTTTCTGCCATGCTTTAAAGCAAGTTCCAAAATCATTGCCACACGGTGAATTGAACTCGCAAATGTTGTAATGATTACTCTTCCTTCTGCTTCTGCTACATGTTTCTCTAATGAAGGAAAAACAGTTCTTTCTGATGGACACCAACCTGGAACTTCAGCATTTGTTGAATCACTAAAGAGACATAAAACACCTTTTTCTCCATGATATGCAAGACGTGAAAGATCGAAATGCTCACCATCTACAGGAGTATGATCAAACTTAAAATCTCCCGTAAATATTACTGTTCCGACTGGGGTCTGTATAGCCAAGGAAAAGCTATCTGCCATTGAGTGAGTATTACGAATAAACTCAACCGAGAAAGATTGACCAACCTTAACCACATCTCTAGGGCCAACAGTTTGAATAGTTGTTCTATCAGTTACTCCAGCTTCTTCCATTTTTCCTTGAAGCATTGACATCGCTAAACGAGGTCCATAAATGACAGGAATATTGAAATTCTTCAAATGATGAGAGATTCCCCCTATATGATCTTCATGACCATGAGTAACAATCATTCCTCTAATTCTTTTCTGATTCTCGCGAAGATAGCTTGTATCAGGCATTACAACATTTACTCCATGCATGCCATCACTTGGAAATGCCAATCCTGCATCAACGAGCATTAATTCATCACCATATTCAAATACACAAGTATTCTTTCCAATCTCATGTAGACCACCCAAAGGAATAACCCTTAAATTGGGTTGAGATTGCTGACGATTAACATTTCGAGAATTAATCGTATTTTGAAAACTGCTTGTCATGAATAAATGTGGAAAATTGGAAAAAAACTTATAAGGTTTTGAGATAAGGCTCTCAATAAGCCGATTTCAAAAAAAAGAAACTAGGTAATTCCTAATGAAGACATGATTGTCATAAGTTCATCTTTCATTTGATTGTTTAAAGGAATCAATGGACTTCGAGGTGCACCTACAGGCCATCCAATTAATTCAAGAGCAGCTTTTATTGGTATAGGGTTTGTTGTAGCAAATAAAGCTTTAAATAAAGGCTGCAAATTTTCATGATAGCTAAGAGCATGGGTAATTTTACCTAAAAAATATGATTCAATCATTGCTTTTAAACGTGGGCCAACAATATGGCTAGCTACACTGACCACTCCAACAGCACCCACAGACAACATGGGGAGAAGTAAGCCATCATCACCACTATATATTGCCAAATCAGACCCACAACGCATTCTTAATTCAGTAACTTCATCAGTATTTCCACTAGCGGCTTTAAAACTAACAATATTTGAACATTCCATAAGCTTATAAACAGTTGTAGAAGAAATTGAACATCCAGTTCTTCCAGGAATGTTATATAGCATTAATGGTAAATCTGGAGATGAATTAGCAATTGCACGAAAATGAGCTTCAAGTCCTTCTTGAGGCGGCTTATTGTAATAAGGCGCGACTACCAAAGCTCCATCAGCTCCGGCAGCAAAAGCATTAACTGTCGCATTAACTGCCTCAGCTGTACTATTGCTTCCAGTTCCTGCTAATACCTTTACGCCATTACCAACTGCATTTCTAACTGTTTCAAGTAATTTATTTTGTTCATCCCAACTAAGTGTTGGAGATTCTCCTGTTGTACCACACACTACAATTCCATCTGAGCCTTGATCAACTAAATAGCGTGCCAACTTATCAGCTAAAGAAAAATCAACAGCGCCTTCTTTATTAAAAGGAGTAACCATAGCCGTTAACAAACGACCAAAAGGTGGTGTAGATAATTTGGCAATATCAGTCATGTTTTTGCAATAAAAGTTCTGCAATTTGAATTGCATTTAAAGCTGCACCTTTACGTATTTGATCTCCGCAAAGCCAAAGTTCTAAAGCATTAGGATTGCTTAGATCTTGTCTTACTCTTCCAACTGCAACGAAATCTTTATTAGTGACATCAGTTGGCATTGGAAATCTATTCGTTTCTATATTCTCCAATAATTCTACTCCTGAAGCATTTCTCAAAATTGTTCGCGCATTTTCTACGGAAAAAGGCTCATTAAATTCAATATTAACTGATTCTGAATGAGCTCTTAGAACAGGTACACGTACACAAGTTGCAGTGAAAGCAAGGTTAGGTTGGCCCATAATCTTTCGCGTCTCATTAACCATTTTCATCTCTTCTTCACAATAATTGTTTTCATCCAAAGGAGAATTATGAAGAAATAAATTAAAAGCCAAAGAGTGCGGCAGCACCTCACTCTTTGGCAACTTTCCTTCCAATACATCCTTACTAAGATCTTTCAATTCCTCCATTGCTCTTGCTCCTGCTCCACTTGCAGACTGATAAGTTGATACAACAACTCTTTTAATTGGCAGTTGCGAAGCTAAGGGACCTAAAACTAGTGACAATAAAATTGTTGTGCAATTTGGATTTGCAATAACACCTTGATGCTGAAAGACATCAATAGGATTCACTTCAGGCACTACCAATGGAACATCCGTATCCATACGAAAAGCACTTGAATTATCTATCATTACAGCCCCAAAAGAATTAATAACCTCTCTCCATCTCCTAGAAATAGATCCTCCTGCAGAGGCTAAGACCAAATCAACTCCTTCGAATTTCTCTTCAGAAACATTCTCTATTACAAATTTTTTTCCCCTATATAAATGCGTCTGGCCTGCAGATCTTTGTGATGCAAGCAAACGCAATTCCTTTATGGGAAAAGACCTTTCTTCAAGAATTTTTATTATTTCCAATCCAACTGCTCCACTTGCTCCTAATACAGCAACTGTTAAAGGACGTTCAGGCAGAAATGAATGATTAAAAGTCAAACTGATTCGAAATAAAAGTCAGGTTTGAAAAAATAGATACTAGCTAGATTCTATAAATTCAAAGAAAATGATGTCCGAAAATCGATAAAATAAACAATCTTGTTATGTATGGTCTTACTCTTCCTTATTGTACTAGGCAAATGAGCTTAGATTCTTACCAAACCAATGAGTAATTCAAAAGTACAAATAAAAACCAAATCATTACCTAATAGCCGAATTGCTATAGAGTTTGAGGTACCTGCTGAAGAATGCAAAAGCAGTTTTGAAGATTCACTATCAAATTTAAGCAAATCAGCTAATCTTCCAGGATTTCGTAAAGGAAAAGTTCCCAGAGCAGTAATACTTCAACAGCTTGGTTCTAAAAGAATTAACGCTACTGCTATAGAGAAATTATTAGAAAAAATTTGGAAGCAAGCATTAGAAGATAAGTCTTTTAAACCTTTAAGCGAGCCTGAATTATCAGAAGGTTTTGATGCATTATTAGAAAAATTTAATACTCAAAAGCCGCTTTGCCTAACTCTAGAAGCAGATGTTCCGCCTTCTCCTAAGCTAAAATCAACCAAGGGACTTACAGCAGAATTTGAAAAAATAAATTTTGAGGAAAGTAAGGTAGATGAACTTATTGAACAATCTCGAAAGCAATTGGCAACGGTTGTACCGGTAGAAAATCGACCTGCAGCCAAAGGTGATATAGCAGTTTTAAACTTTAAAGGAACTTTTAGTGATGATGACAGTGAAATAGAAGGAGGTAAAGGAGAATCAATGGATGTTGAGTTAGAAGAGGGTCGAATGATTCCTGGTTTTATTGAAGGTGTTTATGGAATGAAAATAAGCGAAGAAAAGACAATTGAATGTGTATTTCCAAAAGACTATCAGGACGAAAATGCCAAAGGAAGAAAAGCAAAGTTTGATATCCAATTGAAAGATTTAAAAACAAGAGAACTCCCAGATCTAAACGATTCTTTTGCTAAACAAGCTGGTGATAAAGAAACTATGAAGGAATTAAGAGATGATCTTACTAATCGTTTAAAAGAAGATGCCAAGAGAAACAATTTAAGAAATCGTCAAGAGTCTTTGCTAGATGTTCTTGTAGAGCAACTCGAAGTAGAACTACCCAAAACACTTATTGATCAAGAAATCAGAAATTTAATTGAACAAACAGCAAGAAACTTTGCTCAACAAGGAATGGATGTTAAATCAACTTTTACGCCTGAACTTATTAATTCGCTTATGGAATCTTCTAAACCAGAAGCAGAAACTAATCTGAAAAAGAACCTAGCTATTGCTGCACTAGCTGAAAAAGAAAATATTGAAGTTGAAGAAAAGAATATTGAAGAGAAAGTCAAAGAAGTACAAAAAGAATTAGCTACAGAAAAAAATATTGATCAAGAAAAACTTCGCCAAGCCATTCTAGATGATTTACTTCAAGAAAAAGTTTTTGCCTGGCTCGAAGAGAATAATACTCTAGTCGAAAAAAATACGGTCAAAAAATCTAAATCAAAAGAAAAAAGTTCTCCAAAGACAAAAAAGAAATCAAAGACTGACAAAACCAATGAAGATTAACCCAAAAAATAAATTTCACTTATAGATTATTAGAGACAGGATATTCAGACTCAAGGTGATTAAAGACGAATTTAAACATCCAATACAAAATCAGTGGAGGGGTGATCTTCCAATCTCTGGTCCAGGTGTACTGCCAACGGTAGTTGAACAGTCTGGAAGAGGTGATCGTGCATTTGATATTTACTCAAGACTTCTTAGAGAAAGAATAATTTTTCTTGGAACTGAGGTTAATGACCAAGTAGCAGATGCATTGGTAGCACAAATGCTATTTCTAGAAGCTGATGATCCAGAAAAAGATATTCAGCTATACATAAACTCACCTGGAGGATCAGTGACGGCAGGCCTCGCTATTTACGACACTATTCAGCAAGTAGCCCCTGATGTGGTAACAATCTGCTATGGCTTAGCAGCAAGCATGGGAGCTTTCTTATTAGCAGGGGGCGCAAAAGGTAAAAGGCTAGCTTTGCCAAATGCCCGCATTATGATCCATCAGCCACTGGGAGGAGCTCAGGGTCAAGCTGTTGAAATTGAAATTCAAGCAAAGGAAATTCTCTTCTTAAAAGACACACTGAATAAATTGCTTTGTGAACATACTGGACAATCTCTTGCAAAAATTTCTGAGGATACTGACAGAGACCACTTCCTTTCTCCTCAAGAAGCGGTTGAATATGGCCTGATCGATAAAGTAGTGAACAGCTTCAACTAAAGAGGAATCGTTAAGGAAAGCTGACTAATCATCAATTTGCCACGATCCTATAAAAAGAGCTGATCATTATTTAAAAAGATCTTCTCGTAAACCTGTCGGTATCTCCGAAATTCGATGGCAAAATTTGAAGCCCATCTTAAATGTTCTTTCTGTGGTAAATCACAAGAACAAGTAAGAAAATTGATCGCAGGCCCAGGAGTTTATATTTGCGATGAATGTATTGACCTATGCAATGAAATCCTTGATGAAGAACTCTTAGAGAATACTGGTAAAGGAAAACAAGTAAATGAAACAAAAATTGGATCCTCTGCATCGGCTGCATCAAAACCTGCGCCCAAACTCTCTTCAATACCAAAACCGATAGAGATCAAAGAGTTTTTGGATAAACAAGTTGTAGGTCAAGAAGAAGCTAAGAAAATTTTATCGGTTGCTGTTTACAATCATTACAAGCGTCTTGCTTGGCAAAATAATGACGAAAATATTGAAATAGATCTACAAACTACAAAGCTTCAGAAATCAAACATTCTTCTAGTAGGTCCTACAGGAAGTGGTAAGACACTTCTAGCCCAAACTCTTGCAGAATTACTAGATGTGCCATTTGCAGTAGCTGATGCAACCACACTTACTGAAGCAGGTTATGTAGGAGAAGATGTTGAAAATATTCTTCTCAGACTTCTACAAAAATCAGATATGGATGTAGATCTGGCTCAAAGAGGGATAATTTATATCGATGAAATAGATAAAATTGCGAGAAAAAGTGAAAATCCATCCATTACAAGAGATGTCTCTGGAGAAGGAGTTCAGCAAGCTTTATTAAAAATGTTGGAAGGAACCATAGCCAATGTTCCTCCACAAGGTGGCAGGAAGCATCCTTATCAAGACAACATTCAAATTGATACAAGTCAAATATTATTTATTTGTGGGGGAGCATTTGTTGGTTTGGAAGATATTGTTCAAAAAAGACTTGGACACAATTCTATAGGTTTTATGACGAGTGATAACCGAGGAAAAAATCGTAAAAATAATAATGTTCAGATAAATCAGTTACTAAAAGATTTAGAACCAGATGACTTAGTTCGTTATGGATTAATACCTGAATTTATTGGAAGAATGCCAGTTAATGCAATTTTAGAGCCATTAAATGCAGATGCTTTGGAGGCAATTCTTCAAGAGCCAAGAGATGCAGTAGTAAAACAATTTATAACCTTAATGAGTATGGACAATGTAAAGCTATCTTTTGATGATGATGCTATAGAATCAATTGCGCAAGAAGCATTTAGAAGAAAAACAGGAGCAAGAGCACTAAGAGGAATTGTAGAGGAATTAATGCTTGATTTAATGTATTCACTACCTTCACAGAAAGATATAAAGGATTGTAATATCACAAAAGAAATGGTTGATAAAATGATGGGTTCCAAAGTAGTTAATTTACCTCAAACTGATGAAAGAAAAAATAAAGAATCAGCATGATTTAGACAATATTTATTATCAAATATTTTATTAAATCTTTTATTCGTATTGCAAAAAGTGCAACATGAAAAAACCATACATACCTATACATCATAAATATCGACCGAAACGATTTGATGATCTTGTTGGACAAGAATCAATTGTTTCTACTCTAAAGCAAGCTTTACTAACTAATAGAATTGCACCTGCTTATATCTTTTGTGGACCAAGGGGTACAGGCAAAACATCAAGTGCGAGAATTCTTGCTAAATCATTAAATTGTCTCAATAGTGAAAATCCAACTGTTGATCCGTGTGGAGTATGTAACTTATGTAAAGAAATCGAGATAGGCTCTGCTTTAGATATTATCGAAATAGATGCTGCATCTAATACAGGAGTAGAAAATATTAGAGAGTTAATAGAAAAAGCACAATTTGCACCTGTACAAGCTCGCTGGAAAGTATATGTAATTGATGAATGTCATATGCTTTCAACTGCTGCATTTAATGCACTATTAAAAACTCTTGAGGAACCGCCAGCAAATACAGTATTTGTTTTAGCAACAACTGATCCACAAAGAATATTGCAAACTATTTTAAGTAGATGTCAAAGGTTTGACTTCCGTAGGATCACTTTAGACTCATTAACTAAACATTTACAAATGATAGCTAATGAAGAGAGAATTGATATTGACCAAGAATCTATAAACTTAATATCGCAAAGATCTGAAGGTGGTTTAAGAGATGCAGAAAGCCTACTTGATCAACTTAGCCTATTGCAGCCTCCAATTAGATTGGAATCAGTATGGGAATTGCTTGGAGAAGTTCCAGAAGTAGAGTTAATAAAAATTGCTTCTTCAATTGCAAAAAAAGACTCAATTTCATTGGTAAAAACATGCAGAATGCTTTTTGACCAAGGAAGAGAACCTATAAGTATTTTACAAGGGACTACATCAATATTAAGAGATTTAGTTATTATAAAATCCTTACCATCTGCAGATGATTTATGTAGCTTATCTAAGCAACATCATAGTGAACTTAAAGCAATAGCAGAAAAAGTAGAAATTGGAAATATACTTTCATGGCAGGCATATTTAAAAGGAGCAGAAACACAAATTCGCCAAAGCCTTCAACCGCGTTTATGGATTGAAGTTTTACTTCTTGGTGTAATGGCAACCCAAAGTAATATAAAGCAAATTTCCAATATCAGTAATAATTATAATATTGATAAAGAAAAATCTCCAGGAAACACTTTAAATAAAAAGGATGATTTAAAACCCTCTTCTGTTAGTTCTAAATCAAAAGATATAGATTCAAATGCAGAGTCCGAAGAAAATTTATCACAAATTTGGGAGCAAATACTTTCTAAAGTTGAATTACCGTCAACAAGAATGCTCCTATCGCAGCAAGCAAAATTAACAAAACTCACTACATCAAAAGCAGAGATTAAAATTGCCTCTAATTGGATAGGAATGATTCAAAGCAGGAAAAGTATTATTGAAAAAGCAATTTTGCAAGCAATTGGTAGTCATAGAGACTTATCTCTAGAAAAGCAACATATTTCTAAGCAAATAGAAGTTAATACGAATAAAATAACAAATCATGATATCGAAAAAAAAGACAATATTATTAATAAGCCAATAGAAACTAATATCAAGAATGATAATAAAGAAATATCCACTAATAAAAATGATTGCAATAAAGAAAAAACTGAAAATTTTGCTAATTTCTTCAATGGTGAAATAATTAATCTAGATAAAAATCCTTAATTGCCTTTATGAACTGTCTTTGCCCAAACTAAAGTTTTAGGTCTTAGTGCCATTCTTACTGTTACCAAAGGTATTATTAAAAACCAGTGCGATAAATAAATAATTGATGAAATCAAATTGATTAAATTTGGATAAGGTACTTTTGGACCATAACTACTTCTTAATCTACAACCGCGAAAATATGCTAAGCCAGAAACTGAAAATGCAATAATTGATAAAGGGAAAAAAGCAGGAATTGTTTTTGTTAAAACAGATGCTATTAAATCAATGAATGATATTACTGGTAACGCATATTGCAAAAGGAAGAAAACTGTAAGATCTAAATTTTGCGAGATTTGCAACCTATTCGAAGTTAATAAAGGCCAATAATCAAAAAAACGTTGCAATCCTCCCTCGGCCCAGCGTTTTCTTTGTCTAATTAAAGCTTTTAGTGACTCAACGCCTTCTTCTTCAACCGGAGGATCCCAAAGAATCCCTACAGAAAATCCCAAAATCAATAATCGAAAGCTTAAATCAAGATCATCAGTAACAGTATCCTCATTAAAACCTCCGCATTCGTCTAAAGATTTACGATTTAAAAGTGCTCCATTACCCCTTAATTCAACTACACCACCCATAGCTTGGCGACCTTGTTGAATAACAGCATCCATTGCCATCTCCATTGCTTGACAACGAGTAAGTAAATTTTTCTGAGAATTAACAACAGCTTTTCTTAATTGCACTGCAGACCAATTTCCATCATTAGCAAAAGGAATAAGTCTCAATAAAATATCGTCCGAAAAATCAGCATCAGCATCCAAAATAAAAACCCATTCTCCATTTAATTCTTTTAAAGCATAATTAAGAGCACCTGATTTACCTCCACCCAACCCGCTAGAACGGTTTAAAACTTTTAAATTCGAAAATTTCTTATTTAATTCTTCTAAAATCAAAGGCGTGTTATCCTGACTACCATCATCAATAATGCATATATTTATTTTCTTCTGAGGATATTTAACCTCAATAAGTCTTTGAACCAATCTTCCAACTACCGCTTCTTCATCTCTAGCTGAAACAAGAATATCTACCGAAGGTAATTCATTTTCATCATCTTGGACTGGGATTTGATCCTGAAGTTTTAAAGAAGCACTAAATACTACCCTTATTGCATAAAAACCAAGAATGACAGCAAGAGTAATTGCCGGAAAAAGACTTTTTGGCGATTCAATTAAATGGGTTAATGATCCTGCCAAAACACAACAAATCAAAAAAACTAAGGATTTGAGGCGCCTATTGTCTCCATTAATGCAAACTGCTGACATGGGAATCCAGAGGATCACTGAAAGACTCTAAAGTGAATATCCAAAAACTATTTAAAAGTTTCATATGTTGTTCCTGGATAGTAATGATTAAGAATTTTACGAGTAGTCCATCCCCTTAATGCCAAATCAATTGCTCCAGCTTGAGACATCCCTACACCATGACCAAAACCACCGCCAGTAAATTCCCAAACACCTTTTTTAATCTCTTCAACATAAAATAAAGTACTTGGCAAATTTCTCAGATTACCTCGTATCTGATCCAAGCGAAGAACAATTTTTGACTTTTCAGTATCACCAACAATTTCCAAAGATAAAACTCTTCCACTCTTACCTCGCTCAATAACTTTTATCTGACGTGGAATGCCGATTTGAAAATTTTTTGATTCTAAAGCTTTTTTAATCTCCTTATCTTTAATTATTCTCTTCCATCTAAAAAGATGATGATTATTACCATAAGCACCATCTCTCTTGATAAGTAATCTTTTTAGATTAGACCTTTCTTGTAAAGGAATAGAAAACTGATTCTCCCATCTAGTAGAGCCATCTAAAAATGGTTTTAAATAAGGCAACGGACTAATAGACCAAGCCTCATTAGCACCAGCACTAACGCCCCCATTAGTAGCGTGATAAACAGCATTTATTGGTTTACCTTTCCACATAAGCACTTTTCTCTGAGTATTTCTAATAGCTAAAGCAACCTCATCATTTGCCTTATTTGGATCTCTATAGACTTGACACTGAGTATCACTACACAAATGATATCCATCAATCTCAAATCTATGGCTGTTAGCAATTGCCCAAGTTCTTGCTAAAACAGCTTGAGCAGATAATGCAGAAACAGGAGAGTTTCTTCCCATCTCATGAGGAAGCACACCAAGCAAATATTTCTCAATTGGAACCTTCTCTATAAGCGTCCAAGTTCCATAGGCATCGGGTTTTAATAAAAAAGGACCTGAATATAAACCCTCTTTCCATATCAATCCATCTGGAGCAATAATTTGAATATCTCCAGCAAGCAAGAAACTCCCAGAATCTAATTTTAAAACTGGCTTGACCTCAGACAAAACATTCTGTTTAAACAACTTAAATTTCAAGCCTTTAGGTAATTTGATTTTATTTGAAACCCATATTTCCCAATCAGAAGGATGTGCAATTATGTTTTCAATACCATCTTGATCTAATAAAACAGCAATCCTCTGAGCAGACTCAAAACTTGAAAAAGGTCCTATTACCTGCCTAACAAAAGTTTTTGGGGAATCCAACAATACATTCCGCCAACCAATAGTAATTTTGGAAGATTTATGAACTAATCCATTTGCATCTTCGAGAATTAAAGGTCTACCATTACTTAAAAAATCAAAAGATATTGTTTTTGAATTATCTGAGAAATCTCTTCCTAAATACTGTTCTAAACTAACCAACAAATTATTAGTATCTTGAATAGGTAAAGGCTTTGGAATCTCTTTATGAGTAGGGAAATAAAGATTTACATTACTTTCTTCTTCTGCATAAGAACCCCAATCTATTGAACCCATTAAAAGGACAAAAATAGAAAACAATGCTGATCTAAGAATAAAAGTTTTTTGCATCAAAAGCTAAAACAATAAATCAGAAAAACATTTAATCAGTAAACCATTGTACTTGTAGGGGTCTTAGCAAGTAGAGTGGTAGATTATATTTGTGTGATTGCTAAAAATGCCTAAACTCAAAACTCGAAAATCAGCAGCAAAACGGTTTAAGGTTACTGGTACAGGCAAATTCATGCGAAGAAGAGCTTTCCGCAATCATCTTCTTGATCATAAGAGCTCTAAGCTAAAGCGTCATTTATCAACAAAAGCAGTTGTTGATGAACGAGACGCGGAAAACGTCAGCCTAATGATGCCTTATAGCTGACTGGTACTTTTCCAAGTACTTTATTTATCACAAAATTTTATCTTGTCTCATGTCACGCGTTAAAAGGGGAAATGTAGCTAGGAAGCGGAGAAACAAAATACTCCGATTAGCAAAAGGCTTCCAAGGAAGTAATGGATCTCTATTTCGTACAGCCAACCAAAGGGTTATGAAAGCGCTATGCAATGCATATAGAGACAGAAAGCGCCGTAAACGTGATTTTAGAAGACTATGGATAGCTCGCATTAATGCTGCATCAAGAATAAATGGCGTTAGCTATAGCAAATTAATTGGTGGCCTAAAAAAATCTGATATTAAGCTCAATAGAAAAATGCTATCTCATCTAGCGATTGTTGATCCACAAAATTTCAAGGAAGTTGTTACTAGCGTAAAGAATTAATTTTATTAACCAAATTTGCAACCATTTAAATATATTTATTTATCATTGGGATACCCTTTGTTATTTATTTAATAAATAACTAATATCAAAAGAATTATTTTTATCTATGCCCGAATCTTTACCTCAAACATATATCATCATATTAGGTAGTATATTATTTATTCTTGCAATTGTAGTAGGAAGGCAAGTTTTCAAAGTCAGAAGAAACGAAATAACTCTATTATCTCTTGAAAAAGATGGTGCAGAAAATTCGGAAAATTCTGCTAAATTATATGAGCTTGGATCAGCACAATTAAATAAGAGATTATACCCACAAGCAACTAATACACTAAAGCAAGCATTAAAACAAATTAAAGATGAGCCTGACGAAGCTAAAGCAATAATTGAAAATGCACTTGGATTCGCATTGGCTGCTCAGGATAAATTTAATGAATCAATAAAACATTATAACAATGCAATAAAAGCTAAACCTGATTACCCAGTGGCACTAAATAATCTAGCTTATGCAAAACAAAAATTATCTCAAAAAGATGAAGCCTATGAGATCTATAAAACAGTTTTAGAAATAGACCCTAAAAATAAGACAGCAAAAAAACAAATAAAAAATATCACTAAATTAAAGAAAGCTAGCTCAGAAAGAATTATCTATAAGAAAGGGTTCTAAATAATGAAACGTGATTCTTCTTCCTTATTGATTGGAAACAAATATTTTAAAAGTAGACTTCTAGTAGGCACAGGTAAATATGAAAATAAATCTATAATGAATGAATGCCTAATTAAATCAAAATGTGAAGTAGTGACAGTAGCAATAAGAAGAATCAAATCTTTAAATTCTTCAGATAAAGGCTTAATGGAATCTATAGATTGGCAAAGACTATGGATGTTACCCAATACAGCAGGCTGTACAAACTCAGACGAAGCAATTCGGATTGCAAAAATGGGACGAGAGCTTGCAAAGATCTCAGGTCAAGAAGATAACAATTTCATAAAACTAGAGGTTATTCCCGATCAACGCTATTTATTACCAGATCCATTTGGAACCCTTGAAGCAGCTGAAAAGCTAGTAAAAGAAGGTTTTGTAGTCCTTCCATATATCAATGCTGATCCTCTTTTAGCAAAAAGGCTGGAAGAGGTTGGCTGCGCCTCAGTTATGCCACTGGGATCAGCAATAGGAACAGCTCAGGGCATTTTAAATGAAAGTAATATTCGAATAATTATTGAAAATTCCAAAGTGCCTGTGATAGTTGATGCTGGTATTGGAGTACCAAGTGACGCTGCAAAAGCAATGGAAATAGGTGCAGATGCAGTTCTAATAAACAGTGCAATTGCTCTAGCTAAGGATCCAAAATCAATGGCAGAAGCCATGTATCAAGGCGTTGAAGCAGGTCACAAAGCATTCTTAGCAGGGCGACTCCAAAAACGTGTTGAAGCAAATCCAAGTTCACCTACTGTTGGAATATCAGATTCTCCTTTTGAACTGAAGAATAACGGTAAGTAACATAAGCAATAAAAATAAAGAAGAAGTTCATAATCTCCCTGAAAAATATGCTTGCAATGACTGTAACTAACGAATCTGGAGGAAGACAAAATGCATTTGCTAATGAACCAAGAATTGACGTTATTTCCCCAGGTAGTAGTAATTTCAACCTAAGTCAGATTTTTGTAACCATTTTTTCTCTAGCGATTATTTGTATTATTGGTATTTATCTGATTTTCAAGTGAAGACTTATAGTAGTTTTTCTAGTACTGGGTCTTTTGATCTTCACTCCAGGAGTTTTGGGTGAAAATTTTTGTTCTAGGTGGTGACGGCTTCTGTGGCTGGCCTTGTGCAGTCAACTTAGCTGAACATGGACATGATGTTTTAATCGTGGACAACCTAAGCCGTCGAAAAATAGATATCGATCTTGAAGTCGAATCTCTTACTCCAATTTCTAATATTGGTGATCGTTTAAAAGCATGGAAAGAGGTAGGTGGAAATCCTATTCGTTTTAGTCAACTTGACATCGCAAACGAGTATCAGCGTTTGCTAGATCTAATTATTGAAGAGCGTCCTGAATCTATTGTTCATTTTGCAGAACAAAGAGCTGCTCCATATTCAATGAAAAGTAGTGCTACCAAGAGATATACAGTTGATAATAATGTCAATGGTACCCACAATTTATTAGCAGCGATTGTTGAATCTGGGTTAGATATTCATGTGGTGCATTTAGGTACCATGGGAGTTTATGGATATGGATCTCATCGTGGAGCAACTATCCCAGAAGGTTATCTCAAAGTAGAAGTTCCTCAACCTGATGGCAGCAGATTCGAAGAAGAAATTCTTCATCCTGCTAGTCCAGGAAGTGTATATCACATGACAAAAACATTAGATCAATTGCTATTCCTCTATTACAACAAAAACGACCAAATAAAAATTACAGATCTTCATCAAGGGATTGTATGGGGAACCAATACTGAAGCAACTTCGCGAGACCCCCGCTTAACTAATAGATTTGATTACGATGGGGATTATGGAACAGTACTAAATAGGTTTCTAATGCAAGCGGCCATTAACTACCCTCTAACAGTTCATGGAACAGGAGGTCAAACTCGAGCATTCATTCATATTCGCGATTCAGTTAAATGTGTTCAACTGGCTTTGGAAAATCCACCTAGCAAAGGAGAACGGGTAAAAATCTTTAACCAAATGACAGAAAGTCATCAAGTTGGAGAGTTAGCAAAAAAAGTAGCTGCATTAACAGGAGCTGAAGTTAATTATCTGCCCAATCCACGTAATGAAGCAGTAGAAAACGATCTAATAGTCGATAACAGATGCTTTATTGAACTTGGTCTTAAGCCAACTACATTAGATGATGGTCTTTTAACAGAAGTTGTAGAAGTAGCAAAAAAATGGTCTGATAGATGTGACAGAAAACGTATACCATGTATATCTGCATGGACTTCAACCCAGGCAAAAGAAATAAAAAAAGACTAAATAAATTAAAACAGTGAAAATAGCTTTTTTTACCGAAACTTTTCTCCCAAAAGTAGATGGAATAGTAACT
>QCFH01000024.1 GCA_003278345.1 Prochlorococcus sp. AG-363-C02 | reverse complement strand
CTTTGGCAGTTTTATTAACGTCTTAATCTATAGATTACCCCTTGATAAATCAATAATATTTCCACGTAGTCAATGCATAAAATGTGGTTACAAAATTCATTGGTATGAAAATATACCAATAATTAGCTGGATCTTATTAAGAGGCAAGTGTAGAAATTGCAAAAAAAATATATCTATAATGTATCCTTTTATAGAAATCATCTGTGGACTTTTATTTATATTAAATAATTACTCATCTCCTTCTGTATTTAAAGATAATGATGTTCTAACTACAATAATATTTGGTTGGGTATTTATCACAATACTTCTTACTTTAGCTATACTTGATATAAAATATTTTTGGCTTCCAAATACAATTTGTAGTATCGGAATTCTAACGGGCATTCTTTCAACAATATTTGTTCAATTAAATTATAATTATTCAAGTAATTTTAGCCCAGTATTAGAATCATTAATTGCTACATTGCTAGGATATATGATTTTTCAATTTATAAGCTCAGTTGGTTTATGGATTTTTAAAAAACCTGTAATGGGAAAAGGAGATTCAAAACTTTCTGCATTAATAGGATCTTGGCTAGGGTTAAAAGGATTAATTATTACTATATGGTTAGCTTTTAATATTGCAGGTATATTTGTAATAATAGGATTTATATTTAATAAAATAAAAAGAAACCAAAAAATACCTTTTGGAACCTTTATTGCATTTTCCGGATTATCTGTTTGGCATTTGGGAAATACTGCATTTAATAACCTAATATATGTATTTAAATAATATATCTAATATATAGTTTATAGGTTTATTTATATAAGTAATATCATCCCACAGTCTGCATCATACTAAACATAGGCAAATACATAGCTATTAATATTATTCCCACAAAGACAGCAATAAATACAATCATCAATGGTTCCATTATTGATGTTAAAGTTTTAACGCTAGCTGATACTTCATCCTCATAAAAGTCTGCCAATTTTGAAATCATTTCACTTAACTCACCTGTCTCCTCTCCTATACGAAACATTGATGTAAACATTATAGGTATTACTTGCTCATGATCTAATGCCCTATAAATAGGATTTCCAACTTGAATTTCCATATATACTTTATCTATTATTCTTGAAAAAACCCTATTGGTTATAGTTCTTTTTGCTATAGATAAAGATTCTAAAATAGGAACACCTGCTGAGTTTAAAGATGACAGAGTACGTGCAAAATTTGCTAAGCAGGATTTAGTCACCAAGTCTTTAGTTAGAGGTAATTGCAATAAGGTTTTATCAAACCACCATTGAACTGAGGACTTACTACTAAAATATCTATAAAGCCAATAAAGTATTAATGCGCTAGGTACAAATTTAATATAAAATCCTATAGATTTAAGTTGATTAGAAAACTTTACCAGTAGTGATGTTATAGCTGGCAAAGTAGCACCAGATTGATCATATATCTCTACAAAAATAGGTATAACAAATATCATCATTATAAAAACAACAACTGTGGTAAGTGATGCAATTGCAATTGGATATGCCATAGCACTTTGTATTTCTCCTTTTATTTTTGCTAGACTTTCTAACAACTTAGCTTGTCGATCTAATGTATCAGGTAGTAAACCAGCAGTTTCTCCTGCAGAGACAAGCGCCCTAAACATTTCATCAAAAACCTCAGGATATTTATCTAGCATTTCAGACATTGTTGAACCTTTGCTTATCCCTAAACCTATTTCTCGAAAAACGAATTTTATAGATGTATTTTCTGAAGTATCAGAAATTATCTTTAAGGATTCTAGTAAAGGTAATCCCGTACGAATCATCGAGGCTAATTGTTTTGTAGCTACAGCCAAATCTTTTATAGGTGGAGGTTTTATGCGCCTACCTTCCATTGATTTAGGAACACGAATCTGACTATTTTTTTCTCGCAAAGCAGTCATATCTCCTTCTAAGAACTCTTTCCGCTCTTGAATCTTTTTGTCTACATATGTTTTCAAAGTTGCAATCTTACTTTTCTGTTTCTTTCTTGTCGCTTTATTTCTAACTTGCAAAACATTTTGCATTTTTTGATATTTAATCTGAATATCATTTTTTTGAGTTTGAATATTACTTGTATCTATAACTTTTCTTCTTTTTTTTCGCGCCGTCTCAAGCAAGCCACGAAGTTTATTATTTTGTATATATTTGTAGTCCACTTAAATTTAGCAAAGGAAATTAAATTTCATTTAATTATTATCATTAGCATCAATAGAATTGTTCATTGTTTCTAGTAATCCTTTTAATACATTAGGGCGATTACATTTATAAACAGCCTCATCTGTAGTGATAGTACCCTTACCAACCAGTTTTGATAAAGATTGCTCTAATGTTTGCATCCCAAACTTACCGCCTATTTGTAATTGTGAGTAAACTTGTGATGACTTACCTTCACGAATTAAATTAGCTATAGCATTATTATTAACTAAAATCTCAGCTGCTAATGAACGACTATTCGATGTTGTCTTACAGAGTGTTTGGGATATTACACCTATCAAAGATGATGATAATTGAACTCTAACTTGCATCTGTTGAGAAGTTGGAAATACATCTATCATTCTGTCTATGGTTTGGCAGGCAGAAGCAGTGTGGAGAGTTCCCATAACAAGATGTCCTGTTTCAGCTGCCGTTATAGCTAAACTGATTGTCTCCAAATCCCTCATTTCACCTACCAAAATAATATCTGGATCCTCACGCAATGCAGAACGAAGGGCCCTAGAGAAAGAGTTAGTATCTTCTCCAACCTCTCTTTGTCTCACTAAACAATTTTTATTCTCGTAAATAAACTCAATTGGATCCTCAATAGTAAGAATATGATGAGCATAATTAGTATTAATCCAATCAATAGAACTAGCTAAAGTAGTAGTTTTCCCAGAACCTGTTGGACCTGTAACAAGCATCAAACCTCTAGGTCTACTTAATAGCTGCTGCACGCTATCGGGGAGACCAATTTTAGAAAAGCTTGGTATATTGGTACTTAAAGCTCTCATTACACAGGAAATTTTTCCTCTATCTAAAAAGATATTTATTCTAAATCTTGCTATTTGCGGTAGGCCATAACTACAATCAAGCTCTTTTTCCTTGTCAAAAATTGCTAGTTTCTTTTCTCCAAGAATTTCTTGTAATTGCTCTCTTAATTCTAAACTTGATAATGTATCACTAGATGCAGGTAATATCTGTCCTTGTATTCGAAAAAAAGGAATGCCTTCTCCAGTTAAATGAAGATCAGAGCCATTTCTTTTGACTAATTCAGACATTAATTCTGTTAGTTTCATGTTCCTTCAGGTAGAGGTTCGTTTGGCAATAAGAAGAGTTCTACTTCAATCATTGTAGCCATTTGTTGTTTAGATAAATACATTCCATAGACAATTAATCTTCATTTAGCAAACAGACGCGTTCCACTTCTGCAATTGTTGTCAATTGGTGTTTAACCAATGTCATTCCATAGTCAATCAATTTACGACCTACTTTATTAAATGCTTGCGCCCTTATTTCATCTGCATTTGACTGCTGCATAATTAGATTACGAATAACATCGTTAACCTTCATTACCTCATAGATTCCGATACGCCCCTTATATCCATTACCTCCACAATCCGGACATTCTTTAACTTGACCAACTCCATCTTCCGCACCACTTTTCCTCAGAAACCTTGCTTGTTTAACACCTAAGCTCAATGCCAAGTCATCATCACCAGGGCGTAACTTTCTTAATTGACTACAAGTTGGGCAAACCTTTCTAACTAATCTTTGAGCAACAACTCCAATGATAGAAGCACCAATGAGATAAGGGGGTATTTCCATTTCAGCAAGACGTGTTACAGCTGTTGCCGTATCATTAGCATGCAATGTTGTGAAAACCATATGACCAGTCAGAGCTGCTTCCATTGCGGCTTGTGCTGTCTCTTTATCTCTAGTTTCCCCTACTAAAATTATATCGGGATCTTGCCTCATAAGAGACCTCAATGCTCTTGAAAAATCAAGTCCTTTTTCCCTGATTACTTGAACTTGATGAATGCCATCAAGCGTATATTCCACAGGGTCTTCTACAGTACTGATGTTAACTCCTGGTGTATTTAACTCACTTAACATCGAATAAAGTGTAGTTGATTTTCCACTTCCTGTAGGGCCAACAACAACAACAATTCCATAAGGTGATTTTGACATTTCTCTTATAAGTTTTAATTCTTTGTCTTCTGTTATCAATTTTGAGAGATTAAGAACTGAACTATCGCTTTCTAATGCTCTAAGTACAACTTTCTCACCCCACTTACCAGGAAGAGTGCTTACTCTAAAATCTGATTTTCTACCTCTTAATAAACAACGAATCCTTCCATCCTGTGGGAGCCTTTTTTCTGATATATCAAGTCTGCTCATAATCTTAATTCTACTAACTATAGGGTTTACATGAGATTTAGGAAATGCAAAGGCCTCTTTCAGAACGCCATCAATTCTATATCTAATCCTTAAACGATCTTCTAAAGGTTCAGCATGAATATCTGATCCTTTCAAAGAAAAACATTTACTTAGAATAGAAGCAACTCCTGCTATAACAGGATCTTTTGATGCTGTAAGTTCCTCTCCGAAAAATCTATCATTTTCAATATCGGCGTCTTCACCTATATTTGCTTGTGCAAGCTTAATTAATGCTTCATCATTTTCATCATCAATAACATCTAAAGAATAGTCCTGATCAACCTCCTCTTCAAAATCATCGCTATTAGACAAATATTCAGGCTCTTGATCAATAGACTGCTCGTAATTTAAATAATTTAAATCATTTTTATGAAAACTCTCTTTTGAGCTCAGAGGATTAGCATTTGTTTCAACTAGATAATCCTCAGAATTGCTAACAATGAAATTTTTATCTTGCTGGTCTCTACTACCTTCAATAGGAAGATTAATATCAAGGCCATTTAATTGTAATTTTTTCTTAGTTTCAAGAGGTTCATTATTTATTTGTCCTTCCTGAGAAGTATTGCCAGCAAACCACTCATCCCACTCAAGCGATGTTATCTGCTTCAAATTGACTTGAAGATTGAATTCAGATTGAATCTCTTTAATAACTTCCTTAACCTTTATATAGTCGGGATTCATAGCACCTAAAGATATCAGCCTCTCATTAGAATTAATTACAATTATCCCTGCATCCTTGCATAAGCCAGTAGTTAGATAGTCTTTTATATTGTCTGAATGCATAGGTTTTATAATGTCTTTAAACTGAAATAGGCTAGGAGCTAATTACTTCAATTGTTTGACTAATCATCTTATACTAAGATAAAAGTCCTAAATTGAATAGGCAGTCTAGTTTTCCTAGCTATAATTTTTAATAAATAAAAGCCTAAAAATATGCACAAAACGTTTGCACACAATCTTTGGAGCAGACTCCAAGGAATATCCGCCAAAAGAGGGGTGGTTTTCTTTATAACTTCTATCATCGCAGGCACTTCAACAGCTATAGCAATTACCGGGTCTAGCAAAATCGCCAAGAAAAGCTCTTACCATTCACTTCCTATAAATGAACAAACAATCTATTGGGAGCCGCTTCAAAAAGACCTTTGGCCTATGCCAATAGGCGAAATCGAGCTTGCCGCCAAAAAAGTTAAAAACAACAGGAACCCCTTCAAGGAGCCTTCTGGGCTCGAATCAGAAAATATAGACATTATTAATTCAGCAATTAAATTTAGTGGGATAGCGAAAGTAGATAATATATTAGTAGCCATGATAGAAACAAAAGAAGGACAAAAAGCTTATAGGGTTGGTGATCCACTAGGAAATGGTTTTTTTATCAAATCAATCTCAAAAGATAATGTTACAGTCGATATATCTAATGGAAGTAAGGATTATAGATTATATTTAAAAGCACTTAGCAACTAATATGAGTAACAATAAATTCGCTACAAAGTTTCTATATGCAATTGAGAAATTTGAAAATTTATATAAACATCTAAACAATAGATTAAATGCAAATAAAGTTAGCAAGAAAATTTCATCCTTGTTACACAATAAAATCAATTTTTCAAATATAAAAATATTGCGTGAGCAAACTGCTTCTATCCTTAATAAAGAGATTAAATTCCCTAATTGGCTTACAGCTGATAGCTTTTCAAAAGGAATAAGACTTTTAATTAAGAATAAATTTGGAGTTAGTTCTCAAGATTTAAATTATAAGAAGCAAAGTACTGTTAATAATATAAAAACAAACAAGAACAAGCTAGCTTTTTCTTCAATTTTGCAACCAATATCATTTAAATTAAAAGATCGTTTAAAATCTTTAAATAAATACTTTAATACAAAGTATACAAATTATGAGTCATATGTTCAAAAAGTAGTTAGCAAGCTCAAGGTCAAAGACATCAATAAGAAAGTTTTAAAAATAAATCAAGACGAAAAAAATAGCCAAGTAATCGCTGTTGCATACTATAGTGATCATATTCTAACAGTAGTCAAAGTCAGTATTAATAAAAATAATCAAGTACTAGTAAAAGGAATTGTTGAAATTCCTATACCAGGTCATCTTATAGGTGATAACCACGTTGAAAATAAAGAAGAACTTGCAGACATTACATTGGATTTATTTAATTTATTGAAACTAGAAAAATCACCTTTACTTCTAATTCTATCCTCCTCATTTTTTAAGATTCATACATTCAATTCATCAGATCTTAAACAAATTTCTAATACTGATTTAGAAGTTCAATCTAAGAGCCCTTATCTTCCAGAAGATACATTTGTTGAATTTCTTAGCATGTCAAAGAGATCATCTGGCAGCAAACTACTTAGAGCTATTTATGCAAAAAGAAAATTAATAGAAAGTTGGACTGATACATTAGAAATTTTAGATTATCCAATAATTGGATTAGTACCTTCAGCACCTCATATTTTTGACTCTTTGACTAATAAAAATCCAGATAAATTTACAATATTAATTGACATAGAAATTACATCTACAAGTGTCTTTTTAGGGGAAAAGGAAGGCAAATTAGTTTCACACAAGCTCCCTTTTGGATGTTGTCTCTATATTTCTGAAACCAGTGAAGAGTTATGTAAAAATTATTTCGCAAGAGTTTTCAATTCAATAAAAATTATACTCTCAGAATACGATAACGAATTACCTGCAAATATTTATGTTATTGGTCAAGGTTTAGATAAATTACTAAAAATAGATATGCCACTTCCTGGTAGATTTAAACGCGTATCAGAAATGGGCTTGTCAGATTATTCTTATTATCCGAAGCGAATGGAAATTCATGAATTAGTATCAAAATCTATTGAAAGCACAATAGATACATTATCCTGCATTACATCGTCATGTCTATAAATTATAATTTCGCATTTAAAAACTCAAACCTTCAGAAGTGGGAAAGAAAATCTCCTTCTAATTTACTAGCATCTAATGTAAGTCTTAAAAGAAAATTAATATATATTTTTCAACTATTAAAAAACAATCCGGCAATATTCTACCCTCCTAGTTTCATTCTAATATCAACCTTATCAATACATATTATCAACATTTATCCAACGAAAATATCTAGCAGTTTAGAAAGTGATCACTTAGAATACACAAAGGTATCTCAAAAAATAACAACTATAGAATCCAAGATAAAGGAAATGCAAAAGCACCTCAATAATATCAAGGTTTTCTACTCTCAAGCTACCCCTACCTACCTTTTCGCTTTCTACTTACAAAACTCAATACCTCAAGGCGTTCAGCTAAATGATTATTCTATTAGTGATAATGGTTTCGAAATTACAGCTAGTTCACCATCAATTGAGCCACTAAATCAAATGCTAACATTAATACTTGAATCTCCAATTGTTAACAAAGGTTCTGTATCTATAAAGGAAATAAGTCGAAATAATACTAGAAGTAATTCAGGCTCTAGTATAAATTCTACCCTAATATTAGAAGTGCATGGAGAAATACTTAAACTTACCCTAGACAAACGAGAGCTTCTTTATGAAGAATCATTTGCCTATGGGTTATCAAAAAAACTTCTAAGGTTTAAAACATTAGATCAACTTATCCGCTTATAAATATGTCCAAAATGAATAATAAAATCAACATAAAAGACTACATAGAAAAAATAAATAAAATTGATATAAATAAGATAGTTTCGTCTTTAAATAATATCAAGGTAGATGATATAAAGAAAATTGATTTAAATAAGATCATACAAAAAGTTAAGAGTTCACCAGCAATTAAGCCATTTATAGGAATAACTTCTGCATCTATACTATTTTCTATTATTCTTCTACCAAGCCTAGAATCACTGATATATTCAGTAAAAACTGCTAGACAATATCAAATAGAATCTAGTGATCTTGAATCTAAAGAGTTTAAACTTAAAAGCAGGCAACAACAAATCAAAAAGTTGTCGTTACTAATGTCAGAAATAGATGAATCAATTCTAAAAAAAGATAAGCTTATTTTTATTACCCAATTAATTAATGCAACAGCAGAAAAATCCAATGTAGAAATAAATTCTTTTTTACCTGTGGATCAGGCAAAGTCAGCTAAATTATGCCAGCAATCTAATCGTTCAAAAAGTACAAAACGAACGAAAAGAAAAACAAGTTCCAAGAAAGGTTCCTTTCAGGATAATTTTTACGAGATCACTCTAAAATCGGACTATCTAAATATCATTGACTTCCTAAAAGTAATTCAATATTACGATGTTACAATAATTCCTCATTGCCTAGAAGTACAAGCAGAGGGAATAAAAATTAGGCCAGGAAATAATGATTCTATTGAAGAAAATAATTCTATGATCATTCCTTTATTACAATCAGGACTACCAGCGAACTCATATAATGAAAGCAATAAATTAAGTGATTCAAATTCTTATGGACTTGTTAACGCTAGATTGGTACTAAAAATACCATCTCATTCAAGATAACAGTAATATTACTTTTTATGTAAAGATAACCGCGACTAATTAATTATCAAATCTTAGTAAAGATTAAATTGCTAATATAATATAAATCAATGCATGCATTTATTGTCCAATCGTAAATCTCACAATATACCAATTTGCATATTGGCAATAACTAGCTTAACTGGAATAAACACCCCTTCAGTTGAATTATTAGCTCGCAATAAAATCTCGAGCTCTATGAAAACAATAACTTCGGTGAATAGTAACAAGCTTATTTCTAATAACTCTATAGAAAACAAAACTATACTGAATGATCAAAATGAACTGAAGGATGCTTCAGCAGAAAATAAAACTATATTAAATGATCAAAATGAACTGCCAAATCTATATCCAATAGCAAATCCTAATTTGTTAAGTATTAAAGGACCTGATGTTACTCTAATATTCAAAAAAACTAAGGCTAAAGAAATTTTTGAATATTTAGCTGAAATCGGAAACTATGGATTTGTATGGGTAAAAAATAATCCCACAAATAAAGAAAGTAAAGATACTCAAAGGTTAATCACATTAACTCTAAATAATGTTACCTATGAAAAAGCATTCAATGCATTACTACTTGCAAGTGGCCTTCAAGCAAAATTGTATAATAATGTCCTATATATTGGTCCCAATGTAAGAG
Source organism: Prochlorococcus sp. AG-363-C02 (assembly GCA_003278345.1). GTDB lineage: Bacteria > Cyanobacteriota > Cyanobacteriia > PCC-6307 > Cyanobiaceae > Prochlorococcus_E. The sequence goes on along the minus strand of QCFH01000024.1, from coordinate 9,491 downwards.
ATAGAGTCTTTCCAAGTAGAAGCACTGGTGTATATCAACTAAACCAAATAAGTGCTAGTTCAGCTGCTGATTATCTAGCAAATCTCGGGGCTAGCGTTACCAAAACCTATACTATTACGACATCTGTTACCCAGGGGGCATCTCAATCTCAAGCAGTTCAAGGATCATCGACTTCTTCAACAACAACTGACCAGTCAGAAACATCTGTAAAAGTTTATGGTGCCACCATTGGACCCTTAGTTGGCTTAATTGCAACAACAGATGAACGCCTCCAGACTGTCACTATGGTTGGAGAAAAAGATTTAATTGATTTAGCATCTAATTTCCTTGAAAGACTTGATAAAAAACAAAAGCAAGTTGCACTTAGTGTACGAGTTCTTGATGTTAATTTAACTGATAAAGAAAATTTCTTGGCAGATTTTGGTGGCAGTGCTGGAGAAAACTTTGACAAAGGCTCTCCTTTTATAGTTGGAAGTGGAGGTGTAATTAGATCAGCTATAGGAAGTTATCTTCCAAATTTTTATGGTGATCCCACCCCTAATCCAGGAAGATCATATTCTTCCAATAGTTTCTTTGGTTATTTACAAGCAAGTATAGATAATGGCAATACAAAAGTTTTAGCTAGTCCAACATTACTGCTAAGTGAATCATCAGGAGCAGCAGGAGATGGTTCAGAAATTGGAAGAAAATTCGGTAATGAAGGCTTAGTTGAGGTTGGAGATAAAGTTCCAATAAATGCAACTAATTCTGATGGTGTTTGTACATTTACTTATGGGACTGTAGGTGTAACGCTCGGTGCAAAAGTTCTAGGAATTGATCAGAACAAATTCATAACATTTACCATGTCACCATTAGTTACAGGAATTTCCGGTAGTATGAATATAGTTGGATGTGGGCAAGTATCTATACTAAATTCACGACGAGTAGATACTGGTGCAGTACGGATAAAAGATGGAGATACACTTGTTTTAACAGGAGTAATCCAAGATTCTGAAATAGAAAAAATTACAAAATATCCCATACTTGGTGATCTTCCTTTACTTGGATCTTTATTCCGTTCTAGAGGAAGTGAATTTAATAAAAGAGAACTAATTGTACTTGTTACTCCAAAAATAATTCCAGATGGAGAAGCGAATATAAGAGATTATAATCTTAAATTTAGAAATAAGGATTCGCAAAGGTTACTTGAAGACTTAGAATATTAATTATTTTATATGCGTACAAGATGATTCGGCACCACTAGAAAGCAAACCTAACCAGTTATTTTCATTATAATTCTTATTAGCTTCACAGAAATTATGATATAAAGAAATACTATTAATTATTAATGATCCAACTGGCTTCTTACTTCTACTAATACGATTGTAATCTTCTATTATTTCATAATAATAACCTTCTTCCTCTTCTACACAAGGATGTTGACTTGATGCTTCGATTCTATTAGGAGTTGAAGCAGTTATAAGTACAACTTGCTCAATATCATTTGATTTGAGTATTTTACATAGATCATACCAAGGGTCAATCATATTTTGCTGATTTTGCTCCTCATTTCCCTGATCAGTTGACCTTTCATCCAACCATTTTATTACCGTATTTCTATTATCAAGAGTTAATTTAGTAGGTTCATCAAATAAATATTCAGATGTTCCTGCAGGTTCATTAAATGTAATCATCTGAAGTGTAATTTTTTTGCCGCCCGATGCAGCCAATGTATTAATTTGTTGAATGAGACTATCTTTAGTAAATGAGAATAAACTTTTTCCATTAATGCTAGCCGTAATATATTCTGGATTATCTATATCTATCCACTGACCATTAATAATTAAACCATTAGGATGACCTTGATAATCTTCATTCATAAGGAATGAACGATCAATCATATAAGCAATCTTATCTGAATTCAAACATTGCCCCATTAAACAACATCCTCCCCAAGTGCAAATTTGATCTTCAATATCAGTGCCTAAAGTTGGAGAAAAAAGACTTACTTGTGTTTCATCTTGAATTGAACTGAAAGCACCTATGGAAGCGAGAGATTTCGATTTATTGTTAATTCCCTTTCGGAAATCTTGAGCCTCAATTTGAATCTCTAAATATTTTTTATATTTATCTACGCACAAATTTATTCCCTTAATAGTTGTTTCGTTCCAGTTACCATTCTCAGGGCAGTTCATTTTATCATTTTCAAAGGAAGCACTTATACCATCCAACAAAACTGTTTCTTGAAAATCTATAAAAGAAGGAGAAATATAGTAACCCTTTTCGTCATATTGGGGTCCATATCTTAATAAAGCATATGGCATCTTTTCATTGAAATTACTAGCTCTCAGTGAATAAACTATTGGGCAATCAACTTGATTCAAAGTAAGATTACTGCCCTCAGTTTCATAATCAGCTTTTGAAAGAGCTTGATCAGGTAGGGTAATTGCAAACAAAAATTCACTGTCGCTAGGATATATACAATTAGAACTTAGATCTGATTCATCATCTATAATTCTTTTTCCTACTTTTACTTCATCTAAAATAAAATCTAATGTATCACTCAATCTACCACCTAAACCCATACTAGTTTCATCTATCTTATTACCTTTCAAAGCTATTTGTAAAACAGAAAATCCAATTCCTATTACTGAAATTGAAATAGCTCCAGCTATAATCAATTCAACAATAGTAAATCCATTAATTTTAATATCTTGTTTATACATTAATATTTTGAGCTACAATTATTTTCTATAAGTAAATTACTATCTGAAAGTTGACTTACAGGCATTCTATAAGATATCAGATCCTTTACAGTAAATTTACCTTTGAATATATGACCAGTTGGAGATTTTATAACGAGACAATTAAGACCTTTTGATCCACTACTATGGTACTTAGATCCTATAACAATTACAATTTCCTTATCTGAACTTATTCTTCCATTTGGAGTTACTTGGAAGTTTTTATTGACAACTTGAAAAACAGAATTATTTATTGCGGGTATAAGGTGACCTATTTTTGAAGGACTGTTATTCTGGCTGTTTGGATTATTAGAATATTTGCAAGAAACTGAATAGCCTTTAAATTCTTTGTTACGGGAAACAGAGTCATATTCAAGTGGATTAACACTAACAAAGCAAGTTGCTCCCCATCTTCTAGCCTCTAGTCTAACTATTCTTAAAAACTCCATAAGTTCTCTTGTGTAAGAGTTCACTCTTTCTGCCCTTAACCAATTAAGAGAGCTTGGTAGAATTATTCCAGATAAAGTAGAAATAATTCCAACAATTATAACTAATTCTACAAGAGAAAAGCCTGACTTATCTTCTGTAAATTTCCTTGTAGAAAATTTCATATCAAATTATCTGCTTACACCAACTATGTGCCTCAGGTGTTAAATAAATACTTACCCAATGAATATTTTTATTGCCCCATTGAATCCTATAAGAAATACTTGAAATACTTTGATTTAAGGATGGATCCGACAGTGGTGACTTCAAGTTGAGCTCTCTTGAGATTAGAACGGGTTCTCCTTGAAATACTTTACTTCTTTCACCACTAGGTGTCCAAGATTGTATATTATCAGATTCGTTATTACCTTCTAAATACCAACTTCCATTTTCATTTTCAAGTATTTTATTACCAGATGATTCGCATGTAGCTATGCATTTTTCAAAGTCACCTTGACACCAATCATATTGACTAGTTTCTTCATCAAAATCCATACTCCACAATTCTGATTTAAGTTTTTCTATATCTCTTTGAATCTCTTTATTAATAGAACGAGTTAGATTGGTCTGATAAACTGTATTTAATCTTAAGGATGAGAAATAAATCCCATAGGTTAATACCCCAAATAATAAAGAAAGACTTACAATTGCATCAACTAAGCCAAAACCAGAATCACAACAATAGATATTATCCTTAGAATATTTTTTTAGTTTATTTAGCATATTTAATTAAACATTTCAGCTCTTAAAATCTCTGAGGGTATCCCAGAGAATTATAGATCTACCTCTATAAGAGCGAATCCCCCAGTTAAACTCTTCATTATCATATCTATCGCTTAAACTCTTACCAAAGCCATCTGGAATATCCCAAGTTTTTGTTTCTTCTATATCATCAAAACATAAATTCTTAACCCAAGCCGCTCCAGAAAAGTTTCTTTCATTATTATAATTCTCATTTACATCTTGTTCTCTATCAAATACATTTATGTTAAATATTCCCAACCAATCGCTTGCTATACTGTCATTTAGATTCTTTCCTAATTTCACATCTGTCGTATCACTTTCAAAATTAATTTTAGCAAAACCTCTAGGATATGAAAACTCAGAATTTTTATTATTTACATCGTTTGCATCTAAAATATCAAAAGTTCTTAAGTGATAATTTTCACTTTCTCTATTATAAATAAGGAATACTCTTCTTGCAGAAGGGTCTAGGGTTGAATTCTCACGAAGAGGTTTTACCTTATAACCAACACCAACAATTTCAGTCGACAAAGCTTCCTTATCATTTGTTATTGATAAGTTCTTTTGACCCAAATAAGGAATCAAATTTGAGTTAGGAGTTAGTACTATATTTACCATTGTGTCCTTTAAATCGCCCAAAGTATTTTCTATCCAGCCATAAGATGCTCTAGTGGTAACAACTAATCCAGCTCCATCAACTCCTCCTTCTAAATTTGGTATTTGAAGCCACCTACTTTTAGGTCTTACAGATAAGAACGTCACCTTTGGTCCATATATAAAAGCTCCAAATTTCTCTGGACCAGTGTTGTCAATGAGAAAACTGCTTCCAGGCAATTGATTATTATCAATCGGATATTTGTAGTTAGCAAAATCTACGCTTTTCTTTAAAGTGACACCTCCTGACCATCTATAGTCCTCAAGGTGATTGCAAACAATTTTATTACCTTTAATACCTGTTTTCTGCTTAAAAAGTATTGTTAAATTTTCAGCTCTCCCAGTTCCACATTCATCTGTGCCATTTTTATGACAAAATATGCCTCCATTACTTATATCAATATCGCCCATTACCTCAAGAGTAATTTTATTATTATCTGTTGTAGATACTTCAAATTTAGAACCCGGTCCTTTGGCATAAATGGAATGAATTCTATAGACCTTTTCCTTACTATTTTGAGCATCTATTTTACACTTATTGCTATCTCTTTGCATCACTGCTGGGGTGCAAATTAAAATCCCTAGTGGATCTACATTTGAAAGCCTAGGTGGTTTTGGCAATTTTAAAGGTTGCACCCAAATACCTGAACTACTATTTTCAGGGAAAGTTGTTCCACTATATTTTGCTTTCGCATTAAATGTTCCACATTCATCATAACTTCTTAAATTTCTTCGCCATATTATTGAACCTGTAGCATTCTCTATTGGCAAAAGAACTAGGTCACCTAAAAATAAGGAGGTATATATAGGAGTAATTTCTCCTTCAATATATCCTTCCCCATCTAATTGATTTTCTCCAATAGATAGAAAACCAAATCCTCCCTTTGGGGTTTGAGTATCAACTTGTATGTTTACTCTTAATTTATTAGAAGCTGTTTCTGCATTAGAATTTTTATTTTCTGCTTTACCTGCTATTAATATAGAACTTACTCCATTTTCTTCTGTACCTATATATTTCGTAGATATAACATTAAATGATTGTTTAAAATCTCTTTTAGCATTATCTAAATCTGATCCGATTGGGTTCGAATCAAGTAAAAGTTTGTTATAAGTTGCTATTATATTATTCCATTTTATATCTTCATCAGGTGTACACATAGGAGCTTTCTGTCTTCCCTCGCAATCCGTTGATCCTTCACACCATTCTTCATCAGGCCAATATTCTTTAGTAGGATTGGGATGTGGGCTATAACTTTTAAAACATTCATTTTCGTCTAGACAACTATTAACAGGCCAAAAATAATGAAAGAAGCTATCCTTACTACTATCATTAAGCAAAGTTCTAAGTGTAGTTACTCCTGAATAAGAAGATGCTTTAGCTATTAGCTCTTGTCTATTAATTTTTGATCCTGCTAGGCCTAAAATAGATGCTGCAATTAGCCCACTGACTCCAACTGCTATTCCAACTCCAAGAATAAGTACTTGTGGTATAGCAAACCCTTCACTTTCTTTTTTACAAATATATAATTTATCCTTTTGAAAAAGATACATTTTTAAAGAAATAATTTAACCATTAAATATTCCCAAAAGCTTATATTTATATTTTACTTTTTATCTAACATGGTCTCCAAGTTCTTGGTCCTTTTCCATCAGGTTGACTTGCAGCCTTGGCTGTAAACTCATAAATCTCTGATATTGCATCGGCAGGGTTATAACAACCAGTTACAGCACTTCCATTAGCACTATAGGCTGGGCCATTTGGATTAGCTAATACTTGAAACTGTTCATTAGTATCTCCATCTGCATTAGTTACTTCAACAGTTTGAAATTGAATATTGTAATGGCCTGATGAACTAACAAATGCTGTGTCTGTATCAGCTAGCTGAGCAGGAGTTCTACCCTTACAAACTCTACCGCCATTAGTTGCAGCGCTTGCGTGATCACATTTCTGGAATTTTGCATATTCTGAAAGTGCTTCTGCATCAACTGGAAGACCTCCATACTCTGTTTGATATGCCGTAGCACCCTTAACAAGAGCTGCGACAATACCAGTAGCTTCTTTCTGCTTTGCCTTATCAGCAGCTGTCATGAATTGAGGTATTGCTATAGATGAAAGGATGCCAATCATCATCACAACAACAATTAATTCAACAAGGGTAAACCCATCCTCACTGGCCAACTGTTGCAGCGAAAGATTCCTAATCTTAGTAAGCCTAATTTTAGGACTTAAAAAATCAATTAGACCAAATTTTTTATGTGAACTTGCCATCTGCTTAAAAGTTTTTTTAATCTTCCTAATATTAGTAAGCAGAGAAAAAAATGGCAATTTAAGAATTTAAATGTTAGTGGTTATCGCCCATTAAGATATTAGAAACTACTGTTATACCAAGAAGTTAGCCTAGATCCCCAGATTCGAATTGCAACTTCTTAAAGATTTGGAATAGGATCCTGAAAAAATACAAGCTCGCCATTTGTGTATAAAATGAAACTGATTCTCCAAGAGAGATCAAAGTGAGAAACTTCTTCAACATAAATATATCGTGACTTTATATAAATCCAGAAAGCAATTTTGTAAAAAGCTAGCTTCAAAAGAAGAGCAAAGAGGATTTTCTTCAAATGAAATGGTAGTGGTCATTTCATGTATAGGGATTCTTGCAACTATTTCTTTCCCGATTTGGATACCTACTATAGAAATGGCTGAGTTATTAATCGCGGAAAAATACTTACTGGGTGCTGTAAGAGAATGTCAAACAGGATTAGTTAATGGTGAAAGCTATCCTCTATATACTGTCCCTCCTCAATCAGTAGGCATAGATTTTATTACAAAAAGAAGATTTCAATTTTCTAATAGTGGAGAAGATAATGAATGCTTGAGTCCAGAAAATGGAAACATTCTTACTACTTCAAGAATTTCAGGATCACAGCGAGTCTCAATTTACAATTTAAATATTAATGTGGTTACCGGTGAAAAGACCAGTGAAGGAAATCTTCCTTCTTGGCTTGACTGGTGGGAGGGATTCTTTTCACCCATAATTCCAGAAAATGATCCTCTTTTACCATGAAGTAATTTAATTGTCTAACAAACTGAGTCAAGTTGCAATTATCTTCTTATCATCTTATTTTAAGGCTAAGTAAAAATTTAAATTAAAATCATTGGCTAAATTAAATAGTCAATATTTGCTAAGTACAGTTAAAGGTATTATTTTCGATCTTTTACGGAATAAACTCAGATAACGTATGATTTATAAAGTACCAGTTAGATAGATTTTGCAATTTTATTCATCAGAAAATTCTGAAACTCTAAACTTCAAATCATCTGCAGCAAATTGCCAATAATGACGTGTGGAAAGAATCAATTTATCAATGCCACGTAGGTCAGCATCGAGCCAAGTAGCCCCCAGGTGAGATAATTTCAATTCATGTTCGGCGACAATTTCATCTCCACGGAACGCAACTAATTCAAGAATCTCGCCGTTGGCTTTTCCCCACGCAACCGTGAAATAGCCTCCTACAAAATCAAATACCCTACCTTTAGGTGCAGTTATCGTTACAGGATGGCCAGAGCTGCTGTAGGCCACTCCATGACCACTATTTAGTACATTAATATAACCTGGGCCACTAGAGATTTGATGGTCCATTGCCAAAAGGTAATCCCAGTTAAGTCCATTATGACCATTACGAATTTTTTCTAATTTCGAGTGCTTTATCCAATCGAAATTTTCTAGTAGAGGCTTAGTCTGCATAGGCAACTGTTTTTGACCTACATAAATAGGAACTAGTTCTATAGGGGCAGTGCTAACTTTTACTGGTCTCTCTAGCCTCCAATTCAAAGATGCACTGGAACAAACTATTGACCAATCACCTGGTTCAACTGATAAAGAAAAAGAACCTTCTTTATCCAATCTCAATGTCCTGGTTTTTCCATTAGGCCCAGTCGCTGTAACCAATACATCTCTTGGAATCGAACTGTTATTTAGACCAACCATTTGACCACTTAGAGAAAGGGTAGGCGCTAAACCAACCCAATTAGGAGCTTTTTCAGCAATCAAGCCTCCCGGAGAACCAACCTTATCAATAAAACGTATTTTTTGTACTGATTTTCCTGCTGTTATCTGCCAGCCTGGTGGTATAAGAACCTTAAAGGTATACACCTCACCTGATTGATTGATGTCCCGAGGCTTATCACTACCTAATGCCATCTTATAATTTGTATAACCAGTTCTATTGGAGGCAGCTTCTACAATCATTCCGTTAGGCTTGATCAATTCAGTTACCACACCCGTCATCGGCAAATCTCCCAAGTCATAGATTCCATTTCGATTCCTGTCATTAAAAATGTAAACAGAAATGTTGAGACGTCCTGGTAGGAGGCGATTCAAATCGTTTTCCCTGTAGGGGATTGCTTCTGTTATAAGCCCATGCATACCAGTCGTTAAAAGGATAAGTGTGCTTAATGACTTACTTAACAAATGGGACATCTCAGAAGACAGACTCATTTAATTGTAATGGCTATGTAAAGTGCTTACTAAATTCCATTCTGCCAAGTTTTGAAAAATTTTATAGTTTTTTTATCTACTAATTTATTTACTTAGAGATTCTTGTTTTTTGATTTAATTCAAAATATTTAATTCATAAAAACAAGCAAGTAATCTTCTTGTAATAAAAAAGCTCTTAGACATCAAAATAATATACACAACGAGATATTGCTGTTATTTAATCCATGGTGGTATAGGTGCTGGTTCTATTTCTGAATCAAGTGGTGAATCGTCTACTAAATCAGATTGTAACCGACCTGATTTAGGTTCAAGCTCTGAAATATCTGAATCTAATGATGTATTTGATCTGAATGAATCTGATGAAGAGCTAAAGCGTTCTACAGGAGAA
>QCFH01000023.1 GCA_003278345.1 Prochlorococcus sp. AG-363-C02 | reverse complement strand
GTTTCAGTATTTGATATGCCTGTAATTTATGAGAGAGCAAAGCCTGTTCTTTCTACATCTAGTGAAGTAATAGATCAAGATTTAGAACCTGGTGAATTAATGGGAGCCATAGAGCTTGACAGAGTTAATTATCGTTATTCTGAAGATCTACCACTTGTTCTTGATCAAGTTAGTTTCAGCGTTACTCCGGGTGATTTTGTAGCAATAGTAGGTCCTTCGGGCTCAGGTAAATCAACTATAATAAAAATGCTTCTTGGTTTTGGTTCCCCTGAAGATGGTCAGATTAGATACGATGGAAAGCCTCTCAGTGGACTTCGAATTGATAGTATAAGAAGTCAGATAGGAACAGTTCTACAAAATAGTAGCCTTTTTAGTGGTTCTTTGATAGAAGCAATTGCCGGTGGAAGAATTATAGGTACCGAAGAAGCATGGGCTGCAGCAGAAATGGCAGGTTTAATGGAAGATATTGAAAATATGCCTATGGGATTACAAACCGTAATCTCAGAAGGAGGCGGAACATTATCAGGTGGACAAAGACAAAGAGTAGCGATTGCAAGAGCTTTAGTACGTAAGCCTAAAATTCTGATTTTTGATGAGGCGACTAGTGCACTTGATAACAAAACACAATCTATTGTTTCTAGTAGTCTTGATTCCATGTCAATTACAAGAATAGTTGTTGCTCATCGATTGAGTACTATTCAAAATGCTGATCACATTGTTGTCTTAGATAAGGGACAAGTTGTACAACAAGGAAGTTTTGATAATTTGATGAAAGAGGACGGTTTATTTACACGCATGATGGAAAGGCAATTGTCATGAGTTTGTTTAGAAAAAATGCTCTAGATGCATTAAACAGCCCTGAAAAACTTGATCAGCCTTTAAACTTACTTCGTCAAAGCTATTGGTCGATATTAATTTCTCTTGGTGGATTTAGTTTAAGTCTTATTCTTTGGTCAGTATTTGGTAGGCTTCCAGTAAGAATAAGCGGTAAAGGTGTCTTAATAAATAAGGAGAGCTTACAATTAATTCAAAGTGAAATCCAAGGTCGTGTGAAGGAATTAATGGTTGATATAGGAGAATGTGTTGAAGAAGGAGAAGCTATGGTTCATATTCATTCTATAAAAAACAAGTTAGAGCAAAAAAAGGCTCAGGATAGGCTCGAGAATTTGTTGACTACTGATAAAACTTTAGATTTAATTGCATTACAACGAAAGAATGACCTTAAAGAGATACTTAATAAATGGAGGAATGCTTGGGAACAAGGAGCAATTAGTGAGATTAAATGGCTAGAAAAAAAACAATCTCTTGGCCAACTTATTTATGAACAAACTCAGAGAGATAATGATAGGCAACAGCAAATAATAAATCTTCGTACTGAAATAAATGCGCTTAATCAAGAAAGAATAAGTTCTTCAATTGTAAAAGCACCTTACTCTGGATGTATAACAGATAGATATATTCAGATAGGAGAATTAATGCAGCCAGGGAAAAGCCTTTTTGAACTTAATAGAGAAGTATTGAACGGTACAAATAAATTGCAGAGTCTTGCATATTTTAAGGCTAAAGATGGCAAGAGATTGTCTATAGGTCAAGCTGTTCGAATTTTACCAACAAATACAAAGCCAAATAGACATGGAGGAATTGAAGGTGAGATTATTGCTATTAATACTTTACCAATAAGTAAGGATGCTGTTGTCAATAGACTAGGAAAAAAAGAATCATTATTTAAGGCAATTAGTACTAACGGGGAAGACCCTTTAATTGAAGTCTCTACATCGTTAAAAGAAAATAAAGATACACCTAGTGGTTATGATTGGGGTGGAAATAAAGGCCCAAATATTAAACTTACAGCAGGTACAACTACACTTGTAAGAGTTCTTGTTGAACAAAGAAGACCTATAAGTTATGTAATACCGCTTTTAAGAGATCTCACTGGTATTTATTAATGAATTTTTTTAAGAGTGCGGGATCTTTTTTGAATCAATTATGGATTAACTTTAATGCTTTAAGGCTTAAGAAATGGGTCAAGACTCCAACATTACTGCAATTTGAAAATACCGAGTGCGGAGCTGCTTCACTTAGTATTATCCTTCAGCATTTTGGTCGCTATATACCATTGACTCAGTTGAGAGAACTTTGTGGAGTTTCAAGAGATGGGAGTGATGCCGCAAATTTAATTAAAGCTGCGAGAAGTCTTGGAATGGATGCAAAAGGATTTAAGAAAGGTTTATCAGCTCTTAAGAAAGTCAAATTACCTGTAATACTTTTTTGGGAATTCAATCACTTTCTTGTCCTTGAAGGATTTATTGGAGATCGAGTTGCTTTAAATGATCCTGCTCTTGGACCAAGGACAGTTAGTCATGAAGAATTTGATAAGAGTTTTACAGGTATTGTGTTGACAATGGAGCCAAACGTTGAGTTTATAAAAGGAGGGAAGCCTCCTAGTGTGTGGCCAGTAATATTTGAACGTCTTCGTGTTGAGCCTAAAGGAGTTTTGTTTGTATTGATTACTGGATTGTTGTTGATAGTTCCCAAGTTAGTAATGCCAATATTTGCTCAAATTTATTTGGATGAGGTTATAGGAAATCAATTTAATAGTTGGATCAAACCCCTTCTATGGGCAATGGCTGTAGTTATTCTCTTACAGGTTGGACTACGTCACCTGGAACTTTTAGGTACTCGCACCCTTGAAAAAAGATTGACTAGGCGTTTCTCAGCACAGTTTGAACATCAAGTCCTTGCTCTCCCTGATCGCTATTACTCTCAACGTTATGCAGCAGATATTGCAGAAAGAGTCTCTACTAATGCCAGCATAGCAGAATTTATAGGCAGTAGTCTTATCCCAATGATTACAGGTCTTATCTTACTATTGTTTTATTTAATTTTAACCCTTTTATATAGTCCTATACTTGGCTTAATCGTAGTAATTACAACTACTGTCAATGCTCTTGTTGTTGTTTTAAATTTACAAGTACAAAAAGATGCAAATTTAAAACTTCAAAAGGATGGAGCGAAAGCATCTTCTATAGTAGTTAATGCAATCAAAGATATTGATACTGTAAAAGCTTCAGCTATAGAAAAAGATATTTTTAAGAAATACGCAGGTTATCAAACTAGGTTTTTAAATACTGTACAGGAATTGCAATTAATGAACGCCAAACTTAGAATAATACCTAATGCAATGACTATCTTTAATGAGGTTGGCATACTTTTAGTTGGCTTCTTTCTTGTAATTCAAGGAGAATTAACTTTAGGAATGTTGCTTGCAGCGCAAGCTATAGCAAATAGTTTAAAAAGCCAAATCGAGCAAGTAATTGATTTTGTACAAAGTTTACCTTCTTACGAAGCCGAAATACTTCGATTAGAAGATGTACTAGAACAACCAAGAGACCCTCTTCTATTGACTAAAATAAATATGGAGCTTAGAAATAATCTCCTTGATCGTCTGTCTGGTTCAATTGAAATTAAGAACTTAAGCTTTGGTTATATGCCCTTAAAAGATCCTTTGATTCAGGAATTATCATTATTTATCAAACCAGGAGATCGAATTGCTTTTGTTGGTGGGAGTGGTTCCGGAAAAAGTACAATTGCAAAGCTTATTGCTGGTTTACATTTGCCATCATCGGGGCTAATTCTTTATGATGGTCTACCATTGACAGATATACCTAGAACTACATGTGTTAGTTCACTTGCAATGGTCCAGCAAGACGTTCATCTTTATGGCTGTAGTGTTCGTGATAATTTAACGCTTTGGAAAAGAAATATTCCAGAAAATGAGATTAGAGAGGCTTGTTCAGATGCTCAGATATTAGATACGATTCTTGGACTACCAGATGGATTTGAAACAATCTTAAGCGAAGGTGGTAGGAACTTATCTGGCGGTCAACGACAAAGACTCGACATTGCACGAGCTTTAGTACAAAATCCTAGCATCCTGATTTTAGATGAAGCAACATCTGCACTGGATGCAGAGACTGAAAGATTAGTGGATGAATCTTTTAGACGAAGAGGTTGTACTCAAATTATTGTTGCTCATCGTCTGAGTACTATCAAAGATGCTGATTTGATATTGGTGATGGAAAATGGAAAAGTAGTGCAACAAGGAGGGCATAAAGAAATGCTTGCTATCAAAGATTCTCCTTATGAGCAACTTCTGAATACGGTATATTGAAAATAGCGTTATGATAGAGGTTAGAAAAAATCTATTCAAATATCTGAAAATCAAAAAGATACAGCTATATTCATGGTAGTGATGTAATGGTAATCAAAAGAATTTTTTCAAGATATTTTGCTCCTTATGCAATAGCTATATTGTTTCTAGGATCAATCTGGCAGAGTCATTTGGCGGAAGCACTAGATCTAATAATATATGATTTTATAACTGCAACTCGTCCCAATAAAAAAGGAAGTAACTTACCCATAACAATAATTTCTATTAGTGAAATTGATATCCAAAAATATGGATGGCCAATTGATGATAAATATTTATGTAATGCTATTGATCATTTAATTAAATCAAATGTATCTGCAATTGGCTTTGATCTTTATAGAGATCGTGGAGTAGGGATGAAACAAGATTGCTTAAGAAAGCGTGCCAGGTCAGTTACAAAATTAGTTTCAATATTTAATGAGGCAGAGAAGATAATTGCATTACCTGGTACCCCTCCTGAAAGGATGGCCTTTAATGACATTGTTCTAGATCCTGATGGAGTTGTAAGAAGGAATCTTGTTCATGTAGGAGGTCAGGAGCCCTATATGAGATCATTCCCATTAAGAGTCGTCTCAATAAGTAAAGGTATAGCGGATCTTGGGATGGATATTGAAAGAGGATCAATCAATTTGTCCTGGATCTCTCCTAACTCCGGTGGTTATAAAAATATTGACTCAGCTGGCTATCAGTCTCTTCTTGATTATGCGATTCCGGGTAGTTTTCAAACATATACTTTAAATCAATTACTTGAGAACAATATTTCTAGAGAAGATCTTGAAGGCCAAATTATTCTATTAGGCAGTACAGCTCCTTCTCTACGAGATCAATTTGAAGTCCCTCACACAAGATTTCAAACTAGCAAAAGTCAATTCCTAATTCCTGGCGTCGAATTACATGCACATAGAATTGCTCAACTCTTAGATTTTATAGATGGTGATCAAAGTCGAATTATTAGTGCATTAGGAGCATTAGGGAACAAAGTATCGTTACTATTATCTGCTATTACGGCATTGCTTATAGGTGAGTCAATCCCTTCATTACGTAGGAGCATATTGTTTGGAATAATAATATTTTTGGGACTTTTAGGCTTAGGGTTAGCACTTTTGTGGATGAAGTTTTGGATCGGAATAGTTATGCCACTTAGTGTTTTGTTGATTTTTTCTAGCACAGGATGGTTTAGACGTGGAGTCATAAATCAACAGCAACGAAAAGAAATACAAAAACTTTTAGGACAAACAACATCTCCAGATGTAGCCGCACAGCTTTGGGAACAAAGAGAACAGTTGTTAAGTAATGGTCGTTTTGAAGGGAGGCAAATACCAGTTACGATTCTATTTGCTGATACCTGTAATTTTACTAAAGTTGCCGAATCGATGAATCCATCTATTCTTATGAACTGGTTAAATAGAGGCATGTCATCATTCGTACCTGAGATTACAAACAATGGAGGTATAGTCAATAAGTTTACAGGAGATGGCTTCCTAGCAATATTTGGAGCTCCTGTTGGTCATGGGCCAAACCAAGATGCAAAAGCAGCTATTGAAACTGCTGTTTCTATTCAAGAAGCATTGAAGAAATTAAATGTTGAACTTTCAAAAGAAAAATTACCTAAGTTTAGATTGCGTATAGGGATCCATTCTGGAGAGGTGTTGGCTGGATCTATTGGAAGTAGAGAGCGATTGGAATATGGAATAATTGGAGATGCTGTCAATTGTGCTTCAAGACTTGAAAGCATAGAAAAAAATCGTCAAAGCAATGACTGTAGAGTGCTTGTTTCTTCTTCTACTCGTGAATTATTACAATCAGAGTCCCAATTTTTATGGGAAGAGTGGGGTAATCATTCAATTAAGGGACGTTATATGCAATTAAAAATATCTGAATTGCAAGGTAAAATAAAGTCAACAAATATTATTAATTAAACATGCAATATACAGGTAATTCAAGAGGAAAAGCTGAAGTATTTATATCATCAAGTTCAAATTTGTTAATTAACTCCTGAGTGGAAATAGTTGAATTGCAAAATATAGACAACCATTTTATATTCAATGCAAAAGAATTATCTACTGGTGTGGGGTCATTTAATAAAAGGGAAAGGGCTGGGGGAGCATCAACTTTGACAAAGTCAAAAAGGTTTCCTTCCCCATTGTTTTTGTCTTGACAATTGTAATAAGATTCCCAAGCCAAAGGAGCTTCAATATCTGGCGATTTTATTAAATAAATACTTGCTTCTGTAGATGGAAGTGTTTTCTGAAGGATTACATCTGCGAATTGATAGCGATTAGTACCAAAATTAATTGATATAAATTTAGTAGTTGCCGTCTTCTGAAAATGACTAGGACCTTTAACTAAAGCAACTAGTTTAGAATTATCAGGTACATAAACACTTGTTTTTGGAACAAGGTGTACTAATAGTCTTGATGCACATTCAGCTCTTGTTCCACCACCAACTCTTCGTCCAGGAAAAACATTACGGACATTAAAATTTTCATTACTTGTTTGCGCAAGAGTCAGCGTAGGTATTAAGCAAAAGAAAATAATATTTATGGAAATAGGGAAAATTAATGAAATCATTTGCGAGGTATTGAGAAATCTGATTTCAATTAGTTGAATTATCTTTTCAGAAAGAATATCATATAGATTAAATAGATTTTCTTTAATTTAACTTTTTCAATCTAGTAAAAAATCTGTAATTGAAAATTTCTGTTTATAGGTATCAAATCTATTACCATGCTGATCCCATTAGTTCTATACCTGCCCAAAAGAACGGATTGCTTATTCCATTTTTCACTATTCTCTGTTGAGTCATATTAAGACCAGTTAGCAAAGGCTCACCATATACACCTATTATTTTGTCTTCATCAACTTTTAACAAGTTTCTGATAAAAGCTTGACGTGTTAATTGTAACGCCTCAGCTTTTGGAATATCCCTTTCAAGGAAGCGATATAACTGTATAAAGTAGGCTGATGTAACCACATCATCTACATACCATAAAGTTCCAATTGCACTACGTGCCCCAGCTTGCAATGCCAACCCTGAAAATCCCAGTTCAGAGTCAGGGTCACCTATAGCTGTTCGACAAGCACTCAGCACGACTAGATCTAATGGTCTACCTTGACGTGCTGAACGCAATTTCGATAATTCCATCATTGAGATTGGTCTTGTTCCAGAATAAATTTGAGATTTTTTCGGACCTCCTGGAAGAAATTCTGCATGGGTTGCAATATGTAAGCGATCATATTGAGATTGTCCAGCATTAGAAAATAAAGTTTTAGGAGTAAAGTCCTTATTCAGGAAGAGATCTTTTTGATTAGCTTGCCCAATTTGTTTAAGCTCTTGTGGTACTAAGGGAAGTGATGCCAATTGTTCAAATTTCGAGGCTCCAAATGCTAGTAATTTTGGATTTTTAGTTTCTGAAAGAGTTGTATCTGTAAGTGCAAGGGAAGGTGTGAGTGCGAAAGCGAAACGTTCGCCAAAGTATTGCTCACCATCATGAAGTGCTGCAAATGGCAGTGCCTGAAGTCCTCTATCAGCAGCTATTAAAAGTGTACTTACTTGATTCTTCTCTAATAGTGGAGTAATTTCATCAATTAATAAACTATGAAGTCGTCGTGATGGAGAAGTAGGATCATCTACGTTTAAAGATTCTTGTCTTGATAGTTGCTTATAAAATTGTCTAAGTAATTTAGATAAGTCATTGGTAGAAATTTCTACCCTTCGACCTGCAACCTCTCCATTAGCAGGAATTAAAGTAAGGTCAATGAATGCATCTTTATTAAGAGAGGTGGTTTTATTTTTTGCTAAAGTAAACTGAATATGTAAAACTGCAGGGTTATAATTTTCAGGATTAAATTCAGGAATAAAAGTACTTCTTAATATATTTAATGGAAGATCATTTGTATTAGATGCGATTAGAAATTGATTGTTTTCCCTTAATAGAGAATTTTGATTTTTAAAACCACTTCTTAATTTTTTACCATAACGTAGACGCGCTTTATTTAATATCGCTTGTAATTGCTCAGGAGTAGGAGTGACTTTATCTGAGATTTCAGAAATATCAAAAAATCTTGATATTCTAGTAGTTGCTAAATTATCATTTTTAATCATTCTGGATACAATAATTTCTCTAGTATTTATTCCTTTAGATAAATTAGAATTCGATCTTGTTTGATTAGGAATAGATTTATTTTCTTTAGCTAACTGATTAGATTTAATTGAGCCTTTTCTCTGTGGTTCCCCTGCAATAGGTCTTCTTGGTTCACCAAAAGGGGCCTCACCTGGTTCCCCTGCAATAGGTCTTCTTGGTTCACCAAAAGGGACCTCACCTGGTTCCCCTGCAATAGGTCTTCTTGGTTCACCAAAAGGCGTCTTACCTAGCTCTCCTGCAATAGGTCTTCTTGGTTCACTTGAATCTCTATCTAAAAATTTAAATGAGTTAGTAAGATCTAATCCTAATTCAAATTTATTTTCTGAAGGGATAAAAATCGAATTTAAGTTTTTATCATTAACGATAAAATCATTAGTTAAATTTTTATTATCTGCAACTGCAATAGCTTCATTTAGATTTTCATTTTCTGTAATGTTAGTTGTGCATGAATTGCTTTGACCACCAATACAGTTAACGGAACCTACAACTGAGCCATTAATTGTTAATATCCCTGATTTTACCTTTGTTTCCCCTAAATAGGTGTTTATTCCACTCAAAATCTGAGTTCCTGGTCCTTCTTTTATTACTTTTGAAGTTGAAAAGGTTGACTTTATCACTCCAGAAAAGTCTTTATTAATCTCAGTTGGAGTGTTAATTTTAAGATTAACCAGATTTCCATCTATCAAATAACTACCAAGCCCCTCAATTGAACGAAAAGTTAATGAGTTTTGTGCTTTAAGAGTTGCTCCATTATTTATTTCCAAATCACTGGCACTATTGACTCCAGAATTTATTCCAAAAGTTAATACACCTTCTTCAACTTTTGTTTTACCATTATAAGTATGTACTCCTGAAAATTTAAGTTCACCAATTCCACTTTTTATAATGTTGTCATAACCTGAGATTTTACCTGAAAATTCTGAGTCTTCAGCTTGTATAAGCTTTAGAGTTGCTCCATTTGATAACGCAATATTACCGCTGCCAATAATTCCGTTTTCTGCATCTAAAGTTAAACCTCCTCTCCCTGTTGTAATAGTTTTACCTTCTTCAATTTTAATATTATTTGAGGCATCTAAAATTAATTCACCATTGCCACCTGAATAGTCTAAGTTAACATTAACATTGATATTTCCTAGATTGGAACTCTGACCAGGAATTTCTTGAGAAGTTTGATTATTTCTAGCATCAGTAGTTTGGATAGTAATATTAGAACCCCTAATTAAAGCATTTTGTATGGCATTTCTATTATCTAAATTAATCTCATATGTAAACGGATCAAGAAGCCAAAGTCCATTCTTGCCCTCAATAGAACTTATATCAACATTTGCATAATCTATATTAAGATTGCTTCCTGAAGTCTCTATATTCCCTCCATTACCCCCTTGTTTCCCACCCAGACTAATCAAACTTCCTTCTACATTAGTCCATCCATTTAGTTTGTTAACATCACTCCAAACAACAATTGTTCCTCCATTTCCATACTTTGTAGAAGAAGTATCAATAACCGTATTCGATTTGATGCTTACATTATTAGCTTGCCTAACGTCTTTATCTTTGTTTTGCCAACTTCCACCAATTTGAATTGTTCCCCCACCATTTGACCCTTGTGCAACAATTCTTGAGTTTTCTTTAATTGTTACTTTATCTCCTGTGAAAGTTAAAGATCCACCTTTTC
Source organism: Prochlorococcus sp. AG-363-C02 (assembly GCA_003278345.1). Lineage (GTDB taxonomy): Bacteria > Cyanobacteriota > Cyanobacteriia > PCC-6307 > Cyanobiaceae > Prochlorococcus_E. Next base: position 9,630 of record QCFH01000023.1, on the reverse strand, counting down.
CAGTATCTGAATTAGAAGATAACTTGCTATTAATAATCTCCACTTCACCTTTAAGGGAGTCAACGAATAGACTTTTATCAATATTTAAAGAAATACCATTCAAAGTTATTTTTGGATTACTTGAACCTACAGAGATAACACCTGAATTCGAAAACCCGCTTGATCCAGGCAAAGGATTTCCTTGTATGTTTTTTAAAGAATGATGATTATTATCATCAACTTTAAAAATATCACTTTTGAATTTTAATGAATTGGCTGTAGTAATATTAATTTTAGGAATATTAAAAAAACCACCACCTGAGTTAAGATTTATACCTCCTGGAGACAACCAAAATAAATTTGATGGAGAAGAAAATTCAATTGGTTTATTTATATAGCTACCTTTTTTAGATGTTACGGCTACTACTATGTTTTGTTTGCCTTTGGTTTCAAATTTTACACCAGTAATTTGCCCACGAGTATCAAAAGTACTAAATTTGTGAAAACGATTTTCCCCAGCATCACTTCCTCCAGTTATTAAACAACGGCCTTTGTCACAACTACCATTAAGAGTTCCATTAACTATTGTCCCTAACCCATCTGTTTTAGCACCTTTTACTTCTGCTTTAGCCGGAATTGAGATAATCCAAAAGCACACAAAAAAGCCTACTGACGAAAGGAAAATTTTTTCTACAAAGAAAGCTTTGTTCTGTAAAATCTTACGATTTGTTGAGCAATAATTAATGGGGAATAAAGACAAAAAGTTAAACCTCCTTATAAAGTGCTCCATTGGCTTAAGCAAATCAATGACTTTTCAGCCAAGATAGTTCAAGATGCAATTCCAATTGATTTTACTTGCTCAACTTTTAGAACCATTGTATCCAGCAAAGCTGGTAAAACCACCTGAGCTTATTAAATATGATAATGTCCCAAAGCTTGATAAGAAGAAACTTCAGCTAAAAGATAACGATGAGGAAAAAGGAGAAGAATTAACCAAACCATTCAAAATTAAGAATGATTCTGCTTGGTTACCTAAGGTCCTCGGGACAATTCCCTATGATAATAGTGAACTGAGAAAAATACTTAATAGATGCAAAACCACTGAAATCAATAAGACATTAACTCAATGTGCAGTCTCTCTTAATTCCAATTTAGTTAAAGATGGTTATATAAATAGCAGGGTTTTTATACTCAAGGATGGTAATCGTGGAGCATTAGAAGTGGTTGAAGGTCGTATTTCAGAATTACGAATAATTAGTGACAATTCATTTCTTGAGAAACAGATTCAGAAAAAAATCAAGTGGTTAAAAGGAAGTGTTTTGCATTTGCCTAGTCTTGAAAAAGAACTAGTTAAGTTAAGAGCTATTCCAGGAGTTGGTCAGATAAGTGGTGATCTTGGTCGTTTAGGAAGTGATGCTACAAAGGCAGTTCTTAGATTAAACATTGATTCTATTCCAAACCCATGGAGTGGTGAATATAGTTTTCATAATGACGGAAACATAGGTTCAGGACAATGGAGGAACTCAGTCACATTGGAAAAGAGAAATTTATTAAAATTAAATGATAATTTCGCCTCTTTTTTAGAGGTAAGTAATGATTCTGATCCTGAATTAGGAGCATTAATAACATCCAATACTTATAGTTGGTCTTTATCAGAGACTTGGCAAGCTTCAACATCTTTTGCTTATAACAGAAGTCAGTTTGTTGAATTTGCAGGAGATTCACATGATGTTAGATTTGATCAATATCAAATAAATGGTCAAATAGAAAAAAAATTATATGAGTCTAGCAACCAAATATGGAATACATTTTCAAGTTTAAGCCTAAATCACTCAAGTAGTTATCTTGATAACGAAAGAATTGCTTTAGTAGATGGAGGTGGTGCAGAAGGTTGGTTAAAAAGTGGACAGATAAGTACAGGCTTAAATTTTGCAGGTCGTAAAAAAAAGTTTTCTTGGAATGGAACGTTATATGGTTCTCAGGCCCTTGCAGGAATAAGTACTTCTTCACAAATTAGTAATTTTAAAGACTTAGGCGTAGATCTTGGAGAAGCCAGAGCAATAGGCGCCCGGCTTAATTTGAATTGGAAAATTAATTCTTCAATTTTAAGTAACATGTTATTTACTGGTCAGTCAGCCTTAAATCCACTACCAAATAGTATGGCCTTTAGTCTAGGGAGTGATTCAGGTATAAAAGGTCTGCCTGGAAGTCTTGTTAGTGGAGATAATGGCTGGGCAATTAATAAGGAATTTGTTTTTACCACTTTTAAAAATGAAGATAAAGATAAATCTTTTTCACTAATACCATCTTTCGGTATTGGAGCGGTTCGCACTGATAGAGATAGCCCATTAGAAGATAGGGTGGGATCAACAGGTATAGTTGGTAGATATATCAAGCGTCAATGGTTAATTGATATAGGTTGGTTTAAACCACTCTATGTTGATGACAATTCAACTGATTGGAATAATTGGTTGCTTGGAGATGGCGTCTATACAAAAGTTAAATATAGATTTTAACTATTATTTATTATTAGATAGTTGCTATTTTAGATTTTTAATTAATAAATAAGTCCTCTTTTCTCAAGAGCAATTAAATCCATTAGATGCAAATGGCCATCAATTTCTTCTATTATCTTCCTTTTTTTTAATTTGCTTAATACTCTTGATGTTGTTTCCCTCGACAAACCAGAGATCACTCCTATCTCTGATTGAGGCAATATAGGCAAACGACCTTTGACATCATTTGTTGAAGAATTCTTTCTTGCTAGATAAGCCAAAGTGTTTAATACCCTTGTGGTGGCATCACTTGTCTGTATACTAAAACGCTGATTTAACTCTCTTAATCTGTACGATTGGAGGTTATATAAAGAAAGAGCAAAGCTTGCTTCTTGCTTTAAAAGTGATACAAATGGCCCTGATCTAATCTTTAGAAGTTGCCCCTCTGTCAATGCAACAACATCTGCAGTTCTAGTTGATGAATCAAGTGGTGCTATCTCACCAAATATATCACCTTTACCAAGTAATGAGATTATTACCTCTACACCATCAGAGGTATAGGTTCTTACTTTGGCAATTCCAGAGTGTAAAATATATATAGTTTCTCCCCAGTCTTGCTCCATAAGGAAAACTTGGTCAGTATCATATTTAGAAAAATGTTGGCGATCTAATAATCTTGTACATTGATCAATAGTTAAGCTTGAAAAAAGCTGTATTGCTTTTAATTCCTGTGGAGTCACGCATTTCATTTATTTTTTAAGGGTTTTGTGAAGGATAATCAAAATCTTTTACTAGTGTAGATTTAAAAACTTGGATATTTAAAAAGATTAGCAGTAGAAATCACGATATAATTAAAATTCAAAGGGAAATTTCTCATTTATATGCGTTTGATTCAACTAAGTGATATCCACTTGACGGCCTCTTATACAAAACTGGTTAGAGGAAGCAATCCTTTGAAAAACTTTAAACTTGCTTTACAAGAGGTTATTTCCTATTGTCCTGATATTTTGCTTATTACTGGTGACATTTGTCATGACGAAAGTAAAGGTGGCTATCTTCAATGCCAGAAGGCATTAGAAGTAATTCCTAATTCAGTTGAGTTGGCTGTGATCGCTGGGAACCATGATAATCCAACTCTTATGAAACAAATTTTTGATAGGAGAATTATTGTTGGTCCTTCTGAATTGAACTACGACAATGCAAGAGTGCTTATACTTTGTAGTCATTTCTCTAATCATGACGAAGGTAGGTTAGGTGTGGAACAATTAGATTGGTTAAAAGAAAGGGTTTTTGATAGAAGGTATAGAGGTAAACCATTATTAATAGCCTTGCATCATCAACCCTTAAAAGTAGGTGATAAATTCTGGGATTCTATTGGACTAATAGATTCAAGCCAATTGATAGAAATACTAAAACCTATTGATGAATTGAAAGCTGTAATATTTGGCCATATGCATCAGCATTGGAGAGGGGAACTGCCTGGTAGGAAAGATGTTCAATTATTAGCAAGTCCTTCAACTTTGTGTAGTTTTCCTGCTATACAGCCATGTCCATTAGGTAAACCTGATACTAGTGGAGCAAGGCTAATTGAAATAGATAAACAAGGTAATTTTAATCAGAAGCTATTACGTTGGGAATGAAATTTTGAAGAATATTTCTGAATGCAGAAAGATGAGTACCTTTTTCTGCGCCATGCACTTGAAAACTACAAAAAGTTTGTATTAAAGGAAATAAATTCATTTTTTCCAAAGGATTTTATAAGTGTGACAAACTTCACAGTTGCCGTTGAACTAGATCAATACAATAACCTTGGATTAGAGAGATAGTAAGTACATCGAAGGGAAACAACCCTCACAACTATCTCAAAACAATGTCTAACCAGGAACTCACTCTTGACCAATTAGCTCAAATAGATGGAGGCGGGAAAGAAGAACGTCGTCAGAAAAGACAAGAACGTAAAGAAGCAAAGAGACAGGCTAAAAGAGAAAAAGCCCAGAAAAAGTTACACGATGAAAAATGCTCAGTATGGTCTAACAAAATCTACTGTGGTGAAGTTGATCATTACAGCGAAGGTTGAAACAGATAGGAAAACACCTGCTTAAGCAGGTGTTTTTTTGTCAAATTTATTTCATTACTAATATGTTTGATGAAGTAATTCAATACATCACCCTAATTTAAGAGATTTAGTTGATAAATTTAAGGAAGTAGACCCTTATAGCTTTCAAGTCAATGTCTAACGAAGAACTCTCTCTTGAACAACTGGCTGAAGTCTCCGGAGGAGGGAAAAAGGAAGATCGTAAATCTAAGAAGGAAGCAAAGAAGCAAAAGAAAAGAGAAGAGCGTGAGCATAAAAAGACGTGTCCTGATGGGAAGAGAACTAACGATTGCCCATATCCAGCTCCACCGAAAGAATTCGAGGCATAATTTAAATGCTTTATTAGAAATTTCTGATATATTTTTCCTAATTTCATTATCACTAATCAAAATTTAATTAATAGAAAGTAATCAAAATCCAAGATTGATATATTGATCCCATTCAACAACTTTTAGTGATAGTTTACACTGGTTTTTCAAGCCCTGTTTTGGTAAAGCTTCTAATTATTCGTGCAATTTAGTAGTAAAATTGTTACTTAGAGCTATTTATTAATTTTAGTTAGATGTCAAAAGAAGAAATGAACCAAGAGCTTTCTCAAGATGAACTCAAGGAAGTTTCTGGAGGAATGATGTCCAATATTTCTAAAATAAAGAAGAAATCATCCGACAAATCTTCTTTGAAGACATCAGATCTTTTAAAAGAAAAAGATGAACAAGCTGATCGTTTGACAGCTATGCCAAAACCCCCAGCTGTAGGCTTTTAATTACAATCTCATAAAATAAATTTCTGTAAGCTTAAAAGTATAATTGCTTTTGAGATTTGCTTAAAAGTGGTCTACCCTATTAATTAGTTAATGGATGAAATGGGATGGATGGTAAACTAAACACGAACGAGTTATCTGATGAAGAGTTAAAAGATGTTGTTGGAGGGTCGAAAGAACGTACCAAAGACAACCCCGAAAAAGAAAAAGGAAAAGACAAAAATAAAGGCGAAAGTATAGAGCGGCTTCATAGAGGTCGAACTTCTGGGGATAAAGATTATCCAACACCGTCTAATCCCTCGCCTGGAGGATCTAGACCAGGGAGACCATAAGGCAAAGAATAACCATAAACACTTCTTTCTATTGCTAAAGGTGGAGTCTGTAAGAAAGAATCAATCAAGATGTGGATTTGGTTGAAAAAATTAGTCACTACTCAAAAATTGCTTGGAGATTGTCGCTGATCTTGTCACGTATTAGCTCTTACCATAGCTTCCATTTAGTTAAGGGAACTCCTGTGCGATAACTGATTATGTCTTTTAGCAATATTAAAGAGGTATATGGAAAGACCTCGGCTCTAAAGAATCAACAAAAAGAAATGAAACATAGACTAAACTGCGCATATTTTTAAACTAGAGCTGACTTGATTCGATAAGAAAATGTTGCATCACAGAGATTTAGAGCAGCGTAACCGTCGAGAATGTAGGTTAGCAGGACAATTCTTGTGAGATTGTGAGTATCAGTTTGTGCCTTTACTAGTGTTTAGTCTTTTGAGACATTGCTGAGATAGCTCATTTATGAATTTGTATGTCTAAACAAAAAGCCCTGCTTCGGCAGGGCTTTTTGTTCTAGCTAATTGCTTGAGAAATACTAACCAATTGCTTTAATATCGAAACCACGTCGACTAATTGGTCCAACATCAAAACCACGTCCAGCAACTGATTTAAAGTCTGCTCCGTCAACTGTCCACCAACCTTTTTCTCTTACTGTTGTTGAAACTTTAAATTGGCTTCCACCAAAATCAACAATTCCACCAGAAATTTCAGTGAGTTGATCAAAAGTTAGTTCGTTGTTGTTCATTGTTTTGAGATAGTTGTGAGGGTTGTTTCCCTTCGATGTACTTACTATCTCTCTAATCCAAGGTTGTTGTATTGATCTAATTCAATGGCAACTGTGAGTTTAGTCACAAGGTGTTATTTCAAGTGGTTGCTTCCCTAAGTCATTAACAATGATTTCCGCCAAATTTGATTTTTTAATTACTGAAAATGCGCGGGCCGCAAATCATCCAAGTTTGACTTATAAGTACAGCGAGTTCACACAAGCCGTCAAAGAGGGGAATGTAGAGAAAGTGGTTATTTTCATAGACGCAGGAGCGGCTGTTGTTGAATTAAATGATGGAAAGAAAGCAAAAGTATCGCTAGCCCCAGACTCTGATCTGTTTGATTTACTTCAGAGGAATAACGTTGATGTAAGAGTAGGTTCTTCTTAGAGCCTTATTTGTGGGTCGTCCGAAGGCTCGAAAAAATTCAGACTGGTTCTCCCAAAGCACCCTGGATGAAGACAATGGACTTTATAAATTAGTTACTCCAGAAGAATCTCAAGATAAAACCGTCCTCATCCTTGAACAAATTTGGTTTAAACAAGACGCTGGAACTACTCCTCAAGAAATAGCTGATGGTATTAAGGGTGGAGTTAAAAAAACTATCGCTAATAACCTCACCGAAATCCGTAAACAAAAACTCGCTGAAAGCAAAAGCAAAAGGTGGTATTTAACTAAAGCTGGTTGCAAAAGACTTGCAGTTGATTTGCCTGAATACAATGAGGAGATTCAAGATTTCCTTCAGGGGAAGGGTAAGTCTATTTGCTAGGGAACTAATTCTTACTTATTAGTTCCCAACCTATCCAGCCCCATTCCTCTGCATTCATTACCCAAATCTTCTGCACTCAAGGTACCATTGCCACCATTTGTAATGCCTAGGGATTTGTTACTTTTATCTTTTCGTACATGAGATGGTTTTAAGGCACCTATATGATCCGATCTCAGTTCTCCCATACCACCTGCAACATCTTTCAGTTCGTCATCAGATAGTTCTTGGTTGATCTTTTCTTCTGACATTAGACTTCTTTCAATTCTTTATACTTTTTAGCGGAAATCATTGTTAATGACTTAGGGAAGCAACCACTTGAAATAACACCTTTTGACTAACCTCACAGTTGTCATTGAAGTAGATCAATACAGTCTTCTTTTTTTAGAGAGATAGTAAGTACTTCGAAGGGATTAATCCCTCACAACCATCTCAAACGAATGAAACATTCTGAATTTCAGAACAATACAACAATTCTTGATCAAGAGCTTACCTATGAGGACCTTGAAAACATTTCAGGTAGCTGGGGAGTTGTTACTCCAGTAGTGGCTGCCTTTGCATTAGGTTATGGCGCTGGAACAGTTTTTGGAAAAGCTACTGGTCTTATTTCTTGAATTGTTTTTTCTAATTTCATCAATAAAAAGCCACGCTTTTGCGTGGCTTTTTGATGGCGTTTTTACTTGTAACCAACCTCACAATTGCCATTGAATTAGATCAATACAGCAACCTTTAATTTGAGAGATGGTGTGTGCATGGGAGGTCTCCCTCCCATGCACACACCATCTCTCAATCATGACTACTTCTTTTATCACCGAAACCATCGATCAAGAGCTTCCGCTTACTGATCTTCAAGACATCAACGGCGGAGTAATACCATTAGGTGTTGGCGTTGCTTATGTAACCACAGTATGGGCCCTGGGTCTTGTAACAGGTGCAGCAGCCTATTCCCTCTACGACGACAATCGCGAAGAAATTGCCGATTCTGTTCATGACGCGATCAGTGAAGAAGATAATTCTAGTCAAAATGGTGGTAAGGGTAGAAAGGGTGGAAAGGCTAGAAAGTGAAGAGGAGGGTATACTTTTTATCTTTCTCTTTGGATAAATATTTAACTGGTAAAGAACATCTGGAGAATTGAAGGCATGTTGAGGAAACCCTATTGGTATTTTCTCAACATGCATGACTCTTTTACCTAACTAATTTAAAGAAAAACCTCAAAGGATGAAAAAACTCTTTGCTCTTTTTCTTGGTCTTCTTTTGTTTTTCTGTCCTTTTGCAGTTCAAGCAGAAGAGGTTGAGCTAATGCCCCAAGAGGAAATAGCCGAAGCACCTTCACAAGACGCACTAAATTATTTACTGAGTGAGGACATGTATCAAGGCACTCTTTCTTGGCAAGGCAACAAAGCTTCTACCAAATTTAATTACGACAAGCCAACGAAAAAATGACACTTATTGAAAAGCACAAACAGCTAATTGTTTTCTATAAAAAGAAGCTTGCTCTGACTGATTATGGATTTATGTGGGTTGTCTTTTGCAAAGGAGCATTAGTAGCTCTTTTACTAGAAAGATTGATTATTCACTAGTTGAACGAGATCAGCTAGAGAGGAGCTATAAAACTATGCTATGAAATGTCTTTTATTAAATCGTGGTTGATTAATCAATTTTTTTATGAATCTATTCACAAAAACAACTAGAACTTCATATATAAATAAAGTAACTCTCTCAGTAGTGTTATGTCAGAAGAAAAAATCAACCCAAATTCACCTGAGGAAATTAGCCAAGAATTATCCGGTGACGATTTAAAAGATATAAGTGGGGGTCTAAATAAAAAACTTGACTCATCTCAAACAAAATTTAATTGGCAGGCGAATTCATTTTGGGCAAAGAAAGGTGTGGCTGGAGGGATAAAAGAATTTCGATCTAGCAAAGACATAAAACAAAATCCAAATTGGAACAACTCAGACATGGAATTTGATGGATAGTTTGAATTATCTTTTTGAAGTTTGTATTTTTAGTTTGTTGTCGTATTTGTTATTCATTTTTGACATAGAGGGTTCATGGGGAAATTCCGTTTTATGAAACTTCCTTTGATGAACGCTGCGCTCCATCGCTGGAGGCTAACTACCTTACAGAAAGCTGATGCTTGAGCAAAGTCTTTGATTGTTATTAAATCCCTGTCGCTGGGGTTTTTGGCATACCTGTAATTCCGGGCTTTTCTTCCTTTCCAAGAAGATCGCCTTTTCTGAGATGTTTCTCTGTATCGTGCTTTGTTTTCATGACCGCAGCGTCACCAATTTGAACTTTAAGCCCCCCAGCAACATCTTTCAGTTCGTCATCAGATAGTTCTTGGTTGATTTTTTCTTCTGACATCAGATCACTACAAATGCTTCCTTATATATAGCGGATTTGTATTGAGCTTGTAGGAACATTAAGAAGCCCTA
>QCFH01000022.1 GCA_003278345.1 Prochlorococcus sp. AG-363-C02 | reverse complement strand
GAAATGAGAGCAAATATCAATCGTTCAAAGATACTGTTGCTGTATCAATATTAGTGATAGCGTTACCTACTCGCTTGAAATCAAAGCCCATTGCACGGAGTGCGTGCCAAAGATGGCCTTGAATATAAAAGAATCCAAGATAGTAATGGACATTGGTTAACCAAGCTCTTGAAGTATGTACTCCAATACCTAGGTCAACACTATCTACCCAATAAGGAGCAATTCCAAATTTAAGGTCCAATGTTTCTCCGAAGAAGTCAACAGGATAAACAGTTGTATTAGTCGCACACCAAAAAGCTGCGACAATTGCCATCCAGCCAATTCCAGCAAGTGACCAAGAAAGTACAGCTTCTGCTGATAACAATCCAGATCCTTTGAATTTGGTGTATTCACCAACTTGCTTTGTAGCAATATGGAATGCACCACCTGTGATCATGAAGAAAGCTAAGAAAGCATGTCCTCCCATCACATCTTCCAAGCTATTAATTGAAAGGAAATCAAATTGATGATTCCAAATAGAAGAAAGGTTTAGGTTGTACTCAACCTGACGGATGGAGCCAGCAGCTGCATCCCATATGCCATGTATTCTTGCCCATTCAACAAACTGAATATTGGCAACACCTAAAAAGATAAGGTGGTGACCCAAGATAAAAGTTTGGTTATCAGGGTTGTCCCATTCGAGCTTAAATTTTCTTGCTTGAGCTACCTCTGAATCCTGCATATCTCCAGGAAAAAAGAGAGAGTGCAAAAGGCCACCAGCTCCATAAACCATGGAAAGTATCAGGTGAACAATTGCTATAGATGTAACTGCCGTCCCTCCGACAAATGCTCCTGTTTCATCAAAGCCAATACCAAGAGTAGCTAGATGAGGTAAAGCAATTAACGGTTGATGTCCCATAGGGACAGAAGGGTCAAAACGAGCTAATTCAAAAAGTGTGAAAGCACCAGCCCAGAAAGCAATCAAACCGGTATGAGCGGCATGAGCTGCAATAAATTTTCCTGAGCGATTGGTGACCCCAGAGTTACCAGCCCACCACCCGTAGGTGACGTCTGTATTTCCATAGGTCTGCATTAGATTGCACGAAGGTGGGAAAGCGCAGTGACCCTAACGAAAAACGAGAATATAATGGGAGTAAAACGAATACCTTTTACATTGTGTAAGCCTTTTATCCCAGGAAACCCTCTCGAAAGGTCTGTAAACATAGGTTTTTCAACAGTTTTTCTAAGAAAATAAAAAAACTTAATTTCTTTTAAAATCAAGAAATTTGAGGTGAAGCTTCTACAAAAAGCCATTTTAAAAAGTTTTAAAATGGTTTACTATAAAAACAAAATCATCAGAGGGAAGAAATGTTTTTAAAATTATGGGAAATAATTCTTCCTTTAGTAAAGGACATGAGGCTAAGATTCGCTCTTGCAATGTTAGGAAATCTAGTGATTTTATGGGTTCTAATAAATTATTTTAAACAGTTTATTCCTGATCTACCTGATACTTTCATTAGCTGACTAATAAACAAAACCACCTAAATAAAAATCCGACTTGATGGTTCGTTTTGATTGATAAGTTTTAGTTAGTTTTATTTTTCTAATAATCGCTTGGTTTAAAGATTTTAATATCATCAGAAAAATATAAGCTAATTGTCATAGATTGATTTTGAAGGATATTTTATCTAAAATTTAAAAAATAGAAAAATTAATAAAACCTTTATAACTTAAATAAAAATATTAGGCCGCTAAATCAGAAAGAGGAGCATCCCTATTTCTCCAATATTCTATTATTTCCTTGCACCAGCTTAAATGATATATAACATCGGGCTTCCAGGGCATAGCATTATCACTTTCTGCACTTCTCCAATGCGTTCCGGGTTTTAGGTAACCCACTTCTCTCCAATGCTGCAAGGTTTTAGAGCTTACTCCAAGTCTCCTACTAGCATCTTCCTCTAACAACCATTGATGAGAAGACATTGAAATAAAAAAAAGTTAATACTCCTTTGTTAACGTAAGTTTTTGATTTAAGTAAGGGGTCTTCCAAGAAAATAGGTAAAAATACATGGTCTCTCAATCATTACTTACCTACATCAAATAAACCAAGGCATTTTTTCAGATGAATTAGAGCCTATTGATAGCCCAGAATCATCTGCAGGATGAAGGCATCCTTCCCTATAACCTTTGTCAAAAAATTTAGATTCAATTAAATCACTTCCTTCTTTATCTTTTAAATCATGCCATCCAGCAATCCAAAACTCCTCATTCTTAAGATCATCAAAATTTATAACAAAACAGATATTTGAATCAATTACAGAAACTAAATTTACCCAGTAACTTTTTTCTCTAATACCATAATTAATAATAACAAAATGATTTTGACCTTTTATTTTATACTTACTTGTCCATGCTTTATTTGGAGGCCAATTTATCATTAGAAATCACCTAAGCTTATTTTTATAAAGCTTTATATATTCACTTCTTGTTTGATTGATTAATCTAGTTTTTCTTTCCAAAGAATTCATTTTATCTTTATAATCTAAATTTCTTCTATTATCTTTACCTAGTCTCATCCATTTATATATGAAGGAAGTTTTACTTCTTTTATTATTAATAACCCTATAAAAGATAAACAATATAATTACACTTAAGAAAAAAAATGCTGCGGTTGTATAAATGTTCATAGCATCGTTCAGAGCATATTTAAAAAGATTATCATGATACAAGAAGTCTTGTTAATTTTTCCAAATCATAGATATTAGTGAAGATTTCATTTGTATTAGCAGATGATTGAGTTAGTTTTTTTATCTTAACCTGACCATTTTTAGACTCCTCTTCTCCAATAACAATTGCCCAAGTGGCGCATGATTTATCTGCTCTTTTAAATTGCTTTGAAAAATTAGAACCTGAATTATCTAATTCAACTTTAAAATTTGCTTCTCTCAAAGATCTTGCTAAGTATAATGCTTCAACCTCCGCTTTTTCTCCTTTATTTATTAAATACACATCTGGATAAATAATATTAGAAAACTTTTCACCTAAAAGTATTAATAATCTTTCCATCCCTATTGCCCAGCCAACTGAAGGGGTCGTAGGCCCTCCAAGCTGTTCAACAAGTCCATCATATCGTCCTCCTCCACATACAGTCGCCTGAGCACCAAGTTGATTGCTAGTTATTTCAAATGCGGTATGACAATAATAATCCAATCCTCTTACAAGAGATTTATTAATACAAAAAGGTATGCTTAGAGATTGCAATATATCTTGCAACCTTAAAAATCTATTTTTACTATCTATACTCAAAGAAGAATCAATCATTGGTGCATCATTAAGTATATTTTTAATATCAGGATTCTTAGTATCTAAAATTCTTAAAGGGTTATTCTTCATTTGTATTAATGAATTATCATCTAAAGAATCCTTATATTTTTCTAACCAATTAGTTAGTTTTTCTCGATATATTTTTCTGTCATCAAAAGTGCCAAGTGTATTAATCTCAAGAGTTAAATCATTGAGTCCGATATCTTTAAGAAAATCCCATGCAATACTTATAATTTCCGCATCACTTCGTACAGAAGATAATCCAAAGAATTCAACGCCTATTTGATGGAATTGCCTTTGCCTTCCAGCCTGAGGTCTTTCATATCTAAACATTGGTCCTCCATACCAGAGGCGTTGACTTCCTTGCTTTAAAAGCCCATTTTGAATAACTGATCTAACTACTGATGCTGTGCCTTCTGGCCTCAAAGTGCAAGATCTATCTCCTCGATCAACAAAGGAATACATTTCTTTACCAACAACATCAGTACCCTCTCCAATTCCTCTCGAAAAAAGTTCTGTTAATTCAAGAAGTGGTGTCCTGATTTCTTTAAGTCCTGCGCGAGCAAAATGATCTCTAGCTAAAGCTTCGACTTTTTGCCATCGCTCAGTTTGCGATGGCAAAATATCATTCATTCCACGAAGTGTTCGAAAATTAGTCAATACAGGAAACTTTTATAACTTATATTGTTCTATTATATTACAATGGGGCAAATTATTGAATAAAATAAAAATCAACAAAAAGCAGCAATAAAAGACCATTAATTTAATGCGTATTAAATTAAATATTAGAGGCGAAGTGTGATTAATAATTAAAGCAACCCTATAAATTACAAATAAATTATTTATTAAAATAATATAATATTAATTAAGAATTGATAGTCATAATATAATCTCTTTGACCTTTATATATAGCTTTTAATATTTGTAGTTTAGAAAGATAAAAGAAAAGATCATAGCTTATTTGATATTAAATTCAATATTGAATAAATAATTGGTAGATATTAATCCTCGTGATTTCTTTAAACTAATCTTGTCCCAACAGAATATTTAACAAGCCAAAGGTTTATTCTTCTCCTATATGCAGGTGGAATTTCTTTTATCAACTGACCTAATTCTAATGCTCCTAGACGCTTTAATTCCTTTTGTTCATCATGCCAAAGTATCTCCGCTTCTCTAATTAATCTTGCCCAACTCCTCACTTGCTGCCAATTATGCAAACTTCTTATTATTTTTTGTCTCTCCAATTTCATATGTCTTTCAAATAAAGAAACCGGTATTTTTAGGTTGGCAAAAAAATGATTAGTTGGAAGAAAACAACTTACTGATTTCAAAGATCTAAAGGAAATATAATAATTTAAGAATTAACGGTTGTAGCCTTTATAGTTCTACCTCATTAACTTTAAAAGGAAGTGAAGATATATCTCTATCACTTATACGCCTTGTCCAGGCTCCACGCACTGGATCATTCCAACGAAATCCTGATTCCTTAGCCAAATGTCTTTCATCATAAGTAACCAAAGCTCTCATTAAACGTTTTGGTTCAAGTCCCTGCTCTAACAAAACCTCTAAATCAAGGCATCTTCTAAAAGTCTCTGCCAAATAAATACAATCAGTTAATGCACGATGAGCTGTCCATACAGGTACTTCATAAGCAAGCGCAAGATCTCTTACCGAAGGCCTTGATTTAAGTTGAAGTTCTTTAGGCCAGGAGATATCTTCCATTGAACAAATCCATGGTTTATCAATAGCTGGCAAGGGATTAATTCCAAACCACTTTCGATCAAAAGCTGCATTATGAGCCAAAACAGCATCTGCACTATCAACCATGTATTCAAAATATTTCAATCCTTCCTCCCATGGTTGGGGCAAGCGGGAAATTTTCGCAGATATCTTATTGATTGCTTCTGCTGAATTACTCTCCGAAGGAATTAAAAAAGAATTTTGAGCAAGAATAGATCTACTTTCAACATGGAATAAAATTGATCCAACTTCAATGCATTTATCTTTTTTTGGATCTAGGCCTGTTGTTTCGGTGTCAAGTATTAACAAGATCTTAGGAGAAGAAGAAGAATCTTCATCTAAAACTGACCCATTAAAAAGTTCAAGTTCTTTTTGCATCTTTATCAAAATCCAATCTGGTTTGGCTAAGCATCAGAAATAGATATCTTATAAATACCTATTTATATCATCATATTGATTTTATTAACAACCTATTTGAAAATGTCTCTTATTATCTTAAATATGATTAATTCTAGAAATGCTTAAATGGAGAAAAATAGATCAAACATGGTGCTGTTGGCCATCTAACCCAACTGCCTTGATAGAACTAATTGGAGGCAGCTATCTAGCAGCAACTCCAAATATAAGTTACAAAACACTTCTTAGTTCTCTGATTAAAAAAAATATTGCAATTCATGCTTGGAGTTATATACCTAGCCTTGATCATCAATCTCAAGCAAATGAAGCATGGAAAGACTTAAGGAAGTGTAGACTTAAGCTTGAATCAAGAATTGGGAAGATATCATATAAACCAATAAGAATAGGACATAGCTTAGGTTGTAAGTTGCATTTAATTGCTCCAGATGGTGGCCGAAAAAGCAAATCTTTTATTGCCTTAAGTTTTAATAATTATAAGATAGATAGCTCAATACCATTTTTAAGCAAGCTAAAAAAGAAGCTAAAAGTTGAAACTGAATTTAGCCCTAGCCCTTTAGAAACTATGAGAATTATTTCTAATAATTATATACAACCAAATAATTTATTAATTAAATTCTCAGATGATAAGCTTGATCAAACTAAAATATTACTTAAACATCTTAAAGCAAGAGATAATGACAAAACAAAAGTAATTGAGCTTAAAGGCAATCATCTAACACCAGCATATTCAGGTCTAAAGGAAATATTATTAGATCAAGATGATAGTAATCATTACATTAACAATGAAATCAGTAAATTAGTAGATACAATCTCTAATTTCATATCTGAACATAGTCATGTCTAACAAAAGATCTCAATGGACAAGTCAAATAAAAGATCAAGTGACTCAACTTCAGAAAGAATTGATTTTAAATAATAAAGACTGGCACAAATTCAAATCCAATAAATACAGAAGAAGTGCTGAGCTAATGGCAAGCGCGTTATCTCAAATAATTAACGATGGCAAAGATAAAGATATTGAAGAGCTTATTGAGCAATCTCTGAAATGGATTAGAGAAGAAGCAAAAGATCCTGGCTGTCCCTCACATTAAGCTAAGTACTCCGACGAAAAGCAATTTGAAGGCGATTACCTTTTCTGCTCCAACGAACATCATCAAAACATTTGTGGATCAGAAACAACCCTCTTCCACTTTCTGCCTCTAATTCTGAAGGCAAATTGAAAAGCCTTTTGGACTTCTTGATACCAATACCATCATCTTGAATCTGCCAAACAAACCAATTGGGAGTAATAATTCTCCTGACTCTTAATTTTTTTTGGGGGTCACTTAAATTTCCATGCACTACTGCATTAACCAAAGACTCATGCAATCCCAACTGAATGAGATCCCTAGACTTCTCACCTAAAACAGGTTCCATGAGAAGTCTCACATGAGATTTCAACTGAAGAGTTGAAGGAAGAATAAATTCAGTCCATTGAAATAACTTCAATAGAAAAAAAGCAAAAGGTTTGCAAATTAAAGCTTTTTAAAAGTAGATCTTGAAATGGGAACCAAAAATAAAATCAACTAACCAACTCAATCTAACTTTTTTTAAATCAATTTTATGTTTGGCGCAAACTTAAAAAAGGATGCTTCAAATAAGCGTCCATCAAACGAACACCTCTTAATTGATTAACCAAAGGCATATGACCTTCTGGGGCTTCAAGAGACCATGTAAAAGCTTTCGGATATCTTGTCCAAACTCCATCTGTTTTCCAACCAATCCTTGGCCAAAGTTTTTCATAACTTCCTCCCAATGAATCTAAAAGGCGAGCTTGAGTCGAAAATCCAAATTTTCCTAGTGAAAAAGCAATCCATAAACGATCAATAGTAATCAAGTCCTCACTATCTATGCCATCAACCTCACTGAAATAAACGTATCCCCTCTCAACCGCCCTTTCTCCCGCTAATTTCCTTAAAGTTGCTGTTGTAATTCGATCGGCATCTTCAAATCGCTCTTCAAGGAGACTTTTTTGCAAAGAGTCGTAGTCTATCCCTATAGAAGAGGGTGTGCTAAATACTGGTGATTTATCTGCAGTTAACACCTCAGATAAAAACTTGCTTTGATGTCTATTTAATACCTGAAGAATCCATCCAAATGACCAGTTATCAGATTTTGGTTCAAATTTTTCAAATAATTTGGAACCAAGTCCAGTCAAATCCATAGACCTTGACTCAATTTCGCCTACAAGGCGACGTCTTTGTCTTAATGAACCACTTGAAAAGTTTTCAAGCAGCTCTTCAATAGGAACAATGGTTGATTCAGGCGTGTCAGACGGCATAACTAACAACCGATCTCATAGTCATCTTTATTACACTATGTCAGGTGTAGGCATGATTTCTTCATATTCGCCAAATACTTTCAGGAATATAGATGGAGTATTGATAGATGTTCGCAGTCCAAAAGAGTATCTTCAAGGTCATTGGCCAGGCGCAAAAAACATACCTCTCTTTGATAACGACGAAAGAGCCTTAATTGGAACTACATATAAAAAGAATGGAAGAGAAAAGGCTATATTGCTTGGCCTTAAAATCATTACTCCAAGACTTGAGGAACTAAAAGAACTATTAAAGAGAGAAATTATTCAGTCAAGTAAAGATACTTTAAAATTTTATTGTTGGAGAGGAGGACTTAGATCTACAAGCATTGCTCATTTTGCCAATTTACTTGGATTTAAAGTTGTTTTATTAGATGGAGGGTACAAAACATATCGAACATGGTCTTTAAAACAATTTGAAAAAGAATGGCCCTTAAGACTTATTGGCGGCAGGACAGGAACTGGAAAGACTTCTTTACTCCAAGAACTTACAAAAATGAAAATATCAACAATTGATTTAGAAGGAATTGCCAACCATAAAGGCAGTAGTTTTGGAGGCATTGGATTACCACCTCAACCCAGCTGTGAACAATATGAAAATCTAATTGCAGAGGAACTATTTGTTGCAGAGAAGTCCTTAGCAAAGGGAATTTGGCTAGAAGCTGAAAGTGCAAACCTAGGCAAATGCAGAATTCCCAACAAGCTATTTATTCAAATGAAAAATGCACCTGTACTTATAATAAAAAGAAGTAAAGAAGAAAGGGTTGCAATACTAGTCAAAGAATACAGTCTTCATGGCAAAGAAAAATTAAAGCAGGCTACATTAAGGATCAGCAAACGCTTGGGTCCTCAAAGAACAAACAAAGCATTGGAATCGATCCAAAATGGCTTATGGGAAGAAGCATGCCTTGCAATGCTTGACTATTACGATAAATGCTATGAATACGAACTTGATAAAATTGCTGATAAAGAAACAGTCAACCTTTCAGGATTAAGTCCAGCAGCATCTGCAAAGCTACTAATCAGGAAAGAACATGTTTACTAAGAATTTATTTCTCACACTTTGAATAAGCTTTTAAGTAATATCTTATAAATATCGCCAAAAAACATGTCTCAATCAAATAAAAAAGCGGCGATAAGTTTTCTAGATGGAATTGAAGAACCTACTATTCCAGAAATACGCTTAACAAGAAGTAGAGACGGAAGGACAGGACAAGCTTTTTTTACTTTTGAAGAGCCTAATGCATTATCTTCTGTTAAAGATGGATCTATAAAAGGAATGAACATGATTGATGAAGAGGGAATCCTCAATACAAGAGAAGTAAAAGCTCGATTCTTAAATGGAACGCCAAGTGCTATTGAAGCAACTTATGTTTGGAAAAATGAGCAGGATTTTGATCGTTTTATGAGATTTGCCAAACGTTATGCAGCTAGCCATGGGATGGGATATTCAGAAAAATAAATAAATTGAAATTCTCAAACTGGGTAGGCTTTGCTGCATTAATAACTTCATTTTTTTTAATTTGGAGTCTAAAAGAACTAATTATATTGATTTTTGCAGGTGTAATAATTGCAATGGCGCTATGTACATTAACAGGTAAAATTAATAATTTAATACCTTTACCTAGACAGATTTGCTTATTAATAGCACTTCTTAGTGTTCTATTGATACTAAGCATATCAATACTAATAGTAGTACCACAGTTCAATCAAGAATTAAAGCAATTAATAGCTCAACTTCCTTATTCAGCAAAAGCTTTATGGGAAATAATAAATTCAACAATACAAAAAATCTCCAACATATTATATGGTAAAGATACACAATTAGTTGATAACATTAGTCTTACATTTATGCAATTTGAAGCAATGCCAGATGGCGTTGCTATAGCAAATGGAATAACTGACAGCCTAAGCAGATTATTAAATATTGCAGGAAATCTTGGAGCAGGAATAATACAAACTATATTTGTATTATCTATTAGTCTAATGATTGCAGTTCAACCCGATTCGTATAGAGAAATAATAATAAAACTTACACCTTCATTCTATAGAAGGAGAGCAATAGAAATACTTCTCGAATGCGGAGAAGCACTTAGCAATTGGATGACAGGTGTAATTATAAGTTCAACATTTGTAGCTTTTTTAGCTGGCATAACCCTTTATCTTTTAGGAGTAAAGCTTGTAATAGCAAATGCCTTAATTGCTGGTGTATTAAATATTATTCCAAATATAGGGCCTACTATAAGTACGATTTTCCCCATATCAGTTGCACTTATAGATGCTCCATGGAAATCAATTGCAATTATTATATCTTATATAACAATTCAAAATATTGAGAGCTATATAATTACGCCCTCTGTAATGCAATATAAAGTAAAACTTCTACCTGGTTTAACATTAACCGCACAATTCATTTTTACAGTAATCTTTGGTCCAATAGGTCTTCTGATTTCCCTTCCTTTAACAGTAGTAATACAAGTATTAACAAAGGAGATTATAATACATGATATTTTAGATAAAGAAAAATGACCTAATATAGCTTTATAAAGCTAAAGGTATTTATTTCGTAACAATCAATTGGGTCTTATTTTGCTTATTCTAGGTATAAGAATTAAAACTATAATTGCTAGCGGATGATTATAAATTGCAAATAAAAGTCCCGTAAAAGTGAAGTTTTCAAGTAATAGTCTTATCTCATAGCGAATATCCCATAATGATATTACCAAAAGAAGTAAAGCGATCCAATTTAATTTTAAGTATCTAGATAATCCTTTATAGTAAAAATTATTTAGTGATAACCACTTCATATAAGTTATAAGCTTCAATTATCATTTGAGATAGTAAGTAAAGAAGGTACTAAAGCAATACTTGACCAACTTCCTATCACCACACCCATTGCCAAAGCAACTGAGAACCAGAATAATGAGTATCCTCCAAAAAATATTAACGCCAATAATGGTAATAACGTTGTTCCACTAGTATAAAGAGTCCTGGTTAGTGTTGCAGCAACTGCTTTATCTATTTTGTTTTTATAAGATAATGAAAGATCTTGCTTATTAATCTCTCTTATTCTGTCATAAACTACAACAGTATCATTTACTGAATACCCAGCAATTGTCAAAAGGGCAACTGCAAAAAGACTATTTATTTCTACATCTAAGAAAATTCCTAACCAAGAAAAAATTCCCGATACAATTAATATGTCATGAACAAGAGCCAAGAGCGCAAGAAGAGAAAATTTCCTATCGAACCTTATTGATATATATATAGCAACACATGAAAAAGCAACTAGAAGAGATAATAAGGTAGTTTTTAATAATTTCTCTCCCAATGTTGGGCCAATAGTTTCTATTGATAATCCACCATCCTCAAATGGTCCTATAACATTTACCATTGATTTAACAATGGTTTTACTTTCTAATGCTGAAATTGATGGCACCCTAATCAATATTGATTTATATCCATCAAGTAATTGGATCCTTGAAGAAAGCATTTTCTGATTAGTCTCTTTATCAGCAAAGTTAATGTTATTTAAAGTTTCGGAAACATCTAAAGAACTTATTCTCGTGCATTTATCAATACATTCTCTTTCAATTTTTATTTGAGTGCCTCCAGTAAAATCTAAACCGGGGCGTAAAGGAAGTCCTATAGCTGGAGTAAGGGAAGATTTAACAAATCCAACAAGACTTATGATCACAGCTATAGCAGATATTAGCCAAACCTTATATCTATTCTTGGACAAAGTAATAGATGTTTTTCCAGTAAAAGTTTTAGAAGAAGATGTCACAATCTTAAGCTAAATAATTTGTTTAGGAAGTTGATTCATAGGTAAAAAATTGGACGGTCTTCTTAAAGATTTATAGCTCATAAAGAATCTTAAAAGAACACGTGTACAGCTCAATGCCGTAAATAAACTAATTACTACACCTAGGCCAAGCGTAGCGGCAAAACCTTTAACAAAACCAGTTCCCAAGTAAAAAAGCGATATGCAGCTAATCAAAGTAGTTATATGTCCATCAATTATTGAAGAAAAAGCTTGAGAGAAACCAGTTTCTATAGATCTAATCAATGTATTTCCTCTTCTAAGCTCATCCTTAACCCTTTCAAAAATGAGCACATTTGCATCGACGGCCATTCCAATACTCAATATAAAACCAGCAATACCTGGGAGCGTAAGAGTAACAGGAATCAGAGCATAAACTGAAAAATTAAATAGGGCATAAAAAGAAAGGGCAAGTATCGCAACTACTCCTGCAATTCGATAAAAAATCACCATAAAGATTGCAACCATTGCCAAACCTAGAAGAGCTGCTTTCAAACTTCTCTGAATATTTTCAGCACCTAAAGTAGGTCCAATGGTTCTTATCTGAATTATCTTTACTGGTAAAGGCAATGAACCGCCTCTAAGTTGAACTTCAAGTTCTCTTGCTGAATCTGCTGTAAAGTTTCCACTTATTGTTGCAGAGCCACCTGTTATACCAGCTAATTTGAATTGTTCGCCAACACTTGCCTCACTAATAGATTCGCCATCTAAAATAATTCCTAGCAATCTATCTGAACCAGCTATTGATTTAGTTAACTTAGCAAATTTATCTCCACCATCTTTATTAAAGTTAAGAGTAACTTCCCAAGAAGATAAATTTTGTTCTTGCCTTCTTCCTGCGCTAATCAAATCACTCCCAGTTAAATTAGAAGGTTCAAATAGTTTTACTATCTCACTATTTATTTTTTGTCTAATTACTTCTAACTCCTCATCTTTATTTAATGAATTTTGATTTAAATTTAGTACAGATCTTAAATCTTCAATCTGTTGCTGTTGTAATTCTATTTCCTCAATATCATTTTTTTTATTTCCAGAGGCTTCTGCAAAAAGTGCAATGTTTCTATATTTATTTCTTAGCCTTTGATATTTTTGCATTTCCACTTTTGTCCCAGGTTTTTGAGATCTAAACTCCAACAATGCTGTTTTCCCAAGAACTCTTGCTGCCTTTGATGGCTCCTGCTCTCCTGGTAACTCAAGAATAAGTTGATTTGTTCCGATGGTTCTTAAAGAAGATTCTGCAACCCCTAAACCATTAACACGTCTATCCAAAACTGACTGAACTGCCTCAAGATCTTCTGATCCTACTTTTTCTAAAGGATTAACAGATTGAACCTCAAGTGTTAACTGACTACCACCACGAAGATCCAGCCCCAACTGAAAAGGCAATTGAATGCAAAGCAAAACAGCTGAAATTACTAATGCCAGTAAAAGAGCTAACCACCCTTGTTGCCGAGCCATTAACTAAACCCCTGTATTAATAATCTTTTCCGCAGTTTCAACAATTTGATGAGGCTGAATAATAGTTAAATTCTCTAGTTGTCCATTATAAGGCGTAGGAATATCCTGACTAGAGAGTCTTATAGGACGGCAATCTAAATCATCAAAACAGTTTTCATTGATAAGCGCAATCAATTCAGCACCTATTCCTCCTGTTTTCATGCACTCTTCAACTATAATTACTCTATTGGTTTTTTTTATTGAACGAGAAATTGTTTCCATATCAAATGGCTTAAGGCTAATAAGATCTATCAATTCAACATCAATGTTCTTTTTTTCCAATAATTCAACTGCCTTTAAACAATGATGACGCATCCTGGAGTAAGTAAGTATTGTGATATCTTTTCCTTCTCGAACTAAATCTGCCTGATCAAGCGCGCATAAATAATCACCTTCAGGCAATTCTTCAGTCAAGTTATAAAGCAACACATGTTCAAAAAATAAAACAGGATTATTATCCCTTATCGCTGCTTTCATTAAGCCCTTTGCGTTAGTAGGAGTACTACAAGCAACTATTTTTATTCCAGGAACAGCATGAAAATACGCCTCAAGTCTCTGACTATGTTCAGCACCAAGTTGCCTGCCAACTCCTCCTGGGCCACGAACTACCGTTGGGATAGTGAAATTGCCTCCACTGGTATACCTCAACATTCCCATATTGTTGGAAATCTGGTTAAAAGCCAAAAGCAAAAAGCCCATATTCATACCTTCAACTATTGGCCTAAGGCCTGTCATGGCTGCACCAACTGCCATTCCAGTGAAGCTGTTTTCCGCAATAGGAGTATCCAAAACCCTTAATTCACCATATTTCTCATACAGGTCCTTTGTGACCTTATACGAGCCACCATATTGACCAACATCTTCCCCCATTACACAAACATGAGGGTCTCTCGCCATTTCTTCATCTATGGCTTCACGAAGAGCATTAAAAAGGAGTGTACCTGCCACAGTGTTATTGGAGATCCGATTAAGTCGGCTAACTTAGATAAGCTATAACAAAGTGTGCCCTATTATCCGCCTGCTGCAAATGTAGAAAGAATCAATACTGAAAGCAGCATTCCAGGACTTAGCAATAGAATCAGTAATCCAAGATCGTGAAGAGTCACGTAATTCCTCCTTTTCTATAGAAAATAAACCAGATGTTTAAACATTAATCATCTTCAAATACATTGGCAGGGAATAAACTTCGAACAAATACAATCGTAAGTCCTAGACCAATAAAAGCAAACGTAAAAGTAGCAAGAAAGCACATGCCAATAGCCAATGTTTTCATTGCCGAAGAAATACTTTGAGCAATTGGAGATGTGTAATTTGGTGAATGTGCTGTGAAGTAGATCACAACCTTCTTACTAACTATGAACGAAAGCCAAGCAAAGGAGAGACTAGTCAGAGCACCAGAAAGAAAGTTAAGTGGTCCTTTTTTCTTTAACTCAATATTTTCTTGATCAGTTTTATCCAAATCATTCTTTTGGGATGATTTGGAAGTCTTTTTGGATTCCATTAAAACCTTAAGGAAACTCCTTTAGATCTGAAAGCACAACACCATCCTTCCAATCCTGATATTTCAAGCTGATTCCGATTTTCTTCAAATGCTGTTTTAGCTGTCTTTAAGTCAGCAAAAACACCAAAACAACTTGGTCCAGAACCACTCATCGCAAAGGAAAGAACCCCCTTAAGAGATGAAAGATAATCCAAAGCATTTCTTACTGCTGGTGTAACTGGTTCTACCACCTGCTGTAAATCATTCTTTAACGGTGGTGGGTTTAAAGGGCTTAAGGGCTTTAACCAACTTGAATTCATAAGTAATTGTCGTTTTTTTTCAAATTCCTCTTCAAGAGTTAAATAACAACTCTCATTTTTCTTCTTATACATGGAATAAGCCCAAGGAGTAGAGACTCCTATCGATGGATCCTTTACAAGTACAATAGCCATTTCACTTTTACCGGTATATGGCTCTAGAGACTCTCCTCTACCAAAGCAGAATTGAGTGCCCCCTGCCAAACAAAAAGGAACATCAGATCCAAGTTTTGCTGCCAACTTTTCCAGTTGCTGTTCAGATAAACCTATTCCCCATAAAGTATTGAGTCCAACCAATGTTGCAGCTGCATCACTAGACCCACCTGCTAATCCTGCTCCAATAGGAATATTTTTTTTAAGATGAATCAATGCTCCTAAATTCTTTTTTGAAGATGAATCAAGTAAAAGCTTCGCTGCTCTAATAATCAAATTGTCATCTTCATTACTTAACTCAGAATTATTCGAAGTAAGTTTTATCATTCCATCATTAGTTTTAGTAAAATCTATTTCATCAAACAGATCGATGCTTTGCATCAACATTGCTAACTCGTGAAAACCATCTTTACGAAGACCAAGCACTTCTAAATGCAAATTAATTTTTGCAGGCGCAAAAGCTTTTAATGAATCAAATGTTGTTTGAGAATTATTCTTTTTAATCATTTCTTCTTGGGTATTTCATGTTTTTCTAGACTCTTTGCTAATCCAACCCAAGTCATTGGAGACAATTCTTGAGGCCTTTGATCAAGACTAATTCCTTGTAGCTTAGCTAAAATCTCCAATTCATCTATTGGTAATATTCCGGCCAAACTATTTCTTAGTTTTTTTCTTCTAGATGAAAATGCTGTTCTCACCAAAACCTCGACTTTGCTTTCAATTGTAAAGTCCAAGCGCTCATTTAAACTCAATGGTTCTAAAACAATTACTTGAGAATTAACCTTAGGTGGAGGACTAAATGATTTAGGCGAAACATCACAAATACTTCTACCTCTTGCTAACAACTGCATCCTTACACTCATTCCACTAAAACCACTCTGACCAGGTAAAGCCAGAATCCTCTGTGCCACTTCTTTTTGCAAAAGTAGAACCAGGCGCTGATAGTTAATTTCAACAGGCCGGCCTAGCCTCCCAACCAATCTTTCCATGAGAGGTCCTGTTATGTTGTAAGGAATATTTGCTACAACTTTATTAGCTGGCAAACCATCAAAAGGTATTAACGAAACAGAAAGAGCGTCTCCTTCTTTCAAGGTGAATTTAGACTCGTTAGCAAAACGTTTTTTTAACCCCTTTATCAAATCACGATCTAATTCAACGCCATGAACTAAAGTTGCATTCGATTTCAGTAACTTTTCTGAAAGGTCGCCACGACCAGGGCCAATTTCAAGAACACGATCCTTAATATCAAGATCAGCAGCTGCAACAATTTTTTCTAATACATCAGAATCTTTAAGCCAGTGTTGCCCAAAACGCTTACGTGGGACATGAGATGAAAATGACATTTCCAATATTCTCCCTTTGTAAATCTCTGACAACTCAATACATCTATCAAATCGCAAAAGCTTATCTCATACAATAAAGCAATACATCTTAGAAAAATGAGCTTTGATTCCCATAGTCTGGAACGTCTACGTGAATTAGGCCGTAAACTTCCTGAATCACTACCAAAACCTAATAATAATTCTAAATCAAATCAAGAAATAAAGAGTAATCTTCACCCTATTGAAACTGAAGAAAATCCCCAAAAACTATTTGAAGAATTAATAAAAGCCAGCCCAGATGGTACGATACCGCCCCATCTAATTGAACGTCTCAGAAAAGCCGAATCACTCGAGTTTAAAAAATCAATACATAGCAATAACAACATTAGCTCCGAAAACATAAAAAAATCTAACTCTAATTCCCAAAAATCCCCTAAATCTATTAAGCAAAAAGATGATCTTTATATTGCTTTCGAGCAATTGCTACTAGAAGAAGATAGCGATAATTAAATTAGCTAAATATAATAAAAAATTGACGTGTTTAATCTATCCAAATTAAGAATACTTGCTATTGGTAAAGTCCGCAAAGAGTGGATTAAATCAGGTCTAAATCTATACAAAAAGCGTCTTCCTAAGCTTTCAATCACTGAGATCAAGGAAAGCAATCCAGTTAAGGAATCAGATGTTATTCGTTCACTGATCAAACCTAACGAATTTACGGTAGCTCTTTGCGAGGAGGGAGAGAACCTAACGTCTCTTGCCTTAGCCAACAAAATACAAAATTTAAACTCAGAACGTCTCGTTTTCATTATTGGCGGCGCCAATGGTCTTTCCCCCGTAATTAAAAATACTGCTAATCTTCGCCTAAGTCTTTCACCGCTGACATTTCCACACGAAATCGCAAGGCTTTTACTCCTAGAGCAGCTATATAGAGCAAGCACTATCGTCCAAGGAGGTCCTTACCATCGCCATTAATTTTGGCATCTAATCCCAACAAGCAAAGCGCTTAGAATTATAGTATATTTGTACTATAAGCTTAAATGCTTTTCTTGCTCTCTAGCGTCTATCAGTTAAAGGTGTTAGCAAAAAAACTATTATTGCCTTTAATCAGCGAATGCATTCCCGCAGGATTCCCTTCACCTGCCGAGAATTATATAGACTCAAGTATTGATTTGAACGAAGAATTAATACGTAACCCGGCAAGCACTTTTTTCCTGCGTGTACAAGGCGAGTCTATGAGCAATGCTGGCATTCTAGATGGAGATCTGTTAATTGTTGATCGCTCTCTAGAGCCCCAGTCAGGACACATCGTAGTAGCGATACTTAACGGATGCTTCACCCTGAAACAGTTAACTTATCGCAAAAACGTCCCTTACTTAGAAGCAGCACATCCAAACTATTCAGCGCTTGACCTACGCCATTACGAAAACGTAGAAATCTGGGGTGTAGCAATATATGCGGTTCATAGCCTAAGTCAAAAATACGTCATTAGATAAAATGTCTATAGCATTAATTGACAGTAACAACTTCTATGCAGCATGCGAACAAAGTATTGATCCATCAATAGCTAGGCGTCCTTTAGTTATCCTTTCTAACAATGATGGCTGTATTATTGCTCGGAATGCCGAAGCCAAATGTCTTGGCATATCAATGGGGGAGCCATACTTTAAAGTACGCCACAAATTAAAAAGCCTTGGAGTTGAAATACGAAGCTCTAATTATGCCCTTTATGCTGACATGAGCCAACGATTGATGAACATCTTAAAAGATAATTGCGAAGAGATAGAGGTTTATTCAATTGACGAGGCATTTGCAAAAATAACTTCTTCTTATAATTGCAATCTCAGTTCTTGGGCAAGTCAACTACGAGAGATTATCTACCAAAACTTAGGATTGGCAATATCAATTGGAATTGGGGCAAGCAAAGTTCAATCCAAAGTCGCTAATTATTTAGCAAAGACAACAGCAACTCACGCAGGTATATTCAACATGGAGAACATAGAGAACAAAGACAAGTGGCTTGAAAAAGTTCCAATAGAAAAAGTTTGGGGAATTGGACGAAATTTATCACATTGGTGCCAGATTCAAGGGATTCAAAATGCACTTCAATTACGTGATATGCCAAGCAATATTATAAGAAAGAAGATGGGAGTTACAGGCATAAGATTACAACAAGAATTAAAAGGAGAACAAAGTTTAAACTTATCAATAGAATCTATTAAAAAAAAAGAAACCTGTGTTAGCAAAAGTTTTTCCCATCCCGTTACTCGAATAGAAGAGTTACGTCAAGCAATAGCGACTGACGTTATAATTGCAAGTGAAAAATTACGGAGACAAAAACAATACGCCAGTAAACTCACAATCTTTACGCGTACAAGTCTCTATACACCATTTTTTTATAGTCAATCAGCAACAGCATGTCTTGTCTTGCCAAGCAATAACAGCAAAGTGCTTTTGTCAACGGCTCTAGATCTCACAGAAAAAGTATTTAAGCCTAATTATTTATTCATGAAAGCAGGTGTAATCATGCAAAACCTTCTAAGCCAAGAATATCTACAACTAAATCTATTTTCAAATAACAACCCCGAGGAATTATTAAAACAAGAACACTTAATGAAAAGAATAGATTATTTAAACAAGCGTTATGGTCGTAATACTATTCAATGGGCTGCATGTGGAATAAATCAAAACCATAGTAATGGTCAAAAATATTTAAGCCCCTTAAAGACAACACAGCTACAAGAAATACCTATTGTATACACATAATCTTTGGCTAAAAAGCTAAATCCCATAGTAGGTTATCAAGCGGAACAAAGTAAGTGGTCATTAAAATTTAATCATGCTTGAATTCATCCTATTTCTTAATTCACACGAAGAGAAAATTGTAGATCTAATTCAGAAAGCTGGCTATCAAATAGAGGAAAATACGCCTTTATGTTTATTAGGAGATGAATTTTTTGGCTTTTTGCAAAAAACAAAACGAAAAGTTGTTATATGTACAGAAAATGCAAAGAAATATGGTGGTTATAAATTTTCCAAGCCTCAAGGCACAGATGAATCATTAATAACAGGTCGTATGCTAAGAAGAGCAATTAGGCACGAAGCAATACATGTAGCACAAGAATGTAATAACGGAGAAGTGCTAAATTTTGCCAAAGAAAATAATATAAAGATGAGTCCTTATAAGCTTAATGCTTTTAAAGGTTCTGTAGAATTAGTAGGACAAGAAGAGAAAGAGTACGAAGCTTATTCATTAGAAGATAGGCCTAGATACGTAATATCTTTACTTGAAAAATATTGCTTCTAGAATAAAGAAAGAATCTATACATTTAAATAGAAAAACTTCTATCTATACTAGTTAATAATTACTAAGCTGGAAGTATATCCTTATCTTGATTTGTTAAAGCACAACGCTGTTGGTCTAAATAAAATATATGTTTACGTTCAGCATAATATAACTCCTGAAAATTAAGCGCTTCCATATTCAACTTATTAAACATGTCATCTATCTTCTTTTCCATATCATATTTTTCGCTTGGTTTTTTTTGCTCTTGCTCAATAAGTGAGGAAATACAATTTTCAAGTGTCTCTAATCTTTGTCCACTCCATGCCTCAATTAAATGCCTACAACGCTTAAGTGATTTCTGTCTCTCTAAAACAGCAAGTGTCCCTCTCAACTCTAATAAAGGTTGCTCAATTAAAGCAAATTGAAGTTCATTTATCTCAAGAAGCTTTGCAAGGGCAGAGCTCAGTTGCCCATCATCATCAGAAACAAATTTATCTAATAAAAGTTTAGGGAGATCAATTATAGACAACTTATCAGAATCACTCTCTCCTCTACTTATAAATTCTAAAAGCTGGCTACTAACAATTTTTTCCTCCAAATCAGTAATTGCTATCCAAAGCAATCTATGATGATGTAAAGCGAAATCCTCAAGATCTCTCTGCCTTAATTCTTTACGAATAGCACCTCTGTGATCAGGGCAATGAATATACAAACGAATTATTTGAGCTTCAAGTCGCTCTCTGAGATTAGTCTCACTAGGCAAAACAAATCTACTAGAGCGTCCATGCCATCTATGCCCCTTAATCTGCTTACGAAGATCATCTTCCAACTGCAATGCTAAACGGGCTTGTCCTCCACTTAATTGTTCGGCTACTTTTTGTAGATAATGAGACCTAAGGGTCGATTGAGATAATTTACCCAAAAGCTTTACTATCTCAGAAACTGCTCTTTGAAAATGATCTGCCTTGCTTAAGTCACTATCCTTGAGAACTTGGTCAATTTGCCAATCCATCCAAATAGGAGCCTTCTCTACAAGATTCTTATAATCAGAAGTCGAATGCATTTGGAGATATTCATCAGGATCCTTTCCAAAAGGCAACTGTAAAACCCTTAAATCCAATTGTCCTTGCATTGCAAGATGCTCTACTTCAGCAATAGCTCTATTGGCTGCCCTAACACCTGCCCTATCGGCGTCAAAGTTCAACACTATTTTCTTACCATCACTACATCTACATAGTTGTTTTATTTGTTGACTACTAAGAGCAGTCCCAAGTGCTGCAACTGAATTCTGTATGCCTGATGAGTGAAGGGCAATCACATCAAAATACCCTTCAACTACTAATGCTTTATCAGCTTTGCGAATTGCATTAGCCGCTTTATCAAGACCAAAAAGATGCTTGCCTTTTTCAAAGACCTCTGTCTCAGGAGAATTTAAATATTTCGGCTCAGAACCATCAAGGCTTCTCCCTCCAAAGCCAATCACTCTACCTTGACGATCATTTATAGGAACCATGAGACGATTCCTAAAGCGATCATAAAAACCATTTTCACCTTTACGAGAAACAATTAAACCAGCTTCTATCAATGATTCATTAGATATTCCCTCTGTATGAGTCATATAATTAAGAAGTGAGTCCCATTTATCAGGAGCATATCCAAGTTCAAATTCATCAATAATTCCCTTTTTAAGCTTGCGAGCATTAATCAAATATTCAGACGCATGAAGACCATTCGGAGTATTTAATTGGTCCCTAAACCAACCTTTAGCAAGAGAAAGAATCCTAAAAATTCTTTCTCTACGCGAAAGTTCTTGCTGGAAGCGTTCTTGTTGCGGTCCATCTAATGTCTCCACAGGAAGTTGATATTTTCTAGCTAAGTCAAGAACTACATCAACAAAACTCTGTCTATTAAGCTCCATAAGGAACTTAATAGAATTACCTCCTGCCCCACATGAAAAGCAATAATAAAACTGCTTAGCAGGGGAGACTGTCATTGAAGGTTTACTGTCATCATGAAAAGGACATATCCCTACAAATTCCCTTCCTTTTTTCTTTAAAACAACGTGATCACCTACAACATCAACAATATCCGCTCTTTCCTTAACGGCTTCTAAAGTACGTGGATGGAGTCTAGGATTTGCCATTGTGAAATTATTATGAACGAGAAGTCGCTTTCCTTATAATTCTAGTTAGGAGTCTTAAGTTCATTAATAAATAATAATTAAATAATGGGATTTTAAAAGCACCTCATCAAATACAAATTTAAATTTAATATGACAAGTCCAATATCAAGTCAAGACAAAGGGAAAATAGAAGGATTCATCGTTTTAATAGGTAGCGCATTTGCATTCAGTTTGATGACAGTTTGCATAAAACAAATAGGAGGGCGTATACCTGTTGCAGAGCTTGTATTTTTCAGATCTATCTTTAGCTTATTTATTACAAAATTAATGATGATTAGAGCAAGAGTTGATACATGGGGTAGAAACAAAAAACTTCTTATAATAAGAGGCTTAATAGGAACAGCAGCCTTATTTTGTGTTTTCAAGGCCATTGAATCTTTACCTCTTGCTGCAGCAACAATAATCCAATATACCTATCCAATTTTTACAGCCTTATTTGCTTGTTTGCTATTAGGTGAAAAAATAAAACGAAGAATCTTCATAGCAATATTACTAGGCTGGGTTGGGATACAAATTGTAGTCCAACCCTTATGGGTAAGTTCTAAAAATAGTCAATTACCAATTATATCTATCATTATTGCGCTAAGTGGTGCACTTCTAACAGCACTTGCCTATATAACTGTTAGGAAATTATCAGCGAATGAAAATCAATTAGTAATTGTATTTTATTTCCCTTTGGTTTCCATTCCAATTACAATGCCATTCCTAATTGAAAAAGCAGTTCTTCCTACAAGTATTGAGTGGGTTTATATTTTAGGGATAGGAGTATTTACTCAACTAGGGCAACTGCTAATAACACGAGGTCTTAGCCTTATACCTGCAGGTTATGCAAGTTCAATAAATTATATTCAGGTCGTATTTGCAACCATATGGGGAGTTATAATATTTGCCGAGCCTTTAAATATTTATATCCTTGTAGGAGCAGCTTTTGTCCTAAGCGCTACATTGATAACACTTAGTGGTTTAAAAGATTTCCCGCAAACTTAGATCAAATCATTATCATCATGAAGTTTCTATTAGCACTCATCTTTTCTATAAGTTTCTGCTCTGGTGCAGCTGCCAATGAATCTCAAGCTGGATATTCCAGATCTAAGACATGTATTAGAAATGAATATAGGGAAGAATATTTCCCTGGGACCAAAGACTCTCCAGGTTATGTAGAAAGTTGGACTGAAACAATAGAAGTTCCATGTAAAACAAGTCGTCGTTCAACAAATTATTCAACTCCAATCTCCAAGGATGTTGACAATAATGATTGCTCTGAAGGTTCACTAATAGGTGGATTGCTTGGTGCTGGGTTGACAATGTCAAGCACACGAGGGAAGGACAGATGGTGGGCAGTACCGGCTGGTGGTGCAGCAGGGGCAATGGTTGGTTGTTCTATTGATGGAGGTTGATTAAAATCTTTAGTGGATTCATAAAATGATTGGATGGTTAAAGGGCGAAAAAATAGATGTCTGGGGAAATGGCAGTCGTTCAGGAGTAATAATTGCCTGCTCAGGTGTTGGATATGAAGTACAGACCTTATGTAGGAATCAAAGCAAAATAAACGAATCCAAAGAATTAACTCTTTGGATTCATCAAGTACAAAGAGAAGATGGTTCCAGCTTAATTGGCTTTCTAGAGAAGTCAGATAGAAACTTCTTTCGTAAATTAATAAGTGTCAATGGAATAGGGCCTCAACTCGCCATATCGCTTCTAGACAAAAAGGAATCACATCAACTTATTTTTGCAATTATCCATAAAGATATACCTCTACTGACTTCTTGCCCAGGAATAGGTAAGCGTATAGCAGAAAGATTGGTTATTGAATTACAAAATAAACTTGATGGATTTAGCACCTCAAGCAAATCTATTAAA
>QCFH01000021.1 GCA_003278345.1 Prochlorococcus sp. AG-363-C02 | reverse complement strand
TTATCTGCTGCTGCTTTCTTTTCTGCTGCTGCTTTCTTTTCTGCAGCTGCTTTCTTTTCTGCTGCTGCTTTCTTAGCTGCAGCTGCTTTCTTTTCTGCTAATGCCTTTTTCTCAGCCACTTGATAATCCAAAATAATATGGCTATTCAAGCACCATTACCATGCTAAAAATGCATCTGGTTCTAAAGATAAATCAAATGCTGCATTAGTAATTTTTTAAGTAGCTGGAAAATTACCACTATGAAGCTTCAAAAAGTTTAAAACCAAGCTTTTTGATCTTTAATAAAACAGGAAGAATTATTTATGGAATATCTTCTTATAAAAAGAACAATAAAATTAAGTTCCTAATTCAGATAGAAAATTGAAGAGCTGAATTTATTGAAAATTAGCCTACGAGCTCTTCTCGATTTTAATCCTTAGATAAATTTCTCTAGTTAGAAGAATTATTTAATAAAAAAGCCAGCAAGCTAAAAAGCTTACTGGCAATAAAAATTTTAAAAAGAATAAAGATAAACCTAAAGATTTAATCTTCTCCTTCAGGTACTAAACGAAATCCCTTGCGACCCATCTTGATCTCAAAGTTGTCACCAGGCTTAAGGTCTAAAAGAGCTGTGTAAGCTTTTCCAATTAGTAGATTTCCATTACCTTGAACAGTAGCTACATAACTAAGCTTACGTCCTCCTTTACCGATACCTCCAGCACTTTCAGAAGCTAGATTTACGCCCTTTGCTTCAAGGAGAGCCTCATAAAAAGCTGTGAAGTTAAGGCGTTCGCCTCCTCCTTTCTTAGTGGATACATATCCACATGCCTTAACAAGATCAGACTTTGAGACATCACCCAAGTCCTTGACTTTGGCTAATAAATCCTTACCCGTGAGCATGAAAAATAATTATAGTTACTTCTTAAACTAACTTATAAATAAGACAGAGTCAATTTTATAAGAAAACAGATACAATTGAAATAGTTTAAGTTGAAATATTTGGATCAATTTATTTGTTTTTCTTCCTTACCACGTCATCATTAATACTATTAACGGTACCGTGAAGATTCAAATTTTTATATCTTACGAAAAATCACTGACAAATTATTAGCAGGCATCTCTATAAACTCCAATTTTTCGAATCCATTCGTTTTAGCAACTAAATGAACTGTTTCTAAATCTCGAACACCCCATTTCTGATTCTTAGATTTTAATGACCTATCAAATAACTGATTACTTGAACTAGTATGTTCTCCATTTATTTTGAAGGGTCCATACAGCATTAACGAATCTCCCTTCTTTAATTGATTCGAAGATTCTTCAAATAATGATTCTGTACAACTCCATGAAGAGATATGTAGCAAGTTAATACATACGATGAATTTTAAATTTAATTTAATTTTCTCACTCAAGTCCCAAGGTTTTTGTTCTACATCAATATTTATAGGCGGAGGCATTTTTTCTTCTAATCCTTTATGCCTAATCCAAGCACTAATGCTTTTTCGATGGACAATTACAGGATCACTTGTTTGCCATGTAATGCCAGGGAAGAGTTTTTGGAAAGTTACGGCATGTTCTCCACTCCCACTTGCAATTTCTAGAACAAATCCATTTTTGGGCAGGTATTTAGTAAGTACCTTATGAATAGAGTAACTGTTGCGTTCGGTTGCTGGAAAAAAAAGTCTTTCATCCATTCATTAATATAAAGACAAAAAATTAAATTAAAACTTAGCTTTTAATAGTTCAAATTTAAGCTAAATTCATTCAACTGAATAACTTCTTCTTGCATTTATTTATCTAACAGTTCATCTTCTCAACATTAATTAAGACTTTTCTTAGTAGATTTCTTAAAAGAGCTAACTGTGTTTTATTGCCCAGTGCAATTAATAATTGACCAGGAGCAATCTCAAAATCACGGCCAGGATTAGTTATTAAATTAGAACCGTCACGAATGGCTAGTATCATAGCTCCGCTTTGTCTACCTAAATTCAATTCAGAGAAAGTTCTATTTTTAATTTGATTAAACTTTGCCAAATCACTGGTTAATAAAAATTCTTCAATTTCACATTGGGATCCAGCTAGTAAATCCATAAAGTTTACAGCTATAGGTCTCAAAGCTGTTGCAGCCATTGTTCTTCCGGCAGCAACATATGGACTAACAACTACTGATGCTCCTGCCAGTTTAAGCTTATTTACTGCCTCTTCACTCTCAGCTCTTGCAATTAATCTGCATTTAGGACTCAATCCCCTCGCACTTAAAACCACGTATAGATTGGCAGCATCACTTGATAAGGCAATAACTAAACTACGGCATTTATCTATACCTGCTAATAGCAAAGTCTCATCCAAAGTTGCATCTGCAAGCATGACTTTTAAACCTTGTTTTTCTGCCAAGTCTTTGCTAATTGGATCTATCTCAACAATAAGAATCGGGACATCTTCCAATTGAAGTTGTTGAGCTATTTCGTTACCAATTCGACCATAGCCACAGATAATCACATGATCTTGCATATTTCTTATTATTCTTTTAAACCTTAGCTCACTCATTCGCCGAAAATAACCAGATTCTGAAAGACCTAATAATCTCTGAAGCGTTAACTGAACAACTACTAATCCTCCAGCTATTATCAAAAAAGTTACAACACGACCTATTGCACTAAGTGGTTCTATTTCTCCAAAGCCAATTGTAGTAATAGTTATAAGAACCATCCAAAGACAATCTCCCCAATCCCATCCTTCAGTAATGCGATAACCAATTGCTCCAAAAAAAAATAATGACAATAAGGAAACCGTTGGGCCAAGCCATGGGGTAAGAAGGTATCTAAATTTAAATCCTTGAAAATTTTTATTTTGCATAGCCATAATTATCTCCTCTTAAAGCAAATACAAAGATTTATTTGATATAAAAATAATCAATTAATCCACCATAATAAATGATTGCTTTAAGTACTTTTTATTGTTCACATAAATATTTATGGGCATTCATTTTTATAAATCTTATTCTCTTTATTGATTCTAGTAGATATATGGATATAATTTTTTGCTTTTACCTACATACAAAGGGTGCATAGGACAACCATTCTTTGTAATACCGATTACATAAGGTTGTTTTGCATATTTGTTTTTTATCTTTTTTAGAACACTTTCATCACGGTTCATGAGTTTACCATTTACTCCCCAGCCTATCCATAGTTGACATAAATCATTGGCTAACCAATATTTAATATTTTTTTCCAAGACAAAGTCATTTTTTGAACCCACTGGATCATCGCAAAACTTTAATATTTTAGGTTTTGTAGATATTCTTGCAAAAAGATTAATTACAGAGAGCTTTCCAAAACCCCAAATCTCTGAAAAACCTATAAGTCTTTTTAAAGTAGGATCATTTTCTTCGTAGTTTGCCGAAGAAGGGTTTAATCCAATAAAAATAAGTTCAGTTTTTGAGGCATTAATTTCCCTACTCAATATCCATCTATAGGAACCACAAGAACTAAAAGATGCATTTGATTTCATTTATATGAAAATTTTTTAATTGAAGTTTTACTAAGCTTGTAATGAGTTCAATAAAAAAATTGAAAATTAACCAGAAGATTCAAGGGTCATTAAAAAAAGGTATCTCAATGTATACTTATTCGACAACCGAAAGAAAAGATATTACTCATTAAAAAAAGCTATGAAGAAAGTTAAGTTTCAAGAAGGTCTTTTATATATATTTGGATTCTTAGGCTTCTTTTTTTTACCCCCCAAAATAAAGAACATGATCAAGGGCGATAATCCAACCAAAGGGACTGCAATATTCATTGAAATTGAATGATCCATATCAATAAAGATCTATGTCATAACCTTTAGCAAATTCTTGCTCTAAACAAATCAGTATTTTCTACTATTATTTCATTAAAGCAAAATGAATCTAATAAATACAGAGGTTAATTGTATTCATAGGAACATATCTACCTAAATCTAGTTTAGAACATACAATTAAAAAGCTCTTGTCCCCAACGACAAGAGCTTTTTTTTAGGCCAATAACTTTTGAAAGAATTGGACTACGGGTTTGAATGGATTTAACTCCATTTAAAAAATACCTGGAATGATTTGACCAGTTAGCGCATAAGAACCAAAAGCGGCTACAAAGCCGATCATTGCAGCCCAGCCATTGAACTTTTCTGCTTCAGGAGTCATGTAAATAAAGAATCTTTAGAAAATATAAAAGAAATAGTAATCATGTGTGGGCTGCTTGCTTACAAAACGCTTTACCAAAAATTATTAGAGTCATTAGAAAAGCAAATATGCTAAAAAGTTCTCAACTTTTAATTTCAATAAAGCCAATATTAGCGAAATGTAAAAATGGTCCTTAAAAAATATATTTCAATCCAATCGCTCAAAACTTTCCGGGAACAATTTCTTTTAGCTCTCCTGATTCAACTTCTTTTAATAAGCCTTGCACTACACTCCACATTGGGATTCCAGTTGTGAACGCCAAAATTAATGATGCAAATAAAGAGTGTATCGGAGAAAAAGTAAATGTTTCCAAGACTCCTGTAAACATTATAGTTAATCCAAATAAAGACCCTATATAGCTTGAAATAGACAAGAAGCCTTCTAAGGGAAGGGGTGAGATTTTTTCTTTATTCCACTTTTGAATTTTCACTTGGATTACATATACAAAAACAAACAAGAAGAAAACGAGCAATCCCCCTCCAATCCAAGCAATTGTTTTAGTGTCAATCATTTTTGTTCTTTAGCAAAAAGCGAGTTAAATGAACCAAAACATTTACATTAATCATTTTATGTTCAAATACTATCCCTCTCTATCACATTTTATACGTTAAAAAAATCATCCTATAACAATAATTCTTTAAAAGTAATCTGTCTAATAAAAACATTGCGATATTAGCTCAGTGTATTTTATACCTATATACATTATAACAATAAAAAGTAGCCGAGAAGGGTGTATCAAGTCTATTTTATTGCTATTATGGTTTGAATTAACTCTAGACGTACTGTTTAAAAACAAAGAATATGTAAAAGAATAGATTTAATACTGGCAATTTCCAAGCAATCAATTAATCTTGGTATGAAAATTTTGAAAGAATTAAAGTAATGAGCGTAAATCAATATCAATCTTCAACAAAAGAAAATGCTTTAGGTGAATCTCTAGGAATTTTAAAATCTTCAGGAGATAAAGTTTTTAGGAAGATACATAGAATGCAAATGCCAAAATCAAGCAATGCAATCAGTTCAAGCCTTGACATCTCAAGATTTTCAAAAAGGCAACTAAGTGATCAAGTTAGCAAGGCAAGTCACAAAATACGTTCGACTTTTAAATCATTAAAATTTTCTGGTGAAAGAATCTTAGAAAACATGCCTAAAATCAACTCTTCAAACAATGCAATGGGTGAATCTTATAAATCATTAAAAGTCTCAGGTCAAAAAATCATTGACAAAATATCCAGGCCATCAAAAGCAAATATCACATAATCCAATCTATTCAGATTTAGCTAAATATCACTTATGCATTTAAAAAGCTTAGATGGATGCAAATTAGCAATCGGTTCCTATCCTCATTTCAGATATAATGCTAAGAATGGGGGTGGAAAAGCATCAGTTAATTCTAGTGATAAAGACAATATTGTGCACTTAAGGTTTATGCCCGAAAATTTTTCAATACCTCCGCTTACATATCGAACAACAAAATTTCTAGCGCTTCCACTACCACCTGGACTAAAAATTGAAATGATAATGAATAAGCTTGAGGGAACTCTTAATAATGAATCTGGAGAAATATTACTTGATTTTGAATCAAAATTTCTTTTTAGTATTTTCTCAATTATTAAGTTTCCGGAATTATTTGTAAAGTCATCACTTAAAACAAATTCTGTGAAAAGTTCTCTTTTTGAAGAGCAAGGTCATAGACGTCAAAAAGATGGTTCAACAAAACTTGTAGGCATTTCCCTAATTCAACCTACTAGAAGTAAACTTTTAAATTTTTTTCTAGGCCTGCCTAATGAGGCCTTAGCAGTTCTTAAATGTAAAATAAATTAGTCCTTACTTAATATTAAATATAAATGTATAGGGTTTAGAAGAAATTTTTGATTAATTATTTATTGCCTACCATTTGAAATGTGCTAAAAAGATAAATAAAGTATTTTATCCAAATTTGGAAATTGTTAATTCTAATGAAACTTCAAGATTTATTTCTCTCCAGCAAGCTTCTGAAAAAGATTAAAATAACTTGGTTCCTTTCCACTATTGGAATGATTTTATTCGTCAAAGGAATTCAAGTAAATATTTGGCTATTTTTACTCTCGTTTATTTTCTTTGGTATTACTGCCTTATGTATTTCCTATATAGAAAAAAAAGAATCTGAAAGACTAATAAAAGAAAGTAAAGAACTTCAATGGAGACTTTAGATGATCACTAGATTAAGAATGAGAAAATATATATTTCAAAACTAAAACTAAGAGTGTATTCTTTAGTAATGCCTTAATTAAAGTCTTTAACTTTAATTAACTAGTTTTTAGAAATATTTATTATTTTAAATTAATAAATGCTAGATAAAAAAACATTGATTTCTAAAATCATTAACCTTTTACTATCCAAACGATAAATAAATCAAAATAGTTATTATGGCTTTAGAAAAAAAACGCCTAAGCATAAATTCAGAGGGTCCCTTTTTTGTAGACTCCAGCTGTATTTATTGTGGTAGCTGCTGGCAAATAGATCCTAAACATTTTGCTTCAAATAAAAATACTGCTTACGTTTATGATCAACCAAATGGGAAGAAAGAAATTGAAAAAGCTTTTTTAGCCCTACTAGATTGTCCTGTCTCAGCAATAGGAGCGCCTAAAGAATTAACTCTAGATTGTTCTTTTAATGCTTTCCCAATACATGTAACAACACATTCTGCAGGA
This sequence comes from Prochlorococcus sp. AG-363-C02, assembly GCA_003278345.1. Taxonomy (GTDB): domain Bacteria; phylum Cyanobacteriota; class Cyanobacteriia; order PCC-6307; family Cyanobiaceae; genus Prochlorococcus_E. The sequence continues at coordinate 17,033 of QCFH01000021.1, read as the reverse complement.
GAAGTTTATTACTGTGGTTGGAGCTCAAAACATAGTTTTGGAGCCAGTAGTTGGCTAATCCTAAATCCCAAAGGCAATGTACTAATTGATTCTCCACGTTGGAGTTCTCCACTTGCCAAGCGAATTGTAGATATGGGTGGTGTTAGGCAAATGATCCTTACTCATCGAGATGATGTTGCAGACCATGGCAAATGGGCTAAAGCTCTTAAGTGTGAAAGATGGATTCATAAATATGATTTAGATGCAGCACCTGAAGTAGAGAAGCAAATAACTGGAACAGATGAGCTACAACTAAGAGACAATTTGAAATTAATTCCAACGCCAGGGCATACCAAAGGTTCAATTGTAATTGTGCTCGGGGCTCAAAAACAAATACTTTTTAGCGGTGATCATCTTTGGTGGAATCTTGCAAAGCAAGTATTAGTCGCTTCAAAAGATTATTGCTGGTGGAATTGGGATGAACAATTAAAATCAGTCAAAAGGCTTTTAGAACTTGATGTCAGCTGGTTATTGCCTGGGCATGGATATGCAAAACAATTCAAAGAAGGCGAATGGAAAGCGGCTATCAAACAGACACTCCAATATGCAGAAGCCAATTATAAAAAAATAGAGTAAACGTAATGGATATATCCTAGCTACTGTTGAAAAGCCATAATGACAATTAAGTTAGGAAGCTAGTTTGCATTAATAATGGCTTTTTCAAACTCTCTAAAAGCAATAGAAAAATCACACTAGTCTCCCAAAAAATACTTTCTTGAGAGAATGAATAGATCTATTATAAAAACTCGTCATGTAAATCAAATGACTTGGTCTATTGATTCAATTCCCAGCCAAGAAGATAAACTCGCTTTTATTACTGGAGCCAATAGTGGTTTAGGTTTTGATACAGCAAAAGCATTGCTAAAAAAAGGAGCGACAGTTATAGCGGGATGTCGTTCACTAGAAAAAGCTGAAAAAGCAAGGCATAAACTTATAAAAGAGACTAATTCTGCAAAGATTGATGTCCTAGAGATAGATCTTGCTGACTTAAAAAAAGTAAATAAAGCTATAGACCAAATAACAACCAAGTATAAAAAATTAAATCTATTAGTTAATAATGCTGGCGTAATGGCTCCACCTAGGACAATAAGCAAACAAGGGTTTGAGCTTCAATTTGCAGTTAATCATCTTAGCCATATGGCATTAACGCTTAAATTATTACCCTTTATTGCCCAGCAACCAAGAGGTCGTGTGGTAACTGTTTCCTCTGGAGCTCAATATATGGGAAGAATAAATTTGAATAATTTGCAAGGAGAAGGGAACTATGACCGTTGGGCAGCCTATTCCCAAAGCAAACTGGCAAATGTAATGTTTGCTTTGGAACTTCATTACAGATTAAGGCAAGCCAACATAGATATAGACTCTCTTTCTGCCCATCCGGGATTGGCACGAACTAATCTCCAATCCACATCAATACAGGCCAATGGTTCTGGTTCTTGGCAAGAGGCTATTACTTATAAGTTAATGACTCCAATGTTCCAAAGTTCTGCAATGGGATCTCTACCACAACTTCTAGCTGCAACTGATCAAAACGCAAAAAGTGGAGAACAATATGGTCCTAGGTTTAATTTCAAAGGAGCTCCAAAACTTTGTCGAATAGCTCCATTAGCACTTAATAGTGAACAAAGATGTCAATTGTGGGAAGCCAGCGATAGTCTAATTGGAGATTACGTTGATATAAGTATTGGGAAGAGGCTACTTAGCAACAAAGCATAGCTATAGCTGTAATTAAGAGTTTAACTGAGAGGTGTAATTAGATTTACGTTTTATCGAGCGTTTTAAAACAGAAACATCTTCATCTTGATATCCTTCCTTTATTAACTGTTCTTCTAATTCTTTTACTTGTAATGTTATTGGAAGTCTCAAGCCTGATTCTTCTGCGGTTTTTAATGCAATCAATAAATCTTTATGATGTAGTTGCAACTTAAATCCCAATGGATAATCATCTTTAAGCATAGACTTAGAGCGATGAGAGAGGGCCCAAGAACTAGCAGCTCCTTTTTGGAGTGCTTCGACGACAGTACCCATTGGTAAGTTCAAGGCTTCTCCTAAAACAATTGCCTCAGCAACTGCTGCATAACTTCCTGCAACCAGTATTTGATTAATAGCTTTTACTTCTTGTCCTTTCCCAATACTCCCAAAAGCATAGAAAGAACTTCCTATTGCATTGAGAATAAAAGTTATTTCCTTCAGACGATCATTATTTGCTCCTACAAAAATTGTAAGAGTTCCCGCCTTTGCTCCTTCAGTTCCTCCTGTTACCGGTGCATCAATATAAACAACTTTTTTTTTAGACAACCTTTTCGCAAAAAATTTTGATTTAGAAGGGCTGATAGTTGAAAAATCAATTACAATTGTGCCTCGCTTCAAGCTTTTTTCTGCGCCTTCAGGACCAAATAAAACTTGCTGAACAGCATTATCGTCAGTCACACAGATGAGAAAAACGTCACAGCCTTTGGCTGCATCTTTAGGAGTAGCGCAAGATTTAGCTCCTTGTAATTGTTTGCTTTTTTCAGCTGTTCTACTGCGAGTATGAACTTGCAAGCGAAACCCAGCATCTAGCAAATTAGAGGCCATAGGGAGTCCTATCGACCCAAGTCCAACAAACCCCAACCGCATTTCTGAATTTAGTTTTTTCAAAGACATTTACGATCACCTCTCATCGAATAAATTACTTTTTGACTAGAGAAACACTAAGTTAAGAAGAAAAACTTGACTTAATTAATTTCCAATTGATACTTTCTTGTTGAGTTATGTATTTCAAACAATTTCTAGTTAATTCAATATTGTTCAGGAATCTCTATTCTTTTTTAGTCGTTTGTACTCCTCATGTAGAGCGCCAAGCTTCAATGCTTGAAGAAATCCCTCAGGTCCTTCTAATAAAAGCTTTACATCTGCTGGTTTATGTGACTTCATATCTAAAAAATCTTCTTGCCAAGAATTATCTTTCCAATTTGTACTCACATTTTAATAGCAACACAAAGCAATTTTACGTCAACCAGCACTGATAAAAAGTAATCGAAAGATTTATTAAAATATCTCTTTCAGAAAAGAAGAGACTCGTAAAACAGGTAACTTATTACAGCATAATTTGATATATAGCCAATGTATTGCTTTACATCTCAATAGGCGTAATTAGCTAATTGATATAGGTGTATAGAAGGCTATTTTTTATTATGAGAAATTACTTCATTCATACCGAATGGTCAGCTCCTTTAAATTTGCCTGCTCCAGCATGGGGAATCCTTACAATAATTGGCTATTTTACTTTCTGGAGAATCGGGAAAAATAAATACATTATATTCTCATGAATTTATTAATCTTTGAAATGTTGGTTTAATTTCGATAATGGTTTATCTAAATTAAATATCTATTTAGAGATGTTTCTTGTATGAAAAAATTAATTATAAGCTTAGATTTTGAACAAAATATTTTTAAGGCACATTCTTAAAGGCAGCATTTCCTAAATACCTCTAGAGAAAATAAAAAATATAAACCCTATTTCGTGATGTTAGCTCCAGTAGCTGGGGCAAGGAAATGAACTATTGCAGGTATCAAAAAAAGAACTGTTATCAATCTAACTGCATGAAGAGCTGCAACAGCAGCTCCAACTCCGAATTCTGCTCCTACAAGGCTCATCCCTATAGTTCCCCCGGGAGCTGCTCCTAGTAGAGCTATAATTTTTTCTACACCAAAAAACTTGCTAATCAATAATCCAACCATAATTCCTGTTAGCAAAAGAGTAAAGGTTATAACTAGAGCGGGCTTCCAAAGTTCTTGCAATTCACCCAGGGTGTCCCTATTTATACCCGTGCCAATAACAGTACCTATGCCTATACCCAGAACTGTCTTGGTCCCCAAAGGCCATGATGCAACATCAAGCTGACCACTAATACTTAACATTCCGGCACCTAAAATGCCGCCCAAAAGTGGACCAGCAGGAATACCAGTAAGAATCATTAGGGAACCTAATGCTGCCCCTCCTAAGACGTATATGAGCAAAGTAATGAAAGTAGGCATTTAAATTAGTTTATTTATATATCTAAGATTCTCGCTTTTGGGTTTGAATTAGCAAGGCTAACTAGTAAGAACAATTGCAAAAGTTTTAATTTAGTTAATTAGTTAGCTTTAAAGAGCCGAATAAATTTAAAGGACAACTCAATAAAGTTGCAAAAGATGCTTAGTGGAAATACTCTGTCTTACAAGTGAACTCATAGCATTAAGCATTTATGCCTGAGACCAAATTCAACAATTTTGATTGGATGAAATTATTCAATGGAATTGCTTTAATGTTATGTGCCTTTTGCCTTGCATTTATTGTTTTAAGCCTACGGCCATTAGCTCAATGGGCAAATAATCAAAATATTTGTGTTGAACAAGAGATAACAAAATCTAAGGCTCCTATTTCATGGGGTGTTAGAAAATGCAATGGGCGTTCAAAGGTATATCAAGTGAAGTAAGAATAGGTTTAAACATATGAATCAAATAAAAGTAAAAACAAAAACAAATATATGCCAAGAGATTTCCTCAATATTTTAAGGTTAAGCTCGTTTTAGTTTAAAAAAATCGCTTCTTATCTTCCTCCATTGCAAAAGTTAACTGCTTGGGCAGAAGTTTTTCCTTTATCTTGAACTTCTTTTACGCATTCAACAAAAAGCTTAGATTCTTGTTTTAACGAACAGAAACTTAAAGATATTAGAGCAAGAGCTAATGCAGAAACAATGCTAGTTCCTAATTGGATTACACCATAAGCAAGCATTGCACCCTTCTTGCTACCACAATTTTTCTTTTCGTTTGTTTTCTCTTCAGTCATTGAACTTTAATATATAACCTAAGAATGCTATTCAATGTCTCAACATTTATGCAAGAAAAAAATGCAGAGAAAACCGTATGAAATGCATAAATCATTCGAGAATCTTCAATTCGAATCTATATTTACTCTTTTCTTTTTTAAAAGTTCTTGAATATCCATCTTAGGTATAAGCTAGAGACTATAAGCAAAATATAATTTATATGCTTAGGAGTCTTTTAAAAATTTATATAGCTAATAAAAACTTTTTTTCTCTACCAAACACTTTTCTGTTTTTCAACTTCTAAAAAATTTTACACTCTGATCAACAAATGGTTGCAAAATAAGGCCTCTTAACTTTGATTAAAGAATATTTTTTTTAAACTAAACCGTTTTCAAAGAAATTTTGAGAGAGAATCTAGGCCGCTTTTTTAATTAGGCTCTCCCTATAATTAGATAAATCAATAGGTTGAGGGAAATAATTCATTTCCTGAGTTTTGTATCTAAGAAGCTCTGTATAAAGATTAGAGCTTAGCTCTGGCATCTTGTCATGTCTAATAGTCTCTCTGTTAATACATAGCCTGTTTTTAAAACCGAAAGACATCTAGGACCTTATAGCTTGAGCCTGTTATATCGCCATATATAGGACTTGCCATAAGTAAGAACTACCATTGACTTCTCCAACTCAGGCAAATCCTTGCCTAAAATACAAAAAATAATTTTTTACAACTTAATCAACAAACTCAAATGTATGTGAGTGCAACAATGTAAAATCAAAAGTTGTAAATAGTTTGTATAAGGTACTGTCGCGTCAATGGCTCCAAATCAGCCACCATCTAATAATCTGATCAATGATCAGCTGTCTTTACATCCCTCAGATAAAGAGGTGCCTGCAGCTTTATCGATGATGGTCGATTCTATGACCAGTATGATTCAAAGAGCTAAACAAGATATAGAATTTGTTGATCAAAGGGCTAGGAAAGATGTTGAAATGGTAGATCTAAGGGCTAGGCAGGATTTAGAGCGGCTTGATCAAAGGGCTAGGAAAGATGTTGAAATGGTAGATCTAAGGGCTAGGCAGGATTTAGAGCGGCTTGATCAAAGAGCTAGAGCAGATCATGAAAAACTAAAACGTGATAAAGGTTCTAGAAAAACAAACCCTTAAAAATTATGCTTAATTATTTATAATTACTCTATCCAAAAAAGATAAATATATCTCTCGATTATTATTATTTATAAATTTAGGGACTACAATTATATAAAATAAAAAGATAAATTTTCAATATAAAATCAGCGTATTAAGAGGATTAACCACGTAAATGAAATATTGAAATTTAACTAGCTTTGCAAATCAATGAATTGATACCCTGCTGAACAGCTGAAATAGTATTCATGTGCAAGCAGGCCCATAAGTCTTACTTATTCTTTTCGAGTTGATCAATTGTAGATTGCTTAACCCCATCGTAAAATTGCTTAAAAGTAGGCATTTGCTCAATTACGTTGGCAATCTCATCTTTATAGCTCTTGAGGACATCATCAAACCCATTCCCTATGAACATTTCGACTAACTCATCACTTGTAGGTATTGAAACCGAGTCAACAAAATCCTGAACATAAGCAGAAGTAAAAAGTCTCCAGAATTGAGTCATTTTTAATAGAGTGATATGTGCTTATCTATTAAATTCACACTTAATTGAAAATAATCAATATCAAAACCATTTCATTGTCTTACCTAGTAATATTTAAAAATAATTTTCTGAAGAAATAAGCCCCAATTCATTTGCTTTCAAGCTTCAAGATCTTTATTTAACTTTATATTGGCCTTATCTAAATCTGAGCAGAACGCAAGGGAACATATGCAATAGTTATTTTTACTTAGGCCTAGCTAAGACCCAACCAAGCAGAAATAAATGCTGGTATTGGAATATAAGATGTAACTGTTTCCAATAAATTCATATCGAACTTGTGAACTGCTGGAATGGTTCTATCCAAAATAAAGATTGCCAGGTAAGGAACATTCATTGCAATCTGCCACCTCCATTTATAAGTAATCACACCCCATGCTTTTTTAACTAAGTTCTGTTGACTATCAGAAAGACCTGACCACTTTCTACTAGCAAATTCTTTCATTCGTTGTTGGATTCCCTCTTGAGATAAGCTACTTTGAGATTGCATTACTAAACCTAAAACAGAGAACCTTTATAACGCAAAAAGACCTGCATCGTAGACAGGCAAGTACAGTTTGAAGATTGTTAGGTATTAATACTCTGGCAATAGAAAGGCTTCCAGAATAGCGAGAATCCTATCAATTCAATAATCCCAAAAATGATTAATCCTTATCAGCAAAGCAGGGTAGATGTTTATAAATACAACTATGGCAAAATTTATTTTTCTATTCATAAGATTCTTCGAAGGACAAATTAACTATCTCGCCTTATTAAGACTTTTCTTAGGAGTAAAATTGTTCCTAAATCTAAAGACAATAAAGAAATATATCCAAGAAGTTAATTAATTATCAATTGTTTTTTAATCATCTAAATTAGAATATATATCATATATTCGTACTGGTAAGAACAGTATGTATCAAGTCTCCAAACTAACATTGCAGGCAATCTTAAAAAAATATTAAATTAAATACCTTAATAGGTATAAGCTCTCTTGCAGCAATGCTTTGCTTATCTTATAAAAATATCACTTAACAAGGAGGACTATGAGGTTGGTATCACCTTTCACAATCCTTAACGGCGCAGTAAGTGACGTATGGAGGATGCACGATTTTAATTACCATTTGCCAATTACGAAAGAAACCAGAACTTTTAATTGGGAGAATGAGTGCATTGATAACCCAACGAAATCCAACTGTAAAATCTATGAAGTATAAGTAAGCTTATTTTTGAATATCATAAAAAATTAAAGCTAGAAAGTCTGAATAGTATTTTTACTAAGTAAATGCTTATTGCTATATCTCAAAAAAGATTTTGATAGTTAAGCCTATAAGCTCACAGAATGTAGCAGGGATTTGCCTATACTCTATTATGCTGACAAAAAGTTCCAATAAGTGACTCTAAATACATTTCTTCTACTACTTCTCGTCATAGCAGCTTATACAAACCTTTTCTTAAAGATAAAAAGAAGGAGCCAAAAAACAAAAATGCCTATCTCATCAAAGGAATGGAGTGAACTTAATTCAAATAAAGGTTCTTTTAGAGTCCAAAATAGCCAGTTTGAACGATTACAAAAGAGCAAAGACAAAATCACAAAAAGCAAGCAAACGTAAAGTCGCCTTAATCTCAAAGAGGTAAAACTACTATTTAATAGCTTGTTTCCAAATAAATCCAAGAAGCAAAGACATCAAAATTAATGGGAACAATGCTTTTAGTATTCCAACAAAAAACAATACGCCTACAGCAAGAATCAGATATATAGCCTGTTTAGGAGTACGACGAAAAAAATTAAAGCCTTTAGGAGCTAAAGAAGGAACTGCTTCATGGTCGGTAGCCATAGAAATATATGCAATATCAACAAAAATAACCCGGTTTTAGTTTAAAAGAGAAGGGGTGTAACTACAAATGAATTGCAACCTTCATGATGAGCCACATCACTAAAGCACCTTCTAGGAAAGCCATCCAATACAGTGTGTAATTAGATAAGCCCATTTCCTTTTGAGCGCGCTCTAGCATTGACTTATGCCAATTTATTAGTTTATTCACTGTTGTAAGCAAATAACCCTTACCAATCTCTGCGAAAGCAAGGTTCATCACACTTAGCTTAACAGTTAAATCCTATATCAAAGGCTCAGACTACTTGACTTATTTATAGTACAATAGTACTATAAAAGAACTTAAGGCTTGCCCGCATGATTTCCAAAATTTCTTCCATGCCTTTTAAGGTGCTCCAGAAGCATTCAAAGGTAAAACATGGTGAATGCATCAACATGGCTTGGGACTCAGGCTATGAGAGCTTCGTAGCCTATTCGCGGCTGGGGCCTCTATTTGAACCACAACTTCCTCCTATTGCCAAACATTTTAAAAAGACTAAATGATCAGCTTCTTCTATATATGGTTTGGATTTATAGTTTTGATAGCTTCTATGAGAGCGAAGTCTTATTAACTATTTAAGCCTTCTCAGACTTTTTTGCACTAAATTGAATAATGCAGATAGCAAGTAGAAGCAAACTTAATGCATCGAGAAAGATAAAATGAATCATTATTCCAATCCTGTTACTTATTTCTAACAGCAAAAGAAAAACCGTCAAACAATCGATTTTTTTTAATAATGTTTAATTTTGCTGTCCCTAATTTTATAGCACTATTTTAAATTTATCCATAATATAAGGTTATCCTGAACTATAATTAAATTTAGAAATTAAACTAGGTATTAAAGGTTTCAATATATTTAAATGCCATTAAATAATATATTCAGGTAAGCATTTAATTACTAAAATTGATCTTTTTAGATTTCAGATATATCAAATAATTTAACAAGCTTTTTAAATTGATCTTTATTACTAATTAGTAAATTTAGATTTGCAAAACCATCAGCTTTTATTTGTTTAATAAAAGTCTTATTCAATCCAAGATTTGCATTTTTATTATTCTGATTGGATGATGATTTTTCATCATAGAGAACTTTTAGTCTCTCATAAAGAAACTCATATTCATTTAAATCTGTTTTACTCGAAAACTTTGTACCATCAACAGCTTCAAAAACCTCTTTTGGCTTCCCTGAACTTGAAAAAATAAAAGCCAAAAATAAAGCTGTTGCCACTAGGCCAACAAGAACGACTACACCAACATACAAATTGCTCATTAGACTTGCGCAAGTAAACTTATATTAGAGAGGTTACATAAGGAGAAATCAGTTATTGCGTAAAGTATCGCAAAGAGAATTTATCTTGGTTTTAATGCAGTCCCTAATTTTGCATGCCATACTTTAATAAATGCCTTCACAGCTAATCAGTGCTAAAACACGACGTAAAAACTGCTTCTCCATGCCTTCATTATTTAGTGTAGCTCTTCAATTGGGTCCGATAGAAATTGGTGCAATCTTGCTGTCTGGATTAGGCTTTCTCATAATGTTTGGATATAGCTCCGCCACAGGTGGTTATCAAGATCTAATAAAAACCACCCTAGACAACGATGATGCTAGAAGAAAAAAAAATTCTTCAAATAATAATTAAACCTGGTTTTTTATATTTGCTTGAGGCTTTCTCCAAGTCTTTCATAACCCGACTATCGATTAACACCCATCTCTTCGTAATGTTCATAACACTTTATTTGACTATCAAGTGAAGTCAAATATTTTTCGATTGACTCAAGTTCATTTCTTAAATGAAAGCGTTTAGCTTGTAATGATTTAAACCGTCTGTACATCTCAGATAAGCGTCTACAACGATTATCATCCATAGGTAAATACTTAGATGATCTTTCATTTAATGAAGCACTGAATTGATTGCTCATGGCATACTCCTTGATCGCTGTTACGGAAGGGTTTCCAAAAAATGATCTCCCTAATGCCACGAGCCAATAAATACGACCGATTAACCCTTGACCTTAATATTATTTTATCTAACTTAAGCTCATATAGTAAATCCGTCTTAACGCTCAAGTATTTCAACCTCAGCTTGATTACTCAAGTAGTTATAACAGGTAATTTATACCAGATATTTTTTTTAAATTCTGAATAAAATTTAAGCGATAATTTTTTATTCACTCCTTTACCAAAAAATTCTTTGAATAAGAAGATTGATTATTATTCCTTTAAAGAATACAAGCCAGAGCATCGCTTAATCGCAAAGCCTAACTTTTTTAGAACCAAGATAAATAGTTCTTATCCATTCTAAAAGCTTGTTAAATAATAATCATTCTTAAATAAAAACAGGATAACTCTTAATTTGATATTATCTAAGCTAGTATTTAAAGATTGTTAATAATCTTAGATTTTAGTTATCAAAAGCTTTTAGATTAAGAAAGAAGGGAGAAATATCCTAACCCTATTTAATATTTAAAAAGATTTAATGAATAGTATTTTTATTATCAAACCCAAGAAGTTTCTAATTTTCGAAGATATTTTACACAGCCATTATTCATTCATTTTATAGGCACAAAATTAGTAAACCTCCATCTGCACCTTTTCTTAAATTAATCCCTAGCATTCCCAAAACAGTCATAGGATGAAGGCAAAGCAGTCATATAGTTATTATCTGGTTATTCTGGATGTATCTCGATAATTATCTAATGCCTACAGCATCAGCCACTAAACCCAAAGCCACCACATCAGGTGCAACAACAACAAGAGCCAAGTCTTTATATACATCTACTCAATCTCGATTCGCAACTAGCAGCCTTATTAAGAATCTAGGCTCTGGCAATAATGGTGTGACTTTCTCTTTCTCAAACAACTTGAGAACAGCTTACGGAAGGGATTAAGGTTAAATAAGTCTTTTGATTTTGAAGTTAAAGAGTTATAGCAAATACATATGGAGGTCTTAGTAAATCCCACGATATGATGCAAATTTTTTCTTAAGCATTCATGAGTGAGTCTTAGATTCCATTATTTAAGACTTACTCATGCATACTTATAAATTTTTTAATTTTCTTCCTTTTCTCTAACTCCTTCATCCATATTTGATTCTTCTGCGGAATTGACTACTTCATCCATATTTGATTCTTCTGCGGAATTGACTTCTTCACTCATATTTGATTCTTCTGCGGAATTGACTTCTTCTTCAGATTCAATTGATACAACATTTTCTGTGGGTACAGAATTAGGGTTTGCATCAACAAACTGATAATCTTTAATCTCTTCATTATTTTCTCCTTTAATCAATAGCTTCAAGACATATAAAAGAAATAAAAGTAAAGCTATTGGAAATATAAAATTAAAAAGAACTTGATAAAGGACTATCCCTCCAATCGCAATCACACAAATAGCAATAAGAGTATTTTTGTTGATGTTCATCTTTTCCCGTTTAAAGGTATGTCAATCTATGATATTTATAAAGTCCTATGAGCAAAGGCTTTTCAATTCTTATCAAAAAGGTTTCTTTATTTTATTTCTGACGAATGAAACGCTTTCTACTACCACTACTAGCAGCTCTAATATTACCTTTAGCTGCTTTCGCTGAAAAGCCCCCAATAGTTACATCAACCAGCACTACATCTTCGATAAGTTTAGCCCAGCATCTTAGAGCTACAGGAGCCGTTAAATATTCTGCTTATTGGTGTCCACATTGTCATGATCAGAACCAGCTATTTGGCAAGAAAGCTGCAGCACAATTAAATAATATTGAATGTGCACCTGATGGAGAAAATAGTCAGGCTGAATTATGTAAAGAAAAAGGGATCTCTGGATTTCCATCATGGGAAATCAATGGAACTATTGATTCAGGAGTAAAATCCTTGGAGGAACTAGCCGATCTAAGTGGGTACTCAGGGAATAGGGATTTTTAACATGTCACTGCCACCTAGATGGAGATATCTTTCTCTAAGAACTAAACGCCTGATACTTCTTCCAATAATAGCTTTAGCAGTTTTATCTTTAATTAGGGCATACACTCCTATCATTATAATTGGTTTAATCGTCTACTTTTTATATAAATTGACTGATAAAAGGAGATAATCTAATTCAATACGACAATTAAATGAATTTCAATCGTCAATTGAACTGATATGAGAACCTGGCTTTAAAAAGATTCCAAGAAAAATCTTTATCTTGAGAGTCTGTTCCTGTGATTCCTTTTATGATGTTTAAAAGCCTAATCATTACTTAAGTAACCATTCATAAGCAATGAATCATGAACCTGTGCCCCTCTTGCTTTTGTCAATAACGGAGAAGGCTTTACTAGATCCAAGACAGCAGCTAGACAAGTAATCCATAGGCTACCTTTACAAACTAGAGCCGCATTGCAAATATGATCTGGAGCTGTTTCAAGGCAGCCCTGTATTCTTGAAACTTTGATACTTTCAATTTGAGCGTAAAGTTCTAAATCCAATAACTCTGCTTCTTTTTGATTGATTTTTGTACCTTGCGCATAGTATTCGAGTAAAAGCTGATAGTTCATTACAAGTTAGGCGGAACAAAATAACCTCAGATAGGTTCTTTGAAAAATAAAAAATGATTTTTCTCCCATTATATTTAAGATTAAAGTAAACAACGTATCTTCTTTACTTCAATCATTTGGATAAAAACTCCAGAAGAATATTCCAAGACAAATTACAATCGTAGTCAATCCAAACCACCCCCAAAATTTATTCTCAACAAATAGATTGGTCAGCATTGATGTCTCCTGATAGTGAGATTCCATACTGTTTTGGTAAGTGTCAATAATTGCTAAAAGTCGACTATTCATTTTGTAAGCTTTCCATTTTCAAACTTTTTATATGCAAAATAAAGGCATATGAGAAATAAAAGAGCAAACGCATATTGATTTATAAAAGCAAATACAAAATAAGCAAATATTGGCACAAAAAGGAGTCTTTTGGCACCAAGCTTTTCTTCATTAGTTAAATCATTCCATTCTAAATATCTTTTCCATTGGAAAACTCTTTTCATTTCTCTATCGTTATGTCTAACTTTTTTAGTAAGGGTTTGAACTAATTCTTTTAAAGCATCTCTTAGATTCATAAAAAAAGAGTATTAGATTTTTATTTAAAATTCAACAATAAAAAGCAATCTAATGCAATAACCTTAATTTCAATAAACATATTCTATCAAAAACCTTGCTTAGAGACTAGTAAAAGATTTAATTTAATTCAAAATTACCAAGGCAGAACTTCTCCATTGGCATGCCAAAAAGTACCGGAATTTTCTAATGATAAAAAGTCAATTCTTGCAAGAAGACTTTTCACAGATTCTTTTGGTGAAATTCCTTTAGAGGTAAAGCCTGTCATCCGAGTGCTAACTAATCCAGGGTGCAAAATAGCCACAGCGATTCCTCTAGACTTTAGATCAATAGACAAAGACTTGCCTATCATGCAAAGGGCAGCTTTAGAAACACGATATCCATAAGAACCTCCTGAGGTATTGTCTTCGATTGATCCCATTCGACTTGACATAAGAGCCACTTTGGAACCCTTTCCCATATTCCCAAGCAATGCATGAGTAAAGCACAAGGGGCTTAATGCGTTAACCTCAAATTGACGCGTAACACTTGCAGGATCAAGATTAGATAATGAATTGTATTCTGCAATCCCTGCGTTCTGAATCAAGACATCTATAAAAGTTCCTTTCAACCTTTCTTTAAGTTTTAGAACTGATTCTCCGGAGGCAATATCAACGCCTGATTCTATTTTTACTCCAAGCTTATCTAATTCAGAAGAAGAAGATCGGCATGTTGCAATCACTTCCTCTCCCTTTTCTCTCAACTGACGGCAATACTCCAAACCTATTCCCCGATTTGAACCTGTAATTAAATAAGTAGCCAAAGAAAATCAGGAGCAGATCGACTGAGTGTAGTTCAACTTTAGAAAAGAGCTGCAGATATAACAAAATCGCATGTCTAATTAGAATTTATAGATACATTCGGTTGCAAATGATTATATTTTCAATTTTATTAAAAATGAAATATGTATTTTCTTCTCATAGAAATACTATTATAATTCCCAATATTGTCGTCATAGTTAACATTAAAGTTTTCCAGTTTAACTTTTCTCCCTCTGAACTTGCGAAAAAAAGTGCAATGACTGGTGAAGCACTTAAAAGAATCCATCCCAACCCAATAGGTAATATTTTAAAAACATTTTGCTGCAATAAGATTCCTATATTGGTACCTAAGAATGTTGCAGATAAAAGCCTTAACCTATTTTTAAAAGGCAATTTTTTAATTGAGTTAATTAAATTAACTTTGATGAAAGGTGCCAAAGCTATAATACTACCAAGCAGTCTAATTTCTGTAGTTTGGAATGTATTTAAATCAGAATTTAGCAACACTATTCTTGATAAAGTTGCTGCAATTACAGCGCATAATACAGAAAGAAATGCAAAGGAAAAGCCTTTAAATTTTTCTAAGTTTGAAATTATACCCTGATTATTTTCAGTTTTTTGCAATGCCACTCCTATCAAAGAAATACTTACTATAATTGTTCCTAGCCATACTTTAAATGAGAGAATCTCATCTAAAAATAGTGAACCTAATATACTTGCAATTATTGGAGATAATGCCTCAACAGTAAGAGTTCTTCTTGTACCTAAGATCTTTAAAGATATTATATAAAAAGTATCACCTACAGCAATACCAATAACTCCGCTTAATAAAAGAATTAAGATCTCCTTAAAGCTTGATTGGAAGTTAAAAGTTAATATTAGTGGCGAAAATATAACTAACGCAATTACATTTTTTATTATATTTATTTGTGAAGCATAGAAATATTTAGTTTGTTGCCTCCATAAATAACAAGCATATGTCCAAGAACTAGCTGCTCCTAGGGCATAAATAATTCCAAGCAAAACTTAAAAGATTAACTCCATTAATATAATCAAATTTATATTAATATACTCTAAAATAAAGCTTTTATTTCTCTTCATGTTAAATAATAATCGATATAATTCATAAACTTGCTCGGTTTTTATGGTTTCATTTAGCCTTAGAAGAATCGCAATAGCTATCTTCTACCCAAGCTAAAGCAATTAAAGAAAGGTATTAATGAAAGCGCAAAGACAAGTAGATGGATTTTTTCATTTTGACTGTAAATTATACATTTAATTATTTTAAATAATTTCCAATACAATCTTCAGCTTGTTTTATTTGCATTTATATCCCTTAACTTGCAAAGTTTCTCTAAAGGTGGTCTTCCAGTTAACAAAAGTCGAAATCTTGCCCAGAGAGCATAAATTTGATCTACAAAAGGGCCTAACAATGGCCAAGTAGTTGGGATATAAATCCAACCCAACCCAATCAATCGATAAGCCTCTAGAAAGACTCGAACACCTATAAGGACCTCTCCAGTTGCTTTTATTGCATGAACTTGTCCCATTGCTTCTCTATAACTTATTCCCTTAAAAAGATCTGGATTGTAATCTGGGGAATCAATATCAACAAATAAAATACAATTGGAGTTATCTTTAGATTGAATAAAGGTAATCTCTCTTTGACAAAGAGGACATCCACCATCAAATAGCAAAATAAGCTTTGTTTCCGTCAAAATGAAAGTAATTTGAAAAACTAATCTATAATCTTATAGCGAAAAACAAAACAATAAAAGATAGATGATTAAGAATTTTATAGATTAGCGGTTATAGTATTGAACTAAATCAAAAATCAAATAAATAACACCAAGAACAAGTATGATATAGGAAAGTCTAGGATATTTTATAAATATGTTTTTAGAAACTACTTTGGTGTCTGATTTATTTGTATTCCTAACAGGTAGGCCCTGTTCTTTTCTTCTTTTAGCTTCTCCCATAGACTAATTTTACCCTATAATTATTTTTCTAGCTGTTTCTGGAAAAATCTACAGCTTTAATAACAATAAAGACATAACTTATTAATCGCTAATTATATATTTATTCTATTATCACTTCGGGGATCAGTTCTACAAATTCATAGAAATCTTAAAATTTTGCGGTTTTGATACTATGTATTGCGAATTATTTAATATCAAGAAAACTTGATAAGAAAGAGGCCCTACAAGCCTTTAAAAGCTTTATCTTTAAATTTATAATTGAATACATAGGAAAAGTATAAGATTTCTACTGCCACCTATCGCTTTTATTAGCAGACATTAAAAAGAGCTCTGAAGACAGAGCTCTAAAAAGGATAAACCTTTAAAAATTCAGCTTTGATACTGTTTACCACGATAAGTAAGCAGAACATGCTTCTTAGAAGCAACAGTTTTGTTTTGGGTGTAAGTTTTTCCTCTGTAAGTTAAAGACATTAGAGTTTTCCGTGTTAGCTCAAGTCCCCGTTCCATGGCTTGAGTCGAACTGCGGCTCGCGTATGTAGCGAGTTGAACGTTTTTTGTAGTAATTGCTACAAAAATATATTAGCAAATTAATGCATTAGACGCTGTTCATACTGATACAAATAATCGCAAAGATGCTTAGACAAAATCAGTATTTAGTTTGAAATACCAGCTTAGTTTTTAAGTCATTTTTGTATTTCCTTTATCTATTTAGAAAGCAGTCTATGCTCCCAAGAGAATAACCTTGTATTCATCACAATAATAAATAGTCATATTAATCTATATATCAATATAAGTTTGATATA
>QCFH01000020.1 GCA_003278345.1 Prochlorococcus sp. AG-363-C02 | reverse complement strand
TCATGGACACTCAAATCCATATATTGCAAAAGCAATATTTGAACAAGCAACTCAATTAGAACAAGTTATATTTGCGGACTTTACACACTCGCAAGCAGAAAGACTTGCGGAAAGACTAAGTAAAGCAACTGGTCTTGAAAAGTTGTTTTTTTCAGATAATGGATCAACTGCCGTAGAAGTGGCAATCAAGATCGCATTGCAATGGTGGTACAACAAAGGAGATCCTAGACAGCAAATAATTGCTTTCACAGGTGCCTATCATGGCGACACTTTTGGAGCCATGTCTATTGGTGAGCGGAACTTATTTAATGAACCATTTGAAAAAATGCTATTCCCTGTTAGCCGAATATCGTGGCCATCAACATGGTGGGAAGATGAAACAATAGAAGAACGCGAAAAAGAGTCAATAAAACAACTGGAAATTTTACTCGAAACACCTACTGCAGCTGTAATTATAGAACCACTTGTTCAAGGAGCAGGAGGCATGAGAATGGTTCGAGCAGAGTTCTTACAACAAATTCAAAAGCTTATTAAACAATCCAAAGCCTTATTAATTTCTGATGAAGTAATGGTTGGATTTGGAAGAACAGGAGATTTGTTTGCGTCCAAACGTGCAAATCTTTCACCAGACCTAATGGCTCTTTCAAAAGGCTTAACTGGTGGATGTCTACCTATGGGTGTAACTATGGCAAGTCAAAAAATATTTAGTAGTTTTGTTGAAGATGATCCACGGAAAACATTTTGGCATGGTCATAGCTTTACTGCAAATCCACTTGGCTGTGCAGCCGCAAATGCAAGCCTAGATCTTCTAGAACAAAATCCCAGCTCTTATTTGAAATTTGAATCTAGACATTTACCTCATTTAAAGAAAATTGCCAAACATCCCAAAATTAAACGACCTAGATTAACCGGAACAATTGCTGCATTTGATCTGAAAACCAATTCAGAAGATGGTTATTTGAATAATGCTGGAAAAGCCATAAAAAAGTATGCCCTACGGAATAACGTATTTATCAGACCTTTAGGTAATGTGATATATCTTTTACCTCCATTATGTATTAGCGAAAAAGAGTTAGAGCATTGTTATGAAGTAATTAATTCTAGCCTGGATGAAATTTAAATTAAGGTCCATGATTTAAAGCGGCTTCAACATCTTGGCGCGGCAATCCATAAGGGAAGCTGAATTGACTAGTTTTTCCCTGACCTTCACTATTTGTTTTATCCCAAATAACCATTAATTCATCTTGTTTAAAGTAAATTTCAGCTGACCATTGAGGGCTGTTGTTCCATGTCCATAGACATGGGTTTTGAGTACACTTTACTGCTCCAAGATTTATTAACCATAATTCCAGTGCCCCTAGCGAATGTTGATTCAAAGGTGTTTCTGGAGAAGGTAAATTAGACATCTTTGTTTAATTAGCAGACTTAATATCGTTAATAAATGATTGATTACTATATAACCAGCTTGGTGTTGAGTGCAACTCCTTCCCATCTAATACTGCAAATAAAACCCCTAATATGAGACTAATGCATAAAGCAAAACATAATAACAATAAAGAAAACAACTCCCCAGCAGAAAGAGGCCTTCTATTATCAGAATTACTTGCTTTCTTAAGAGAATTACTGTCAGTTTTTTCTACATAATTTTGATAGTCATCTTTAATATAGTCTTTTTCTCTTAAATCATTATCGTATTCTTGACGCTTCGCAGGATCTGAAAGAAACTCATATGCCTCGCAAACTTGTCTAAACTCACTTGCAGCCTCATCAGGTGGAAGTAACGTTGTATCTGGATGCAAACGCTTACTTAAACGATGAAATGCCTTTTTAATATTCTGCAAGTCTGCCGTTTGAACAACACCCAAGAGTTCATAATGGCTCCTAGCATTACTCATTTTAAATAATGAAAATCCTGATAATGGCACAACATAATTCTAATCAAATTCATCAATAATTATGATTAATGATAATTTTTTGAATGATCAAGGCAGAGGCATTTGGGAAGAATTAAATTGGATTCCCTCAAATGAACAGTTGAAACAACTAATTTCACTCCAAAATTTACTAAGAGAATGGAACAAAAAGATAAACTTAACTAGACTCACTGAGAGTAATGATTTCTGGATTTCACAGATACTTGATAGCCTTTGGCCTATCAGAAAAGCACTTCAGAATCCTTCACAAAGATTGAATATTATTGATGTTGGGACAGGATGTGGTTTGCCAGGATTGGCTATTGCAATTGCTTTACCAAACGCCTCAATAACATTGGTTGACTCAATTTACAAAAAGACTTACGCCGTGAAAGAAATGGCAACCACTCTTGGTCTTCTAGCTAGAGTAAACGTTCGCACAGAAAGAATAGAACTCACTGGCCAAGACTTAAAGTTCAGAGGTAGACATGATCTAGCAACAGCAAGAGCTGTTGCAGCAGGGCCAGTATTGGCTGAGTATTTAATTCCGCTTTTAAAACCCAAAGGGAAGGCAATTTTATATAAAGGGCAATGGACTAATACTAATCAAGAAGAGCTTATACATGCCCTTTCTCCACTTAAAGCCAAAATTGAAATGATAGAAACTTTTGAATTACCAGAGGCTAGAGGTATAAGAAATATCATCCAACTTACTACTGCTGGTAAGTGTCCTAATAAGTACCCAAGAGCAGTTGGGATAGCAATAAAGAAACCTCTGTAATTTAAATTTCAGACAATCTTTTAGTTGAATCGCCACCAAATTTATCCCTTAATTCCCGTAATCTTTCTATAACAATATCTGACCAAGGGCTAAATCGTAATGCTACCCGAAGAGCATCTTCTTTCACTTTATTATCCAATTCATCAGAGTTAGCACCTGGGAACCAATGGCTACCATTTCCCAATAATCTATATCTTGCTTGCACATACGTTTCCATACCCCATGACTTGTAAAGGTTATACAACCAGATGAGAATTGGTATATTAATTTTCCCTGGTGTTTGGTCCCATGTTGGCAGACCTAAATTCCATGTATTAATCCACTCTTTTCCTAGTGATATATTAGCGGATAAGTTGAGTTGTTCTTTTATTATTGGCAATAATTCTTGAGTTGTTCCAAGCGAAGAAACTGCACGAAAATGTAATTCAAAGTCTTGAATAGTAGAGGCACCTACACTTAAAGTATGAACTCTTTGATCACTCAAACAAAAAAGATCATTAAATACAATTGGATGAAGTGGTGAACACAATTTCAGTAATTTTTTTGATGGAGTATGCAGATGCCCCCCCTTATCAGTAGGGCTAATAATAAAAACGCCTAAATCCCTTTTTCTAGCTGCCTCCAATGCAGGTTCATTGTCCTGAAAAATAAAATACCAATGCAAATTTACGTAATCAAACATATCTGTCTCAATTGCCTTAATTATCAAATCTGTAGGCCCATGAGTTGAAAATCCTACATGACTTATTAGCCCGTTAGCCTGCCATCTACGTACAACATCCAAACATCCCCCCGGACAAATAGTTTGTTCTAAATGTTCTGGAAGATTAAGACCGTGTATAGAAAGTAAATCTATACTTTTGCATTGTAAATTTGCGAAGCTATGTTCAAGTTCTTTCTCAAATTCATTAGAGTTTTGTCTTGGTGGAATTTTAGTTTGAATAATTCTTTTTTCATCTAATACTGATTTCATAGCAAAACCGAGCTGAATCTCCGAAGTGCCATAGTGTCTTGCTGTCTCTAAATGATGTAAACCATGATGAGCTGCAAATTGGAGGATTTTTATTACATTCATCTGATTTTCATCTGATACCTCATCGGTACTCAAATCACTCCAACTTTGCTGGAAGCGCATCCCACCAATTGATAAAATTGGAATCTGAATTTCAGTACGTCCGAAACGACGAGTAGGTATACAGTCTAATTTGTGCTTCATTCCTGCCTTATAATATTTTTTATCTCAAAGGTGGAAGTCCAAGCGGTCTAATAGATTTTGCTTCTAATTTTAGTCTTAATTCATCCAGTTCTTCAAACCTAACCCATTCAATACAATTTACGGGGCAAGTATCAATAGCCTCTTGAATCAAGTTAGTACTATCTCCATCTTGTCTAAATACCCTGGCACGCCCATGAGTACTCTCCATACCAAAAGTATTAGTAGCAACACAACTGCAATACGTACATCCTATACACAAGGATTCATCAACCCAAACTGCTTTAGCATGTAACTTTCCACCCAGTAAAGGCTCTTTGCCATTGGGTTTACTTTCTTCTGAAGCTTTTACCTGAAAAGCTAATGCAGGATCATTAGTCAACAAACAAAATCTAAGGATCCCAACGAGTAACAACTAATTCAATAGAACCATCAACATTGTTCTTGGTCTCAGAAACTTCAAAGCCTTCCTCTCTTGTTGCAGACAAAACAGTACTAAGAGCATATTGTTGAGTAAGCTTAGATAAAAAGCGATCAACGGGTATAGACTGCTTCCAAAGATCTAAATCTGTAACCAATTCATATGCCTTTATATTTTCATTCCATTTAAAACCTATATCACCACCTCTGGACATCTTGACTGCCAATTCGGCCTGAACAGTTTGTCCGCGAAAACCTCTAACACTACTTTCCCCTTTCTCGGGGATATAGCCCAAGTGAACCAATGCTTTGACAAGTGGTTCCTTCTTACGTAACCGAGTTTTGATAGTACTGAAATGTGACATTAGATAGTTTGAATTTGTTCTGGAATTAATTCATATTGCTCTTGAGAGCAAATATAAGCATCTGCGTTAAACTCTTTGCTCTCTACGCTGCCTAAAGCAGCTTCGAGTTTCTGAGTAAGCTGAATGCAAGAAGTTCCAACCATACCCTCGACAGTTTCCTCAACTAAACCATCTTGACGAATTTTGAATCGTAAAGTTCGTTGAGGAGGCATCTAAAAATTTCAAATGAACTAAATGATATATAAAAGCAAGCAAAAAAGAAGCTTCAATTGATACATGGAAACATTAATCATGAATTTAAAACAGAGATCCATTTTCTATAAGCATTTTTACCCTCTTCAAAACTTTCGGATCATTAATCTGTTCTAAGGCAATTCTTGCTTCATATCTAACTGAAGGTTCTATATCATTTAACAAAACAAGAAAAAGACCTTCACTTAAATCATTTTGACGAGGCTGAGACAAAATCTCAAATAAACGACCTAATGACCAAATACAATTACTTCTAACAAGAGGTTCCTGATCAATTCTTAAACTTAGAAGAAGTTCAGTAACTACTATTTCAGCTTTTTCTTTAGAGATAGATCCCACCTCTGCAAGTGAACTAGCAGCCCAAAGTCGAACTGCAGCAACATCCTGACTCAATGCTCGAAGCAATGGTTTCATTACGGAAGAACTAGAATAGTTGCCCAAACTCCATGCTGCTGCTTTTCTTACATAAGCATTTCCATCATGTTCCAGTAATTCTAAAAGCTTATCAATAGCCAGAGGGGAAGGATTGCGTCCCAATGCATACACTGCGCTCATTCTCTCTACTGGGCAAGGCTCCGATAGTAAGGGAATAAGTAAAGGCAGTGCTCGAGAATCTCTGTGCTCACAAAAAACTCTTAGGCCCTGCAATCTTTCCTCATGGCCTTGTCTTAACCATTTAAATCCTAATTTACACTCATTTAAAATCCTAGTTTTATCTGAATCAGAATTTTCAATATCAATTTCATCTAAAGGGTCACCCTGAAGTTCAGCTGCTAATTCCTTTGCAAGAACATCAGGATCTATAGCAAGACTCTTCAGCCCTTCATCAGTTGAATTAAAGCTCTCTTCTTTCATATAAAGATATTAACCAACTGGTGCAGGAGCCAACATATCGCCAGGAAGCCAAATTCGTGCAGTCACAGCCAACAAAGCAATTGCAAACAGTGTAACTATTAAAAAGGGTAAAATTGTAGTTCGAAGAAAGCCCAAAATAAAAAGTCTTTTTAAAAAATTCTATGAATACTCTAAAAAATAAGCCTTATTAAAAGAAAAGAAACTTAGTTAAGGCATTTCTTCTTATTCCAAGAAAAGAAAAAACTGCTACAACCAGCCCTATCCATCCACCACGTTCCTGATGCAGTAAAAAACCCCCCAATGAAAATAAGCATCCAAACAAGATCCCAACACCAAGTAAAAAGCGAACAATCAGAGTCTGCAATGAGTCGACAGGAACTATATTAAAACGTTGTCGAATACTTTCCCAGCCAGGTCCTGGGGGTTTTACAAGGCGTACGAATTTTTCCAATACCTCATCAGACTCAGGAGGAGTTGACCACAATGCAATCAACCAAATTACTGCTGTTAGAAATGTAGTTACAAATAATTTAATTCCATAATCATCTATACGTAACAAAGGAATTATTGATGTTGTAAGGCCAATTAAAAAACCACCTAACATGGCAGCTAGCTCAGCAATTGCATTAATACGCCACCAAAACCATCGCAATACAAGTACAACACCAGGACCAGTACCAATAGCAATAACCAGCCTGAATATTGAACCTATACTTTCGCTAAGCAAAGCCGTAACAATGCCAATAAGCAAAAGCAATAAACATGTCATTTGACCTACAAATATCAACTCCTTCTCATTTGCTTGAGGTCGTAAAAATCGCTTGTATAGATCATGTGTTACGTAACTAGCACCCCAATTTAATGAAGTACTAACAGTACTCATAAAGGCTGATATCAAAGAAACAACAACAATGCCTAATACAACTGGTGGCAGATATGTAACAGCAAGAATAGGGTAACTAAGCTCCCAATCCTGTTGAGAAGGAAGCAATACAAGTGCAGATAGAGCAACTATTATCCATAGCCAACTACGTAAAAGATAATTAACAACCAAAAATATCCAACCAGCCACCTCTGCTTGCTGTTCATCTTTCGTGGCAAGTAAGCGCTGAACAAATTCTCCACCACCATCACTTCTTCGGAAGCTCCACCA
The DNA here is from genome assembly GCA_003278345.1 of Prochlorococcus sp. AG-363-C02. GTDB lineage: Bacteria > Cyanobacteriota > Cyanobacteriia > PCC-6307 > Cyanobiaceae > Prochlorococcus_E. The sequence continues at coordinate 19,508 of QCFH01000020.1, read as the reverse complement.
TTGAAGTGAAAGAAATGCTGTAAAGGTAGCTACACTTATGCCAGCTTGACCAATCCAGTGAACTCCATCTTTATCCCATACCCAAGGAAAAACTGATAACAGTTCAGGACGGTTAAGTTCTTCTAAACTAATCAACATCTGAGACATACCGCCAGCTGCATTTAAAACAACAAATGCAAGCGTAAATGCACCTATAAGTGCTAGTAACAACTGAACAAAGTCATTAATAACAACAGCCCATAAACCACCTAAAGCCGTATACAAGAGCATAAAAACGGCCACTATCAGAAGCAGTAAAAAGGTATCGGTTACAAATCCAATCAAATGATGACCATCAACTATACCTAAAGCTTCTGCAACTTTCCTCATCGCCAAAAAAGCGTAACCGATACCTATGCAATTAATTGGAATCGCAAGTAAAAATGCCTTGGTAGCTCTCAAACAAGCAGCTGCAGAACCCCCATAACGCAATTCAGTAAAGGCAGCATCTGTAACCACTCCACTTCGTCTCCACATAGGTGCAAAAATTACAGTCATGGCAACATGTGCCAATCCAAAACTCCACCACTCCCAATTCCCCGACAAACCTCTTGTTCCTACTAAACCAGCCACATAAAGAGGAGTATCAATAGAAAAAGTTGTTGCCGCCATAGAAGCACCGGCAAGCCATCCTGTTAACTTACGACCAGCAACGAAATAATCGTCTTCACTATCATTCCGTCTTGCTAAGGAAATACCTAGAGCAACGGAAATAAACAAATAAATAAATAAAATCAACCAATCTATTAATGCCATTTAGAAATGATCTTTTAACGAATTAGCTATATTTAAATGCCTTACCATCAAATTAGACATGAGTTTGACGAAGTTGTCCACAAGCTGCATTCTTATCCAGACCTCTACTTTTACGAAAACTTACTTTAATACCACGTTGATCTAATATATTCATAAATCTGTGAATACGATTAGCACTAGGTCGTTTAAAAGATTCCTCTGGAATAGGGTTGTAGGCAAGTAAATTAACATGACTCTGAAATCCTCTCAGCAATTCTGCCAACTCTTCTGCATGTTTTATTTCATCATTCAAATGTCCCAAAAGAATATATTCAAAACTCACTCTTCTTCCAGTCAAGTCTTGGTAATGCCTACAATCTTCTAGTAAAATATTTAGAGGATACATACTTGCAGTAGGTATTAATGCTTCACGTAACTGTTGATTCGGTGCATGTAAACTTAATGCAAGTGTAAACTGTACTGACCCAAGATAGGCAATAGCGGATTCAGCAAGTCTGGGCAATTCTTTCTGAACGCCCACAGTACTTAATGTGACTCGACGTTGTCCAATACCTAAATCTTTATTGAAACATCTAATGGAAAGTAAAACTGCATTAGTATTCAAAAGGGGTTCACCCATACCCATGAAAACCACATGAGAAGGATTTCTTCCAAAAGCTTTCTTAATTGCATGAAATTGAGCAACAATTTCATGCACCTCTAATGAACGCTGAAGTCCTCCTTTCCCAGTGGCACAAAATCGACAACCCATAGAACACCCTATCTGACTAGAGATACATATTGTTAGACGTTTTTGAGTTGGTATGCCAACTGTTTCAATCAATTCACAATCATCTGTTTCAAGCAATAACTTTATAGTTCCATCATCAGAAATAGAACGCTTGATTTCTCTTAAACATCCAACACTTATACCATTTTGACTTAGATGTTTACGCCATGTCTTAGGCAATACTGTCACTTCCTCAATACTACTAATTCCTTTTTGATACAACCATTGATATATCTGTCTACCTCTAAAGGATGACTCACCATTTTCTAAAGCTAGCTTCTCAAGCTGACTTTTATCTAGGCCTAGTAAATTAATTCTTTTACTTTCCAATATTGAAAGAGTTACCTATTAACAAGAATTCCATGTCCTAATTTAAATTCTAATAATAATAAAGCGATAAACCCAATCATTGCCCAACGACCGTTAATGTTCTCGGTATGATTATGAAACCCATAGCTAGGTAACTTACGCTTCGGAACGATTTTTGGTTCTAACATGTCAATTCTCCTGAAAAATGTAAAAAGTTTAGGCTTTGCTTACTCATCTGAGAGCAAGCCCTCTTCTTGAAGCCCCTCTAAAGCAGCAGGGTCAGGTTTTTGATCTTCCTGAAACTGGTCATCTCCACTAGGACGTGCAAAAGCTGCAAAGTTACTAGTTGATGGGTCAATTCCATGACGACTTCTCGTAGCCTCCAAATCAGCATCACTAGGGTCATCCAATACAGAACTCAGCTTGGCTGCTGTAGCTGATGATGCGGGCATATCTACTGTGTAATCTGGACGTAGATTTTGCATGCGCCGATAACCTGCGGGATCTTCTGCAAGAATATCTGGATGAGGTCCAGCCTCAGCACGAAGTTCTTCTACAAAACCACTGAATCCTGTTCCTGCTGGAATCAATCGCCCAATAATTACATTTTCTTTCAGCCCTCTTAACCAATCTGATTTACCTTCAATCGCTGCTTCAGTTAAAACTCTTGTAGTTTCTTGGAATGAAGCTGCTGAAATAAAACTATCTGTATTTAGGGATGCCTTTGTAATTCCTAATAAAACTGGTGTAAATTCGGCAGGTGCACCCCCAGTAATAGCAATAGCTTGATTAGTATCCTCTACTTGTCTAATCTCAATTAATTCCCCAGGCAATAAGGTGGTATCTCCTGCATCTTCAACACGAACTTTGCTAGTCATTTGCCTTACAATTACTTCAATATGTTTATCATCAATAGCTACACCTTGTGACTTATAGACGTTTTGCACCTCGTTAACTAACCTGTGCTGAAGCATTGCAATAGCCTCCTGAGCTCCTTCCATAAGAGGCTGCCGTTCCCTAAGGTCACTGAAATAACAATCCAATAGTTCATGTGGATTAACTGGGCCATCCGTAAGTAATTCTCCGGCACCTACTTCTTGGCCATCACTAACCATAACATTTTGTCCTAAAAGCATTGGATACTCGTCGATCATATCTTCGCCATTGATAATCTTAACAACTACTGAATCATCGTCATCTCCTTTTGAAATCTCTGCAGTTCCTCTTCTTTTACACAAAATTGCTGAGTCCCTTGGTCTACGTGCCTCCAGCAACTCCTCAATTCTTGGAAGACCTTGAACAATATCACCTGTCTTTTGTCTCTCAAATACCAATAAAGCCAGCCCATCACCTCTTTGAACTAAGTCGCCATGCTTTACATGTAATACAGAGTCAGGTGAGACCATATAAGGTCTACCTAATCTCAAAGTCACTTTATTACCTTGAATCTTTTCGATCTCTCCACAACAAGAAAATAAGTCATTTTGAGATAAGGAGTCACCATCGATTACTCTTTGACCTACTTTGACAACTGGCTTGTCCTTAGCTTCAAGAAGAAGTGTATCTTCTGCACGCTCTACAATTAATCTTCTTATAGGTTCATCTTCATGCATGTCCGGCAAATGAACACTGCCCTTTTCCTTACAAAGAATCTGTGTTGTAGCAACAACATCACCGGCTTGTACAACTTCTCCGTCTTTTACTTGTAATTCTGTATGAGTAGATCCATGACTGGAATCAGATATCGTATCTCGTCTAACTAGGATGCTTTCCAAAATCACAAGCCTTAATCTTTGCTTTGCTTTGCTTCCTTCTTCTTCCACAGCCTCAACATCAACAGTCATTTGAGGGGTTGTCTCAAATGTCTCTAGTATTAATTGAGTTTTAAGAAGCTCAACACCTTCAACGGATTTAATGAGTTCTCCATCTTTAAAACCAAGTCTTTGAGTGGCCTTCAACCCCAAAGAAGGTCCCTTAACCTGCTTTACATGAAGCAACTCTGGCAACTGAGCTTCATCAGGAATTGTATATTCTTCAACTGGTCTCAATAAAAGGCCTTTACCTTCAGCAGTTTCAACAGTTTGTACATATACAATTTCATCTGCCTTTAAACCTTTAGCAATATTCTCTCCTGGATTAACCAATTGACCTTCATTATCAAAACGCTCTAAAGCACTTGAGTCACTAGACAAATGGAACTCTCCATTGCGAACAATTATTTCTCTAAGAATGTCATTTTTTTGGGACACTGTGACGATTCCCGCTGTTTGACTAAAAATATCTTTAACAACTTCTGTACCAGCTTCTATCCATTGACGATCTTTAATCATCAATAAAGAAATATCCTTGTTTATTTCGTGGGTCTCTTGAGGTATCCATAAAAGTGTACCTCCATTGCTTACTTCAAAGCCATTTTTTGCAGACCTTGCTTTTTTTATATTCAGTCCAGGAGCATATTTAACTAACCCGCCTGTTGCAGTTCTAAACCTATCATCTGAAAGCTCTGCAATAACTTCTGAGTTTCCAATTTTACTCCCAGGAATAGTATTTAAACGATATTGAGTTCCATTTGTAGCTTCAAGATTCCATATTTCTCCAGAATGCGTTGACTCTTCAGATAATTCAAAATCTTTTAACGTCATAGCAGTAGTTACTATCTGAACTTCCCTAGAATCTCCAATAGAGTCGCGAAGACGAACTTCTCCTCCAAATTCACTAGATTGACTTGCCTCTGCTAATACCTGACCTTCTACTGCATCCAAACCACTTTTAACAACTGGTTTTGCATTAGGAGGAAGATTATATACGTCTCCTGCTAAAACCCAAAGTCTTCCTAGTCGCTGTGCCTTGAGCGTTATATTACCTTGTCTGTCTGTAACCTCTCTGGGTTGAATAGCATCTTCATAACGCACTTGTCCCGCTAAATCACAAATAACATCCTTAGTCGCTTTCTCAACACTTTTCTTAACTGCACCTGCTGCTATTTGAGCGATGGTTATATCAATATCTACCTCTTGTCCATTCTCTACAAAAATCAAAGATCCACTTGAAATCTCAATTTTTTGAGCCTTACCTTTTTCTTTAGGCTTGATTGTCAAAACAAAGTCTAATTCAGCTTGTTGGGCCTCAACTCCATGAGGTGTTCTATAACCACGAACACGTGCTTTTGATCCAAACTCTATTTTCCCTGCAACATTTGACCGAACTACTCCCGTTTCAGCAGTTGAAACACCTCCAGTATGAAAGGTTCTCATTGTTAGCTGTGTTCCAGGTTCACCAATAGATTGAGCAGCAATAATTCCGACAGCCTCTCCCAAATCAACCAACTGATTATGTGCAAGTGCCCACCCATAACATTTCCTACATACTGACCGTGTTGCCTCACAAGTAAGAGGCGATCTAATCATTACTCCATTGATTCCTGCCTTTTCAATCTTTCTAGAAAGTTCTGGATCAATTGCAGTATCTCGCTTAGCAATAACAACTTCATCATTATCTTTATCAATAATATCCTCAGCAACCAAACGTCCAACCAGTCGATTGCCATAAAAACCATCTTCTGCTTTTACTAAAATAGAACGAGTGGTGCCACAATCCTCTTCTCTAACGATTACATCTTGAGCTACATCTACAAGCCTTCTAGTCAAATAACCTGAATCAGCTGTCCTTAATGCAGTATCAACAAGGCCTTTACGTGCACCATAAGAAGAAATGACATACTCAGTCACAGTCAATCCTTCTCTAAAATTAGTACGGATGGGTAAATCAATGATTTCCCCTTGAGGGTTTGCCATAAGACCACGCATCCCTACTAATTGGCGTACCTGAGACATGTTCCCACGAGCTCCAGAATTTGCCATCATCCAAACAGAATTCAGAGGGTCATTCTGATTAAAGTTCTTCTTGACTGCATCTACTAAACGCTCATTAGTTTCTGTCCAAGTATCAATTACCTTTGTATGACGTTCTACTTCTGTAATTTCTCCAAGGCGATAGCACTCTTCAGTTTCAGTGATTTGTTCTTCTGCTTGTCCCAATAAATCTTGCTTCGCTGCTGGTACTTTTAAATCATCAACAGAAATAGAAACTGCCGCCTGAGTTGCATATTTAAATCCTAAATCCTTAAGATTATCAGCCATTGATGCAGTAACGGCTGTTCCATGATTTTTATATGTCCAAGCTACTAACTGTTTAAGCGTCTTTTTATCAATAACACAATTCCTAAATGATGGAGGTGTTTTAGAAAGAGGTGGTATATCATTTAACCTCTTAGCCTTTTTCTTAGAACCTTTTCTGCCCTTTCCTGAAGATTTACGAGATTTTGGTGAAGTGGATGTCATGAGAAATGTCTAATCAGTTTGTGAAGAAAGTAGTTAAAGAAGAGTTCAAGCTGAAGACACAGCATCGATAATGGTGTAATTCATGACTACCCGTCCTACAGTTGTAAGAATAAAACGACTAATCAAAGCACCATCTTCATCCTTTCTGTCTCTACGAAACTCCCATTGTTCTATTTGAGTTCCATCTTCAAGGGTCTGTTGATTTAAAGGTGTCTCACTATCGTCCTCATCTTCAACCTCACCATTAAATCTAACCCAAACCCAGTCATGCAAATCAATTCTTTTATCTTCAAAAGCATGAATAACATCTTCTAAACCCGCAAATGTTTTTGATTGATCTCCAAACTCAGGCTTTGCAACCCCTGGTTGCACTGCTGTCAAATAATAAGAACCTAATACCATATCTTGAGATGGAGTGACAATTGGTTCACCTGTTGCAGGCGAAAGAATATTATTACTTGCAAGCATTAGCATTCTTGCTTCTGTTTGAGCCTCTATAGCTAAAGGTACGTGAACAGCCATTTGATCGCCATCAAAATCTGCATTAAAAGCTGGACAAACTAGAGGATGAAGTTGTATTGCTCTCCCTGTTACAAGCTTAGGTTCAAATGCTTGTATCCCAAGTCGATGCAATGTTGGTGCTCTATTTAATAAAATAGGATGACCTTCTATACACTCCTGTAAAACCTGCATAACTTCATCATCCGCACGCTGAATCAATTTCTTCGCAGCTTTAATGTTATTGACTATGTTCTGGCGTATTAATCTATGGATAACAAATGGTTGAAAAAGTTCTATTGCCATTTCTTTGGGCAATCCACATTGATGCATTTTTAGTTTTGGTCCAACAACTATCACTGACCTACCTGAATAATCAACTCTCTTTCCTAAAAGATTCTGCCTAAACCTGCCTTGTTTACCTTCTATTATGTCACTCAAGGATTTCAAAGCACGGTTATTAGCCCCTACAACAGTTCGCCCCCTTCTTCCATTGTCAATAAGTGCATCAACAGCCTCCTGCAACATTCTCTTCTCATTTCTAACAATAATCTCTGGAGCAAGTATTTCCTGAAGTCTTGCAAGACGATTATTTCTGTTAATGACTCTCCTATATAGATCATTTAAATCTGAAGTCGCAAATCTTCCTCCATCCAATTGAACCATCGGCCTAAGATCAGGAGGTATAACAGGTATAGCGTCTAACACCATCCATTCTGGGCGAGCATTAGTTGCTATGAAATTATCTATGACTCTCAACCTTTTAATCAGTTTTGCCCTTTTCTGTCCTTTGCTGCCAGTAATCTCTTCTCTAAGTTCCTCAGCAACTTCTTTCAAATCAAGATCTTCTAATAATTGCTTTAAAGCTTCAGCTCCTATTCCTACTACAGGTTCATTTTCGATAGTAGAATCTTCCGCATAAATCTCATCTTCTATCTCAAGCCATTCATCTTCAGTAAGTAATTGCTTGTAATTCAGATCTTTATGATCTCCTTCATCAAGTACTACATAACAATTAAAATAAACTATTTGCTCTACATCGCGTAGTGGCATATCAAGCAAAATTGCAACATAGCTAGGAATTCCTTTCAAATACCAGACATGCGATACAGGTGCTGCAAGATTTATAAAACCCATTCTATGTCGACGAACTCTGCTCTCAGTTACTTCCACACCACAACGTTCACAAACAATTCCACGATGTCGAACCCTTTTATATTTACCGCAATGGCACTCCCAATCTTTTGAAGGTCCAAAAATTTTCTCACAAAACAAGCCATCCATTTCTGGCTTTAAAGTCCTGTAGTTTATAGTTTCTGGCTTTGTAACTTCACCGACAACTTGACCATTAGGTAGAGTGCGTTGTCCCCATGACATAACTCTTTCAGGTGAAGCTAATGTGATTTTGACGTAATCAAAATGATTCTCTGTTCTTAAGTTGCTGTTAGTCATGATAGATGAATAGAGTTAATTAAAAGACGACAAAATTAAAAAGGGCAGTTAATCCTCTTGGTAATCAGAACCTAATGATTCATAAGTTGGTCTACTTGGAGTACTTCTCCTAGGATTGACATCTTGCATCAAATCAACTTCTTTGCCGTCATCTGTGTATACACCAATATCTAAACCCAAGGATTGCAATTCTCTCATCAATACCTTAAAGGACTCTGGTGTGCCAGGCCTGGGAATGGGCTTACCCTTGACTATTGCATTTAGAGCTTCATTTCTTCCCTGCATATCATCTGATTTAACTGTAAGCAACTCTTGCAATGTATAAGCTGCACCATACGCTTCTAAAGCCCAAACCTCCATTTCTCCAAGACGCTGTCCTCCTTGCTGTGCTTTTCCTCCAAGAGGCTGTTGAGTGACTAATGAATAAGGTCCTGTTGAGCGTGCGTGAATCTTATCATCAACTAAATGAACCAATTTAAGAAAATGTGAATAACCAACAGCAACTGGCTGATCAAATGCTTCTCCAGTACGTCCATCCCTCAACAAAAGCTTCCCTGGATCATCAGGGTTATATACCCAATCTTTACCAGGTTGCTTAGCGGCTTCTTTTAGATAAAGCTGAACTGTTTCATATGATTTTTCCGCTCCATACATTTCGTCAAAAGGTACCACTTTGACTCTGCATCCCAAATTAGCTGAAGCCCATCCCATCAACAGTTCAAATACTTGACCTACATTCATCCGACTTGGCACACCAAGAGGATTAAGAACAATATCTACAGGAGTACCATCGGGCAAATAAGGCATATCTTCTCTTGGCAAGATTCTGCTAATAATTCCTTTATTTCCATGACGACCAGCCATTTTATCTCCAACTTGAATCTTGCGTCTCTGAGCAACATAAACACGAACAACCATATTTGCTCCAGGGGGAAGTTCATCTCCTTGCTCTCGCGTATATATCCTGACATCAACTACCCGACCTTTTTCAGTACTAGGAACCCTCAAGGAATTATCTCTTACATCACGAGCTTTTTCGCCAAAAATTGCTCTTAAGAGTTTTTCTTCTGGAGGCTGATCAGACTCTCCTTTAGGAGTAACTTTTCCTACTAAAATGTCACCGCTTTCTACAAAAGCACCAACTCGTATAATACCCATTTCATCGAGATGCCCTAAAGTATCTTCAGCGATATTTGGAATCTCCCTAGTAATTTCTTCTGGGCCTAATTTTGTTTGGCGAGCTTCTATTTCATATTTTTCAATATGGACTGAAGTATACAGATCATCTTTGACTAATCTTTCACTTACAAGAATTGCATCTTCATAGTTATATCCTTCCCAAGGCATATAAGCGATAAGTACATTTTGACCTAAAGCAATTTCTCCTCCCTCGCAAGCAGAACCATCTGCTAAAACTTGCCCAATAATAACTGGATCACCATTTCTAACTATTGGTCTTTGATTAAGGCATGTGTCTTGATTAGATCTTTGATATTTCTGTAATTCATGAAAATGTTCCTTACCTTCTTCATCAGTCACAACAATGGAGTTTGCATCTACATAAGTAACAGTTCCGTTAACTTGCGAAATAGGAACCATTCCAGAATCTCTCGCTACCTGAGTTTCTAGACCCGTCCCAACGAGAGGACGCTCAGGTCGCAAAAGAGGTACAGCCTGTCGTTGCATATTTGATCCCATTAATGCCCTATTGGCATCATCATGTTCTACAAAAGGAATAAGCGAAGTAGCTACAGATATAACCTGAACAGGAGAAAGTTGAACATAGTCAACTTGTTCTGGTGGAACCTTCTCAAAATCCTGACGATATCTAACAGGTATTAAATCAGCAATTATTTTGCCCTCGTTATCTGTTGCTACATCACCAGGTGCAACTCTGCACTCATCTTCTAAATCAGCAGAAAGATAAATTGGATCTCCTTCTTTAATAACTCTTCCTTCTTCTACCTTCCAAAAAGGTGTCTCAATGAAACCATAAGAATTCACTCTTGCATGGGTGGCAAGAGAATTAATTAAACCTGCATTTGGTCCCTCAGGAGTTTCAATAGGACATAAACGACCATAATGAGAAGGATGAATGTCTCTAACTGCAAAGCCAGCTCTTTCTCTAGTTAAGCCACCTGGTCCCAATGCAGAAATACGCCTTTTATGAGTTAACTCAGCCAATGGATTTGTCTGATCCATAAATTGGCTAAGCTGACTAGATCCAAAAAACTCCTTTATTGCAGCCACTAAAGGCTTTGGATTAACAAGTTGTGCTGGAGTTAAAGAGTCTGTCTCTCCAACTGTCATTCTTTCTTTAATTATTCTTTCTAAACGATTTAAACCTACACGAACTTGATTCTGAAGAAGTTCACCAACTGATCTAACTCTTCTATTACCAAGATGGTCTATATCATCTAAAGTTGCACCACCAACATCTAGTTCTAAGTTTATCAAATAATCAATAGTAGAAAGTACATCTTCATGAGTCAAAGTCCTTACTGAGGTTGGAATAGTTAATCTCAGTTTTTTATTAATTTTATATCTACCAACTCTTCCAAGGTCGTAACGCTTAGCATCAAAAAATCTACTTTGTAGTAACTGCTGGCCCCCACTAACTGAAGGAGGTTCACCAGGTCGTAATTTTTTATAAAGTTCTAACAAAGCTTGATCTTCTGAGCTTATTCCTTCATCATCTGCAGCCTGAATAGACTTTTTATAAAATTCTGGATGCCTTAATTTGTCAATAACATCATTATCAGAAAGTCCCATTGCTCTCATAAGAACATGAGCATTAATTTTCCTAGTTTTATCTACACGAACATGCAAAAGATCATTCTTATCAGTTTCAAATTTTAACCAAGCTCCCCGGTTAGGAATAACGCTTGCATTATAAGTTCTTCTCCCATTCTTATCCTGCTCGTCTTTAAAATAAACTCCAGGACTTCTGACTATCTGATTTACAATAACTCTTTCTGCACCGTTAATAATGAAAGTACCTCTTTCAGTCATTAAAGGAAGTTCACCTATGAAAACTTCTTGTTCTTTAATCTCTCCAGTTTCTTTATTAACCAACCTACATGTAACATACATTTGAGAAGCAAAAGTTGCATCTCTTCTCTTTGCTTCTTCTACGTCATGACGAGGACGCTTTAATCTATATTCATCGCCAATAAAATGAAGTTCAAGCTTACCTGTGTAATCGGTAATTGGAGAGAAATTTTCCAGTTCTTCTATTAAACCTTTTTCTAGAAACCATTTAAAGCTTGCCCGCTGAACCTCAACCAAATCGGGAAGGTATGTAGCGGTCTTAGCGACCTGAATCGCGCTTCTACTCATTCGAGAACCTGCTGCTTGCTTATGAAGGGAATGAAATCTTGGGACTAGCCTAAATAAAACAAATTAATAAAAAGCACTAACTTTAACCTCTCTAAGAATAAAAAGGCTGAGAAAAAGGCTCAATGAATTCGAATTAGAAAAGGCAGTAAGAAAAATGGCTCTTGAAGAAAGGGAGAGGCCTTCCAAGGTAAGGGCGCAGATAATCCACGCTAAGCCCAAGACAATATTCAATATTACACTCAATGCGTTTTTTTAACTATAAAAAATGTCCAATTCATGGTAAACCAAACAATGCTTGTGAATTGGCTGTGCTGCAGTTTGCAATAGAAGCAAAAGTTTGTCCTCTTATCTCAGCAATGCTAGAAGCGATTGATTCTACAAAAGCCGGTTCATTTCTCTTACCTCTCATTGGTACAGGAGCTAAAAATGGTGAGTCTGTTTCAATTAAAAAACGATCTTCTGGAACTACCAAAGCACATTGATGAATTTGTTGAGCTTTTGGAAAGGTAACAGTCCCACTAAAACTTATATATAAGCCTAAGTCCAAGAATTTTTTCATCTCTTCTTCATTCCCACCCCAACAATGCATAACTCCTTTAATTGATCTGCCAGCTTGTTTAAATTCTTTCAGCAACTTCAACATAGGAGCAGCTGCATCTCTGCAATGAATGATCACAGGCAAATCCAATTCATTTGCTAAATGGAGTTGAGGCTTAAGAACATTAATCTGCTCATCTAAATTTCTATCCTTAAATAAATCAAGTCCCAATTCTCCAATAGCAACAACGCGCGAATCTTCATGTGCAGCTTTTCTCAAAATATCTATTGTTTTTGTCCCATCCCATGACTTTGTATCTAAAGGATGCAACCCAACGGAATAACGAAGCTCTGGAAACCGATCAGCTAGCAACTTTATTGATGGAATCTCAGAGGGCTCAACGCATGCATGAAGCAAACTCTTAACCCCTGCAAGTCTCCATCTAGAGGCAACTTCATCCAAGTCTTCTTCAAATGAAGAAAAAACAATGTGGCAATGACTATCAATAAGAGGAGGTAGTGAAGACACTTTCTAGCAAAAATTTCTAAAAATTTTATTCAAAGCCTTTTTAAAAATGAAGATTTTCTCTACTTAACTGGTTGAATCACCTTTTTAACTGCTGATGTCAATCTAGATTTTTTATTTGCCCCATTATTCCTATGAATTACTCCACGTTTGATAGCTTTATCAATTTTCCCAAAGGCATCATTCATTGAATTTTGAATTGTGTTTTTCGTTTCATCATCTGGCTTCTTTTGGTAAGCAGTACATGCCTCAAAACAATTCTTCATTAGAGTCTTTATTGCTGACTTATAAGATCTGTTTTGGATGCGATTGCGTTCTGCAATTTGGATCCTTTTCTTCGCTGAATTGTTATTTGCCACTTAAAAACAAATTTTCCTTAAATTAGTCCTTAATAATAACCTAGAAGCTTACTAAACAAAAAGTCTTCTTCAAAAACAAGACAATTATCTTAGGAAAGATCTAAAATTCAGAAAAGATTGCAATTGAAAAGATTGGAGGAAAGCAGACAGATAGTGCAACTCATAGAAGATAGCAGCCTCGCTTTTAAAAAGCTGGACGAAATATCTTGTCGTACTTCTTTGGACTCACAAATAGAAATAAAAACTGCTGTTGAGCTAATTCTGAAAGAAGTCAAGCAATTTGGAGACCAAGCATTAAAAACGCTAACCAAAAAATTTGATGGCTTTATCCCAGAACCACTGGAAGTTGATTCGAGGAAAATCGCAGAAGCTTGGGATCAAACACCAAGACAATTACAAAAATCTTTATCTCTTGCTAAGGAAAGAATCGAATCATTCCACAAACATCAATTCCCAAAAGATTTCTTTGTTGATGGAGTTTTTGGAGAGCGACTTGGCAGAAGATGGAATGCTGTAGAAAAAGCTGGTATTTATGTTCCAGGAGGCAGAGCCTCCTATCCAAGTACGGTATTGATGAATGCTATTCCTGCAATGGTTGCAGGAGTAGAAAAAATTTTCATGGTCTCCCCTGCCAATACGATAGGGGAGATAAATAAAACAGTTCTGGCTGCAGCCCATATTGCGGGTATTAAAACAATTTTTCGTATTGGTGGTGCTCAAGCTATTGGGGCACTAGCTTTTGGAACTGAATCAATTCCTCGCGTAGACGTTATTAGTGGGCCAGGTAATATTTATGTGACTTTGGCTAAAAAATCTGTTTATGGACAAGTTGGAATTGATTCTCTTGCAGGGCCAAGCGAGGTTTTAATAATTGCAGACGAAAGTGCTCACAAAGAACAAGTAGTTAGTGATCTATTAGCGCAAGCAGAGCATGACCCACTTGCTTCATCAATATTATTAACGACAAATCCTTCTTTAATTAAAACAATTGACTTGGAAATTAAAAAGCAACTCAAGTCTCATCCAAGAAAAGACATTTGCCTTAGTTCACTTACAAATTGGGGGCTAATAGTTCTCTGCAAAGATCTTAAGACCTGTGCCGAATTAAGTAATCATTTTGCACCAGAGCATCTGGAATTATTGGTTAAGAAGCCTTTTGAGTTAACACCAATGATAAAAAATGCTGGTGCAATATTTGAAGGGCAATGGAGTCCCGAAGCTAGTGGCGACTACCTTGCTGGCCCAAATCACACACTACCTACTTCTGGCACGGCTAGATTTAGCAGTGCTTTAGGAGTGGAAACTTTCATGAAAAGCACATCTATAATAAATTTCTCAAAAAATGCCTTGGAAAAAACCAGTAAAGAGATTATTGAGCTAGCTAATAGCGAAGGCCTTTATAGTCATGCCCAGTCTATAAAACTAAGATTATCTAAGACTTCTTCAATTGATTGACACTTGTTGAGCCATTTTCAATTTTACCTACCAAAACTTCATCAGTTAAATTTATAAATAATCCATTTTCTAAAACTCCAGGTAAATTATTTATTTCCGATTCAAGCTTTTCAGGCTCAGTTATTCCATCTTTAAAGCTTACATCTAAAACCAGATTGCCTTGATCTGTAACTATGGGTCCAGCCTTTTGCTGAGCCATTCTAAGTTCGGCAATCCCATCTATTTCCCTTAGTTTACTTTGAACTAATTGCCATGAAGTAGGCAGAACTTCAACAGGTAATTTAAATCCCAAATTTAGTTTGTCGACAAGTTTCGTTGAGTCGACAACTACAACAAAACGATCTGCAATTGATGCAACTAGCTTCTCTTGCACATGACACGCACCTCCTCCTTTAATCAACTGAAAAGAAGGATCAACTTCATCAGCTCCATCAATAGCTAAATCAATTTTACTAACAGCTGAAAAAGCTACTAAAGGAATACCAAGCTGTTGAGCAAGAACCTCACCTTGAAAAGAAGTTGTTACACCGACTACATCTTTAAGAGAACCTTCTTTGAGTTTAGTTCCTAAAGATTCGATCATTAGAGCAGCAGTAGATCCAGAACCAAGCCCAAGTATCATTCCATCTTGAATTTGATCTACAGCAGCCTTAGCTACTGCTAATTTCATCCGTGATTGCAAATCAGTCATATTTAAAGAAAGCTTTCGATCATTAGTACTTACTTATCCTATTCCTGGCAAGGCTTCAGGCTTTAAAGAAAGTTTTATCTCTCGATCATTCCTTAAAACAATTACAAGAAAAGGCTCTCCGATTTTAGAACTTTCAACTTTATTTAACAAATCACTAGGATCAGATACTTCTTTTTCATCCGCCGAGATTATAAGATCACCTCTCCTTAAACCCGCTTTTTCCGCTGGACTATCATTCAGAACTGATTGAACTAACGCCCCATTTCTTTCTGGCAATTGAACTAAAGAGTTTGGATCAAGATTATGTTCTTTTGCAATTCTTGCATCTAGTGGAACAAGTTGTACTCCTAAATAAGGATGAATCACTTCTCCATTATCAAGCAATTGATTTGATACTTTTTTAGCAAGATTGATCGGTATAGCAAATCCCAAACCTGCTCCAGGACCAGACCTAACTAAAGTATTTATACCAATCACTTCTCCTAGATAATTCACCAAAGGTCCACCTGAATTACCAGGATTAATGGCCGCATCAGTCTGTATTAATTCCAATCTCTTATCCGAAAATCCAAGACTATTAATATTGCGATGAAGGCTGCTTACGATTCCTAAGGTAACAGTTCGTTCTAGTCCATAGGGTGTTCCCAAAGCTATAGCCCAATCTCCCACTGCAATGCCTTCAGAATCTCCCAAAGGTGCAGCCTGTAATTTCGATCCCCCCTCCAAACGAACAAGCGCTAAATCGGTCACAAAATCCGAACCAATCACTTGCCCATCAAGTTTTTCTCCATTTGCAGTAGTAACTCTTACATCGTCAGCCCTTTCAACAACATGAGCATTGGTTAAAACCAAACCATCTTGATCTATTAGTACTCCTGAACCTTGACCTTTTTCCCTTTCAGGTCCAAAGGGTTGTTCCCCAAGCAAGTCCTTTAACAAAGGGTCAATAAGGGTAGGATCAAATGGTTCATGCTCAACTTCTCTTTCGGTATCTATACGAACAACTGCAGGGGCAACATTATTTACTGCTTCAGCAACAAAGTTATGAGAATATTCTTTTATTGTTTCATTAAGAGCATAGCTTCCATCTGCACCTCCAAAAAAAACAATCAAAGCTAAAAGATAAGCAAAATATCTGGGAAAACTCATAGAACTTTTTGCCATGTCTAATTAAGTAAGATTTTAATGGTGGCAACAAAACAATTGCATCACAGCTAAATCCAAAAAGTGCATTCCAAACAAAAACCTGTGAAGATATAGAAAAAAAAAGCACATCAAGTAGAATTGTTTTACCTGACGGTTACCTCCAGCTTGGGGGCAGTTTAAATATTAAAACTGTTGGGTGATAATCCCCAACCCAAACCTTATCTCTTGTTAGAACAATTCTCAAAAAATATAGAGCAAATAGCTGCAAATACCGCCGCTATAGAAGGTTATCAATTGGTTGGTTTTAATATCATTGAAAAAATCAAGCCAATGACAATTCAAGTTCAGATTTGTCTCGAAGGTGGGGGGGATGTTTCACTGGATGATTGCTCTCATTTAAGTAAACCAATTGCAGAAGCTATCGAAAAGTCAAAATTAATTGGAATTCCATATGTCCTTGAAATAAGCAGTCCTGGACTAAATGATATCCTTAAAACAGATAAAGAATTCGAAACGTTCAAAGGATTTCCTATTGAAGTATCTAAAAAAGACGAAACTAATTCTCAAGTTATTGAAAGTGGCCTACTCCATACAAGATCAAAAGAACACTTGCTAATAAATGTAAAAGGTAAAATCAGTAAAATACCTCGAAACCAAGTCATGCAAGTGCGGCTAGTAAGCCCCACCTCATAACAAACATTAACCTCAAAAACCAAATCTCATTTTCCATCATCGATGGCATTAGTTTTACTCCCCGGACTCAATAATTTAATCGAAGACATAAGTGAGGAGAAAAAACTCCCTGCCCAAGTCGTTGAAACTGCCCTTAGAGAAGCTCTTCTCAAAGGATATGAAAGATATAGAAGAACACTTTATATAGGTATTAACGAAAATCCATTCGAAGAGGAATACTTCAGTAACTTTGATATTGGCTTAGACCTCGATGAAGAAGGATATAGGGTACTAGCTAGCAAAATTATAGTTGAAGATGTAGAAAGCGAAGATCATCAAATCTCTTTAGCAGAAGTCATGCAGGTTGCAGAAGATGCTCAAGCTGGGGACACAGTAGTTCTTGATGTAACTCCAGAGAAAGAAGAGTTTGGAAGGATGGCTGCTGCGACAACTAAACAAGTACTTGCTCAAAAATTGCGTGATCAGCAACGCAGAATGATCCAAGAAGAATTCGCAGATCTTGAAGACCCTGTCCTAACAGCTAGAGTAATACGTTTTGAACGTCAATCAGTAATTATGGCAGTCAGTTCTGGACTAGGAAGGCCAGAAGTAGAAGCAGAGCTTCCAAGAAGAGACCAACTTCCAAATGACAATTATCGAGCTAATGCAACATTTAAAGTATTCCTTAAAGAGGTTAGTGAAGTTCCTAGAAGAGGCCCCCAATTATTTGTTAGCAGAGCAAATGCGGGCTTAGTAGTTTATTTATTCGAAAATGAAGTGCCTGAAATCCAAGAAGGTTCTGTCAAAATTGTTGCAGTTTCAAGAGAAGCAAATCCTCCTAGTAGATCTGTAGGTCCCAGAACAAAAGTTGCTGTGGATAGTATTGAAAGAGAAGTGGATCCAGTAGGGGCATGTATTGGATCACGTGGATCAAGAATACAGCAAGTAGTAAATGAACTTAGGGGAGAAAAGATTGATGTAATTCGCTGGTCTTCTGATCCTGTTCAATACATCTGTAATTCTCTTAGTCCTGCAAGAGTTGAGGTAGTAAGACTAGTTGATCCTGAAGGACAACATGCACATGTACTAGTCCCTCCTGACCAATTAAGTCTTGCAATAGGAAGAGAAGGTCAAAACGTAAGGCTCGCAGCAAGATTAACCGGTTGGAAAATTGATATAAAAAACTCTCAGGAATATGATCAATCTGCCGAAGACTCTATTGTGGCAGAACTTATTTCTCAAAGAGAAGAAGAGGAAGCTCTCCAAAAACAAGCCGAGGAAAGACTAGCTGCTGAGCAAGCAGCTAGGGCTGAAGAAGACGCTAGGTTAAGAGAGCTTTATCCTCTCCCAGAAGATGAGGAAGAAGAATCTCAAGTAGAAGCTGGTGAATTAGAAAATATTGAGGGGAGTTCCAATGAAGAAGATTTTAAAAATTCATATGACAAAGAAGAATCGAACATGGACGAGGATAGAGCCCGGTGAAACAAAATCCCGTCCTGCGTCGCTGTGTTTCTTGCAGGCAGCTTTTAGATCGCAAGCAGCTCTGGAGAATAGTCAGAGACTTTCAGGATGGGGTTGTTCTCGATAGAGGTATGGGAAGATCAGCCTACCTATGTCCTAATGAGAACTGCCTAAAAGAAGCGATACAGCGAAAGCGTTTACAAAAAGCCCTCAGGTGTCAAGTAAATGCAAGTGTTGTAGAGGTACTTCAAAATCGATTGAATCAAAGCAATGATTCAACTACTAAGGCAATATAAAAGAAAAGCCCTAATACAAGAGGTTTTCAAAAACTATTGCCAAGCATCCACTAAAAATTAATGACCAGCAGCGGCAAAATCAGAATCTACGAACTTTCCAGGGACTTACATCTGGATAATAAGGATGTAATTGACGCTGCTAAGAAACTTTCAATTTCTGTCAAAAGTCATAGCAGTTCAATTAGTGATGAAGATGCAAAAAAAATAAAGAATTTACTTTTAAACAAAAAGGATAAAAAAGCTTCGCCTCAGATAAAACAAAAATCAAATAAAGAAATACTTACTCTAAAAAAAGCTTCCACATCTTCCCTTAAAGAAAAAAGCCCTAATGATAAGAAAATAACTAACGCGAAAACATCTTTTCAAGAGCTTAAGCAGCCAAAAATAGTTAAATCTCCAACTAGACCATCTCCACTTAAAGCGAGCAAAAGTAAACTCCCCTCTAAGAAATCACCTCTTAAGACTAACAATTCGATATCAAAAGAGATTTCACAAAACAAACCTTCTCTTACTTCACCAAAGCAACCAATCCCACCTTCAACTTCTAAAGCTCAGTCGAATGAGGTTAAAGCTTCGGTCGTACCTAAGCCTCCTTTAAAAAACAAAAATATTCAACTTCAACAACCTAAAGCCAAGCAAAGCATTATTGGCAAACCACAATCGAATGCAAATACTAGTTCTAATCAACTAGTTAAAAAGCCTTTAACACCAACTATTAACAAGAAATCAGAAATTGCAGAAAGACCGAATCCAAAAGCACCACAAAGGCCAATCGCTCCTCCACCTAGGCCACAGACAAAGCCTGTATCAACTAAACAAATAACTTCATCAAAACCGCCTAAGCTTGCTTCCAATCAATTAAA
>QCFH01000019.1 GCA_003278345.1 Prochlorococcus sp. AG-363-C02 | reverse complement strand
TTTTTAGTTGCCAGCATTTAGTTGGGCACTCTAGAAAGACCGCCGGTGATAAACCGGAGGAAGGTGTGGATGACGTCAAGTCATCATGCCCCTTACATCCTGGGCTACACACGTACTACAATGCTACGGACAAAGGGCAGCAAACTCGCGAGGGCAAGCAAATCCCATAAACCGTGGCTCAGTTCAGATCGTAGGCTGCAACTCGCCTACGTGAAGCAGGAATCGCTAGTAATCGCAGGTCAGCATACTGCGGTGAATACGTTCCCGGGCCTTGTACACACCGCCCGTCACACCATGGAAGTCGGCCATGCCCGAAGTCGTTACTCCAACCCTTGTGGAGGAGGACGCCGAAGGTGGGGCTGATGACTGGGGTGAAGTCGTAACAAGGTAGCCGTACCGGAAGGTGCGGCTGGATCACCTCCTAACAGGGAGACAAAACTGATTTTGATGTCTGATTAAAATTATTAGGCCTTAATCCTGTCACCTTAGGTCGATCGGTACCTCAGATTGAAAACTTTAAAATGAGAGTATTCTTATATTTTGTTTTCAGTTTCAGTTCCTAAACTTGTCTAGGTCACACCCAACAAACTTTCTCCTGGGCTATTAGCTCAGGCGGTTAGAGCGCACCCCTGATAAGGGTGAGGTCCCTGGTTCAAGTCCAGGATGGCCCATTCGTTGTTGGGGGTATAGCTCAGTTGGTAGAGCGCCTGCTTTGCAAGCAGGATGTCAGCGGTTCGAGTCCGCTTACCTCCACTGATCAACTACCTGATAACTCATTTTGGAGATTGTCATTTGGTTAATGTGATTTAGATGTTGTTCATCTGAATGAACCTAGCTTCCTATCAACCATTGATTATTTCCTTAGGCTGATAAGACGCTGGGCTCACTGATATTCCTTTGAATGTCAGTTTGATTCAGTAGAACCTTGACAACTGCATAGGAAAATCTAGAAAAACAAAGCATCTCATAGATACATAGGAAATTATTTTCAGAAATTTTGAATATAAATTTCTATTTTCAATTCTTGAGTTAGAGCATAATTAGTTTTGCATTTTATTTTTGTAAAACATTAATTGGTCAAGCTACAAAGGGCTCACGGTGGATACCTTGGCACACAGAGGCGATGAAGGACGTGGTTACCTGCGATAAGTCTCGGGGAGCTGGAAACACGCTTTGATCCGGGAATTTCCGAATGGGGCAACCCTTAAAACGACCAGCTGAATATATAGGCTGGAACGAGCCAACCCAGCGAACTGAAACATCTTAGTAGCTGGAGGAAAGGAAAGTAAAAACGACTCCCTCAGTAGCGGCGAGCGAACGGGGAACAGCCCAAACCAATGATTTCGATCATTGGGGTTGTGGGACAGCAATGTGGACCAATGAACCTAGAAGAAGCGTTTGAATGGCGCGCCATAGAGGGTGAAAGCCCCGTAATCGAAAGGAGAGTTGGCCTAGCTGTATCCCGAGTAGCACGGAGCACGTGGAATTCCGTGTGAATCTACGAGGACCACCTCGTAAGGCTAAGTACTCCTGTGTGACCGATAGCGAAACAGTACCGCGAGGGAAAGGTGAAAAGAACCCCGGGAGGGGAGTGAAATAGAACATGAAACCGTGAGCTTACAAGCAATGGGAGCCCGACTAATCGGGTGACCGTGTGCCTGTTTAAGAATGAGCCGGCGACTTATAGGCACTGGCGGGTTAAACCGGGAATGGTGGAGCCATAGCGAAAGCGAGTCTTAATAGGGCGTTTGTCAGTGTTTATAGACCCGAACCCTGGTGATCTAACCATGGCCAGGATGAAGCTTGGGTGATACCAAGTGGAGGTCCGAACCGACTGATGTTGAAAAATCAGCGGATGAGCTGTGGTTAGGGGTGAAATGCCAATCGAACCAGGAGCTAGCTGGTTCTCCCCGAAATACGTTGAGGCGTAGCGTCTAGTGCTCCAGCAGGGGGGTAAAGCCACCATTTCGGTGCGGGCTGCGAAAGCGGTACCAAATCGATATGAACTCTGAATACCCTGTGTGTAACTAGGCAGTCAGACTGTGGGGGATAAGCTCCACACTCGAAAGGGAAACAGCCCAGACCGCCAGCTAAGGTCCCAAAATCAACACTAAGTGATAAAGGAGGTGGGGTTGCTTAGACAACCAGGAGGTTTGCTTAGAAGCAGCCATCCTCAAAGGAGTGCGTAATAGCTCACTGGTCGAGCGATCCTGCGCCGAAAATGAACGGGGCTAAGTGTTGTACCGAAGCTGCGGATTTACTTGTAAATGGTAGGGGAGCGTTCTATGTGGGGTGAAGCGTTAGCGTAAGCGGGCGTGGACTGCATTGAAGTGAGAATGTCGGCTTGAGTAGCGAAAACATGGGTGAGAATCCCATGCCCCGAAACCCTAAGGGTTCCTCCGGCAGGCTCGTCCGCGGAGGGTTAGTCTGGACCTAAGGCGAGGCCGAAAGGCGTAGTCGATGGATAACAGGTCAACATTCCTGTACCGGTTATGTTTTGGGAAGGGGGACGGAGAAGGCTATCCAATCCAGATGTTGGTTACTGGTTCAAGCGTTCAAGGCTTTGAGGAACGGAGAAAACGTTCTGAGCTGAGACGTGAGTACGAGTTGCTACGGCAACGAAGTTGGTGATGTCATGCTTCCAAGAAAAGCCCTATACCCGTTAAGGCATAACTGCCTGTACCCGAAACCGACACAGGTGGGGTGGTAGAGAATACTGAGGGGCGCGAGATAACTCTCTCTAAGGAACTCGGCAAAATGGCCCCGTAACTTCGGGAGAAGGGGTGCCAGTGAGAGCTGGCCGCAGTGAAGAGGCCCAAGCGACTGTTTACCAAAAACACAGGTCTCCGCTAAGTCGCAAGACGATGTATGGGGGCTGACGCCTGCCCAGTGCCGGAAGGTTAAGGAAGCTGGTTAGCGTAAGCAAAGCTGGCGACTGAAGCCCCGGTGAACGGCGGCCGTAACTATAACGGTCCTAAGGTAGCGAAATTCCTTGTCGGGTAAGTTCCGACCCGCACGAAAGGCGTAACGATTTGGGCGCTGTCTCGGAGAGAGGCTCGGCGAAATAGAATTGTCTGTGAAGATGCGGACTACGTACACCCGGACAGAAAGACCCTATGAAGCTTTACTGTAGGTTGATATTGGTCTCGGGCTCTGAATGCGCAGGATAGGTGGGAGACTATGAAGTAGTGCTTGTGGGTGCTACTGAGTCAATGGTGAGATACCACTCTTTCAGAGCTAGGGTTCTAACGCTTACCCGTTATCCGGGAAGCGGACAGTATCTGCTGGGCAGTTTGACTGGGGCGGTCGCCTCCTAAAAGGTAACGGAGGCGTACAAAGGTTCCCTCAGGCTGGTTGGAAATCAGTCGCTGAGTGCAAAAGCAGAAGGGAGCTTGACTGTGAGACCTACAAGTCGAACAGGGACGAAAGTCGGTTTTAGTGATCCGACGGTTCTGAGTGGAAGGGCCGTCGCTCAACGGATAAAAGTTACTCTAGGGATAACAGGCTGATCTCCCCCAAGAGTTCACATCGACGGGGAGGTTTGGCACCTCGATGTCGGCTCATCGCAACCTGGGGCTGAAGTCGGTCCCAAGGGTTGGGCTGTTCGCCCATTAAAGCGGTACGCGAGCTGGGTTCAGAACGTCGTGAGACAGTTCGGTCCATATCCGGTGTACGCGCAGGAATATTGAGAGGATTTCTCCCTAGTACGAGAGGACCGGGAGGAACGCACCTCTGGTGTACCAGTTATCGTGCCAACGGTAAACGCTGGGTAGCCATGTGCGGAGTGGATAACCGCTGAAAGCATCTAAGTGGGAAGCCCACCTCAAGATGAGTATTCCCATGGCATAAGCCAGTAAGGTCACGGGAAGAACACCCGTTGATAGGCTCTACGTGGAAGCCTGGTAACAGGTGCAGCGGAGGAGTACTAATAGACCGAGGGCTTGACCTTCTTCTAACTATTGAAAGAGACTTTTTTTTCTAAGATAAAAATATTCCTATGCAGTTCTCAAGGCTCAAACCTTGAACATAAAAATGTTTTCCTGGTGTTCATCGCGATGTGGAACCACTCCGATCCATCCCGAACTCGGTTGTGAAACGCATCAGCGGCGACGATATTTGGGGGGTAGCCCCCTGAGAAAATAGCTCAATGCCAGGTAAAACATTTTTAAATTTTTTATTTTAGGTTAAGAATATTTTCTAAACCCACCTTAAAAAAGGTGGGTTTAATTTTGGCATTTTGGGCACCAATGAGTACCGCGCCCACAAATTTTGCTCTTTATAATAATTGATCCGCATTTTTTACATGCTTTGTTTCCTCTTCCATAGACCCAAGCTTGACCACCATAATTTCCATTAATACCTTCTAAATCTCGAAAATCTTTGAATGTTGTACCCCCTTTACCAATACTTTTCTTTAATACATCAGATAGGGCTATACATAATCTTACAATTTCATCGTTATTAAGTTTTCTGGATTCTTTAGTTGGAATAATTCCAGCTTGGAAAAGACTTTCGTCAGCATAAATATTTCCAGCTCCTGCAACTGTAGATTGATCTAATAAGGATGACTTAATAGATCTTTTTCTATTTTTAAGAGAATCTTTTAGATAAGAAGAATTGAATTTTTTACTAAAGGGTTCTGGACCAAGAGTCTTTAAGCCTTTAATTTTTTCTGTTGGATGATTTTCAGGATTGACCCACCACATTTGACCAAAGTTCCTTAAATCTATATAACGAAGCTCTTCTTTTTCTTTATTCCAGAAACGGATGCGAGTATAGGGACATATTGGTAATTCTTGTTTGAGAAACTTAAACTGACCAGTCATTCTTAAATGAACTACTAACCATCCAGAACAAAGATTGTTTGTTTTTGATTTAAGATTGCAAATTAAATATTTACCTCGTCTAGTCCATTCTCCAAAGACAGAGCCTATTAATTTGGCTTTAAAAAACTGAGGATCATATAACCCTGCAACTGTCCTTTGGCTAAGGACTTCTACTTTATCTATATAGAAATTGTCTAATTTGCTAGCGAGCCCTCTTCGGACAGTCTCTACTTCAGGTAATTCAGGCAATAATCTTAAACTGCTTCAAGCTCATTCTCTGCAAAGTTGTTAGTGTTATTACCTCCATCAACTCCGCTGAAAGCCGCATAATTTACTTTCTCAAACCTTACTACAACAGGGTACTTTATCCCTGAGGTATCTACAGATGCAACTTTCCCTATCTCGTTATACCAATAAGATTCAGGTCTTTTGACTCTAACCTTGTCTCCTCTTGAAATAGCCATTTTGTTTATGCTGTTATTTCAATAATAAGATTATCGTGAGATAAGTAAAATTTGGGCCTAGCGTCACAGAATGTCTCCCTTTCTGTTCTTTTAGCAGCACTTAGTAACTTTATTTTTCTTAGTGGACAAAATAACCAATCCTGATCCATCGATTATTCAACTCGATTTGCCAGATCCAGAAAGCGAGGACTTAAGTAGTCTTGAATTTTTAGATCGCCTTCAGCAAGCTTGGTCTGTATGTGAAAGGTTTGATTTACATACCGATATTTGGAGAGGAAAAATTCTGCGAGCAGTAAGGGACCGAGAAAAAAAAGGAGGTGAAGGAAGAGGGGCTGGCTTTTTGCAATGGCTCAGGGAAATGGAAATCAGTAAAACAAGAGCCTATGCTTTAATTCAATTGGCTGATTCTGCTGATGAACTTGTCGTTGGAGGAATGCTTGAGGAGAAAAGTGTAAATAATTTTTCAAGAAGATCATTTATAGAAACTGCTCAATCTTCTGCAGAGGTTCAGCAAATGATTGCAGAGTCAGCAAATAGTGGAAAAGAGATTACGAGGAAAGAGGTTCGAAGACTTTCTGATGAATTTACAGCAGCAACATGTCCACTTTTGCCTGAAGAAATTAGACAAAGAACTCAAGAGAATTTGCTGCCGCCAAAAATTGTTGCTCCTTTAGCAAAAGAATTATCAAAACTTCCACAAGATATTAAGGAAGAATTCTGTGTTTTTTTAAAAGACTCTCCAGATTTAGAGTCTATTAAAGAAGTTACCAATGCAGCTAGATGGATAGGCAAGTCAAATGAAGCATCATTGTCACTTAGATCTTTACAGAAAGCTGGAGTTGATTTAGATAAAGCAACACAAGAGGCTCAAAGAATCGATGCTTTGGCTTTCCTTTCTGATGCTTTGTCTCAAGCTAAAACCATTGAAGCAACTGTTTTAAGGCTTCATACTTCTTGGAGAAAGTTAGGTGATATACATGAAAGACTATGGTTAGAGAGCGGTAGTAGTACTCCTTACCTTCGTGAAGTCCTTAATGCGCTGCAGGTGCTTTGTGGTTCTAATATGAGAGTTTCTTTAGGAGAACTTTCTGGAGGTAAAAAGATTAGGTTGCAAATTGTGGAAGAACAAGCCGATCATGTTGAGCCTCCTCCAATATAATTGAGGTCATGAATTTTTTTATTTGGAATATTAACTAGCATTTTCACATCTCTCATCTAATAGATTATATTCATAGTATTTTTCTGGAGCAAGCCATTTGCTCCAATTTCCATTTCTTTTGCTTAAATTAATTTTACTTGTCCTACAATTAACAGCCAGAAATAGATTCCTTCCATTCTTATTTGCTGGTGTTATATAACTTCCATTTATCTTTCTCCATGAAGACCATTCTATTTTGAATGGTCCAAAGTATCTTAAATCTGAAGAATTATTTGTATTTTTTTGTACATAACTAGAAGAATATTTGTTTCTTAAATTAGTATTTTTGCCAACATCAACTGAGGTTTTAATTGACTCTGAAATACTATTTTTTGTTAATTTTAATTTATAGCCTGAACTTATTGATGAAGGATCCTTCAAGCTATTTATATCAATAATATCATCAACTGAAATGTTGTATTTCTTTGATAATTGATATATGGTTTCCCCTTCCTTGATTATATGGTAAACAGGATTTTTGCTTGCACTTTTAGGATTGCTAATTTTTGCATTCTTAGGTAGAAATAAGATTTGATCTAAAGCTAAAATATTTGGTTTTTCTATATTATTTAAAGTGATAATTTCATCTTTATCAATCGAGTAAAGACTAGCTATTTTTTCTAATGTATCTCCTGGCATTACTTTGTATTTTATTCTACTATTAGTTACTATTGCATTATCCGGTAATAATATTTTGTCACCAACTTTTAGTTTGTCACCATCATAAATTTGATTAGAGTCCATTATCGATCTAACTGTAACCTGATATTCATCTGCTATCTTAGAAAGTGTATCTCCTTCTTTTATAGTTATCTCTTTAGAATAATAGGGAGCTTGTATAGAAAAGAATGTTATTAAAAGCAGAAATACTTTGTTTCGCATATTTGATATTGAATACTTATAAAAGATAAGTCGATTTGCTAATCATTGCCAGTTTTTTATTGGTTATTTTTAAAATAAAAAATTTTTGACTACCTAATAAGTTTTTTTAGGACTGAAATATCAAATTTATAAGGAGGGTATCGGAATTGAAGATCTAACCAAAAAGGTCTTTTAAGGATAGCTCTTTTATGAGAAAAAGTATCAAATCCTGCTTTACCATGATAGTTACCTATTCCGCTTAGACCTACTCCTCCAAATGGCATTTCTGGTATACCAGCTTGTAGTATTGCATCATTAAAGCAAACTCCTCCTGAATTTGTTTCTTTTAGGAGTTTAAGTTGATCTTGTTTAGATCCTCCAAACATATAAATAGCAAGAGGCTTTGGCTGATTTTTTATAATACTTAATGCTTCAGAAAAATTTGAAATTGTAAGTATAGGTAAAATAGGCCCAAAAATTTCTTCATACATTATCGGGTCCTCTAATGTTTCAATATTAATTAATGTAGGAGATACCTTCCTTTCAGACAAATTTACATCTCCACCAAATATTATTATATTTCTTTTTCTAGCTTCTTCAATAATCGCTACAATTTTTTTAAATTGCCTTATATTTATTGATGCTAAATCCGATGATTTATGAGGCTCTTTACCATAAAAATTTGTTATTTCTAATTTCATTTTTTTTATTAAATCTTCTTTTATTTTTTTTTGTATTATCAGATGATTTGGCGCTAGGCATGTTTGCCCCGAATTTAAACTTTTTCCCCATATAAGTCTTTTGGCAGTGATATCTAAATTTGCCTTTTCTATTACTAATGATGGATTCTTTCCACCAAGCTCTAATGTTACAGGAGTTAGGTAATTAGAAGCTGCAGCCATCACTTTTTTACCAATCTCACTACCTCCAGTAAAAAATATATGATCAAACTGTTCTTTTAAAAGCGTTTCCGTAAAAGATCCATCCCCTTGAAAAACTTTTAATACATCTTTGGGAAAGTAATTCGATATGAGCTTTTCTATTAAGTCCGATGTTGCAGGAGCAAATTCCGATGGCTTTAAGACGGCAGTATTGCCTGCTGCTAATGCAGAGATCAGTGGTTGCAATGTCAACATGAATGGATAATTCCATGCTCCGATAATAAGTACACATCCCAGGGGCTCACTTCTAACTGAGGCTTCTCCTGGCTTAAGCCAGATAGGCACTTTTATTTCTTTGGACTTCATCCAACTTGATAACTCTTTCTCGGCTAGCTTTATTTCTTGCGTTAAAGACAGAATTTCAAAAAAAGCTTCAGTTCGGGGTTTGCCTAGGTCATCGAATAATGCTTTCATTATGATTTGTTCATTTTTAGAAAGCATTTCCTTTAGAGTTTTTAGCTGAGTTCTTCTCCAAGAGAGACTGCTTGTTTTGCCTTCTGCAACTTCGGCTCTAAGCCTTTCTATTTCTAAATTAGAGAATTGCAAAATCTTTAAGTGTTAAAATTATTTCTATTATAAAAACTAATTTATTTACTGTTGAAAAACTAATTTTTATCTAATTATTTTATTAACTTTATCTTTTCTTAGTACCACTAATTTTAAATTCAAGACATGCTATAGATTTTTATTTTGGGTTAGAAAAAGTGTATCTATAAATGAACCTTTGAACAAGATAAACCTTCTTCACGAGTAAATAAAACTTGCCAAACACCTTCACATATTTCGTTAAGCTGAGAAATTAATTTCTCAGTCTCACCTGTGTTAATCCATTCAGATTTGATTAGAGGGATTTGTTCTTGCATTGCTAACATTGGTATTTGTATTAATAAAAGGCTTTTATTTCCAAAGTATCTTTTGACAGGTGCCTTTTCACTTAGTTGAAATACTCTTATTAATAATTGCTGAATTAATGATTGTCCAATAATCATTGGATTTTCATTATTATTTAGAGCCGTAGTTAATGATTTACCTCCTAGGGGCATTAGCCTTTCCCCATCCTGTTCAATTAAAGCAATTGCAATTAAGTATGGATACTCTATCATTTTAATGGGTTGAGATTATATATAGTTTAAAGAATATACTATTTTTTTTAAGCGCTTAAAAATTTAGTAATCTAAAACTTTAAAAATGTATTGTACTGAATTGAAATCTTATATATATCAATCATTTTGAAAGACTATTAGCAATTGCATTGCCAGCTATCCAACCACTGGTCCAACAGTGCTGAAAATTAAAGCCACCTGTTATGCCATCAATATTTAATAACTCTCCAGAGAAATAAATTCCTTTACAGATTTTACTTTCCATCGTATTTGTATTCACTTCTGACAAGTTAATTCCTCCTGCTGTTACAAACTCATCTCCAAAAGGACCTCTAGCTTCAATTTTGTGGGAATTCATAAATAATATATTGGATAATGATTTTAAATAAGAATTGGAAAGGTTATACCATTGCATATTTGGGTCAATTTTAATACTTTGAAGAATAGAAATCCATAGCCTTCTTGGAATATTGGGATAAGGATATTTTTTTTTAAGTCTAACATTTGCAAAATTATTTCTATAACTTCTTAGGTTTTCTTCGATTTTTGTTAAACTATCATTAACCCATCTTATATTTAACTTTGCTTTGTAATTGCTTTTATTTAATTCTCTTGCAGAAAATGCAGATAGCTTTAAAATTCCAGGACCACTTAGTCCCCAATGTGTAATCAAAATAGTTCCATATTCTTCAAATACTTTCTTTCCAATAATTAATTTTAGGGTTACATTTCTAACACTAATCCCTTTACATTCTGTTAACCATGTTGAGTTTATTTTAAAACTAAAGAGGGATGGTACAGTCTTTATAATCTTATGACCCAATGATTGGGAAATTAATCTTCCACTAAGGTTGCCTCCTGTCGCAAGTAATATTTTTTTTGCATATATTGACTTGTTATTCTTGCAATGAATTTTAAATTCATCTTTTTCTAAAGCCTCAATATTTTTTACGGCCATATTAGTTAGAATGTCAACCTTATTTCTTACAGCGTTTTCCCTCAAGCACTTAATTACGTCAGATGATGAATTTGATATAGGGAATATTCTTCCATCTTGCTCGGCAATTAACTCTAAGCCCTTTTCTTCAAACCAACGTATTGTATCTTTTGTAGAAAAACGGCTAAATGCACCTAAGAGAGGCTTCTCACCTCTTGGATAATTTTGTACTAATTCACTGTTTTCAAAACATTTATTAGTAACATTGCACCTTCCTCCTCCACTGATTCTTACTTTTTGAAGCGTTTTAGAAGTTGATTCAAGAATTACAACAGAATTAACTCCTTCTGCAGCAGCAGTTATGGCACCCATAAATCCTGATGCTCCTCCTCCTACTACCACTAAATCAATAGATTTTTTCAAAGTGGTGTTTTTCTCTTTTCTTCATTAAAGATAAGTCTTTTTGATTTAAGAACAAACTACGATCATTGTTTTGATAAATTATCTTTTAAGTACTTTGTTGAAGCAAATATAAGTATAATAATAATTGAAGTTGCTATAAAAAGTTAGCTTTTACAGATTGCAAATTACCTTTAATACTATTCATGATAGATTCTCTAAACAAAAGATTAATATCTAAGTGCTTTATTCTTTTTTTATTGATTACAATTCTTATTTTAATATATAAAGCTTTTGATGTTAATCTTATAGGTCAATTAATAGAAAATAGAGAAATTGATGCAGATAAGATTAATATTCTAACTATAATTACTTTGTTTTCTTTGAGATTTATTAGCATTATATTTCCAATACTTCCAGGTACTTATTGTTCTGTTATAGCCGGATATCTATTTGGTTTTGAAAGCGGTTTGCTTATTATCTTTTTTGCTGATTTTCTTTCCTGCACATTGTCTTTTACAATTGCAAGAAAATTAGGAAGGGACTTTGTTATAAAGCTTTTAGGTCGTAAACAAATGAAAAGAGTAGAAAATATTAGTCAGAAATATTTAGAAGATAATTTCTTTTTTATGACCGCTTCTTTGATGACACAATTCTTTGATTTTGTTTGCTATGCAATTGGATTTACAAAAGTATCTTGGAAAAAATTTATGCCAGCATTAATTATTAGCATCTTAATATCAGATGCACCTTTTGTTGCAGGTGGTTATGCATTTAAAGATATTAAGGAAATCAGCTTAAATAAAATAATAAATGGTGAAGTTAATTTAATTTATGGTAATTATCTAATTATCTTTATTAGTTCGATATTAGCAATAATTGCTTTGGGTATACTCAATCTTTTAATAAATAATAGGATAAAGTCAAAAAAACTAATATAAAGCAATTCAGATTTGTTCTCTTATTAAATATTCACTACTAATTACAAATAATCCTATAGGTATCCAGGAGGCTATAATAGGATTTAGTATGCCCGAAACTCCAAATGCACTAAAAATAAAAGAAATCGAGTAATAAATAAATATTAGTACTATACTTATACCAAAAGATAGGAATTCTCCGTTGCCTCTTACATTAGCTTGCCTAATTGCTAATGAACTGCCAATGATCGAAAATACTAGACAAGATATTGGAACGGTCAATTTCTCTTGAATCCTAACTTTAAGCCTTCTTTCCTCTTTTTTGTTACCTGATAATTTATATAGGTTCCTTGCATTTATAGCTTGATTTAATGTCATATTATTTGAATTTTTGGGTAATTTTGCGATGTCAAATGGTGCGTGGCTTAATGTATATGAATACTCTTCAAAATTAATAATATTTGAACTTATTTCTGAATTAGGTAATGAAATGCTTCCATTAATTAGCTTTAAATTGTTTCCTTCCTTATTCCAGTAGCCTTTCTCCGCAACTATTAAACTATTTTGCCTCTCAGTGGAAAAGTCTACAATAGTTATATCATTCATAGAATTATCTTTAAATTGATATGTTTTTGCGAAGAATAGAGTCTTTAAATTTTCTCTATTATTAAATTCAGAGTAAGTAATGTTTTCTTGTATTTGTTCAGAATTTAGCCCATCTTTTAAGCCATAGAATGCTTTCATGTTCCCATACGGAACAAGTGAAATATTAAATATAAATGTTATGATTGTCATAATCGAACCTATTATCATTGCAGCACAAATTATTCTTCTGCGAGAAACCCCTAGACTATGCAATGCTTTAATCTCACTATTAGATGATAATTTTGAGAAAGCAATTAAGCACCCTAAAAGTGTTGCCATCGGGAATGATATAACCAGGTAGCCTGGCAACTTATATATAAGTACCTCTATTGCATTAATAATAGGTAAATTAGAAGTTATGATTTGCCTAATTAAATCAAGTGCTTCGCCAAGAGATAAGGACAGAACAGTAAAAGCTGAAATTCCAAATAATATTGGTGGAATTATCTCACCAAAGAGCCACCGATCAATTAGGGGTATGTTGTTCCATTGGAGGGTTATCCATTTTTTAAGCAAATATATTGGTTTATTTTTTTTAAGCTTGATATTAATCATGTGTTTTAGGAGTAAATGCCTTTGAAATTTTCTTCTTTGATTATTTGGTTTCTATATTGATAATGGTAAAAGTTTATTTTTCATGGATGGTTGCTAATTGCAATCATCCATGAAAAATATATGGCTCTAAAGAGGTCGAAACCTACTTTTTGATGACCTGCAAACTGGACATACCCAGGTTGCAGGAAGCTCTTCAAATGCTACCCCTGGATTAATGCCTTGAGTAGGATCGCCTATTTCTGGGTTATATGAGTATATGCAATCTTTGCATTGATATTTTTTATTGGTGAAGGTTAGCCCCAATTTTTTGGAAATCTCTATTCTAAAGTTGACAAATTATTTTCATTTTGACAACAATTAATTGTCTTTTTACATAATCTATAGGAAATAAGCTCTTTTATAGGGTGATGCTTTAAGTGAATTGCTTGAAAGTCAATTACTATAAGATTCTTTAAAATATTTTGATTTGATTATCATATTTAATTTTTTGCCAATAAGCTTAACATAAAGCCTTTAAGAATATCTATTCTATCTAAACTTGCTCAGGATAATCTGTTGTGCATATATTTGAACTATTGATATTTATTTATGCAAAGTGTTAATTTATTGATTGCATCAAAAACACATTATAGAATATATTTCTATGTATCAAAAGTTTTCTATATTTTATTCTTCTTGTCGCTTTATATAAATTCTTTTTAGAATTTTAATCTAATTGATTTTTAACTCATGCAAGGCTTTGGACATATTGAAGGAAGTAAAAGAGAAGGAATGAAAGCTTCATCTAATAAATTAGTAAACTTGGCTTTAGAACATCATGCAAAAGGAAATATTAGTAAGGCATTAAATCTTTATAATCAAATAATTACCGAAGGTATTGAAGATCCAAGAGTTTACTCTGGTCTTGGTTTGATTGCTTTGCAGGATTCACGCATAGATGCAGCATTAAAATATAATTTAAAATCTATTTCTATAGCTCCTTACTATTCTCCAGCATATTCGAATGCAAGTGTAATTTTAGCTAAAAAAGGTAAACTTATGGAAGCTGAAAAGTATATTCGTAAAGCAATAGCTATTAATCCAAAAAGCCCTCATGCATATTTAAATTTAGCAGATATTCTTTATAAGAGAATAGATCTACATGAAGCTGAGGAAAATACTAGGAAGTCTATTAATATTCAGCCAAGTAATTTGTCAGCATATTATTTGCTTTCGAAGATTTTAAGAAGTTCTGGTAATCACTCTAATGCAGAGGCAGTAATTATAAAAGCAATTAAGTTAGATAAACAAAATGCTGATTCATATTGCTTGCTAGCTGAAGTTTACAAAGAGGTAGGTAATATGGATAAAGCAAGATTGAATCTACATAAAGCAATCAAATTAAATCCTGCATTTGCTAATGCATATTTCTCCTTGTCTACTCTTAATGATTGTGATAAGGATAACATCTTAAACAGGGAATTATCTAAAATAGATATTGAAAAAGTTGATAATAATAAAGATAAAATTGATTTCTATTTTGCTAAATCAAATATTTATTATAAAAAAGGCCTCTTTCGCGAATGTGCTAAATGCTTGCAAGATGCAAATAATTTAAAGCTTTCTATATATCCTTCAAGTGGAGAACAATTGATAAATAAATCAAAGGAATATTTAATAAAGTCTAACAATATCATTGCAAATATCCCATTAGAATTAGATCAATTAGAAGAATGTATATTTCTAGTAGGAATGCCTAGAAGTGGCTCTACTCTCGTGGAAACTATATTAAGTGCTAATAAAAATGTTGTAGATCTAGGTGAAAGACCTTTGATAGAGAATTCTTTAAAAGCCTTGTCCTTTGACTTATCAAAATCAATTGATAGAGAGAAATTCCATAATTTATATTTAAAAGAAAGGGCTAAATTTACCAAGAAAGGAAGTATTTCTACAGATAAATATTTGTATAACTATCTATACCTAGGTTATATCTTAAGCTCTATACCTTATGCTAAAATAATACATTGCTTTAGGAATCCTCTGGATAACATTCTTTCAATTTATAGAGCTAACTTTGGTGAAGGTGTTCGCTTTTCATCTTCCTTAAAAGATTGTGCTCGAGTATATATTGACCAAGATAAGATTCTAAATGAATATAAAATTAAATTTACTTCTCAAATATATTCTTTGAACTATGACTTGATGGTTACAAATCCAGATTATGAGATAAAGAAATTAATTTCATGGCTTAATTGGGATTGGGATGACATGTATTTAGAACCTCATAAGGTTAATAGAAATGTAACAACAGCTAGTGTTGTTCAAGTTAGATCTCCTATTAATTCTAAATCTCTTGGTGGTTGGCATAATTTTAAGAAGATGCTTCAGCCAGCAATTGAAATTTTACAAGACCATAGTTTGTCATTTAATTGAAAATTAGATTTTATTTAAATCCATAGTATGAATTAAATCTCTAAACCTAATGCATTTTAATGTGATTTTTTATTTCAAAATCCTATAATTTGAAATTAATTTCGCATTCAAAGATTGGTGGAGAAGTTGAATATAAGGCGTTAGTTACTGCTATGAAATTTGTTGAATTTAAAATGTCAGGATCGCAAAAATAACTTATACTTAAGAAAGTAATTATTTTTTAATTGAGTAGATTTCTTATTCTGACTTCCTTTTTGTTGGCTTCAATGTTAACTGGACACGCATCAGAAAGAGAGGGAACTGCTGCTGTTTTTGAAACTAAATTAGAAGCAGAACAGGCAGCCAAAAAATTCAACTGTACTGGAGCTCATAGAATGGGCAGTAAGTGGATGCCTTGCTTAACTCACCAAACACATGAAAACAATAATGACCATGATGATCATGTGCATCACCACCACGATTAATACTTATTATTAAATTTACTATTATGAATAGTTCTGAACAGGAATCACAAGGTCCAGCTCATTGTGGATCTAAGCCAAAAAAAATTGCATTTGGGATTGCCCCTCTCGGAATTATATCAATTGGGGTAGTCCCAATGGGGATTGTTTCAATTGGGATAGTCCCCATGGGTGTTGTCTCTTTAGGCGTTGTAGCAATGGGAGTAGTTAATGCTTCCATCGTTGGTATGGGAATCTTTTCTGCAGGAATAACTACGATGGGGCTAAAGGTATGGAGCCCAGAAGGGACAGTATTGGAAAAAAACCTTGATACTTCTGATGCTTCTTTAAAGAATATCTATGCCTATCCAACAAGAGTTAAGGCAGAACAAGAAGCTAAAAAACTTGGATGTTTAGGTGTACATAAGATGGGTAAACTATGGATGCCATGTGCAACTCATAGAAGCTCTCCATGAAATTTTAATTTATGATTATATGAGTTTAAAAACATTTATCAAATTATAAATTTTTTTTATAATCCTAAGGCTCATCTGCAAATTTTTGAGGTCATATATTTAGAGATTTTTTTAGTTCTCTTGGATCATATTCACAAGCGTATACTAAGAATATTACTTTTAAAAATTCATAAGAACTTTACTTGCATTGTAAATATTTAGATTCTTATATCATTCGCTTTTAATATTTTTGAAAAATTATCATAGCCAATAGATAAAAGTTATTCTAGGACTCACCTCTTAGTCCAGAAATAGTGTCACTTTTACTTCTTGGTGCACAACCTTTGCATACTGTTCTGAATATGCTCAGTTCTTGCACAGGCCCATTGATATACAGATCAATCGCTTCTTTGAGAATTTGCTGTGAAGCTTGATCTAATTGAGCTGGTTTTTTAGAGACCCTTCAACAGCATTTGCCCATAACAAAGCTTGGCTTTTTGAGTTAGATGTTTAGCTTTTTGTCCTTGATATTGCTTCTTTCGAATGAGTGCTTGCCAGCTTTTGCTACTCCTTCTAGTGGTTGCCATTTCTTGAATTGCATGGGGTCAAATGCAATTCAAGAATGAATGAGCAGGAGAGCAAAAGTGGACGTCCACTTTCTGTCTTTAAGAACCTCTGGTGCCTGAGAATCTTTCTCTAAGAAAAGGTCTGGGCTGGTGCCCTCGTCGGGACTGGAACCCGAGACCTCTACCTTGCCAAGGGAGTATAGGGATCTGTTATTAGTCAACTTTTAGATGGTTTATCAATTTGAGAAAGGCTAGAAATTCCAATTGACTTGAAATTGATATGAATCCGAGTAAAAGGAAGAATCAGTTTGCTCACGTTCATAAGCCAAACTTGCAGAGAGACTATCCTTTGCAAGAAGCTCTAGCCCTAATGCTGTATTCAAAGAACTTTTTGAAACCGGAGTAATTGTTAATCTATAGCTTTGTGAGTCATTTATATAGTTCATGTCGACGTTAGAGTCTTCTGTGAAATTATGGGTATATTCAATCTTGCCAAAAGGTCTCAATCTCCAGTTATTTGAAGGGACTTCATAACCAACATCTACACCAACAGATAGGAGCTTTCGATTGATTTCTTGTTCTTTGAAAGTCAATGATAAGTGGCTGCCTGATTCGGAAAACTCACCTAAATTAATATGGGCGGCTTCAATTCTTCCATAGGGATTGATTTGGAGGGGGCCATTAGAAATTGATTTGCCGATTAGTGCTGTGGATCCAAAGATCATGTTTACGTTTCTATTGCCTGTATGAACAATTGATTCTTCAACTCTTCGAGTAGACATCTCCATCCTACCTAAACCAAGCTGTAGTTCTATTGGTAGGAACTTTTTAGGTTTGTTGGAAGAATAGATTGATAGGCTGTAGTTCTCTGATTTAAGTTCACTGCCAGCATTCCCGACATCAATATCATCCTTCCCAAGAGTAAAAGCTATTCCGAATAAATCATTTTCTCTATAAGGTTTATCAGCTCCAAAAGTAAAAGCATAGGTTTCTGATCGTTGATTAGAGGAAACTGATGAACCATCAGAGTTGCCAATTATTAGCTGGCCATCTGTCCAGAAAGACCAGTTACCTACAATTTCTCCTCCATTAGGTTGAAGATTGATATCTCCTATTCCATTTCGAATCTCGGCCATTGCAACATCAAAGGAATTTTCTTGCAAGCTTTTAATTACCTGATCAGATTGATTAAGAAGCCGTTCATTGTTCCAGTTCCTATGGGACCATTTGATTAAATCATCTTCTCTAAGATCGTTGAATCTTTTTGAATCTCCATTTACAACTTGATTAAGAATTGCATTTGAAAATGAAATATTTATTCCTTGATGAGACTTTTTATTGGCATTTTGATTTCTCTGTAACCAATCAAAACGTCGATTGACTGCACTGATGCTTGATTTGCTGAATCTAATAGCTGTATTAGTCCAAGCTTCGACAAGCCCGACAACATCTGCTTTAAGAGTTGGGTCGGCGTGAGAATCTAGAGGAATATGGTTGTTTACTACACCATTTGATGAAGTTGCAGAGTTACCAGTGAAAGTAAAATTGAACGATAAATAGTAAGTTGTTATATCCCCTGAAGCAGGTGCAGAGTCTTGAGCTTGAATATTTTCTGCACCTCCACCTAGAGAAGGAACAAAAGTTTGATCATTGGCAGGTATTTTTGTGCTTTCAAATCCATATCCACTTGGTGCTTCTATAGAAATTGTATATATACCGCTGGAGGCAGTATCTGCTTTTAAGACAAAACTGTATTTACCATCGGAATCTGTTTCTTGTATATTGTTGCCACCACTACTATCGAGCCAATCATTATTTACTAGTGAATTTTCATAGTAAAGTTTAACTTTTGCACCAGAAATTGGTTCTCTTGAAAGGGAATCATAAATAACACCAGCAGGGTCAATTAGAATGCCATCTAAATCTAGAAAATCCTCGCATTCAGAACTAATTACAATATTTTTTATAAATCTTCCTGATTGCGTAGGACCATCCAATAAATCGACTTTTCCTTTTGCCCTTTTTTTTGGAGCTGATTTTATAAACTCAACTTTATAGGTACCTGCAGTGCTTGGTAAAAAATTATAGTTGCCTACACTATTTGTAGTTGTACTTTGGACTAGGGAATCGTTTTTATAAAGTTTTACTGCGATGCTATTTGCAGGATTACCATTTTTATATTGAACTACACCTGATATAGAACCACAAGAAGAACTAGATGTTGTGAAATTATACGCCTCTTTGGAGCTTATGCCAGCAAAAGAATTAGGTGAAGTAGCTTTATCTGTTACTGCTCCAGCAGAAATTAATATATAATATTGAGTATCATTTTGAATAAGAACTGAGCCATCTGTATCTCTTAAAGACAGATATAATTCATTCCCTGATATAGATAAATCAGTGGTATTTGTAGCAACATTGAAAGATCTTATTAATGAATCATTTGTGTAATTATAAACTGAGATGTTACCAGTTCCAATATTTATATCTTCGTTAAAAATAAGTTCTATGGTTGGATCTGATATAGATATATCAGTAGCATTATCTTCTGGTGATTGAGAAGTTACATAAGGAGCAACTGAGTCAGAAGAAAATGTGGAGAAATTAAGCTCATTCTTATCTGTTATTCCAGAAAAACTAATTCCATTCGTTCCCTCTATTGAGGCAGGATCTATTAGAATATAATAATCATTATTAGCACTAAGTGATAATAATATATTTGCTTGATTATTAGAAATGCCTAGTGAAGACACGTTATAGCTTTCAACCAATGAGTCATCAGAATATTTTCTCAATTCCATATTACCACCTGTATTTGATACCCTAATATTTCTATCAAAAGTCAAAGTTAATGTTGGATTAATATCTGAAAAATAACTATTATCTGAAGGATTTGATGAAGTTAATTCCGGGCCAACGGGACAACCATTAAAACCCCAGCATGGTTTTTTTGATTTAGATAAAAGTGGCGCAAAAACCTTAGGAGTTCTATCAAAATGCTGAACATTCCAACCAGATAAATTTTGGTCAAAAGCCCTTGCATTTTTGAATGTTCTAGTGAAGTTAGTTACTTCAGTTACATCCCATCCGCTCAGGTCTTGGTTAAATGATCTTGCACCATCAAAAGACCTTCTTAGTGATCGCAAACTTTCTGTTTTCCAGCTAGATATATTACCATTGAATGCAATAGCACCTGCAAATGTTCTATGCATATTTACTACTTTAGAAACGTCCCAGCTGTTTAAATCTTGATTAAAAGAAATTGCACCAAAAAAAGTTCTATCAAGCCTTGTAATATTGCTAACATTCCAATCACTAATATCTTGATTAAAACTTCTTGCTTGTCTAAAAGTACTATTTAAGCTAGTAACCTTTGAAATATTCCATGAACCTATATCTTGATTAAATGTTATTGCATTTTGGAACATGCCTTGGATTTTTGTTACATTACCAACAGACCAATTGGAAATATCTTGATTGAAACTTGATGCATTCATAAACATTCTGTTCATTGATGTGGCGTTGCTTGTATCCCAATAACCAATATCAGCATTAAAACTATTTTGGTCTTTAAATAAATTTGAAAAGTTTTTTACCTGGCCTGTAAATATTCTATTTCCTGTATCTCCAAAGTTATAAGTAACACCATCTCTTGTTATTTGATAATCTGAACCAACTAGACCATTAGCAATACCTTCATTTAATAAAGTTCTGTTAACAATTAATTTGCCTGAACATATTGTTCCATTTGCGCCTACTGTGCCAACATTCCTGTTTAAATAACAATCAGAATCTGTAGATGCAATAGATTTGTATGGGTATAGAAATGTAATTAAAAATAAGCTTCCACTAATAAAGAGAAATGATGATTCATCCTTACTCAAAGAGGCTAGTTTTTCTCCCAGCCCTTTCATGAAAGATTTCTCAGCATTTTGCAATTGTTGAATAAAGACTTTTTTCTTTATTTAATTTATATCTTAATTCAAATAAATTATTCTTTTGTACAGACAATATATTTGTTGTCTATTAATATTTTCTACAATATATCTATAATTCAGGAACTTCCTTTACCCCAGTGATAATGGCTGCAGCGCATCAACATTCTTAGATCTTTATGACCGCTAGCTTCTGATATTTCTATGGCATTCATACCATCGGCCCACATTTTGCTGATAGCAATGTAAAGCAAGTCATGAAACCTGAGTTGATTTAATCCCACGGCCTTTCTTGCTCGATCAAATCCATGTCGAGCAGAACTCTTAAGATCCTGAGCTCTCTAATGATCGTGTTGGGACCTACTTTGAGAAGTATTTCATCTCGCCAAAGAGCAAAATGCCGGATCGACAGTTCATTGAGTCGAACTCCTCCGATCCAGCTTTTACCCATTGCCTTTAAGGGATATTGCTCGTTATGACCACTGCGGTGCCTTTGTAGTGGCCCATCGATATACAGGTCAATAGCCTCTTTGAGAATTTGTGGTGGCGGTCGGTCTAATTGATCTGGCTTTGTAAGAGAGACTTCAACAGCATTTGCCCATAACAAAGCTTGGCTTTTGGTCCTTGATATTGCTTCTTTCGAATTAAGGCTTGCCAGCCACTTCCGCTTCTAAGAATGATTGCCATTGCTTCAATTGCATCGGGTCAGATGCATCAAGCAAGAATGATCAACAGAGCAAAAGTGGACGTCCGGTTTCAGATATAAACAATTCCTGGTGCTTGAGAAGGTTTCTCTTAGAAGAGGTCTGGGCTAGTGCCCTCGTCGGGACTTGAACCCGAGACCTCTCCCTTACCAAGGGAGTGCTCTACCGCTGAGCTACAAGGGCTTGTGGAAGGTGGGCCGGGTTGGATTTGAACCAACGTAGGCAGAGCCAGCGGATTTACAGTCCGCCCCCATTAACCACTCGGGCACCGACCCTAACCACCCAAGGAGATTACCAGTTAAAGCGACTAAATTTATCAAATATGTTGGTCGTTTTATTCTGAAGTGGATACGATCGGGTCAGTATTAGATAAATAAGGCTTAATGAGGTTATTGCTTATTAATGGTCCAAATCTCAACTTGCTTGGGTCAAGAGAGCCTTCTATATATGGTTCTGAAACCTTAGATGCCATAGAAAATCGTGTCAAAAAAAAAGCTGAGAGGGAAGGCGTTTCTTTGGAAAGTTTTCAGAGTAATTCGGAAGGAGCTTTAGTTGATCGAATTCATATGGCTTTAGGAAAAGTTGATGGTTTGTTGATTAATGCAGGAGCTTATACACATACATCAGTAGCTTTGAGGGATGCATTACTATCAACAGCTATTCCCTATGTTGAATTGCATTTAAGTAATACTTTTGCAAGAGAAGATTTTCGCCAAAAGTCTTTGTTGGCTGATTGTGCCATCGGGGTGGTAAGTGGCTTTGGTGGAATGAGCTATGAGCTTGCTTTTGACGGAATGATGGAGTATTTGCAAGCATTAAAATAAAATTATGGAAGTTTTAAAAGACGAAGAAATACCTATTACAAAAATTAAATGGCTTCTTACCTCTTCTAGCTCAAAGTGGTTAGAACAAGCCGTCTCAAATCCTATAGAGCTTTTAATTGATCACGCTAATTGCGAAAGGAAGGCAGCTGGTGCTGCCGTCCAGATGATGTTCAGATATCTTTGCGAGCCTGGATTGGCAGAGGTTTTGAGCCCCTTGGCTAGAGAAGAGCTTGAACACTTTGAGAGAGTAATAGGGATTTTGAGATCTAGAGGTTGTTATCTAGAGCCATTACCTGCTCCTCCTTATGCGGCTCTCCTTGCTAAAAATGTTAGGAAAGAAGAGCCAGTAAGAATGCTTGATACTTTTCTTGTTTCTGGTTTGATTGAGGCCCGAAGCCATGAAAGGATGGCATTACTTGCTTTGCATAGCACTGACAAAGAACTAAGGAATCTTTATATGGATTTGTTGAGAAGCGAAGCTAGGCATTCATGTGTCTATTGGAATTTGGCTAAAGAACGCTTTGAGAAAGACATGATTCTCAAAAGATTAAAAGAACTGTCAAGGATTGAGGCTGATATTCTCTCCAACCTGCACCCTCAGCCAAGGATGCATAGTTGAAAATGACTTTTTTAGATCCATTTGAAAAAATTATTTCCATATACAAATCAAAAAAGAAGCAAACTCTAACTTTTGTAGGACTAGGACCTGGCGATCCTAATCTTCTTACTATTGCCGCAGTTGATGCAATTAATCATGCAAATTTAGTTGCCTATCCAGTTGCTTATCAGGGTGCAAAAAGTATTGCAAAAGATATAGCAATAAATTTAATTAAAAACAAAAAGACTTTACCTTTAGTGCTCCCAATGGTTAGAGATAATAAGAAATTAAATAGTGCTTGGAAAATTGCAAGAAATCAATTATTAGAAGGAATAGAATCATTTCGGAAAGTAGTTTTTATTTGTCAGGGAGACCCCTCAATATTTTCAACTAGTTACTATTTATTGCATTATCTTAAATGTAATGAAGCTAATTATGAAATAAAAGTAATACCAGGAGTCACATCATTTAATGCAGCTGCAGCAATCTATAAATCACCGTTGTCTTTGCAAAAAGAATCTCTTCTTATAAAACCTGCTCCTGATGAACCTGATAAGCTATATGAACTATTAGATGAAGTTATTAGTTCAAACCAAGTACTAGTTTTACTAAAATTAGGTTCTAGATGGTTATGGATGAAAGAAATAATAAAGAAAAAGAATTTGCTAGAAGAAACAATTTTTGCACAGCGGATAGGTTTTAATGATGAAATAATAGTTAGAGCTAGTGATGTTAAGCTTAAAGAAATATCTTATTTCTCTTTATTGATTATAAGAAAATCACCTAATTATATTTTCAATTGAATTTAAAATCATTTTACTTTAGGATTAAACTTTTATTTTAATGACTTCTCTCTGGCCTCTTAGTAAGAAATTATTAAATGCTATTCTGTCAGATCAGATTCCAGATAGGTTTGTTTCTAAACTTGTTTGGGAAAGATTAGATTATCAAAATAAATGTAATAACTTAGATGTTTTTTACGCAAGTAAAAATACGCCGAATTATTGGAGTGATAAGTTTACTGAAGCACCTGAAGTAATTGTAAAAAGATCTGCTTCTGTTCATTTAACTAGATCTATACCAAAGGAACATAAACAAGCTCTAAAAAAATATTTAAATTTTAAGGGATATCGTATTGGTGAGCTTTATCCGCGGAGAACAAGAAGAGCAACAGTTGTTAACTGGTTGATATCCTGGCAACTCATTAGCGGAGAGAAATTACCTGAGGATGGGCCTTTGCCACAATTAAGTGAAGTCCCCAAAAATCCTGCAAAAGGACATTTGGACGATCCTGAGATTGAGTGATATTGTCTTTTTTTTAGAACGGAAGGATTTCTTAGTGTTTGGTTTAAAAAAACTGGTTTATTTGCCTATGCCTAAGTATTGTCAGTAAATAATTCTGCTTGTAACAAATGGCGCGACCTATCGTTGCCATAATTGGACGACCTAATGTTGGCAAATCTACGCTAGTCAATAGGCTTTGCCGTAGTAGGGAGGCAATAGTTCATGATCAGCCTGGTGTGACTAGGGATCGTAGCTATCAAGATGGATATTGGGGAGACAGGGAATTTAAAGTTGTTGATACGGGTGGTTTGGTTTTTGATGATGAGACTGAATTCCTCCCAGAAATACGTGAACAAGTTAATTTGGCACTTTCAGAAGCAGCTATAGCTTTAGTTATAGTTGATGGCCAGCAGGGATTGACTGCTGCAGATGAGGAAATAGCTGCTTGGCTTCGACATTTTGAATGTAAAACTCTTTTAGCAGTTAATAAATGTGAATCTCCTGAGCTTGGTCTTGCGATGGCAGGAGAATTTTGGCGATTAGGTCTTGGACAGCCATTTCCGGTCTCTGCTATTCATGGTGCAGGCACCGGAGATTTACTTGATAAATTACTCACCTTATTCCCAGTAAAAGAACTGTATGAAGAGGAATCGGAACCTATTCAACTAGCAATTATTGGAAGGCCAAATGTTGGTAAGTCAAGTTTGCTTAATGCAATATGTGGTGAGAAGCGTGCAATAGTTAGTTCTGTGAGAGGCACTACTCGTGACACTATTGATACTTTTATGATTAGAGAAGGCAAACCTTGGAAATTAATAGACACTGCTGGTATTCGCAGGCGTAAAAGTGTCAATTATGGTCCCGAATAT
The DNA here is from genome assembly GCA_003278345.1 of Prochlorococcus sp. AG-363-C02. Classification (GTDB taxonomy): domain Bacteria; phylum Cyanobacteriota; class Cyanobacteriia; order PCC-6307; family Cyanobiaceae; genus Prochlorococcus_E. Next base: position 3,694 of record QCFH01000019.1, on the reverse strand, counting down.
TTTGGAGTAAATAGAAGTTTAAAAGCAATTGAACGTAGCGATGTGTGTGTATTGGTTATAGATGCTTTAGACGGTGTTACTGAACAAGATCAACGACTTGCAGGAAGGATTGAGGAAGAAGGACGTGCTTGTTTGGTGGTTGTAAACAAATGGGATGCAGTGGAAAAAGATACATACACTATGCCATTGATGGAAAAGGAGTTAAGAGCAAAGTTATATTTTTTAGATTGGGCAGAAATGTTATTTACTTCTGCTATCACTCGGCAAAGAATCGATCATATTTTCAAGTTTTCCTCTTTAGCTGTTGCACAACATCGCAGAAGAGTTACTACTGCGGTTGTCAATGAAGTAATTGCAGAAGCTATAGCTTGGAGAAGTCCTCCAACTAGTCGTGGAGGAAGGCAAGGAAGGATATATTATGCAACTCAAGTAGCAACTTCGCCTCCTAGCTTTACTCTTTTTGTGAATGAACCTAAACTTTTTGGAGATACATATAGAAGGTACTTGGAGCGTCAATTTAGGGAAGGTCTAGGATTTGAAGGGACTCCTCTAAGGTTGTTTTGGAGAGGTAAGCAACAGCGTGATGCGGAAAAGGACTTAAAGCGACAGCAAGAGAATGCTTCTAATTAATAGATGGAGTTTTTAAGAAACGTTCCAATTGGACAATATGTCTCTGGTAAAACAGGTTGGTTAAGAACTATTGATCCAAGATTGAAATTTGCTTGGACTTTAATATTTTTGCTTTCACCAACTCTTTCAGGGCCTATATGGAGACTCGGATTGGTCGGACTTCTTTTATTTATTACTGCTTTTGGTTCATTGCCTTTAAGAATTATTTGGAGACCGCTTATTTTTCTTGTTTTTATTTCATGTCTATTTGGGTTGCTTTCTATTTTTCTTCCAACCAATGAAACTGCTTCTGCATTAGCTACTCGCTCTCCACAGGAAGTCTCTAACGCACTTTCCTTGGGAAATTCCTGGGAGGTCTTAAGAATTGGGCCATTGAATTTAGGAGAAATATCTTTAGGTTCATTCATTATTGATAGGCGTTCTGCCGAACTTGGAATTAAAACATCTACTTTGATTTTTACTGTTGTGCATAGTGTTAATTTGATGCTCATCACAACATCTCCTGAGGATTTGATGTGGACTTTACGGTGGTACCTAAGTCCACTTTCTTTAATAGGTTTACCTTTAGACAGATTGAGTTTTCAATTGCTTTTGGCATTGCGATTTATTCCTTTAGTTCAAGAGGAGTTTCAAAATCTTATTCGCTCAATACTTGTAAGAGGATTTAGCTTTAAAAAATTAGGTTTTAAAAAATCTATAGGAGTTTTCTTATCTGCAGGTGAACGTTTGCTGACTAACATCTTGCTCAGGGCAGAGCAAGGGGCGGATGCTCTAATAATTAGAAATGGAGGCCTTTTAATAAGCCCAGATTTATTTAAACCTAGATTTTTCTTCAAGCAAAGAAGACCTTGGCAAAACCTTTTTTGTACCAGTGCTCTTTTTGTGACTTTATATTTGAGATATAGATATGGAAATATTTAGGTTTATACTTTTTTTCTGAATTTAGCGGTTTAAGCCATTTATAACTCTGAAATTTACTTGATAGTAGATCCGAGATTCGTATTCCGCTTAGAAGATGTTCTAGGAAGTATCATATTCTTAATAATAGTTTTGTACTCGTTTTTGTAAATTGAAGGCATCTTCAGAGCGATATCTTAACCACCCAACTTTTGGGATGCTTTATTTAGTTGCTCCAGCAGGTGAAGATCGTGATATTTATGCAACCTTATACGCTCAAAAAATGTTTTTTTTAGTAAGTCTTCAACCAAGAGGAGCCGAATTTGAGGTTATTCCATATATGGATGCAAGACATTATGCTGATATCAATATTTCTCGGTGCAGAAAAAATAAGGCTGAGGATTTAGAGGTTTGGCAAAAGTTATTTAAGCAAACTTTTATCTAGTTGAAATTTAATATCTTTTATGGACCTAATTCATTTTCGTAATTCACTTCCTAAGGGTGTAAAGCTATTAGCAGTTAGTAAAGGTCAACCAGCAAGTAAAATCCGTGTCTTAGTTTCTCAGGGCCAAATTGATTTTGGTGAAAGTAGGCTTCAAGAAGCATTGCCTAAGTTGAAGGAATTAAATGATTTAAATGTAATTAGATGGCATTTTATTGGAAGCCTGCAAACAAACAAAGTTAGACAAGTCGTTAAAGCTTTTGAAGTTATACATTCTATTGATTCTATTAAATTAGCTAAAAGGGTTTCAAAAATTGCGGGAGAAGAAGGAAGGAAACCTAAGTTGATGGTACAAGTAAAATTTAGGGAAGATCCTCAAAAATTTGGGTTTAATTCTGAGAATCTTTTGAATGAGTGGAACGAATTAATTGAATTGCCAAATGTTGATGTTATTGGTTTGATGACAATTTCACCTATTGGACTTAGTGCTAATGAAAGGAAAAGTCTTTTTAGAGAATGCAGGCTTTTGGCAGATAAGTTGCAATTAAAGGATTGTTCAATGGGCATGAGTGGGGATTGGGAGCAAGCAGTGGATGCTGGAGCAACATGGATTCGATTAGGAGCTTTGATTTTTAGATCTGAACCTCAACCTCAATTGCGCATAGATATCAATAAAATGAATTGAAAACTTGCTCATACCTTTAAATAACGTTATTTAAGTACATAAGGATTCTTTTTTTAAAGGCTAATCCCTATTCAATTCGGTCTTAACCGAAATACTTAAAAATTATTCAGAGAGGATTTACTCCTGTGTCGCTTATTTCACGTCTTAGAGCTGTTGTTGCTGGAGATGACTATTTAGATGGTGACTTTGATGAACTTGATTATGAAACAGGGGATGGTTTTGATGACCATAATGATTCAGGAAGAAATTACTCTAATGGTTTAGCATCTCTTTCTGAAGCAAACCCCTTTCAAAGAAGAAGTCCATCATCGAATGTAATTGGCATGCCAGGAATCTCTACCGCTTCGGCTGAAGTAAGTTTGATGGAACCTAGGAGTTTTGATGAGATGCCTAAAGCAATTCAGGCCTTGAGAGAGAGGAAGACTGTTATTTTGAATTTAACAATGATGGACCCTGACCAGGCACAGAGAGCTGTTGATTTTGTTGCCGGGGGTACTTTTGCAATTGATGGAAACCAAGAACGTGTTGGAGAGAGTATTTTTCTATTTACCCCTAATTGTGTAACGGTTACCAATTCTTTCCAAGAAGAGCCTTCTCCATCTAGTTCAGTTAATAAGGACTCTGAGAATATTGTTAATCAGAAAATAAGTGCTCCTGAGCCTGCTTGGGGTGCGGCAGCTCAATCTGTTATTTAGGCTAGGTAGTTTGTGTCTTTGTCTCTTGGTGTAATTGGATTAGGGAGAATGGCAAAGGTCATTCTGCAAGGTTTATTTGATAAAGGAAAATTTAAGCCTGAAGAAGTATTAGCTATAGTAGGTCAGCCTGAAAGTATAAGTAGGGCTGTTCTGCAATTTTCTAAAAAACTTTCAGTATTAGATGCGAAGGACTTAGATTCTTACAAGGTTTGGGATGCGCCAGTTAAAATATTAGCTGTGAAACCTCAGCAATTAAATCAGATTAGGGAGAAAATTTCATCAGAAACTAAATTTACTCAAGAAAGCAGACCTTTGTTGATTTCAGTTTTGGCTGGAATTAAATTA
>QCFH01000018.1 GCA_003278345.1 Prochlorococcus sp. AG-363-C02 | reverse complement strand
TGGCTATCAATCCTAAGGATTGAATCAACCCCATCCCCGATTTATTCAACAGCTTTAGAACAATTAGGTAAATGGCTTACATATGAAGCCTTGCGTGATTGGCTTCCTCACTCCAAAACAGAAATCAACACCACGCAAGGGACAACTGAAGGGACAATCATTGAAACAGGTATACCTTTATTAGTTATTCCAAACATTCCAGGTGGTTTACACATGTGGCAAGGCGCAAGGGAGATACTACCTAATGCAGCATTATGTATTGGTGGAGTTCCAAAAAAGATTGAGTACAATGCTGGAATTTTAATATTTTGTGACCAAATAGACACTGGAGATCAGTTATTAATAAACCTAAATAAGTTAAAGGCCGCTGGAGTTAGTTCTAAACGCATAAGAGTAATTACTTCATTAGCAGCAAGCAATGGCTTAAAAAATATTGGAGAGTCATTTCCAGAACTAACAATTTATGCTTCCTGCATAGATCCGTCTTTATCAGAAAATGGGGAAATAATCCCTGGCATAGGCATTCCATCCCTTCGACTTAATACAAGAGTTGCTCCATCGCATTAGAATTAGAAAACGATCAAAACTTTTATGGATAAATATCGCGATTCATCAGGAGGCAGCTTAAGTTCCCTTTTAAGTGGAGCGATATTAGGAGCAGCTGGGCTTGCTTGGTGGCTCTTCTCAGAAGCAGAAAGAAGGAACCAAGCAAGAAAGCAAAAGGCAATGCTTTATGCTCCTCGAATACAAGATGGTTCAGAGGCATTCGAAACTACAAACACAACTTCAAATGATCACAAGAATGTAAAACTTGAAGAGCGCGTAGAAAAGCTAAATGCAGCTATAGCAGATGTCAGGAAACAACTTGAAGAACTTGGAGAAAACGATTGAAATAAATTTCCAAATCAACCTTACCTACTAAATAAATGTTACTTAGATCCGCTGCTATAACTCAAGGCATTCAAAGATCACCAAATAGGGCCATGCTTAGAGCTGTGGGTTTTGATGATAATGATTTTGACAAACCAATTATTGGACTTGCAAATGGATACAGCACAATAACTCCTTGCAATATTGGACTTAACGAATTAGCAAAAAAGGCATCAATAGCAATAAAAGAAGGTGGTGCAATGCCTCAAATGTTTGGAACGATAACAGTTAGTGATGGCATATCAATGGGAACAGAAGGAATGAAATACTCCTTGGTTTCTAGAGAAGTGATTGCAGATTCTATTGAAACAGCATGCAACGCCCAAAGCATGGATGGGGTATTGGCTATAGGAGGTTGTGATAAGAACATGCCAGGGGCCATAATTGCAATGGCAAGGATGAATATTCCTGCAATTTTTGTTTATGGAGGGACAATTAAACCAGGCAAGCTAAATGGTGAAGACCTAACTGTCGTAAGTGCATTTGAAGCAGTTGGTCAATTAACTAGCGGAAAGATTACAGAGAAACAACTAATTGCTGTAGAAAAAAATTGCATCCCAGGTGCTGGAAGTTGTGGAGGAATGTTTACAGCAAATACAATGTCTGCGGCGATAGAGGCCATGGGTCTAAGCCTTCCTCATAGTTCAACAATGGCTGCTGAAGACGATGAAAAGCTAGACAGCACAGAAAGAAGTGCAAAGGTACTTATTCAAGCTATAAACAAACAAATTTGTCCCCTAGACTTAATTACAAGAGAGTCTTTAGAAAACGCAATAAGTGTAGTGATGGCAGTAGGAGGGTCAACAAATGCTGTACTTCATCTTTTGGCAATTGCTCGCACAGCAGGGGTTGAATTATCAATTGATGATTTTGAAAAAATACGTCAGAAAGTTCCGGTTATTTGCGACTTAAAACCTAGCGGCAAATACGTGACTGTTGATCTGCATAAAGCTGGAGGTATTCCACAGGTAATGAAAATACTTCTCAAGGCTGGGTTAATTAATGGAAATTGCAAAACAATTGAAGGTAAAACAATTAATGAAACACTCAAAGAGATTCCTTCAGAACCTTCTTCAGATCAGAATGTCATTCATCCAATAAGTTCTCCAGTTTATGAAAAAGGTCATTTGGCAATCTTAAAAGGCAATATTGCTATGGAAGGCAGCGTTGCAAAAATAAGCGGAATTAAAAAAACTGAATTAACTGGACCTGCAAAAGTTTTTGAAAGCGAGGAAGATTGTCTTGAAGCTATTTTGAAGAAAGAAATATATGCAGGAGATGTTGTTGTAATAAGAAATGAAGGTCCTGTAGGAGGACCAGGAATGAGAGAAATGCTTGCGCCAACTTCGGCAATAGTTGGACAAGGCCTTGGTGACAAAGTCGCTCTAATAACTGATGGTCGTTTTAGCGGTGGCACTTATGGCCTTGTAGTAGGTCATGTCGCTCCAGAAGCAGCAATTGGCGGAAACATAGCTTTAATAAAAAATGGTGACACTATCACTGTCGATGCAAATAAAAAATTAATCCAACTAAATGTAGACGAAGAAGAAATTATAAGAAGAAGAAAAAACTGGCTTAAACCAAAAGGAAAATATTCGTCAGGAATTCTTGGTAAATATGCTCGATTAGTTAGCAGTTCAAGCGAAGGTGCAGTAACTGATCAACCTTAAAGTAATTTATTCATCTAAGAAGAAAATAGACCTTATCCTCCTAGCCAATGCTTCTAATTTATAAGCCTCATTAGGCGTGTTTACTCTTGATCCACTTGTTGAATCCATCCATAAAGAATGTTTCCCGTGCCATAAAATTGGTTTGTTTGGAAAGTAAATCCATGAAAGAGTAATACTTAAATCTAAACCACTCCTATAAATTTCAATTTCCAAATCATTTTCAGGCAAGCGTTTGCCATCACTAGATCTACATTTACTTATTAAAGTTAAATCAATAATTTTAGCTTCATGAAAAAAATTTTCAGCAGCCGAATTATCAATAACTGAATAGATCCACGGTTTAAAGCAAAAGTTACAAGCTTTTGCCACTTCAGCTAAAAGATAATCGTTAGAGTCTTTAGTAAGCACTGATAGATCTAAGCATAATGCTGAAAGGTCCAGGTCTAAAGTCTGAATTTAATTTACCGGCTATTCCAAACTTAGAATATAGAAGTTGAAACTGAACAATAGAATTAGAGGAAAATTTTAGAGGCAAAGCTATTGGCTTAGCACGAATACTAGACTCAAACTGTTCAAAAGGTATCCTTACTGAAGTAGTACCAGAATCCTTTGTGCATACTTCGGCAACCCACTTGACGCCACCTGAAAAAGACTGAGAGAATTTTGTAAGAGGATCACCACAAGCAACCGCGAATTTAAGTGTTCGTCCTTGTCCATCAACCTCAATTTGTATACCACTGAAAGATGAAAGATCTAAGGGATTTTCAAGTAGTGGGGATCGACAACTTACAAATCCTCCGTTCTCTTCAATTAAATCACCCTCAAAATAAAGACCAAGCGATTGAGATTTGCAGGTAGCTTTACTGGATCCGCCCATGATTGTGTCATTAATGGTGATCCAATCTTTAAACTCATTAGAGCTTGCAAACAGATTTTTTTTTAAACTCATCTCAACAAGAAATGCTTTTATTCTTTACAAAATTAAGGGCGGAATAAAAGTTTTTGTTATATAAATTTTACTGCAGTCTCATCAGCAAGAATCAATACCTCAGAAGATGTCTTTACCAATTTCGCTGGGGTTCTCTCCTCGGGCTCATGCGGATCCAACAAGCGTTTTAAGGCTATCTGCTTGGCTTTTCCACTAACTAAAAAGATCACTTTAGATGCAGCACTTAGGACTTCTGCTGTGAGAGTGATTCTTATCTGACCTTTTCCTTCTCCTACCGTTGCATAAATATCCTTTTTAGTTAATGAAGTACTCCATGGAAACAAAGAGGCTGTATGTCCATCCTCCCCTAATCCAAGAAGTATCAAATCAAAATGGGGTGGATTACCTTCGCAAACCCGAGATATTAATTTAGAAAAATAATTTGCACTTACAGTTGGAGAATCAAGTTCGGTTGTAGGGACATGATGAAAACAGGCTTTTTGTCCAGGCCCAGAGGCTAGTAAAGTTTTTTTTAACATTAGTGCATTACTAGTTTCATCTGAAGAAGATACCCATCTCTCATCTCCCAAAACAATGTCTACTCGATCCCAAGGCAATTGCTCTTCTCTAAGTATGGAGTAAGCCAAGCATGGTGTGGATCCACCACAAAGAGATAATTTAAATCTATCTTTAACAGCCAAAGTGTTTTTAATTTGATTAGCTATCACTTGGCTAGTTAATTGAGACAATTCTCTTGGATCTTTTGCCGTTCTAATTTTATAAGCAACCATTTCTAGACTCCATCATCCCATTCAGTATGGAAAGATCCTGGTTTATCTATACGTTCATACGTATGAGAACCAAAGCAATCTCTCATCGCCTGAACAAGATTTTGTGGCAACCTAGCGGTCTTATAACTATTTATGTAATCAAGAGTACTGCTAAAGCAAGGCACTGGAATCCCTGCTTCTGCAGAAACAGAAACCACCTTTGTTAGACCTTCCAAGCGACTTTTAACTTGTTTAGAAAACCAAGGATCTAAAAGAAGATTTGGCAGCTGAGGATCAACATTAAAAGCTTCTTGAATTCTTTTCAATAGGGTAGATCTAATTATGCAGCCACCTTTCCATATCTGAGCAATAGATTGAAGATCAAGATCATATTTATATTCTTCTGAAGCCAATCGAAGGATCTCCATTCCTTGCGCATAGCTAGCAATTGTTGATAAAACTACCGCATCCATTATCGGAGCCATCCCATCTAACTTAGAACCCAAATCAAAAGATAAAGACTTAGGAGGACCAAAAATTAATTCCGCCTTTTGCCTTTGATCCTTCATAGAACTCATAACGCGTCCATTAAGTGAGGCATAAATAGTTGGGACAGATGCTCCTAATTGCAACGCACTAACTACGGTCCATAGACCAGTACCTTTTTGTCCAGCTTTATCCATTATTTTTTCAACAAGGTCTGATCCATCATCCGGATCCTTAACTTTTAAGCAAAACTCTGTTATTTCAACAAGATAAGAAGATAGCTCTTCAGTTTTATTCCAAAAGCTAAAAACCTCAGATATTTCTTCGCATTTCATGCCACAAGCTCTTTTCATTAAGTCATAGCTTTCGGCAAGTATTTGCTCAATTCCATATTCAATTCCATTGTGTACAGTCTTTACAAAGTGTCCTGAACCACCTGGGCCGATATAAGTAACGCAAGGACCATCTTCTACTTGTGCTGCCATTTTATTTAATAAAGACTCAATAGCTTGATAAGAAGATTTTGTTCCCCCAGGCATCATGCTAGGTCCTTCTAATGCTCCTTTTGCTCCACCAGAAACACCCATTCCTATATATCCAAAACTCTTACTCTCTAACTCGGCAACCCTTCTTTCTGTGTCCTCAAACAATGAATTTCCTCCATCAATCAATAGATCACCCTCTTCTAAGTATGGAGAAATTTGTTGAATAACCGCATCTGTAGCTTTACCTGCTTTTACCATCATTAAAATTCTTCTAGGGCGTTCTAACTTCTCCACAAAATCTTTTAAATCTAAAGCGCCTGAAATAGATTTACCTGCTCCTCTAGTTTTTAAAAAAGCCTCAGTTTTTGAATAGGTCCTATTATAAACAACACTTGAAAATCCATTTCTCTCTGCATTTAGGACAAGGTTTTCACCCATAACACCAAGACCTACCAAACCAAAATGTGCCTTGGACATTTAAAGCATATTAACTTTGACAAGTGTGACTAATGGTTTATAAATATGCTGCCTTTTAGTCTGTAATGTCAGGAATGAAGCACTCTTAAGTTTTTAAAATATCTAAAATCAGCCAACTTACTTTCTCTTTATAAATTAAGAAACCTAAGTCTCACAAAGAGAATTAAATGATGGTTCCGTCAGGAATGCTTGCATTTTTTACTACAACTACAATTCCATTACGAATATAAAAGCCTTGATCGGGACGATCAGATTCTTCCACATTATCTTTATTGATAATTTTCACATCATTGCCAACACGCGCATTTTTATCCAAAATAGCTCTTTTAACGGTTGACCCTTGACCTACTCCAAGTGGAATGCCACCTCCATTTCTTAAAGCAATTCGTTCTTCAGCAGATTCAAAGAAATCTGAACCCATTACCAAAGAATCTTTTAAAACTACATCACTCTCAATCCTGCTTCTAACTCCTAGAACGCAATGATGAATACTACAAGATTTGAGAATAGACCCTTCTCCAACAATAGAATCAGTAATTTGAGCATCAACTAATTTAGAAGGAGGCAAATATCTAGCACGAGTATAAATAGGAAATTTTTCATCATAGAAACTAAAAGGGGGTTTAGGCTGTTGGGTTAATGCCAAATTAGATTCATAAAAAGCACCAATAGTTCCAATGTCCTCCCAATAGTCATCAAATACATAGCTCTTAAGAACATCCCCACGCTTCAATGACTCAGGGATAACTTCTTTCCCAAAGTCTTTATGAGAAGGGTGTTTGTTTAAAAGATCAAATAAAGTCTCTCGACTAAAAACATATATACCCATTGAAGCTAGATACGGACGCTCTTTAGATGATTCTGGGGTAAGACCAAAGCGAGAAGTATCTACTGCCATTGCTTTAAGCGAATCGCCTGATGGCTTTTCCTTAAATTCTTTTATATTTCCATTATTATCTGTACGCATTAATCCAAATCCTTCAGCTTGATCTTCATCAACTGGAAGTGCCGCAACAGTTAAATCAGCTCCAGATTCCCTATGATGATTTACAAATAAGCTGTAATCCATACGATAAAGCTGATCTCCTGAAAGAATTAAATACTCATCTACATCCCATTCCTGAAATAACCATTGATATTTTCTTACAGCATCAGCAGTGCCTTCAAACCAAGATGGGCTCTCAGGTGTTTGTTGAGCAGCCAATACTTCTACAAATCCTTGAGCAAAAGGAGAACTTAAATTAAAAGTCTGGGCTAGGTGTCTGTTAAGAGAAGCACTATTGAACTGAGTAAGTACGTACATCTTTGTGATGTTCGAGTTAATGCAGTTACTTATTGGAATATCTATCAATCTATACTTGCCTGCCAGTGGTACGGCAGGTTTTGCTCTCATTTTAGTTAGGGGGTAAAGGCGTGAACCCTTGCCTCCACCAAGAATTATGGCTAATACACGCTTCATACATACTTAAATATACTTTGCAAACCTACTTGATGATGGACAAATAAAACTAAATTGATAGACAGTTAGATGAAGAGTTCCATTCAAATTGACTTAAAAATAAAGAAGCCTAGTTTTCTTCATCAACAGCTAAATTAAACAGTGCCTCAACAATCTTCAACGATTCCTTCCTTTGCGTGCTCGGTTGTGGAGCTCTTAAATTTGTTACAGGGGTATGAAGAATCTTATTAATAATTCCCTTACTCAGAGCTTCTACAACTTTCCTTTCCCTAGCAGAAAAGTCTGGTCCCATGCGACTCAAAGCTTTTTGCAATTCCTCTTTTCTTATTGATTCCAATCCAGAGCGCAGACGGTTAATGGTTGGAACAGCTTCTAAACTTGCCCACCATTCTAGAAAGTTCTTTGATTCATCATCAATTAATGACTGAGCTTCTAAAGCAATCTGTTGACGAGCATCTTGATTTCGAGCAACAACCTCTTGTAAATCATCAACATCATGAGAGTCAAATCCTGCAACCTCAGAAACATCGGCAGAAATATTTCTAGGGACTCCAATATCAATTAGACGAAGAATAGTCGACCTTTTAAATTTTCTTAACCGTTCTGCATTAATAATAGGAGACTCTGATGCTGTACTGGTAAACAACAAAGAAGCAAATTCAAGACATTTATCAAGATCCTCTAATAATGCACACTTAACATTCAAACCAGGGAAATCAGAAGAAAGTGATTCAGCTCTGCTCAAAGTGCGATTTAAAAGAGTTAATTCTGTACACCCCTTAGATTGCAAATGCTGAAGAAGTAATCTACTCATTCTTCCAGCCCCAACTACTACAACTTTTTCAGACTCAAGAGTCATTAGTTGATCTTTGCCTTGCGACTGACCAAGTTTTAACTGAGCTAGTTCTACAGCTGCTGAGCTAATTGAAACTGCTCCAGTACCTAAATTAGTTTCAGAACGGACTCTTTTACCAGTACTGACAGCTTGAGTAAGCAATCTATTAAATATTGGCCCAATTGACTGATGCTCCTGGCCAAGACGAACCATTTTTTTTACTTGAGAAAGTATCTGTCCTTCTCCTAGTACCAAACTATCTAATCCTCCTGCAACACTCATTAAATGGTTTACTGCTTCAGCTTGATTAAAATTAAAAAGGTGAGGATATAAATCATCTTTTTTCAACCCAGAGTGATTGCAGAGAAAAGATTTAATAGCATCAACACCAAATTCCTGATTCTTTACTAATGCATATATTTCTAATCTGTTGCAGGTACTTAGAATTGAAACTTCTAGAACCTGCTCATTGGACTTCAATGCATTAAAAGACTCCTGAATATGGTCATCAGAAATGCTCAACTTTTCACGGACTTCAACTGGTGCCGTCCGATGACTGAGACCGACGACAGCTATGTTCATAAGTCAGTTTTGGAATTGATTTTAACTGTATTCAGCTTAGAGCTATGCTCTTTGCACCATCTTTAATGTGAACTGTATTAGTAAACCTTGCTGTGCTATCAAGTGTACTAATAACAAGACTGCTGGTACGAGTGCAATCTTTTTCAAATTTTACACCGTTAAACAAAAGTCCGTCTGTAATTCCACTCCCAGCAAAAACAACATTTTCTCCTGAGGCAAGTTCCTCTGCCTCATAAATTTTGTCACCATCAGTTATTCCCATTTCATTAAGACGAGCAATATTTCCCTCTTTTGTATAGTCTGCCCACTCTTTTGTCATAGCAATGGCAGGATCATAAACCAATTGCCCTTGAAAATGACCTCCAAGTGCTCTCATTGCAGCAGCAGAAATGACACCTTCAGGTGCAGCTCCTATACCCATTAGACAATGTGTACCTGTACCTGCGAATCCGCAGGCTATGGCTGCTTGCACATCGCCATCAGATATTGGCTGAACCCTCGCTCCGGTGGCGCGTATTTCTGAAATTAGATCTTTATGTCTTGCCCTGTCCATAACAACAATTGTTAATTCACTTACCGCCATACCAAGACAATCGCTAAGGATTTTTATGTTTTCAGTGGCTGTTTTACGAATATCAACCTTACCTTTTGCAGCAGGAGGAGCAGCAAGTTTCTTCATGTAAAAGTCTGGGGCATTAAATAATCCTCCACGATCTGATGCTGCCAATACAGCCATAGAACCTCGCTGATTATTTGCACATAGATTTGTGCCCTCACATGGATCAACTGCAAAATCAACTCCTGGTCCAGAGCCGCTTCCCACCTCTTCACCTATGTAGAGCATAGGAGCTTCGTCCCTTTCTCCCTCTCCTATGACAATCCTGCCTTGCATTGCTATTTTCCCCATTCGTTTTCTCATAGCTTCTACAGCAGCTGCATCTGCTTCATCTTTTTTCCCCAAACCAGTTAGTTCGGCAGAAGCTATAGCTGCCTGTTCGACAACTTCGAGAATTTCCTGAATAAGAGTGCGATCCACTTTTTAAACGTTTTGGTAAGGGGGAGAGCTAAGCAAAATAACCCATAATGGGAGGACTATATATGATCGAAGAGACACTCTGATCAAAAAATACTTTTTCATCTGAGAATATAAAACTTTTCAGTGGAAGGATTAACCTTAAAAGAACCTCGATTTTATAGAATAAAAGTAATTGTAAAAATATTGATGAGCTCTAAATCACTTGCCATAGCACCGTCCATTCTTTCTGCAGATTTTGCAAAACTAGGAGAAGAAGTTCAAGCTATAGATAAAGCAGGTGCTGACTGGATCCATGTAGATGTAATGGATGGAAGATTTGTTCCAAATATCACTATCGGTCCTTTAATTGTTGAAGCACTTCGTCCAGTTACATCAAAGCCATTAGATGTACATCTGATGATTGTTGAACCAGAAAAGTACGTTGGAGATTTTGCAAAAGCTGGCGCAGATCATATTTATGTTCAAGTAGAAGCTTGCCCACATCTTCATAGGAATCTAGGCCAAATAAAAGACTTAGGAAAAAAAGCCGGTGCTGTGCTTAACCCCAGCACTCCTCTAGATACACTTGAATACTGTTTAGAGTTATGCGATTTGGTTCTAATTATGAGTGTTAATCCAGGTTTTGGGGGACAAAGTTTTATTGAAAATCAAGTAGAAAAGATACGTGACCTTCGTAGGATTTGCGACGAACGAGGCCTTGATCCATGGATAGAAGTTGATGGAGGAATTAAAGCTAGTAATGCCTGGAAAGTCATCGAAGCTGGTGCAAATGCGATTGTCAGTGGTTCAGGTGTATTTAATCAACCAAATTACGCCGAAGCTATTGAAGGAATAAGAAACAGTAAACGACCCCACTAAATCTTATAAATTCTATAAAAACCATCCATAGCTATGAAGGCCAATTCCAAGAAGATTCACACCTAAATAACAAATAAGAATTATAAATAAACCAAATATAGCAATGATTGCTGGTCTTCTTCCCTGCCACCCTCTGCTTAATCTTGTATGAAGATATGCTGCATAAACCAACCAAGATATAAATGCCCAAGTTTCTTTGGGATCCCAACTCCACCAGCTTCCCCATGCCTCATTTGCCCAAACAGCTCCACTAATCAGGCCAAAAGTTAAAAGTAGAAAGCCCAAAGAAATAGTTCTATAACTTAAACTATCAATTTCTTCAGATTTAGAAAAAACAACAGGAGAAATAAGATTTGTATTTTCTAACAGGTTTTCTTTTAAAGATCCATTTCGAAATGATCCAATTCCCATTGAATTATTTCTTATTTGCAAAGGTCCAGTATCAGATGTAAAGAAAACAGCTAATGAGAGTAGCGATCCAAGTATTAATGCTGCATAGCTACACATAATTACACTTACATGCATAACTAACCAACTAGATTTAAGGGCTGGGACTAAAGGCGATGCTACTTTAAGTTCCTGCGGCAATACAAAACTTGCAAAAGCAATAGATATTAAAGAAATAGGTGTTAAAGTAGCTTGAATTAATGCAGTTGGTAATATTCTTTCTATTAATAATTGAGTCAAAGTAAACCCCCATGTAAGGAAACACAATGACTCATAAAGATTACTTATTGGAAAATGTCCAGATAGCCACCAACGAATAATTAATTGAGAAGTAAGAGCTATATTCGCTAAGGCTATAAGTAATCTAACAAAATTAGAACTGGATTTTGCTGAAGCATTCCAGAAAGCAAATGGTAACGATATTAATAACAATAAAAATGCAATCGAGCCTATTAAAACAACAGGATCAGAGAAATAACTATCGATCGCAAATAAACTCATAAGATTTTACTAATGCTCAAAGGATAAAACTAATCATCTGCTTTATTAAGCAAATATACACCCCCTGACAAAGAAACAAAAACAGGAACCCATGCGCCTAAGAAAGGACTTAATGCACCAGAAATACTAAGAGAGCTAAAAGTAAAACTTAATAGATAATAGACTAATATTAGAATAATGCTTAAAGAAAACCCCATTCCTTGGCTAGCTCTTAAATTATCTCTGCATGCAATACTGCTTCCTATCAAGCTAAAAACAATACATGACATTGGCAAAGCATACTTTTCCTGAATACGTAATTTCATTCTTCTTACATCTTTATTTTTACCAAAAGATTTATAAAACTCCTTAGCTTTATAGGCATCTGAAATAGACATATATTTTGCATCATCTGGCATTTGAGCTATATCTTGAGGTGCCGAATCTAAAGGATAAATATAATTATCAAACCTGATAAAAGTTGTTCCACCTTTTGGAGCAATAGTAAGTAATTGCCCATCTTCAAATTCCCAATCTGCATCAACATCATTCCAATAGGCCTTCTTAGCTGTCAACATCTGTTTATAACCCAATCTAGAGAAATCCAAAACAGTTATATCAATCATCTGTTTATTTTGCAGTTCTTTTGCATAAAATAAATGAGTAACTTCTCCTCCAGCAGCTCCAAATCCAGGTGCAGAGTTGTATTTAGAATCTGGATCTATGATTTTTCCCCTTCGAGTGTACATAACGTCCTTTACATAGTTAGAACTCATTGAGACTCTAAGTCCTTTTTGTAAAGTTTCCTTAGCATATTGATTAGCAGAAGGCACAATTAGGTCATTAAATATAAAAGTAATGCCTGTCATCAAAACACCTAGAATCAAGGCTGGTACAATGATTCTTTTTGTAGATATACCGATGCTTTTTAATGCCTTAATTTCACTATTAGACGATAATCTACTATATGACAACAAAGTAGCCATAAGTATTGCCATCGGAAAAGATATAACTAAAAAGCTTGGGAGTTTAAGAATAAAAGCCTGAAGAGCAAAGCTAAGAGACAAACCTGATTCAACGATTTTTCTCACCAACTCAAACATCACCCCCACAGATAATGCTACCAATGTAAAAGCTGAAACTGCGAAACAAAATGAAGGAAATAACTCCTTAAGAATCCACCTATCCAGAATGGGAAGTTTTTTCCATCTTGATAAAATAAACCTAGAAAAATTAGTTAAAACAGAGAAACTCTTTACATATTTAATAGGCTTAAAAATATTCAAAGTTCAAATCCCTCTCCTAAATAATGAGTCTTAACTAATGGATTCTTAGATATTTGAGAGGAAGTTCCTGAAGCGAGAATAGTTCCATTACTAAGAATATAAGAGCGATCAGTTATAGCTAATGTCTCTCTAACATTATGATCTGTAATTAAAACCCCCATACCACTCATTCTCAATTGCTGTATGAGGTTTTGAAGGTCAACTACTGCCATAGGATCTACCCCAGCGAATGGTTCGTCTAAGAGTAAATATTTTGGCCCTGAGCGTCCTATAGCCAAAGCCCTTGCTACCTCACATCGGCGCCTTTCTCCCCCAGAAAGTTTATAACCAGTTCTATCAGAAAAAGAGCTCAAATTGAATTCATTGATTAATTGTTCCCTACGAATTCGAAGGCGAGCGCGATTAGAAAAGCTCTGAGATAACGCAAGATCCAAATTTTGCTTAACAGTAAGATTTCTAAAAACGCTTGGCTCCTGAGGTAGATATGCAATACCCAAGCGAGCTCTATAAGGCATTGACATCTGAGTAACATTTCTCCCTTTCAAAATGACAGCTCCTATATCTGGGTACAACTGACCTATTAGAAGATTAAAAGTGGTTGTTTTGCCTGCTCCATTAGGACCTAACAATCCAACGATTTCCCCTGGACTAATATTTAAAGATATATTGTTTACAAGGCTCTTGCCCTGCAAACTCAAAGAAACATGCTCAAGAACTAAGCTCATAATTAGTCAAGAGATTTAAAAACGACTGGAAATTAAAAATATTTTTTTCATCACTTATGAATTAGCTAATGTTCCAAGGGAAAAGAAGTAAACTTTATATATTTTATTTATAGCAGAGAAAATCGTTTTGGATAGTCAAATTCACTTAATTATAATCAAAAAACAATAATATATGAGATTTAGATAAATAAGAAAATTAAATAAGCAATGATTTTAGTTTTACGATGCTATTTTTATTAACTGTGGGGATTTTATTTCATTAAAACTACCCCCAAGTTGTAAAATTTTGAATCTTTTTTCAACATCAATAGAAAATTTCTCGATATCTATGCCTAAATTCGGCAGTCTGTCATTTTTTAAGCGTCCAAATCCTTCTCCATAAAGTATTACAGCTCCTGAAATATTACCATTTTCCAAATGTACCTCTGCTACTGCAATTTGCAAAATAGCTTGAACAGTTACTCTCTCTAAACCATATATATTGTGCCATATTTCTTCAAAAATATCATGTGCAAGATACCACTCTTTTCTATTAAATAACTCAATTCCCTTAATAAGTTTAGATTCATCTTCCAAGGATAATTGATATTTATTCATAGATGCTATAACCGCTTTTTTGACTTTTTCATGTCTATCTTCCTCAATCGAATTGATTCAGGTGTTACTTCTAATATTTCTCCAGGACCAATATACTCAAGTGCTCTTTCTAAGGTGATATCAATAGGAGACTGTAAGGTATCTAATTCTTCTGCTCCTGCTGATCTCATATTAGTTAATTGTTTAGACTTGCAAATGTTAATTTCCAAATCTTGAGGTCTGTTGTGCTCACCAATAATCATACCTTTATAAACTTTGGTTCCAGGAGTTATAAAGAATTGTCCTCTATCTTCTGCATTCTTTAAAGCATAGAAAGTTGATACTCCTTCCTCAAATGAAATTAGAACTCCATTTCTGCGTGACTCAAATTCTCCGCAAAGCGGCCTATATTCAAAAAAGGAATGACTCATAATCCCCTCTCCTCTTGTAGCTCTTATAAACTCTCCTCTAAAACCAATCAAACCTCTAGATGGAATTAGAAATTCTAATTGTGTGCGTCCATCGTTAGTTGTAATCATATTTTTCATTTCACTTTTTCGTGATCCAAGCTTTTCAATACAAGTGCCAACAGATTCTTCAGGCACATCTAAAACCAAAGTTTCTAGGGGTTCACAAACTGAATCTTCAATAGTGCGAAAGATTACTTGAGGTTGAGATACTTGAAATTCATATCCTTCTCTTCTCATAGTTTCTATCAATATTCCCAGATGAAGCTCTCCTCTTCCACATACAGCAAACCTATCAGGAGAATCTGTTTCTTCTACGCGCAAAGCAACATTTGTAAGTAGCTCCTTAAATAATCTTTCCCTTAATTGTCTGCTCGTAACAAATTTCCCTTCTTTTCCTGCAAATGGAGAATCATTGACAACAAATGTCATCTGCAGAGTTGGCTCATCAACTTTAATTAGAGGTAATGCCTTAGGTTCATCAGGACATGCAATAGTCTCTCCAATATTTACATCATCAAATCCTGAAACTGCAATAATATTGCCTGCATGTGCTTCTGATATCTCTGTTCTTTGAAGACCTTCAAAGCCCATTAGTTTACTTATTCTTCCTTGCTTTAAGCTTCCATCTTCTTTAATCAAAATAGCTCTTTGACCACTTCTAATAACACCGTTGTGAACTCTTCCTATAATTATTCTTCCTAGAAAATCGGAGTAATCTAAAGATGTAATTTGCAATTGTAGAGGTTTTTCTGCATCTCCAATTGGGGGTGGGACATGGCGAATAATTGCATCAAATAATGGCTTCATATTCTCACTATCAGTTGCCATATCAGGTTTTGCAAAACCACCCAATCCACTTCCAAATAAATAAGGAAAGTCACACTGGTCATCATCAGCACCAAGTTCAATAAAAAGATCTAAGACTTTATCTACAGCAGTCTCAGGATCTACTCTTGCTCTATCGATTTTATTAACAAATACTATTGGTCTTAAACCTTGCTCAAGTGCCTTCTTAAGTACAAATCTTGTTTGAGGCATAGGGCCTTCATTAGCATCAACAATTAATAGACAACCATCAACCATTCCAAGAACTCTTTCTACTTCACCTCCAAAGTCAGCGTGCCCTGGTGTGTCAACAATATTGATTATTGTTTCGTTATAAATAACTGCTGTATTTTTTGAAAGAATTGTGATTCCTCTTTCGCGTTCCAAATCGTTGGAATCCATTACACAAGTAGGAACCGCCTGATTATCTCTAAATATTCCTGATTGACTGAGCAATGCATCTACAAGAGTTGTTTTTCCATGATCAACATGAGCAACAATTGCAATATTTCGAAGAGCTTGTTGATTGGAAATCATAAAAAAAACATCTCACTAAAAAAATAAAAGCTGAACGGCATAGAAACGAAAGAATATCTCAATATGAACAACATTAGTCAAAAGCTATATATGCTTGCAATTTATTTTCTCCGACGTTTTCTATTGGCAGGTTCAAATTCCTTCAAGGCTTCTACAGTACCCTCATATCTCCAATGCCAAGGTTCATAACTAACACCTTGAATATTATTCTTTGGAAAAGAAAGAACAAAGTGATATTTTGCAGCGTTTCTTTTTAGCCATAAAAATGCTGGCGTTTTTTCAAATTCAACTTCAAAATCTGTAGATCTCATACTTCCATCTCCAAAATCAACTGCAAAGCCAGTGCTATGTTCTGAATATCCTGGTGGAGCAGAAACTCTTGCTCTTTCTATAGCTATTTGATTACGAATAGATTTATTCTCATAAAAAATTTGTCGTTGTAAATCTATAGACCTAAAACCACTTATAACAATCAACTGAATACCCTGTGAAGCTGCAGATGCCCTCATTTTTGCCAAATCTCTAGAAACACTTTTATGTACTTCCAAACCTGGGTAAACAGATGTCAATTTATCTTTAGAAACTTCATCATATGGAAAATGACCTAATAAAAGTCCGTCTTTAGAGATCTTAGCTTTTATCCTTTTTCCATTATTTAAAATGGAAAGATCTTGATTAGGGAATAAGTTAAATGAGAGAAAAACTGTAAATAAAGTTAAGAATACAGAACCAAGCAAAAAATATCTAAGCCTTGCTGAAGTAATTCTTCTTGCACCGCCAATCCTTCTTGCAAGAGGGATCTCATCAAAATTATTGCCTTCTGTGGGTAATTTGAAACTCACAAAATTAACCAAAAACCTTATTTCGATCGTAACGGTCTTAGCTAACTACTTCATACTGTAATTCTTATTGATGTAGGTTTTAAAATAAGACAATAAATTTGATTAAAGATGTTGCGTGTTGCGGTAATCGGAGGAGGCCCAAGTGGTTCCTGTGCAGCAGAAATTCTTGCAAAAGCAGGTATAAGCACATGGATCTTTGAAAGGAAATTAGACAATGCAAAACCATGTGGAGGAGCAATTCCTTTATGCATGGTTTCAGAATTTGATCTTCCTGATTCAATAATTGATAGGAAAGTCAGAAATATGAGAATGATTTCTCCCTCTAACCGAGAGGTGAACATTAGTCTTGACAAAGTTTACGGAGAAACAGACAACGAATATATAGGTATGTGCCGAAGAGAGGTAATGGATGCATTTATGCGAAATCGCGCTGCAGAATTAGGTGCAACCTTAATTAACGGGCTTGTTACTAAAATCGAAACAGGAAACAATCGTCAAGGTCCGTACAAGCTTAACTATTCCGATTATTCGAGCGGAGAATCAAAAGGCGAATCTAAAACTCTTGAAGTGGATTTAATAATTGGTGCAGATGGAGCTAATAGCCGTGTAGCTAAGGCAATGGATGCCGGAGACTATAACGTTGCAATTGCTTTTCAGGAGAGAATTAAATTACCTGAAAAAGAAATGAATTACTACGAAGACCTTGCCGAGATGTATGTAGGAACAGACGTGTCTCCAGATTTTTATGGGTGGGTTTTTCCAAAATACGATCATGTGGCCGTAGGGACAGGTACTATGCAAAAAAACCAATCTCTAATTAAAGGTTTACAAGTAGGAGTTAGGGAGAGGGCAAAAAAAAGATTAGTCAATGGTGAAGTTATCAAAGTTGAAGCCCATCCAATACCAGAACACCCTAGGCCTAGAAGGGTAGTTGGAGGGATGGCTCTTGTAGGGGATGCGGCAGGCTACGTTACAAAGAGTTCAGGTGAAGGGATCTACTTTGCTGCTAAAAGTGGTCGGATGTGCGCAGAACAAATAGTTGAATCCAGTGAAAATGGCAAAATAATACCTACTGAAGCAGATCTGAAGAAATACCTTAAAAAATGGGACAAGAAATATGGTGCAACCTATAAGGTTCTAGAAATACTGCAAAATGTCTTTTATTCAAACGATGGTGCTAGAGAAGCTTTTGTTGAAATGTGTGATGACATAGATGTACAACGTCTTACTTTTGATAGCTACCTATACAAGACTGTTGTTGCAATGAAGCCGCTACAACAATTAAAACTTACATTTATGACCTTAGGATCTGTATTGAGAGGTCGAGCACTAGCTCCTAAAACATACAAACCAGTTCCTAGTGCCGTAAGAGAAGACGATGAAGTCAACAAAATGTTAGCTGTAAGTACTATAAAAGGCGGTATTAATGTTGCTGGATCAGCAGTAGCCAAAAGTAGGCAATAGGGAATCAGATACCTATTACAACATACTTAATTATTAATAAAATTGAAATCGGCTATTATCTGCGCCTGATTTCTTAGAACAGCTAACAAGTTCAGTCTGTTCTCACGAATTTTAGTGTTCTCAGTCATTACCATTACACTTTGATCTCCATCAAAGAATTCAGATAAGGCTTTGGAACTTCTTGTCAATCCGTGAGCCAAATCTTTATATCTTTCAGCAGAAGAGCTCTTTGCTATAGGTTCCAAAAAGTTAACAACCTCCAACATTGTGTTTTCGCTTTCCTTCTCAAACAAGGATGGATCTACAATGTTAGATGCGCTCAAAATATCTAACTGCAAAGAACTCTTTGCCGCTAATTTTGAAGCTCGATTTACGACTGATTGCACAAGAACTAAAGTCTTAGATTTTCTCATGTCAGCTAATAAATCAATCCTTTTAATAACATCACTAGGATCAGATAAAATTCGTTGGTGAGAGATAGTTTCTCCAGCAACTGCTTGAACCAAATCCAAATCATATCCTGATTCATCTAATAAATAAAAAACTCTCTGATGAAAGAACTCAAATAAATCTTTTTTCGTTTTCTCAGTGTCAAATACAAAGTCTTGAAAATGGTTAATCCAATTATCTACAGAAAACGACAATATCTCAAACAAATTCACTTTCCACTGTTGGTCCCAAATAATTTGAAGAACACCATTAGCCGCCCTGCGTAAAGCATAAGGGTCTGAAGATCCGCTTGGTCTTTCTCCTTTAGCATAGATACTTAACAACAATTCAATTCTATCGAGTATTGCTAGTGCTGACCCAGAGAATGATTTTGGCAAATCATCACCCTGTCCTCTAGGTAAGTACTGTTCCAAAACAGCCAGCGCAACTTCTCTGGACTCACCCTCAGCAAGAATATATTTGCCTCCAATTATTCCTTGGAGTTCAGGAAACTCTCCTACCATATTACTCACAAGGTCATGCTTAGAAAGTTGAGCAGCTCTCCTTAAATGATTTAAATTATTATCTGAAGTATTCAGGTGACTTACTAAAACATCTACAAGCCATTCAATCCTTTTAACTCGATCATATAATGAACCTAAGCCATCTACAAAGGTAACTTTATTTAATTGGCCTATACGATCTGAACTGGTTAATGATCGATCAACATCTATGAAAAATTGCGCATCAGAAAATCTAGCTTTTAATACACGCTGATTGCCTTCTTTAACTAGTTCACTTGATTTACTTAAGCCATTGCATACACATAAGAAGTAAGAAGACAAAAGATTCTTTGCATCTAATGCTAAAGGGTCAATATCAATATTTTGAGCATACAGAGGAATATATCTTTGATGCACCTTCATAACAGTACTAAGGACTTCAGCTGGTAAGCCTAAAAAAGAATGATCAAACTTACCTCGAATTAAATAAGGCGCCTCAACTAAATCTGTTAATTCATCTAATAAATTGCTAGTCAGGTCTGCAGTAACACGAAGCTCAGCCGCAGATTCTTCTACTAAATCCTTAATAAGTTTTGCTCGTTCATCTCTATCAACAATTACTCCTGCCTTTTTCATAATGGAATGGTAACTACTAGCTGACTTTATTGAGATATCAGTATGCTTAAGTCTTAGTCCTCTACTTAAACAACTTGACTTGACTTCCGGATCAGTTCCAACAAGAGTTAAAGATAATTCCTTATCATCCATAAGTGCTACAACCCATCTAATAGGTCTAGCAAATCGCATATCGCCTACCCCCCAATACATAAAACGATTACCCTGAATACTATTTATCCATTTAGGGATCAATCCTTTTAAAAGATCAAAAGAGGGTTCTCCATTCTCAACGATTTTACCGAACACAAAAGAACCTTTAGGAGTATCTCTTACTTCCAATGCATCAACCGAAATACCATATCGATTAGCAAATCCTATTGCAGCTTTAGTTGGCACCCCTTTATCAAAAGCTTTTGTAGCAGGAGGACCTTTACGTTGTTCTACAAAATCATCTGAAAATTCAGATAATCCCTTAACAAACAAACAAATCCTTCTTGGAGTTGTAGAACAACTTATTTTCTCAAATCTTATTCGAGATTGATTAAGATCTCTTGTGACTAACTCCTCAAACTGAGGAATAACTGAACGTGCAAACTGTGCAGGTAGCTCCTCAGTGCCAAGTTCAAGTAAGAAGTTAGACACAAAAATAAGAAATATTCAATAACACTTTATTGAAAATACAATTAAAAAGTATGATTGTTGTGTTTAGGTTTGATAAAAAAACCAATTCGTGACAACAAAAAAATTAAAAATTAAAAATAACGATCAGTCAGAACTATTCCCCTGCATTGCAAACGGAGAAGACAGGTCACGATTTGAACAATTTAAGGCTGATAGTAATTTCCTAGAAGAACCCCTTTCAACAGAACTTAAAAATAATTTAAAGCATTTTTCAACAGATGGGGTTCAACTTCTTAAGTTCCATGGCAGTTACCAACAAGACAATCGAGAAAACAGGCAGAAAGGAACCGAGAAAGATTGGCAAATGATGTTACGGCTTAGAAGCCCTGGTGGATTTGTTCCTGGCTCATTGTTCATTGCTCTTGATAAATTATCTGATCAACTTGGGAATAAAACACTAAGGGCAACAACAAGGCAAGCCTTTCAGATGCACGGAATTAGAAAAGAAAATTTAAAAGAAGTTATAAATACAATTATTAAATCTATGGGATCAACACTTGCTGCATGTGGTGATATTAATAGAAACGTAATGGCACCTGCTGCACCTTTGCAAACAGGTGGTTATCCAGCAGCACGTAAATTAGCCAATGAAATAGCTGATTTACTAAGCCCCATTTCAGCAGAAAAAACATATTTAGAGCTCTGGGCTGATGGAAACCTAACCTACAAAATCAAACCCTCTAACAGAGTTAGAGAAGCAAGAAAAGAACAATTTTCTATTGGCTTATATAGCGGAAACAAAGAAGAACCTCTTTATGGTCAAACATACCTACCTAGAAAGTTCAAATGCGCAGTAACTGTTCCAGGTGACAACTCGGTAGATATATTGACTCATGACATAGGATTGGTAGCCTTTCCAGATATAAATGGCGAAATATTAGGCTGCAATGTATATGTAGGCGGAGGCATGGGAAGGATGCACAATAGTGAAACTACATTTGCTAGAACTGCTGATCCTCTAGGCTATGTAAAAATAAAAGATATCTTAATAATAGTTCAATCTATACTTGCACTCCAAAGAGATTACGGAAATCGCAAACTAAGAAAAAATGCTAGAATGAAATACCTTCTTCACACTAAAGGTATAGAATGGTTTAGGGAAACGCTTACAAGTAAATACTTCAAAAGAAAGTTAGAACCTCTAATTCCAGAGCCAAAAGCTAAACTAAAAGACTATCTTGGATGGGGAAAACAAGGAAGAAATATCTGGTTTCTTGGGATACCATTATTATCTGGTCGACTAAGTGGGAAGACGAAGTTAAAGATTAGACAAATAGTGGAAAAATACAAATTAGACTTAAGACTTACTCCAAACCAAGATATATTGCTCTGTAATATAGGTAGTTTTCAACGTAACTCCATTACAAAAGAATTAAAAGAAGGAGGAATTGATATAAAAATCGAAGAACATAGTCTAGGAAGACACGCCCTTGCTTGTCCTGCACTGCCATTATGTGGATTAGCAATAACAGAAGCAGAAAGATTGTTGCCAACAATTATTTCTCGCATAGAGAAACAATTAAAAGAGATAGGGATTGAACAATCAATTCTTTTAAGGATGACAGGCTGTCCTAATGGATGCGCAAGACCTTATATGGCAGAGCTTGCATTAGTCGGTAGTGGTGCAGATCAATATCAACTTTGGCTAGGAGGAAGTCCTGATTTGAAAAGGTTAGCGAAGCCCTACCTACAAAAAGTGAATATAAACCAATTAGAAGAAACCTTAGAGCCATTGCTTTTAAGCTGGAAGGAGACTCATTCAGATATAAGTTTTGGTGACCATATATATAGTCTAGACGATAAAATTATAAATAAATTACTTCAAAGCACTTCTACAGCTCCATAAAGTGCTGCATCTGATTTAGTTAACCATGCCCATAGTTGGTCACCAAAACTAAAATGCCACCACTCATTTGGGTGCTGAACAAATCCAGCATTCCTCATAATATCACTTAAAAGTAGACGTCTAGAATGCCATAAAAAAGATAATGACTTTTTAGCTACTTTTGTAGATTCTAAATAATAATTCGGTTCTGATTCAGGACCAATAAAATCAATTTCTCCCCCCATATTTAAAGAGCTTCCATTCTTAAGTGCAAGAGTCAAGTCAACAGCCGCTCCAGTACTGTGAGGAGGAGGAATTGATTGATCATAACTTGGATATGCCCAAAACTTATTTACTGAATCAATTATATCCTTAAGATCTCTAGCATTCAGATCGCTTTTAGCATCTTTATTGACTCCTTTTAATATACATTCTTGATTTATTGCATATTCATACATAAATTTTTGAACTCTTATTGGTCGCCAGCAATCAAATAGTAATAAAACAAGTTCAGGATATATAGCTTGAAGTTGTTCTTGAGCATAAATTAATCTTTGAACAACACTAGTTCTCAATTTCCAAGGTGAGACATTGTCACCATAAGGAGCCCCTAAAGCCTGGTAATGATGTGGTTCTATACGATGTAATTGATCAGGCAAATCTTCAAGAGGTTCTTTTCTCTTTATTATTGGGATATTTTGCCATGGTTTTAACACTGAAAAATTAAACGAGATCTACTATATACTGAACATATCTATGTTATAAAGCGTTTAAATGAAATAAGCAAAAAATTCTTTAATTAAGCTGACTTTTTGAAACAACTCTATCCCAATAATCATCCAACATCTTCTGAAGAAAAATATTATGATTCAAATCAGGATCTTTCTTTAATAATTTTAAAGCCTCAACTCTTGCAGATTCGAGAATATTTTCATCTTCTATGAGATTTGCTAAAGCAAAATCAGGAAGGCCCGATTGTCTTGTGCCCAATACTTGTCCAGGTCCTCTTAAACGAAGATCAATTTCTGAGATTTCAAATCCATCTGTTGAATTAACCAAAACTTCCAATCTATTTTTTGAAGTACTTGTATTTACTGTATCTATAAGAATGCATTTGGAACTATTACTACCTCTACCAACACGTCCTCTCAATTGATGTAATTGAGCCAAACCAAATCTATCAGCATGATCTATAACCATTACCGTTGCTTCTGAAACATCTACTCCTACTTCAATTACTGTTGTGGAAACTAATACTTGAATCTCTTTGTTAGCAAATCTTTTAATAATAGACTTCTTATCATTACTATGCATCCTTCCATGCAAAAGAGCTACACTGTAATCTTTAAATAAATTCATAGACAAGTCATTAAATACATCAATAGCGGAACGTAATTCCAATTTTTCAGAAACTTCTACTAAAGGAAGTACAACATAGGCCTGATGACCAAGCTCGATCTCTTCTCTAATAACATTATATGCAACTTCCCTTTCTGAATCTTGTAAAAGTAATGTTTTAATTGGTGTTCTTCCAGGAGGTAATTCATTAATCTGACTTACATTTAAATCACCATGAATAGATAATGCCAATGTTCTTGGAATCGGTGTAGCCGTCATGGTTAGCAAATGAGGGTTAAGCCCTTTATTAAGCAAAAGATTTCTCTGATTAACCCCAAAGCGATGCTGCTCATCAACTACAACTAATCCTAAACGTGAAAATAAAATTTTATCCTCTAAAAGAGCATGTGTTCCTACAATAATTTTTAGACTACCTGCAAGTAGATCATCTAATATTCTTTTTCTATCTTTTAGAGGTGTTGACCCCGTAAGCAACTCTACGCTTACATGTAATTGAGGCAACCATTGGCAAAGCATAAGATAATGTTGCTGTGCGAGAACCTCTGTTGGAGCCATCAATGCACCTTGCCAGCCCGACTCAACAGCATTCAATAATGCTGCTATAGCAACAACAGTTTTCCCACTACCTACATCTCCTTGGACTAAACGAGACATTGGTTTTGAAAGAGAAAGATCTGATTGAATTTGTTTTAAGACCTCTTTCTGTGAATTCGTTAAAGAGAAAGGCAAAAGAGTTAAAAAATGACCAACTAAACCATCATTTTCTTTCTGAATAGATAATAATGGTGCATTACACTTCTCAAGTTCAAATCTTCGTTTTAAAAGGCCAAGCTGTAAAAAAAAGAATTCATCAAAAACAAGTCTTCTTCGTGCGTCAGCTAAAGATTCACTGTTACTTGGTTGGTGTATTTCCTTAATAGCATCTGGTTTCTTAAGTAACTCAAGTGAATTCAGAATCTCTACAGGTAATGGATCTCTAAAGTCACGAGCCAAATACAAAACTGATCTCATATAAGATCTCAATTTTTCTGCTGATATACCTTCAGTCAAATGATATATAGGTAGTAAGCGCCCAATGCTTTTTGATTTCACAAGAGAATACTTGTTTTCCAGTATTTCAATCAATGGATCGACAAATGCCTTTCCAAATTTATTAGATTTAACTAAACCACTAACGGCAACAACAGTACCTTTTGCATAAATTGATTGCTGTTTCTTTAAAAAAGACCTATTACTAAACCTCTTACCTATAAAAAATTTAGTTATTTTTATGCGACCTGTATTATCCTCAAGTTGAAGTTCTAATATTGACAGATTATTGTTTCGTGGGCTCGTATAAGAACTAGTACGTCTTATTGTCGCTACTACAGTAGCTGTTTGTCCTTCTTCTAAGAGGCCTATTCTCTTTAACGCTGAATAATCAACATAATCTCTAGGGTAATACAATAACAAATCCTTAATTGTATAAAGCTCTAAAGAAGCAAGTGTTTGAAGCATTTTGATTCCAATACCAGATATGTCACTTAAAGAACTATCTATTGATATAAAACGACTACTATGTCTAATGTTTGATTTTTCATCAGCATCTAATTTAGATAACCTTAATCTTGGCGTCGATGTTGTAACTGAATAACTATAATCTTTTCTTAATCGATCAAAGTACTGTCTTGCATCTATTACTAATCTCCTTTTGATGGATGTATCTTTTATTGAATAATCTTTAAAAGCATTAGATAAAACTTTTAACTTCTTATAAACATCTTCAGAGAGAAGAGAAGATCTAAAAGATATTATTTCCCTTACAAAAAATGAGCTGAAGGATTCTGTCCTTCCCTGCAAATCTCTAAACCCATTATCCGCCTCAATAGTTAATGCTTTCTGGATTAAGTGAATCCAGTCATTTAACTCATCAAAGAGTTCTAAATTTCTTTGTTCTGATTTGTCTGAGTATTCTTCCACCACTGTTCTCGAACTTCCTTTGCTAGTGATCTACTTTGCCAATAATTTTGCTGTTTTACCATTTTAAGCAAAATATTTCTTTGCTCAGTCATTTTCTGTCTGCATTGTCTAAGTTTAATATTATCAAATTCCAATTCTGATGTACGGATCAATAAGCAAGATAAATCAATTTCACTATTAGAAGCAGGGTTAATTGGCAACTTAATCCTAAGAATATTAGAAGGTGCTTTAACTGCATTAAGTTGGCCAGAAATTGCTGCATCCAAAAGTGTTGGTGGAATAAAACTGTTAATTAAACCTATGCGGATTAATTCAAGATTAATTAAATGAGATAAATTCCTCATTCGTCTAACAAGAGCAGATTCAATAGAAAAAGACCATCTATAAAGTTCTTCTGGTGATTCAGGAAGCAAAGTATCTTTCTGCTTTTCATCTTTTAAATTGGGTGTTTCTTTTATATTTCCCTTTGAAGGGTTTCTAATAGGAGACATCAGATCTCCTGCCATCATAAAAAGAGACTTTAAAACATCCAAATCATTCTGCTCTGAATTAATTTCAGATGGCTCTTCGGCAATTTCCTCAAAATCAACTTGATTTAAATCAAGATTAGACCTTTCATCAAAACCCTGGTCTAATCCTGAAGTAAACGTACAGGAAGAAATATCTTGATTTTGAGAATTCCAATTACTTAAATCTATATTGTTTTGAGTAGGCAATAAAAGGCTAAGTTCAATAGATTGGGAAATTATTGGTTTATTATTCCCCATTTCATCATCAATCTTTTGCTCTAGATTTTGATTTAAGAAAGTATCTTCACTAGTCTTTTTGATGCGATCGTTTTCTAACTCTCTTGAAAAAATAACAAGGTTTTCAATAGTAAGCAATGAAATATATTCTGAGATAATTTCATCCACTCTTTTTTGAAAAGATTCTTTTTTATTATCCAAAGACAAAATATTAGAATTAGTTCTACTAGATAAAACTATTTGAAAAATAGCCTCCTTAACTGCTTCTGGAAGAATAGATCTAAATAACTTCAAATAAAAAGCATTTACTTTATATAAGTCTGGTTTTAAATTTTCACACTTAAGAGTAAGCAATTCCAGTTGCTTAAAAGGATCAAAGGGAGATTGTTTTTCAGAGTTTGACTTCAAAACCTATTAAGAAGACATAGAAGCAACTTCGGCTGCAAAATCAGTTTCTTCAACATCTATACCCTCACCAAGGGTATACCTAGTAAATCTTCTGACTTTAAGATTTTCGCCTATTTGACCTGCTACCTGCTTAACCAACTGCCCTACTGTTATAGAGCTATCACGAATAAAAGGTTGTTCTATTAAAGCCAGCTCCTTCAATCTTTTAGCTATTCTTCCTTCTACTATTTTGGTTTTTATTTGATCAGGTTTTCCTGCAAGGTCATCTCTCCCCATTTCTACAGCTTTTTCCTTTTCTGCAATTTCATTTGGAATATCATCAACAGTTACATATTCAACGTTTGGGCATGCGGCTACTTGCATTGCGATATCTCTTAAAAGTCCCTGAAAAATTTCTCCTCGAGCAACGAAATCTGTTTCACAATTTAACTCAAGAAGTACGCCTACTCTAGAACCAGTATGTATATAACTCCCTATAGCTCCTTCTGCTGCAACTCTGCCAGATTTTTTCTCCGCACTAGCTATTCCCTTTTGTCGCAACCACTCAATAGCTTTATTTATATCCCCTTCAGAGGCTCCTAAGGCTTTCTTACAATCCATCATTCCTGCTCCTGTCTTATCTCTAAGATCTTTAACAAGTTTTGCAGTGATTCCAGCCATGTTTTTAATGAGAAAAATTAGAAAATGCCATTATTTTTGTATTGAGGTCAATGGCAAACAAACCCCTACAGGAAAAATCCTATGAATATTTTTGTCTATTACGCTGCTCATTAGAGCCGTGTCTTCCTTCATTTATCGCATCAGCAAGTCTTCCAAGAACAAGTTGAACTGATCTAACAGCATCGTCATTGCAAGGTATCGGTACTTCGCATAAATCCGGATCACAATTGGTATCTAACATTGACACTAAAGGTATATCTAATTTCCTAGCCTCTAAAACTGCATTTGTTTCTCTACGTTGATCAACTAAAACAACTACATCTGGCAATCGCTTCATTCCTTTTAATCCTCCAAGATATTTTTGCAATCTTTCTAGTTCATGCCTCAATACGGAGGCTTCCTTCTTCGGCCTCATGGCTATTGCGCCAGAAGACTCCATCCTTTCCAAATCTTTCAGCCGATCAATTCTAGCTTTCATTGTCGTCCAATTAGTAAGCATTCCTCCCAACCATCGTTGATTCACATAAGATGCTCCACATTTCAATGCTTCTTGAGCTACAACATCAGAAGCCTGCTTTTTTGTACCTACAAATAAAAATCGTTTTCCGCTCTTAGCTGCATTCCTTGTCCACTTATATGCATTGTTCATACATACTGCGGTCTTTACAAGATCAATAATATGAACCCCATTCCTCGCACAATATATATAGCGAGACATTTTAGGATTCCATCTTCTGGTCTGGTGTCCAAAATGAGCACCAGCCTCCATCATCTCTGAAAGAGTTACAACAGCCATTTTTAATAGGGTTTCGGGTTTGCCTCCATCCGACAGGGATACAAAACAAATTTGCTTTGATCACCCGAAACAGTCAGATGTGCGGAGTTTTATTTACTCACCCAATCTATCAAATGCAAAGTCAATAAAGTCGATTTAATTCAGCTTCTCTATAAATCTCTCTAACATTTATCAGGTTTAAAGGAATTCGCAATAATTCCATAGCAAAAGCTGAGTATCCCTTTCTTATCAAAAATCTCAGTAGAGGCCTAAGGCTTAACTCATTAATTAAGCCTCCTAATGTTAAAAGTTCCCAAATCAATCTATGGAATAAAGTGAACTGAATTATGAAACGAACTCTAATGGTTGGATGTTTTCTATAAAAAACAATTGCCATTTTTGCCCTCTCTATCTCCACACGAACAAGTCCTGGAATTTGATCGATTTCTAATGCAGGATGCCAATGATAACCAATAGCTTTAGGACATCTAATTAGCTCAGTTCCCATTTGCCTAAGTCTTTCTCCTAGTTCCAAGTCTTCCCAACCATAAAGACTAAAAGCAGGGTCAAAAAGTCCTGAATCCTTTAAAACATTTTTATCAATTGCGACATTACCAGTGGCAAAATATGCCCAAGAAAGATCAGAGAATTTAAACCTTTCAGAAGTAGGATCAACAAAATTACTGGTATTTACAACCGCTCCATACGTAAAACAAGTCCTATTCCCCCTTCTTAACCAAGCTTGTTTTAGAGCTAAAGCATGGCTCTCAAGAAAAGATTCTGTCACCACCAAGTCACTATCAATAAAAATTATGACGTCGCCATTAGACTCCATGACTCCCTTATTCCTTGCAGCACCAGGACCAGAATGATTTTGTCTTAAAAGACGAACATGGCTAAAAAGATCAGTTTTTTCTTCTAAGAAAGTACAAGTTTCATCATCTGAACCATCATCAATTACTAAAACTTCATATTGATTAATTTCACTAACTATTTTTTGATTTTCTAAGGCAAGCAAGCACTTCTCTAAAATAGGCAAGCGATTATATGTTGGTATAACAACACTTATAAACATGCGCCTAGTTCGAATCTCATTGCAAAATAAACGTGAAGTCTCTTTTAGAAGCGAACCCTAAAAAATTTTCAGGGATTGAATCTAAAAGTTTAGTCAGCAGCTCCTCCATTATTAGCTGTACCTGTAACTCCGTTACCAGCTCCAGATCCATCAGAGCGAAGCTTCCTTTTTTTAAACTTTCTTGCATAAGCACGATTCCTTTCTTGCTTTTCTTTCTTGAGATTTCTACGCTTTGACATGCTCTTAAATTTATATATTAAATAGTTTACTCAATAACTGGTTGCAATCTCCCATCTTCCATTTTAATAAGACGATCTGCTACATCAAGTATCCGAGGATCGTGTGTAACCATTAACACAGAGCAATGCTGATCAACTGCTAAACGCTTTAATAATGAAACAATTTCTCTACCCGTTACGCTATCAAGGGCAGAGGTTGGTTCATCGGCTAGCAATAATTTGGGACGCGCTGAAAGAGCCCTTGCTATAGCAACCCTCTGTTTTTGTCCACCAGAAAGATCATGCGGGAGTTTACTCATATGATCTTCAAGGCCAACTGCTCTTAACCATTCTCGAGCATAATCTCTTCTCGCTTTATAGGAAAGGCCTTTCAACAAGTCTGATCCCATTTGAACATTTTGTTCTGCCGTAAGGCACCTAAGAAGATTATGCCCTTGAAAAATCATCCCAATATTCTTTCTAATCATTTGTCGAGTTTTCCTTAAAGACCCTTTTAGCTGACTACCAAGAACAAATAAATCTCCTTCTTCTACTTTCCTTAAAGCTCCAATCAAAGTTAACAAAGTTGTTTTGCCACATCCTGAAGGCCCTGTCAGCAAAACGACTTCACCAGGTTCTATTTTCATAGAAACTTTATGAAGAACTTGTTTCCTATTTATTCCGTGACCATACCAATGACTTAAAGCTTGAATCTGGACAGTTGGCCTGTTAATTGCTGGACTATAAAAAGCTTTCATAAATAACAATCAATTAGAAAATCTCTGCTGGATCTGCATCAACTAGTCTTCTCATTGCTACTGAAGCAGATACCATGCACATAAATAAAATAAGAAAAAAGACAATTAAAGCTCTTTCAGAATCCATTGCTACTGGCAGTTTAGTAGAACTCCTAACTAACGCATATAAAGCTTGTCCAGAGATAT
>QCFH01000017.1 GCA_003278345.1 Prochlorococcus sp. AG-363-C02 | reverse complement strand
TGCCAAACGGATCTATCGAGATGAAAATCATTGAAAGAGAATGGGGGATTGAAAGATGTTACCTCTCCTCCAATGGAGAAGAGATATGCTCTCCCGCTCCTCTATCTAATTACGCTTGGCCTTTTCCATCTGATTCTTAAGGGCTATAAATAATAGGAACATTTAGGCTTTCGCTAATTTGCGATAACACTTCTTATTGAAAAATATTTTAAGATATACAAACAAATCATGACTGAGATATAAACAAAATTCACGCAAGCACGCAAAGGCAATGTAATAATTAAGTCTAAGCTTAAGACGGGTTTATCGCAAAATAACTACCTAATCATTTTTAATCTTCTATTAGATTTACTTGGCACTTTATTTGCTAGTTGAACCAGATAATAATCAAGATCCTTTTATGTAACGCCAATATCTTTATCACATCTACTCAATATATTGTCTGATAGTTATGCAGATAAAGTTTCTTTTGGAGCAGAAATTATTTCGTTCATAATAGGAGAAAAGAATAAGCCCTTTGCTAATTGATTGGCAGTGCTCTCGCCAAACTTTTCAGGACTAAGTCCATTTTTAATAGAATTCAGAACTTCTCAGAAAAATTATTGCTTAAATCTTTCACAGTAGAAGATGAATCTAAGTCAACTGCAAATGTAAGAACTTGAGCGAGAAGAAATCTATAGAGAGGGATATAAAGGCATTGAAAGTTAAAAAAAAGAACATAGCAAAGGTTTTGTAAAATAGTAAATAAAATAATTAAGTTATCGATTCATAATCAAAGTTCTTTTCGAATGACTAGAATCAATTTGATACCACCAAGTGAATTGTCTGATCAACATTTAATCGCGGAATATCGAGAAATTTTTATGGTTGGCTCAGCACTCCAACGCTCAATAAAGTCACAAAGTTGGGAAAAGACCAGAGAACAACTACCAAAAGAATTCACACTAAATATTGGACATGTCAAATTTTTTTATAACAAAGGTAAGTATCTGCATAAACGATATCTAGAGCTAATAAATGAAATGCAAAACCGAGGAATGCATCCAAATCCAGAACGCAAATTCAAAAAGGAGCAGTGGCCAATTGACTTGTATAAAGACTGGGAGCCTAAAGCTAAAGATATCCAACTAATAAGAAAAAGAATCAAAGAAAAAAATAAATCAAAAGCCAAGGTGGTATAGATGGACTCCCAGAAAAGATGATAAAGAACAATAATCTGTTCAAAGATTTCTGCAAACCACCTCCTATTGTGTCCTATTTTCTGGTCTAATCTCCTGGAATGCTTGTTTAGTTTCCATATATTCTATTGCTCAATGAAAGGCAAGCATTAATTGGAGAAAGTGGATTACAATCCTTATTTAGTTATGACACCAATCCAATAGCAAATGGAATTCAAATAAGGTCATCGATTTTTTTTTAAAATGAAATTCCAAAGCTTATATAAAGCTAATGACTAATTAAAGGTTAATCTAATAATTCTTGGAAGGATTTGATTGTTGTCTAACAAGTTCGAAGAATTCCTGCTTCAAACTTGAATCATGACGAAAATCACCTCTAACCACAGAATTAATCATGCTTGTGTCTGGCTCTTTAACACCTCTCCATTTCATACAATAATGTTGCGCCTTTACGATAATTCCCAAACCTTTAGGTTCACATAGTCTTTCAATTTCGTCAGCAAGGATCATTACAGCTTCCTCTTGAATATGAGGCCTAGAAAAAACCCAATCTGCTACTCTTGCAAACTTTGAAAGACCAATCACTTTTTCACCTGGTTTAATTCCAATCCAACAATCTCCTAAAATTGGCACTAGATGATGTGAACATGCTGATCGAACAGTGATTGGTCCAACGGTATATATTTCATCCAAGTTTTTATCATTAGGAAAACTAGTAACTTTTGGCTGTTTATGAAATCTACCTTTAAATACTTCATTTATATACATTCTTGATACTCTTTCAGCTGTTTCCTGAGTATTATGATCATTATCAACATCAATTAATAAAGTTTTAAGTAACTCTCTTATTTGCGTAGCAACCTCTTTCTCAAGAGTATCTAGTTCTCCTGGTAAAATGTAATCAGAAATATTATCATTTGCATGAAACCTCGCCCCATGAGACTGGATACGTCCACGAATTATTTCTGATACTAATTTGCAGGAGATCTTTTCCTGAAGATCATCTTTAATGTTCTCATTAGGTGCTGTAGAAGTCATAAATTCTATGTAAAAAGAACAAAACCCAAATAATCTTTAATAAGAGAGCTATGACCCTATCATACTTAGTTCGCATTCGCTATAGGCAAATCACCCATTACACAGTTCCAAGCAAGCTCGGGGAAGAAAAGTAATGAATTTTACTTAACTTAGTTTCAAGAGGAATACCCTCAGGAGTCTGTTGTTGCAGTATCTCTCAAATGTTGACTTTCTGGCAGTTAGTAGCTTGCTTAGTTTCTTGGAAGACATTTACTTATTGAATCTAAACAACTTGTATTTCTTCTATATTCATATCTGAAGGTACGCTTGAGATAAGCTAAATAAAAGTGAAAGGAAACAATATATTTCTTTTTCAAAGGGATCCTTCAAAATAATCTCAAACTTAATCCTCATAAATCAATTGCTATGAAAGGAATTAATTAGTTTGCAAAAGAAGCTATAAACTTTTAAAAGTAATAAATCTATTGATTTTTTAGAGCTTGATATTTAATTTGGCAGTCGAAAACTATTTTTATTTAGACTAAAATAATTAAAAAAGCAAATCCCAAAAAGAATACGGTGAAATTTAAATCAGCCTTAAAAAAGGGCTGAATCATTTATCTGCTGTAAGTATTTAGAGTTCAAATAATACATCTAAATTTAATCATGATTAAGCGCAATACCTAATTCATACATCCGCGCATGTTGATCAATAGTATCTGTCAATGCCTTGCCCCCGGGGCCAAAGGTCCTGTACATTCCATATGCTACTGAACCAAACAAGAATAATAAAACAATTACTATAATCAAATAAGAAGACTGGTTTAGAGATGTGTTTTCCAAAGTAGCCAATTAATATTAAATAATATTTTTTGATATTTTCAAGTAAATATCAAGTGGTTTTTTAGATTTATAAGAGTATTTAGTTCCTTCCTAAGGTTATTTTAATTCTTTTACATGTTTAATTTGATATAGTCCAATATCTATATATCAATGCTGTCTAAATTGATATATAGATATGTTTTGAATGAACAATCATATAGTTAAAAAAGTGATTTCAACTTTTATGGATTAACAATAATTACTAAGTTGCAAAACATCTTTAGGTTCTCTTCGCCTTGAGGATTGTTTTCTTCCTTTACAAGTATCTTTGAATTACATCTAAGCTGCTTCGATTACTTCTCGTTCTTTTTCTTAAGTTGACCAATTAGTTATTTAAAAAAATAACCGTTTATCTAACCCTCTCCTTGTAGGCCATATCCATTTATATGGCAAAAATAAACTGCTGATTAAGGAAAAGAGTGCAATGACAGGTTCAAAAAAATTCTTAGAAAAAGAAATGTCCTATTCGAACCAAACTTTAAGAATTTCAAATCAGGTCCACTTTATTGATATGCCACTCCAAACTCTCCCTTTATTTGATTTGTAATAAGTTGAATGAAATGGTGGAAGTTTTGTGGATGATCTCATCCCATCAATTGAACTAATACAGGCCTGCTGGCGCAACCTTGTTCTTGGAATAGTTCAAGGCTTAACTGAATTCTTGCCAATCAGCAGTACTGCTCATCTGAAAGTTGTTTCTATTGCTCTCGGTTGGGGAGATCCTGGAATATCTCTTACAGCAGCCATTCAATTAGGAAGCATATTGGCTGTAATTTCTTATTTCAAAAATGATCTTCAATCAATATTAAAAGGAATATCAAAAGCATTCTTACAAGGACAATGGAATAAAGCAGATGCACGCTTAGGTATTGCAATTTTTTTCGGCACAGCTCCAATTGTTTTAGCTGGAATGGCAATAAAATTATTTTGGCCTGAATATGAAACCTCTCCCTTTAGAAGCATTCATGCTATTTCTCTAGTCTCTATTTGCATGGCATTACTACTTGCCATGGCCGAGTTGATAGGTACTCGTAAAAAAAAGATCAAAGATGTTCAAGGTATCGATGGTCTAATAATTGGAATAGCTCAACTTCTTGCATTGATACCTGGGACATCTAGAGCAGGATGCACACTTACAGCCTCTCTATTTACTAATTGGCAACGAAAAGATGCTGCCCGCTTTTCATTTCTCCTAGGTATTCCGGCTATTACTCTAGCTGGAGTAGTTGAACTAAAAGCCGCATTTTCAGGTACTGCAACTGGCGGATTAGTTCCTTTAGCAATAGGAATCTGTTCGTCTGCGGTTATGTCATGGCTTGCAATTGACTGGGTTTTAAAATTCCTTCAAACAAACACTGCTTGGATTTTTGTTATCTACCGACTGTTGTTTGGAACACTTTTGTTGCTCTGGTTTAACTAAATTTTTTTCACTCTCATTAACTTCCTTGAAAAACTACAACCCATTTGGATTGAATAAACTAGATCGGCTACTTGTGCTCTACTTAAATCAACATTATGTAGCAACTTACTAGAACGAATTCCTTGTTTGGATCAAAATTGATATCTCTTACTACTTGATTTAAAAAAATGCTATGCCCTGATCCTAAAAAAGGTTGACGCGAAGTATCAATAGCTATCTTGAAGGCATCCATTTTTGATTAAGGAAAACACTTAATGATGTTCATCCCATTTAGGATTAAGCAAAATGAAAATCAGTAAAAGCTAGTCCAGAGAGAAAGCAAGGTCCTTTATTTCCCAGTTGCCTATGGTCAGTCTTTAAAAAAGCAGAATCAAGCAAAGTTAGGAGAAATGGAGAAGGTTTTAATTAAGATATCAAAAGTCTATTGAAAACTTATTCAAGTCACAATTTGCACCTAAAATCTTTAACCAAATAAAATTAACTACTAGATATTAAAAGTTATTTATTCTCTATCTGATTCAAGAATTTTCTGCTTCTTTCATGCCTTGCATTTGAGAAAAAAACATTTGGAGTAGATGTTTCTATGACCTTACCTGAATCCAAAAATAAGACTTGATCACCTACTTCTTTCGCAAATCCAACTTCATGAGTCACAACAATCATTGTCATCCCCTGTTTTGCGAGGTTTCGCATTACATCTAAAACTTCATTAACACGTTCAGGATCCAATGCACTGGTTGGTTCATCAAATAAAAGTAATTCTGGTTTTAGAGCTAAAGCTCTTGCAATTGCAACTCTTTGCTGTTCACCGCCGCTAAGTTGACTTGGATATTTATTTGCATGTGTAGCTATCCCCATTTGAGCAAGGAGATACATCGCATGTTCCTCAGCTTCAGTCTGTAGACGTTTCTGCACTTGAACTGGAGCAAGAACAATATTTTCGAGGATTGAAAGATGTGGAAATAAATTAAATTGCTGAAACACCATTCCTACTCTCTTCCTAATTTGGCGAATTCTTCGCTCATCATGAGATGCATCAATACGAATACCTAAAATGTTTAATTCGCCTGCATCAAAAGCTTCAAGGCCATTAAAAGTGCGAATGAGGGTACTCTTGCCAGATCCCGATGGTCCCATAACTACCAGAACTTTACCTTCATCCACTTGAAGAGAGATATTATCCAAAGCATACAATCCTTTAGTATATGATTTGGAAAGATTTTTAGCGCTAACAATGTGTTCCATAAAGATTAAATATTAGTTTTTTGAATAGCCAATCTTTTCTCTAGATGCCTAGCAAGAACAGCCATGAATGTACAAAATAACCAATATACACTCGCCAACCAAATATAAACTTCGATATACCGACCAATAAACTCGGGGTTTGCCAAAAGGCTTCGACCAATGCCTAATAATTCTATCAGACCTAAAATTGCCATTAAAGAGGTATTTTGAAAAAGGCCAATGGCTTGATTTGTTAGTGCTGGCAAAGCAATTCTTAAAGCTTGAGGAATTAAGATAAAATGTGTAATTTGGAATTGATTTAGCCCTAAAGTTGCGGCTGCTTCTATTTGAGTATTGGGTATCGCTTGTAAGCCACCACGAATATCTTCGGCTATATATGCAGAGACAAACAAAGTGAACGCAAAGATAGCTCTCCAAACACGATCAATTTCTACCCCTATAGGAAGAAATAATGGTATAAGAAGTTGACCAAAAAAAAGTACGGCTATGAGTGGAACTGCTCTCATTGAATCTATGTATATCGAACTCAAAGTTTTTACTAAAGGTAATTCACTTTGTCGACCAAGTGCCAAAAATATACCTAAAGGTAATGCAAATAATAAACTACATTCTGTTAATAGAATAGTTAACGAAAGCCCGCCCCAATGCCTACTCATCACCATTGGCAAGCCAAGTCCACCAGAAAGCAAATAGATGCCTAATGGCAAAGTAGCTATCCATGCTAGAGGAAGAGATTTACGAAGCCATTTCCTATTAGGTCCAATAAGCGTGATTACGCTAAGAGAAAGAAGACTAATAATCCAAAGAGCAGGACGCCATCTTTGATCAACGGGAAAACTACCAAACGCATAGAGAGGCAGATTGAGAGTTACAACTTTCCAATTTGCAGAAAATATCAACCAATTTAAAGTAAAAATAAACCCTAACCCAATAATTAAAAGAATAGCTAAAGTTAATAATCCATTGAACAAATTAATTGATAAAGTTCTTTTAATATTTCTAGTAAATTTGATCATTATTTCATTGTATTAATAGGAATAAACTGATTATATTTTTTTAGAGTTTAAGGTAATTTTATTGATAACTTCCATTAAATTACTAATTAATAAATTTAACAAGAAGAAACTAGACAACAATATAATAAAACTCTCTATTGTTCTACCCGTTTGATTTATCACAGTATCATTAATTGCATAAATATCTGAGTATCCAACTGCAATTGCTAAAGTACTATTTTTTGCAAGATTAAGATATTGACTTGTTAATCCTGGGATAATGGCTGGTAGCGCTTGTGGAATTATAATTTTAAATAGTCCATTAATTTCTGAAAATCCTAAGCTCCTAAATGCTTCCCATTGTCCTCTTGAAACTGACAGAATTCCTCCTCGAACAACTTCTGCAATATAGGCTCCTGTAAACACACTTAAACCAAATAATAATGCTGAGAATTCGGAAGATAAACTTAATCCTAAGAATTCTATCCCTTTATTAGAGATACTGATCATACCTTTTATTGGCATAAAAATACTATCTTTTAATCCTAAGAAAGCAACAAAATACCAAAACATAAGTTGCAAAAGCAAAGGAGTTTGTCGAATTAATGTGATATATATTGCTGCAAGAAATCCCAATACAGAGTTGCCAACTGTTCTTACAATCCCTATAAATACACCTATAAAAGTAGCAAGTATTAATGATGAAAGAATTACTTTAAGACTGTTTAACCATCCCATAAACAAAGCCCATGCATAAGTATCTGAAGGCGAATAAGGCAAAGGGTTTTCAGCTAAAGCAAAACTTGCTGGTCTCAATAACCATGAAAAACTCAACTGAAGTCCAGATCTTGAAAGATTAATACTTAAGTTATTAATTAATATGGATAATAAAATTGCAAGAAGAAATAAGACTACAATTTGATAAGTGAGCTTTTTCGACATATTTTCAACAATCACTAATGTCTCATATCAATTAAATGGCGGGGCTATGTGTACTCCACCATTTGTATATAGATTATTCAATCCTCTTGGAATTGGCACCTCACTATTACTGCCAAGATGTCTATTGTAAATTTCCCCATAGTTACCAGTCGAGCTAATTACTTTAACCACAAAATCATTGCCAAGACCAATTTTTTCTCCAAGATCACCCTCTATACCGAGAAATCTTCTTAATGGTTTTAATTGAGGATTGTCTGTTGCAAATTTTACTTTTTCTAGGATGTTTGCTTTTGTTATTCCTTGTTCTTCAGCTGATATAAGCGAGAAAATAACCCATCTCATTGCATCTGC
The DNA here is from genome assembly GCA_003278345.1 of Prochlorococcus sp. AG-363-C02. Taxonomy (GTDB): domain Bacteria; phylum Cyanobacteriota; class Cyanobacteriia; order PCC-6307; family Cyanobiaceae; genus Prochlorococcus_E. Next base: position 23,473 of record QCFH01000017.1, on the reverse strand, counting down.
AAGCAAAAAGTCACGACCATCTGAAGCTGGGGCTAGAGGTTCTTTACTAAGGACATCATCAAGAATGATATGATCCTCTGGATTCTTAAAACCTGACCTAGCTGCAGCTAGTTGTGAACGATCAGAAGTCATTGCAGAACAGCGGCCCTGTAAATATCCAGCAACTACCTGATTTAGATCTTGATATTTTATTGGTTGATAAGGAAGTGATTGAGATTCGAAAGCGTCATTAATGTTTTGCTCAGTTGTAGTTCCTGAACCAACGCAAATTGATTTGTTTGCAAGTCCTTTAATATTTGTAATTTGACTTTCTCGTTTTACCATTAATCCTTGTCCATCATGAAAAACAACCGGTGCAAAGGACAGTCCATTTCCTGCTGAAGAGTCTCTACTGAGAGTAAAAGTAGTATTTCTGGATAAAAGATCAATTTCACCAGTTTTAATAGCAGTAAATCTTTCGGCAGCAGTTAGAGGTCTGTATTGGACTTTGCTTGCATCACCTAAGAATGCAGCTGCAAATGCTTTACATATATCAACATCTAACCCTTGATAACTTCCGTCACTTCCCATAAAGCTAAATCCAGGTATTTTCCCGCTTACTCCACAGATCAACTCATTGCGCTTTTTAATCAAGTCAAGTCTAGAAATATTTTCTTGACTAGTTGTTGCACAGCCACCTAAGAGCATTGACAAACCAATCATTCCTGAAATTAAGCGGCGCATGCTTTTAATAGATCTTTAACTAAATCTTCGTAAAATTATCCATTCATGTAAACAATAAATCGCAATCTAATGCTTCCTCTTAATTGAATGTATTGATTTCTAGGGCAATAATCGTCCTATTCTCTGTAGCACTAATTAAAGCCATCTTAAAGGACCATGCTATTTAAGGTAAAGAAAACACATCAGAATTTGCTCTTCTTACAATCAAAACACTAGAAATCTCTTCTTAAAAAACACAAAATAACAAAAGGACAAATGAGCCAAAAAATCACTGCTGAATATGCCAAGAAATCTCAAGAAGAGGCTGAATGGGCTTACAAAAATGCAATGGAAAAGTTCTACTACTCAATGTTGGAAGTTATTTTCTTAAAGATCAAAAGTAATCTCAGTCCCCAGGGGTTAACGAAAGTCATAGAGATAGACGAAAAAAGGAACAACAATGAAAACTTCGGCGTTGATTTTAGTCAAAAAACTTGGGCAATTTTAGCGGAATCTTGGAAAGGTTCAGAAGCACTTGCTATGACAAAAATAGCTGATCTTTATGGGCTTAAGTTAGTTGATTTAGATATGTCGAAAATAAATAAATTGAATAAAAAACCTAATAAGCCAAGATGTGAGCCAAATAATTGATAAGAAGAGTAAAAGAAGAAGTTTGTTGATGCTTTACTTTATTTATGCTCACAAAATAGGAAAAAGAACTTTCATGAAAAACCTAGTAATTATTTTTTCTATTTTTTGTTGCCTTGTTTTTATTGCTTTTGAAGATACAGCTAACGCTGTACTACCTGCCGTTAAAGAAAACATAGAAAAAGAATTATCTCAGAAACAAAAGCCTAAAGAAGAGATGAGCGAAAGAGAATTAGTGGAAAACGGAAATTTCCCTTTCTTACCAGACAACCATAGAGATAGTGGGACAGGTAAATTTAATAGTATTTGAATAAAAATGATATGGCTCAACACTTTTAAAGAAACTAAGCAGTATTTTAAGCTTGATTAGAAATGAAAATAATACGGAACTTCCTTTATAGAATGAGGATGCGAATCACAGATACCAAATTGCATGCACTCGATAACATCATCGTCATATTTTGGTTTCTTATTAGAAACTAGCTCCCGGTTAAGAAATGATTCTTTGAGGCTATTTAGCAATTGATTGGCCATAGTTAGCACTCCACATATTCTCTTCTTTTTCTACTCCTACAGGCAAAAAATTCCATGAGGAAGATCACTTAAGTATTTATACCGATATAGAGTTAATCTTGTTTGTTTGATTATCAAGTATTTAGTAAGAAAGGTATTTATGCAAATTAAATCTGAATAAAGACTGGCTCCTAAAAAATAAGTGCATCTGCCAACAACAAAATCATGGAAGATGGGGGAAAATTAAAAGAAGAAGGGTTTTCAGTTATTAGTCTTCCTCTTCTCAACCAGGTTGTTCCTCGAGACTAACTGCTATATCTCGAAGTGTTCTTACAATGTATTTATCTGACCACTGTTGCTCTACTCTGATTTCTTGAATAGCATTCATAACTGTATCCCAAGCCACCTGAACTTCATAGAGATCTTTAGGACTAAATTCTTCGTTCATTTAAAGATTCATCTGCGAAAGTTTCTAATGTTTAGATAGAGGGTATAGGAAAGCTAACTTTTAAAAATTGTTTTAAAGAGAAATTAAATAGAGATTTTTCCTTAAAACTGGCCCAAAAAGATTTAATTCCAACAATTATCAAAACGAACAAAATACCTATAACTTCTTATGCCACAATTAATTATATAGATTCCCTGCTTGCTAATGAAAAGCAAGAATATAATCTTTTAAAAGAGTCAACAAAAAGGGAAGCCTTTTTCATTTATATTCAAACTTTTCAACTTGTAAAAGAAATGCGCACAAAAATGTCCCCTAGAAGAGCTTTTCTGACTTCAATAATCATGGCCATTGCACCCACATGTCTATTTGCAACTTGCTCAGACAAGATTTCTGCTTTCGGTATTCTAATTGCATCCACCCTCATTAATTGGCCAGTACTTAGGTGGCTTGATGATCGTCAATGGTATAGAGAATGGATAAGAGAAAAATCTAAATAGTATGAATAGATCTAAAAAATCCCTAACTTTGGTTTCTATAAATTATATTTAATGCAACCCAATCAAACATGAAAATCAAGTTTGGGAAAGCATTGAAAGAGAATAGGCAAATTCCACCTGAATTCTTTTTAAAGAGATTTTTTAAACAAGAAGATCTGATTCAAAAGGGCTCCAAAAACCATATGACCTTGAAGATAGTATTAATATGAAATTATTAACTTTAAGGAGGATTATGTGTGAGCAGTCAATCTAATATCAATTTCTTAAATATCTTCATTAAGAAGATTTGCCTTAGTTGTTTAGTAATTTTAATTATTTTTTATCCTCTAAAAATATATGCTTTGTCCCATGATTGGATTGAGGTTCCAAAAAGTCAGTTTGGAGAACAATTATGGGATAAAAATAGTTTTCATAAAAATCAAGATGGCTCCATAAGAGTATTCAGCAAATTTATGCCTAAGCGCAGTAGTCAAATAAAGCAAGATATTCTGTATACAATGGATATCAATTGTTTAGGAAATTCCTTCAGAGATGTTGCAGTAGGTGCAAAAGAATTTAATGAGTTTAGAAATAAGGATTTAGAATGGAAAGACCCGAATGGAGACAAACTAATTCTGGGCGTAATAAATCAAGTTTGTAATTTTGAAAAGGAATGACTAAATAATCTATTCAAGCTTTATTTTTGGACTAAATCTAATTTTTTGCTAATAAATTGTTGAAGGTCTAAAACTTAAATCGCACTCTTACAAGAACAGCTCTCATCCAATAATCTGTGTATGTCTATGAATCAATAGTAAAGTCATCATAACTTGAGACCAATACTCTCCATATCCCTCTACTTTTCACTCGCAGCATAATTAACACCCACAACTATCTTTGGAGAATTTATCTGATCATCACGAGCACTCAATGCAATATTGACGCTATAACTTTCATTAGCAGTGATTTCTCAACTGCCAAGTCCAATGTCTACGTATAGTTGCCATTCTTTATATGCTCTAAGATCATAAGAAGAGCTAAGAAATACAAAACTAAATTCAACTTCTACATTTGAGTCATTTCCTTGAACATTTGAGACGTTATTCTGCATATTGTTATGCGTCAATTCCATCTGATCCTTTCAAAGTCATAGCCTACACCTCAATCAGCTGAGAGACCAAAGTTAAATTGTATATCTCTACCTCCACTAGCAACAATAATTTCTATATCTACCTGTCTTCCCAATCAGCACAGCACCAATACTTGCATAAAAGACTTTCTGCTTTCCACCTCTCCTGCTTCAACAGGCGTCAAGTAAGTTGAACAAAAAAATTATTGTGGCTGATATTTTAGCCTTAGAGGTATTCGAACCTTTGATAAATCAATTAACCTTCTTTCATAGAAAGTCGTATAAAATCAAGCTATTGGCTAATGAATAGTGAGAATATCCTTTTAGCAACTGATCTAAATGATTGTTGTTCTAGCAATAACTATCCATTTAATCTAGGAATAGATCCCTTATGAAGAACTGGTGAGGTAAGAATTCAAAATAAAACTGAAATATTTGATCCTGTCGGAGTTTGATAAACCTTCTCAATTATAAATCCTTTGGAAACAATAATTCTCACAACCGTAGAGCCAAGAGGTAAAGACTCAATATTTGCTTTTTCATTAATCAAGAATTTGATAGAATTTACTCCTTCCCCTGTATCCTCAATTGCTTCACCTTTCGTTTTACTTTCTAATTGCGAAAGAACTTTAGGGATGAAATTCTGTTGAATCGATAATTCTTCAGTTAAATTATCTTGTCGATGAAATTTAGAAACATTTTTTCTATCTTTTCCAGAATCTAAATATAAATGAAGTTGATGATATTTAGTGATTAGTTTTTTCTTCACGACTGAAGCTTTAGATACTTCTACAGCCATTCTTAGGCTATTAGCAAGATAAGATTTAAATCCCAATGTTTTAAAGCATACTGTCTATTAATAACAACTGCTTAGAGATTTTCAAGTAGAGTTTAATCAGCCATTGTTATGCCCCCTCTATAATCCACCAAAAGTCTTCTTACTTCAATCTAGGAACCTCAATGGATTTAACTATAAATTCACATTTAGTTATTCCATCTAAAGAACTGAAGTGGCGCTTTTCCAGGTCATCAGGTCCTGGAGGGCAACGCGTCAATAAAAGTGACAGTCGAGTTGAGCTTGTTTTTGATATAAAAAGTTCTTCCGTCATTGGTACTTTTCAAAAACAAAGATTGATAGAGCAATTGCATAGTCGCATTATCAAAGGTTGTATAAAAATCGTTGCATCGGAAGAACGTTCGCAATATCAAAACAGACAATTGGCATTAGATCGTTTGGCTAACCTTTTGCAAGAGGGGTTAAAGCCACCTCCAAAGTCAAGAAAAGCAACCAAGCCAACTCGTGCCTCACGAAAACGTAGAATTGCCACCAAAAAGCATAGAAGTGAGCTCAAGCAAAATCGTCAAAACAAGCTTTCCACATATGACTAAATGACAATTAACAGACTCATAAGGAATAAGAAAAGTCGTTTTGCATCCCTGAAAAGACAGGGCTTTTTTATTCAAAAATACAAGTTACGCAACAACTTTCTTAGCAGTGTCTTTAATTGCATCAACCGCTTTCTCCACCGTTTCTTTAACAGTATTGCTTTCAGATGGTGCAAGTGCTTTTAATTCACTTTTAATGTAATTCTCTCGATCAAGCAAATGCTTTCTTTGCTGCTCATAAGCATCTTCTAATCTTTTCCTGTGATCAACTACTGACTCAAGTTCAGCTCGATGCTGTTGAACCTTCAATTGAGTCATCTCGCTTTCAGAGATGATATAGACAGGGCGATAAGAAGAAGGAGAAAGAGAGAGATGAGTAATTGAATACATCACCAAGAATACGAACGACAAATTCACTATGAACCATGAAGTCAATTGAGATAGGGAGCAAACCGTAGAAAAAGATGCGGTATATACACCGAACTTCGGTCTCTACGACATATCCCCCCAGTAATAACCGAAGAAAATAGATGCTAAAAGCTCATTTCTTAACTCTTCACAAAGAAATATGGATTCCATAATACTAAATCACCTAAATCACCTAAATCACCTACTACTGGCGAGACAATATAGATACTCATGCCGTATGCGAAAACAGAGTTAATCTTAACTTTTGCGTTTTAGCGTTTTAGCGTTTTAGCGTTTTATCCAATGGTTATTACTAAAACTTGACTCCTGAGTTGATTTTAGAGCAAATCTGAAAGATTTATTTAAAATGTCTTCCACTTATTTTTCTTCTATCTCAGGGAATAACATATTCAAATAGGCCATTATTAAAACAACTAATGGTGGCATGTCACTCTTATCTTCCTTAGTTATTCTCTGGATCTCAGAGAGGAAACCCTTCGCATCCTTCTTAGTGATTTTATATCCCGCATCGTTAGCAACGTCCAACAAATTTGACTCACCAGACTCTAACTTCTCCTTCAACTCTGGTGTCTTTTCAACTTCAGTAAAAAATTCAGATAATTGATTTGCCATACTTCAACTAATTCATCTGAACTAAGAATGATTAAATATCCTCAAGCTTCAATAAGTACAAAATAAAACTTATTGAAATTTTGATGCTCCTCTTTGAGCTGAAAACCTGAAAGATATTTTTTAAAATTCTTATTCAACGAGGAAAATAAAATCTTGAAATTGAATGGAAAGTTTTTAATGGGTTACACCACCATCAATAATTGTGATATTGGTATCACATGAATTGGCCCAACGTAACTTGCTTAATTCTTGATATTCGGCACTATTGTAAGCTGCAATTGCAGTTTGCTTAGATGGAAACTCAATAATCACAGCTAATTTTCCACCTTTACCTTCCACATTTTTGGGCTCCATATCTTTAGCAAAAACAGAGCCCCCTACTGATTCAATCCAAGCCTGAAAGGCTTTAACATATTCAACAAAAGCTGGGTTTGTAACTGTTGTCGTAACAATCCAATAACCTTTAGACATCAAAAACATTCAATTAAAAGTAAATTTACATACTCTTTGTTATCTGTATATATATATTAGAAAACCAATACTAGGGAAACATTATCAATACTATTAAGCTCAACCAAAATTACTCATATCTCTTAGAGTAATTTTGGTTGACGGCCGATCTTCTAAACAATTAAAGGGTCGCGATTCAAAAGCGACTTTTTATTATGCAAATCATGACTGAAACTCCTGAAGAACGAAAAAAACGCTTTAAAGAAATGTCCAGCTATCAAAGACAGGCTTTGCTAAAGCAAAAAATGAATGCTAAAGGATTAATTGAAGGCAGTGGAGTTAAACCTTTGTCTTCTTATGACACCGATGAAGTTTGGGACTTAATCCAAATCACTAGCTGTTTCCCTGAAATGCAAAGTAAAAAAGTATAGGGCTTTTTCAACTTCCCAATCAAAGTCCTAGGAGCTTATTAGGACAGTCACAACTGTATCCAGTCAATTTAGCCCATTCTCAAACTCATCATGTAAGGGTAATCAGAGCGCGATAGGAGAGGAAATAGTTGGTCCTCTAGAGGTCAGGAAGGTAGACTAAATCTTTAAATAAGTTGCAATTGAATACTTCATCACTGCATATCATACCAATATACTAAATCTAAACACCTACTATTTTGAGAGCTATGTCCTAGAGGATGTAGACATAAAGATAAAATTAAAGTGAGAAGGTTAATTTATCCACGTATATCAATGCTACTGGCCAGGCATGGCAAAAGAGGTAGAAAGCAACTGGCAAATGAATGTATAAACTTTTTCTATAAGCTGGTTTTCAATTAACCAAGGACTTTTACCTCACTATCCCTCATAATATTTGCTCAAAAATCTTTAAAGGGGAAAAATCTCAGAAAAACCTATTATCTTCTCAATTGGATCTATCAAATATATGTGCAAGGTTGCATCTGCATTAGGAGAAGTCATCACCCAGTAAATGAATACTCCAATCGATAGCAAAAAAATTATTCTCGGCCAAAAGTTTTCTGGAAAATTTGGGTCTAATTTGTCATTCATTGCTTCTTCTTACTAACAGAAACGAAATAAAAAAAACTCCTATTAGTAGGACAGCATCAAGTGCTATATGCCAAGGCGGATATATCTGATGAAGTAATTTGAACATTAGGAGGGTCTCAATAAATTAAGCAGGATCGAAAGAATTAAACTGATAACAATACAACTAATAATTGGGAAATAAAAGGTTGAATTCTCTCCTTTCAAAATTATGTCACCAGGCAATTTTCCTAAACCTATTTGCTTTAAATAAGGGAAAAGAACACCTATAGCAGCAATTCCAAGTCCGATTGTGATTAAATTTTTTTGCATTTCAAGTCAAAAGTCTATTAACCGAGTTTCTTCCAAACCCTTCTCAGGTAGACACTCAGTAGGATATGAGATCACATTTTTTGCTGTAAAGCCTACCCCAATTGCAACCACTCCAATTATAAAGATCCATTTAGATCTCTCACTCGCTAAAAGTTTTCTCATAGAACTAAAAGTTTGAACACTAAGGTTTACCCAAACTTTACTGACTCAGTAAAAACTTGGATATGAAAGTCTATAACTGACCTTCCAAAATAGCTAATGAATAGCAAGCTTGATAGTTTCGACATCAATATGGTACCAAGATAATAATTATAGCAATCGATCTCAGCGATTTTTTAATCCCATATTCGAAAATTCTGGCAAGCTATTTTCAATTATCTCGATCCTGCTCTCAAAACAAATAGTTCGCATAGCTTAATCTACGAATATTTTTATTTTTATGTCAGGGATTTTTCACTCCTTCTGATCAGACCCATTTGTTTAACAAAACAATTAATCAGCTTGGATAAAACACAACCTTCTTTCTTAAACCAAAAGAGTTTTAGCAATATTCATTTTTCTGGCCTCAATGGGCAGGCTCTTTCCATAAAGGCCAGTGATATTCCAAGCATGAAAGCTATTATGGATGTCGTGCCTAACCACTGTTTCGAAAGAAAGACATCAACCGCACTGGCCTACCTTTTTCAATCAGTCGCAATCCAAACGGTAATTATTGCTATAGGGCTAGCTATTCCTTTAACTAAAGAAATGATTCCCATTTGGATCATATATGCCTTGATATCTGGGACCACAGCAATGGGCTTCTGGGTTATCGCTCATGAATGTGGTCATGGAGCATTCTCTGATAACCGTGCGCTACAAACAGTTATTGGTTATGTGCTGCACTCGTTGTTGCTCGTTCCCTACTTTTCTTGGCAACGATCACATTCCATTCACCATCGCTTTACTAATCACATAACTGATGGCGAGACTCATGTGCCCTTAGTAATAGGTGGAAATGGGATTAGCGAAAAAGTAGGGGGTGAGAACGAATTAGCGCTCTCAAGTGCTCTAGGTAAAACAAGATACGGAATCATGCAACTTATATTGCATCTTGGATTTGGTTGGCCTGCATATCTTTTGACTGGCAGTACAGGGGGGGCTAGATACGGTACATCAAACCATTTCTGGCCAAGGGAACCCTTCTCTAAAAAGTTGTGGCCTGCAAATTGGGAAAAGAAGGTTTGGATCTCAGATATTGGAATAGCTTTGGTATTAGCAGGCGTATTCATTGCGGGATATAAGAATGGCGTAAATTATTTAATAGCAATGTATATAGGTCCTTTATTAGTAGTCAATTGTTGGCTAGTTATATACACCTGGCTTCATCATACGGATACTGATGTCCCACACCTCTCTAACTCAGACTTCTCTTTTGTTAGAGGGGCCTTCCTTTCAATTGATAGACCTTATGGAAGTATTCTTGATTTTCTTCATCATCACATTGGATCTAGTCACGTAATTCATCATTTATTTCCTAAAATTCCCCATTATCACGCAAGAGAAGCAACTATTGCTATTAAAAAATCTTTCCCTAAAATTTATCTTTACAACCCAGTTCAAATACATAAAGCTCTCTGGAATATCTCTTGCAATTGCATTGCTGTAGAGTCAGATAAAAATGATGGGAAATATACTTGGAAAAACTCTTATAGCAATTAGAGTTCACTTGATTTTGTTAAAAATTCTAGAAATAAAGTTTCAATCACTAAAAATCAATTAATAAGAATAGAGACGCATGACCAATCTGTATTCTTAGAGAGCTATTGATAGTTAAAGAAAAATTATTTGTTGGTATCTATTTTTATAATGACAAACTCGTAATCTTTCCAAAAAAAAAGAGACAGGTTATGAGATTGGGTTAAGAGCAATAAAGCAATATTTTCTATGCTTCAATTCTGAGTTTTCCTCTGTATTTCAAGCTTTTTTCACAGTTATTCCACAGGTCTAGACGCTAATGCTTTTGCATTACTGGATCCTGTGGAAAGCTACAAAAACTACAATCCTAAATTTATAAGGAATTTGCTATCAAGTCCTAAATTTTGCTCAAAAAGCATATTAAAACGAAAATTCCTTTTATAGACTCATTCTCAAGATGAGACGACTTGATAGGGGAGAGTATAAAAACTCTCTTGACTAGCAATAAAGATTAAGTGGATAGTGAAATTAAGCATAGCTAGGGAGGTGATAAAGATTAAGCCTCAATTTTGCAAAAGGAAAATAAATTTCTCACTACCTCGATGGCAATGTAATTATGAATTCTCTTGTTAGCTTTATTTCTGATATCCCTGCCCCAATAAAGATATCTATGGAAGGGTTTATCGAAAGTCATCCAAACTGGGACCAATACAGATTCATTCAAGCAGCTGTAGCTAGATTTCTTATCCAACATGGAGTTGAGTCTAGATCAATTACAAAGATATATATCGACAATATTTTCCCTAAAAAACTTTCAAAGGAGGAAATGTGGTGAAATTAGAAACAGAGATGTCAGATCTTCTTTATGAAAAGATGAAGGAATTCATCAAATCAAATCCCAAGTGGAGCCGAGACAAAGTTATGAGTTCATCCCTGGCCAATTTTTTATTCCAAAATGGATGTGAGGACAAGGAAGTTAAAGATAAATTCCTTACAGACTTGTTTTAACACTCTTGAGAGCCAACTAAAGCTCAAGATAGGATTTTCTTTTTAGAAATGTTATCACTTCTAAAGTAATTCTTGATAGATTGAATATATAAATTTTTTGAATTAATGATTGGAATAACTTTACTCTTAATTGCTTTCCTAGGAATTCAAACTTATATAGCCATGCAAATTTTTAGAAACAAACGAAATGAACCTTATATATTTAATGCAACTAACAAGTTCTATATCCATCAAAGAATGTTGCAGCTCTTTGGTTGGATTCATACCAGAAAGGATTAAGAACATCCTGTCCAAACTCTTTACGTCTATTTCTTCGCTATTATGAAAAAATTTTTACTTTCTCTGCTTTTCTTTTCTTGTAGTACACATAGCGCAGTATTTTCTGAAAGTCTTTATTTAAATAATATAAAAACAAATAAGTTACTAATATCTGACTGGAGAAATACTTCAAAGAATTCAAGTAAAGAAAAGAATAAAGCAAGCTTTAAAACAATTGATGCTCTACAACAATTTAAAGAGATTCCTAGACTAGAGCCATATTTTAAAGAAGCTCATGGGTATGCAATTTTCCCGAATATTGGCAAGGGAGGTTTTGGTATTGGGGGGGCAAGAGGAAATGGAGAAGTATTTGAAAATGGGAAGGTTATTGGGGCTACTACTTTAACTCAACTCTCTATTGGGTTTCAGTTAGGAGCACAAGCATTTAGCCAAATTATTTTCTTCCAGCACAAAAGAGATCTTGATAGATTTACTGATGGTAATTTCGAATTCGGTGCTTCTGCTAGTGCTGCCTTGATTACTGAAGGAGCCAATGCCTCCGCGGACTATGGTAATGGAGTAGCTGTAATGACATTCTCCAAAGGTGGATTAATGTACGAAGCCAGTATAGGTGGGCAAAAATTTACTTTTGATAGCTATAGAACTTATGACTAAAACTAACTCCCCGTTGACCAAAACATAAACTTTGGACATGAACTTGGTTTACAGAACCCGAAAATATTCCTTAAATAAGTAATAAGGATTTTTGAAAGGCTTTCTACTTTGCTATGAAAATTGGGCTTTAGGAAATACGCCTAAAAATTAGTTTATAATGACTCTTCTTCATTGGCTTAGATTTCAGACTTTCACCAGGTCCAGGATAAACCGCTTGCCATTGCTCACCACAAATTGTCTTATCAAATAAATCTTGAACAGTAGAACTTTGTTCCTTACACAAATGAAACTCAGATAATGTTTCCACTCGTTTGATTCTTGAAACATCTAGATTATGGAAAATCTGCAATGCTAGTTCATCTATAAAGAAAGCTGATTCATTATCCAAAAATTGATTCCTACCAATTACTTTGGTGTCTAAAAATATTTGCTCTTTAAAAGTAGCTAACTGCCTATTTGGAGATTTTGGATCATCTTTAACGTGCAAAAGTTTATCACCTAAAACAGCCTTTCCAACTGAGAAAGCATTAAATTCTCGATCACCTACTACCTCATTGAAACTATTTAATTTGAATTTCGCTTCATATTCCAAGGTTTTGTTATCACGCTTTTGCAAATCCGAACTCTGAACTATCCACGAACCAATAAACCATGATGGGTAGACAATATCTTTTTTTAAGTCTGTTTGACTAAAGGGTCCAGGCAATCTCCATTCTGGCCAATCATTTCGCCGTCTTTCAAGCAATATATTTGACGAGTCTTGAATTAAAGGTCTAGCAACTATTGAGGAAGGAAGCATAAAAAATAATAGAAGCAGTAATAGAAAAAAGCTTTTCATTACTTATCATTCTGCTTGAAAAAGTTAAGTTTAGGTGATGACATATAATAGATAATAGAAAGAAGTAATCCATAGATCTAAGGTTAGTCAAGCTAATAAAAGACGTAGATATTCCTTTGCAAAAAAGATTTATAAAGGCATTTCTTTTCTCAACTCACCCATTTCAAGTCCCGTTAATTCTCTTAATTCTTTTTTCAGCTTTTTAGCAGATTTTTTATTTATAAATCTAAAACTTTCAACAACCTCTGCTCCATCTTTGTTTTGGCCAACAACAGTAAATAAGAAATTCCTACCATTCCCCAAGTTGGAGCCTATCTTTACTCCCCCAAAAGTTCCTCCTGCCAATGCCATTGGGCAATATACGCCTGAATAACAAGCCGTGAAGCCAACTACAAACCCTGCTATTCCTCCAACAACTCCTCCTCCTGCCCCCAAGCCAAGGTTATAGGAATCTCCTGCTGTATCCCATTGAGAAATTGTTTCCTTTGCTATAAAACCTTTTGGGCCCAAAAAACCTTTCTCAGTAATTGTTATTTGACAATCAACGTCATTGCAAAGAGCATCATATTCTCCTGCACGTACTGTTGATATTGAAATAACGCCTAGAATAAACAGCCAAGAAGAGAGGAGTGAAAAACAAATAAATGGTTTACGCATCTTAAAACCAAATCTAAACAAAGCATCCCAAATCTTTAAAAAGAAGCCACCCAAGCCAAGCCTATGAATTGAAACCCTAATTAATCGAGAACATAAAAAAATCACATAGATAAAATGGTTTACGCAAACTTTCTTCAACTTAATTTATCTGAACTTTTGCTAAACAATCTCTTAAAAGGGAAAACCCTAGGAAGAACCTTGTTTATTCTGAATTCGCTCTATCTCAACTACTTCAGGAAAAAGAACGGCACCACCGAAAAGGCGATACCAGAGAAAACAAGTATAACTACAAAAGAAAATCTAAGTTCTATTGTTTCTTTAGCAAATTCTTTAGTCATTTTATTTGGATCTTCTGCCTTCTACTCGATCAATAAAATCTAATGACTTTTTGACATATTCTATTCTCTTTTCTCTCGCTCGAAGAGTACGGGTTAATTCATATCTACGGACCTTACGCCATAGTCGCATCACAGAATCAGGTATTGGCTTATTTGCAGGCATCAGTGTTTAACGCAAATACCAATTAGGTTCTAGAACATCTTTAGCTACAAAATAAATAGCCGATCCAAGAAGAACTGAAAAAGCAATAATTTTGAATAGAAGATCATTACTAATTGATTTAGAAATTTCTTCAATTCTACTTTTACAAAAACTCACATCTTTAATATTAGTAATGTAATTAAAAAACAAGTTTTGTCTTAACTTGCCAAACACAAACAATCAAACTGAGCCAGAAAAGAAAAAGCTGTATATCAGAAAAAAGCCAAGAAGAAAACTTTAACCAAACATTCTCTCTCTTATTTCACTTGACTTTATTCAGCAATCTTTAGTCGCACTTTTTTAATTCACTACGACATACAAGAGTTAATCTAGGTATTCTAGTTAATCTAATGTCTGATAGAATGACCTCAGGTAACTATTATCATATTAAAATAATTTGTAAACTACAAAAATGGTACGAGAAAGAACTCAGCTCAATATAAATATTGATCCAGAGCTTCTACTGAAACTTAAGTCTGAGGCAATTAAGAATGGAATGACATTAACCCAATTTGTCACTTCAAAACTATCAAATATAGACTCAATATCTACTAATGCTGTTCTTGAGGCAAGGCTAGCAAAAATAGAAGAACATCTTAATCTAAGTAAGAATTTATCTGATTCAGAAGAGATGATTAGTGCAATTTTTACTGATCAAGGAGCAAAGAAATATGGTGAAGTTGCTAAGAGCTTATTTGAGTTACACCTAAAAAAGAAGGGGATTTCTAAAGAAGAGGGATTGAAAGAACTAGCTATTATTCTCAAAAAACTACCTCATAGCTTTCCTGAACTAATCTTCCAAATCCTATTAGGTCATCATGATTTAACAGGTTTAGAAATGACAGAAGCCTATAGGTGTGGCTCTTGTGCAATGAGGACTGCTCTAATGGAATGGTCCAATGATTCTTTAGAAGCTTTAAACGAGACTTTCCTAAGCGCCGTGGTGACTAAAAGTCTTAAGTAAAGATATCGATTTAGATTGATCTTCTTCAGTGAATTCGAGATAAAACAAAGGAGAGAAATTGAGAGGGGCCACAATAGTCAAAACACAAGAAAAGATTTACTTAGACCCATGTTTTCGACGAGATCCCATGGCATCACAGGAATCGCTAATGAAGAGTAAATCTATCAATAAAGAAAAGGATCTCAAGTATTAAGAAAAATCCATTCGAACTTCATTCGAACCTTGCATAAACGTCTAACGAACCTCTTATAAAAAGGATAAATCAATCGACTTCTTCAAGGCTTTTACTTTGAATTCCAATTGATTCACTAAATCCTGCAGCCAGAATACCTGTAGGAATTGCTATAGCACCAATACCCATAAGCGAAGTCAACGATGCAATAATTTTCCCAGCTGCTGTCACTGGAATTGAGTCCCCATAACCAACAGCACTAACTGTTGTAACAGACCACCAAAGACAACGGGGTATAGATCCTAAAAGTTCCGGTTGAATGGATGATTCCGCTAAATACATCATTGTACTGCTTATCAATAGTAGTAAAAGTGTATAAACAGTTGAGATCTGTAGTTCTTGACTCTTTGATCTAAGTGCATAATTAAAATGAAAGATGCTTTCCTTAAATTTTTCACTTCGTCCTACTTTTAAAATCCTAAGCAAGCGGATCACTCTTAAAATCTTCAATTCTGCTCGAACCCCAATAAAAGAAGGGATAATTGCAATAACATCGATAATTGCCATTGGGGAAAAAACGTATCTCAATATTCCTTGCACACCTTTTCCATATTGCTCTTGAAGAGGAGCAACCCATAAACGACATAGATATTCAATACAAAATAATCCACCAATGATCCAATCTATAAAGTCTATTTGATCTCCAAATTTATAATCAATCTGATTCTCAGTCACTAAAACTGCGAAAAAAATTGAAACAAATATAGTAACCCCACTTATTTTATTAAAAAGAGAAGTCTTAGTTCCAATGTTTTTATTAGTTATCTGATCAAAGAGTTTGTTTCTAAAATTATTCATCTCCAAAAAAACTAAAGCATTTATTCTTGCAAGTTAGACATTTCTTCTTAGCAATTCTAGAATTTCTAATCCTTTGAAAAAGTAAGATAGTGAAGAAAGCCTTACAAAATAAGTTTATTTAATGAACATTTCCGTCACATCGCCCTGTTCCCAAAGCACAATTGACGAACTAGAGATAAAAAGCTGGCCAATCTGGACTTGTGATCCAAGCACTTTCCCTTGGACCTATACCGAGAAGGAAACCTGTTTAATACTTGAAGGTGATGTCACAGTTACTCCTAATAATGGAGATCCTGTCAGATTTGGAGTAGGTGATTTAATTGTTTTTCCTGAAGGGATGTCTTGCACTTGGGAAGTACATAAGGCCGTCAAGAAGCACTATTGTTTTGGTAAATAATCAATTAAGAAAACCCCTAAAATTCAGAGCTATAAAAAATCTATCCAAATCACTGTCTTTCGCGTAAGTCTTTTGATATGACTACATTGCCTTGCTTGCTAAATGAAGAGTGAGTCTGCTTTTATACAAAGAGTTTCGGCCTCTGATTAAAAACCATTCGACCTTTTGGACCGTTTGCCCATCAGAAAAAAACATTTGATGACTATGTCTAAATCACGTGCTCTACCAACTACTGGCGCCCTAACTGGAGTCCTTGAGGCTCTAGCATTCTTCCGCGATCCCAGCTTCGCCAAAAGGCGATTTGATCGTCTTGGAAATGTCTTTGAGACATCAATGCTTGGGCAACCAATGGTGTTCATTCAGGGGGACAAAGCTATTGCTGATTTGTTATCTAAACCAGAGGCCATTGAAGTTTGGTGGCCAGAGAGTGTTCAACAACTTTTGGGCAGCCATTCACTGGCAAACCGCAATGGAGCAGCTCATAAAGCAAGAAGAAGAGTAGTAGCTCAATTATTTTCCTCTTCAGCACTTCAACGTTATAGCCCTAGTATTATCGATTTAGTTGATGAGCTTTGCAAAGAACTAAAAACTGCAACGCCCCCTATCCCTATAGCCGATAAAATGCGACGTTTTGCTTTTTCCGTTATCGCTACAACTGTTCTTGGACTGGAGGGCAATGATCGTGACAAGTTATTTTCTGATTTTGAGATCTGGACCAAAGCTCTCTTCTCAATTCCAATCGCTGTTCCAGGCAGTCCCTTTGCTAAAGCTCTAAAGGCAAGAAAACGTTTACTTAAAAAACTTCAAGAAATACTTAATCAACCTATCAATGGCAAAGGTGGCTTGGATTTGCTAGCAGGAGGTCTAGATGAAGCTGGTATTCCTTTCTCAGATGAAGATTTAGGAGAACAACTACTTCTACTGTTATTTGCTGGATATGAAACCACAGCTTCTGCGCTGAGCTGCCTAATGCGAGAATTACTTCTTACTCCAAAAGTAAAAACATGGCTTCGTGAAGAGATAGATACTCTTGAATGGCCTCCAACTCCTGAGAAAGCACCTATAGCCTATGATCCTGCCAATGCGCCAAGACTCGATGCCCTCGTAAAGGAAGTAATGCGATTCACTCCACCAGTAGGTGGTTTTTTTCGCCGCACCAAGCAATCCTTGATCTTAGATGACATTCTCGTTCCTAACAATCGTGTAGTACAAGTAGCTTTAATTGCTTCTAACCGTCATGGGATTGGTGATCTAGACATCTTTCGACCACAACGTCACCTAGAGAATGAATGTTCTTTAAAACTAATGCCTTTCGGTGGAGGCGAACGTATCTGCCTGGGCAAATCTTTAGCTGAACTTGAGATCAGATTGATGGTGATTGGGTTGTTTCGTGAATTGCAACTTGACGTTATCCCGACTCAAGACTTCACTCTACGACAGATTCCAAGTCCATCTCCTCGTGATGGATTGTTAGTAAAGGTAAAAGTATGAGTACTCCCTTAGAAATCAATACTTCTAAACCGTGATCTTTTTCGTGTCATTTGAAATACCCCCAACTTTCAATCTTCTGATTTTTCCATCATTCCAAATCCAAACAACAGGATCGGCTGCTTTTGCTTTCTGCAAGTCAGCTCTATGTTTCAAACTAACAGGCTTAAATTCTTTGTTTGGATCGAAATCGTGATCTCTAACTGCCTGATTCAATACAATGCTGCCTTCCTGGCCTGAAACAGATCGATGATAAGTACCAATAGGTATCTGGAGAGCACCCATTTTTTGATTGAGATAAATCACATGATGAGGCTCTTCCCATTCGGGGTTGAGCAAGGTAAAAGCACGCTTCCCATCTAAGACCAAGTTGTGATCAACTTGATGATGATGCACATAATACTGCTCAATATCATCGTCATCTGGAGGAGAGATTGCACTTCCATGATGAATGACTACATCAGAGCCATTAGAGCCCTTGACTCCTGCATCAAAGAAAGTGACTTGAGGTGTTTCCCTAAACACATTCGCGGGGACAAAGTTTATAGAAGTCTTTTTTTTACTTTTCGATTGATTCCACTGAGCGTTAATTCGTATTGAGTCATTTAGATTTCTCAAAACAGGGCAGTCGTTCGTCGCCTTTTGAAGAACCTTTAATTGATCATTCTCTAAATCACTTGGTATCTCAATTTGTAGCAATAAAGATTCAATCTTGCGTGGACCATTAGTTGTCATCTTCTTTTCAATTTCAATTGTTATCTCACCTAATTCCCAACCTTTTTCTTTTGCTGTAATTCCCATTACTGTAAGGAAACAAGTCCCTACTGCTGTCGCCAATAAATCAGTAGGAGCAAAATTTTCTCCTTTTCCTGCATGATCAACAGGTGCATCAGTCCTAAGTGTTTGACCAGAATGCACATGTTGAGCTTCTGTGTGCAAATTCCCTAAATAACGGCAAAGAATTCTGTCTACACTTCATAGAGCTTACAAGTAGATTTAGCAGGATTAAGATTGCATTCCTTTTCCCAAAACAGATTATTATTTTCTTGTGGTAATTGGTAAGAAAAGTCATGAATATAATCAAGATCTCTCATTGGATTTGGAAAGACTGTAAAAGGAGTTCTGAGTTTCATAATCCTCCTGTTCGGTTAATTCATTTTTAACACATTCTTGTAAATTATATATAGTGCTTTCACGAAAGTATTTAGACTGTACGGTTCTTGCTAACCAAAGTGTTATTAACCGTCTTAAGTGATATTTACCGTATATATTTCTTCGGTTTACATCATTAGTGATTTCTAAAACTAGAGTCAAAATAATACTATTCCCACACGGAACATCATGTACACATCCTTATTTGACACAGTTCTCTTCGACTCATTCTTTTCTCCAATGAGGACTGTTTATGTTGTCTCTGATAGTCAACTAGAGGAGATAAAACGTAAGCAACGACAAGAGGAGCTCGACAATCTTGAAGCTTCACGCAAAAGACTTGAGAGAAACTATCAGTCACGTATCAAAATCATTGATGAACGTGAGCATGAACTTCAAGAAGAACTCAAAGCCCTAGCACCAGCAGAAAAAAAAACTAAGCTTGCTGCTGAACAAACTGAAAAGTGCGCTGTTAAGGCTTAAGCCTTTTAAATAGCCGAGTGATAGGGATCACTAAATAGGTATAAAGGGGTCTTATGTGGCCCCTTTATTTGTACTATTTCAAATGAATGTCCTTAATGACAACCAAAAAGGGAACCACGTAAAGATATTTTTAGACATGAAGAAGGGGGACGTATTTCGATGTCCCCCTTTGAGTCCAGCTCTTATTTTCTAACGAACGAGCTCGGACTCCTATTTAACTTCTAGCCAACCAAAATCAAAGTTCAAAGAGTATAAACACCTCTTTTTGCGCTTTACTAACTAAGGAAATAAATCTATTCGTTATTAGTAATCAAAACTTGATTGAAATAGAATAAAGAAGTGGGGCTGAGAATGTTAAGCCATCCACACATCGCAATATCGCTGAGATCCAATGGCATCACAGAAATTACCATGCTGGCTAATACAGAGTGAACTCGATGTTAAAAGTATTACGAAAATAAGCAAGCTACATTCATAGCACCTTATCTAAGGGAAAAATGATTCCATACTTTCCTAATAAATGTTCTTTTAACTAAAGCTTATATCTTAATCCTATAAGTCCAGAAGTGTTTTTGGCTCCAGTTACAGTCACCCAAGCAAAATCCAAATCAGACAAGCCTCTAAAAGTTGCTTTAGCTTCAAGGTCTAGTCTTTTCGTAAGTGCATAAGCTCCACCCAATACAAGTGAAGCAGAACCAGCAGAGTCCCAGCCGCCACTAACGTCTACTCTAGTAGAGCCAATACCTAGTCCAATGAATGGAGTTAGGTTTGATTCAGTAGGAAAATCTACATATGCGTTAAGAGCAAGAGTTGAAAGGAGGGTATCTACATAACCTGCTGGTGTGGTGCTATTTTCGTAATTCTGACCTGTCTGACCATAAGTAAGGTCCATTCTATATCTTTTGCCGAAGTCATAGCCTAAGCCAAACTCATATTCTAATCCTGGAGAATGACGCAAAACCCCAATGAAAGTTCCTGCATTTGTACCAAAATTAATATCTCCTATTTTACCTATCCCCCATCCAGTACTTAAATACATTCCAGAAGGATATTCTTCAGCGAGTAAAGAACTTGGAGTAAAAAATACAATACCTGCACCTAATCCTAGACAGGCAATTGATTTTTTTATCATTGAATTTTTATAGAATAAGAAATTAAACCCAAATATAGCCATATTTTGTAGCCAGTCTAGTTCATCTAGACAGTTCTAAGATGGGCTTAAATATCTTTTGTTTTGATAAGACTAGAATCCCTACACCAGCAAGAGTAACTAAATAAAATGACTAACAAATACTCCAGGGATAGAGGAGAAAAGTTTCTTGAACAGAGGCTCTTAAGAATAGAAGAAAATCTTGGTATAAAAAAGAGTTCGAATGGACAAAAAAAGAATGTCGGAGATATTTTTACTAATGAAGGAGCGAAGAAATATGGTGAAGCTGCTAAGGCAGCGTCAAGTGGCAAATTAAAGATTTTTATCTTCGACAGAATAGAGAAAATGCCTCCTTATTTTTGTTCACTGAATTTCTTCTAATATTTGCAAGGCAGTAGTTACATGCTTGGTACTATTTATGAGGTCATTGAAAACATGACGAATTACTCCAGTGGAATCAACTAAATAAGTTACTCGTCCATCTAATAACCCAAGAACTTTAGGCACTCCAAACTTCTTTCTCAATGAATTATTTTCATCGCATAAAAGAGGAAAAGGAAGTTTATTCTTCTCTGCAAATTTCTTATGGCTTAACAGATTATCATTACTAACTCCCCAAACAACAGCACCAAATAATTTAAACAAATCATACTTATCCCTAAAACCACAGGCTTCAGCTGTGCATCCAGGCGTATCATCTTTGGGGTAGAAGAATAAAACAATTTTTTTCCCTTTACATTGTTTACTAGTTCTATTCTTCCCATCTTGGTCAAATAAGGAAAAATCAGGTAGTTTATCACCAATTTTTAAAGACATTCTCATAATAATTAGGAATAAATTCTACTAAATTTTGAAGGATCTGATCATTTAAGAGAAGCAGCATCTCTAGATAGATCTCTCCAAAGCAAGCTCCCAATATAAAAGAAGCCAGACCATGAGATAATAAAAAGTAAAGAAGAGAAGTTCATAAAATTCCCATAAATCCAGAAGTAAGCCCGATCAAATAAAAGAATCCAAATTCAACAAAATCGCGAAATGCAGTGTTAATTACATTTGTAATTGTTTGAGTCATATGCAAAGTTTGTAAAAAATTAGGAAGATCAATTTTTAATGAATTCAAATGGTAAGTTCATTAAACTCTTTCAAATATGCTTATTGAGAAAAAAACAATAACTGCAGCAACCAGAAAAGTTGTAAAGATTAATTGTAAGTCTTTCATGATTCTCTTTATTTACTTTGCATTCAAAATTAGTGATAGTGGATTAGTAAATACCAGGAATAATCCAGCCAAAAAAACCATAATTAATGATTAGAGCAAATAAACCAATCATCGCTAGTCGACCATTGGTTCTTTCTGCGATATTCCAGTAGTTATCATTCATTAAAAAACTCCTGGAATCACCTGACCTGTAGTTACATAGCTAAGAATTAGTGCAACAAAGCCAAGCATTGCCCATCTTCCATTAGCTTTTTCAGCTTCTTCTGGATAGCTGGTGTAATTTTCTTCTAATTGCATTGGAGCTTCATAAGCAAACATATTTTGCTTGCCATATTCAGTGACTACTAAGCTTTTCTTAGCAGTGAGTGAAGGAGTTGTAGTTGTCATTTCTTAAAAGATTCCAGGAATAATTTGACCGGTTGTCGCGTAAGCACCAAAGGCTGCAACAAAGCCAAGCATTGCAGCCCAGCCATTAAATTTTTCTGCGTCAGGTGTCATGTTGTAAAAGTGATAGTGAATTAATGATTCAGAATTAGAAAAGGAATCAAAGCCTACAACCTAGATTTAACTGACCAGAGTCCAATAAATGACCTAGCCTTATGGCTGTAGCTTGCTCACATCTAGAAAACATTAATTGGTTGTTAGTGATCCATTGCAGTTCATCTAACGTGATAATTCCAGATGTAATAGATGTAAGGAATAATTTACCTATTCCCATTTAATACCTCTCTAAAAACTAATTTGTAGAGATCTTTTTGTAAGCAGCCTGAACAAATTGCTGTAAAGGCTTAAAAGGATTGAATTCCATTTTCTATACAATTCCAGGAATAATTTGACCGGTTGTTAAATATGCACCGATAGCGGCCCAAAAACCCATCATCGCAGCCCATCCATTAATGCGTTCTGCAATCAGCTTTTCTGGCTCTACTTGTGACTTTTGTGATACTTTTTTCATTTGATTAAATTAAGTTAATAAAAAAGCTGAACAAATTAGCTCAACTTGTTAAGAACTATAACAGATAATATTACGGAATGTGAAGGTTCGGTTTCTACTCTTGGGCTATTAATAGGGAAGTTATCCTCATAGAGCATTAGTATGACAGTGATTATAGTATAAAATAAAAGCCTAAAAAAGGCTAATTCTAACTTTAAATACTATTCAAAAGTGGGAATTAGAGCAATAAGATTTATCTTAATTAAGAAATTTGGCTTTATTAGCAATACTTTTAATCGCTAATTAACTTCCAAAATAAAAATAATCTCTAGATTTAGCCGCATTTTTAAAAATTATTGAATATGGTATAAATACTTTTTCTATGAATATGGGCGAACTTCAGACTTCATTCAATAGCTTTTCTATATGGCAAGCAATTCTTTGGTGTTACTATCCAATGGCTGTGCTTGTAGCTTTAGAGCTTTTTGCTAGAGGTATTGACGACGATGATGATCAAGATGGAGGAAAGATGATCCCAGCCTTGCAAAGTTATTCAGCATAGGAGCTTCAGTTGAGTACTGTAAGTACCTATCGAAAGAGATTCATCACATATATCCCTCCATAAAGTAGGCATATATATTAAGAAAAATTTACCTAATAAGTTGTAATCAATGCGAGCAACATTCATTGAGGGGTATCTATAAAAAGTAACAGATGTTTTCTTGCTAGCTCGCATAGCAGGACATGAAGTGTGAGCTTCATGTTTTCAGAACCCTTTAGGGGAAGATTTAGTACGCATTTTAAAATTCCAAACGTTAATGTCTCCTTTTGAATTTACTG
>QCFH01000016.1 GCA_003278345.1 Prochlorococcus sp. AG-363-C02 | reverse complement strand
ACATATAGAAGAGTTTTCTAGAAGCTTTCGTTTGATTTGGAAGTAATTTTCCAAAGAACCATGTCTTTCTAGATGGTCAGGGGTAAGTGTTGTCCAAATACCTATTTGAGGAGAAATTTTGGGTGCGCTTTCAATTTGATAACTGCTCAACTCTATTGTTAGCCATTTTGGTTTGCTTTTTGGAGAATTTGAGAAGTTTAAAGCAAGTTCGGTAGCAGCTTTTCCGACATTCCCTCCTATTTCAGAAGTTATTAAGCTTTTATTTAAAACATGATTAAGCATATGAGTAACTGTTGTTTTACCATTTGTTCCTGTTACGCCAATCCAAGGAATACTTCTAAGCTCTTCCCATGCGAGAGATATTTCACTTTTGATTATTATCCCTCTTTCTCTTAATTTATTTAGGGTTGGATGATCCCAGGCTATACCTGGGCTGGGAATAACTAATGAAAGCTTTTGTATCCAGGGTAAAAAGCTTGAAAACTCTAATGGGATGCCAAGTTTTACTTGTATTCCTTCTTCCCTTAAACTTTTTGCTAATTCTTGAAATGAGATTTGCCTAGATTTTTCAAACACTAAAACTGTTTGACCTTTATTTTTGAGATGCCTTGCAGCAGCTATCCCCGAAACTCCTAAACCTATAACGATATTGATCGATTTATCGTGCTGAAAATTTTTCACTTTAAATGGGCGATACTGGAATCGAACCAGTGACTCCTACCGTGTCAAGGTAGTGCTCTACCTCTGAGCTAATCGCCCGTTAAAAGCCAACTGTTATATGGCTTAATTTAAGGCTTTTATTTGATAAAACTAGCAGTAAAGCTCTTAAGTGGTTTTATTTTTTTAGCAATTCCACTTTCCATCTAGACCGCTTTGTTTCTTCTATGCTTATTATCTCTAAATTACCTCTACCTTCTAATTGAATTTGATCACCTACATTTAGAGAGCGACTAGCATTATTGGCTGAGCACCAGTTTAATCTTAGTTTTCCTTCTTTGATTTTCAAACCAACTTTAGCTCTTGATAATCCAAATCCAGCTGATGCAATGGCATCTAGCCTTTTAGATGCTTCTATTGTCGTTAATTTTTTTGGAATTCTTTGTAAAGGAAGTTTGAGATCATTTAATTCTATTGATTTATATTCTATTTCAACATTTCTAATCAAACTTTTATAATTGTCTAATGATCTTGCCGCTTTAGGAGTACAAATTGCTTGAGCACCTCTGTCTCCATTAATCCATATATCTCCTATTTCATCTATATCAATACCATCTCTAACTAATGCCCTAAGAAAATCATTGGCTTCTGTTTTATCGAATAGAAAATTACCTTCAATCTTTATTGCTCTAATTGGAATGGAGTTGGGTTCTGATGATATGTCTTGTTGATTATGATGTATAAGAATTCTTTGTCGTTCTGCTGTAGTAAATCCTCCAGTGGACAGAAAATTTATATCAGAAATTTCATTCAACATTTTAATTGCTTCTTCTCTAACTGGAGCTGAAAGAAATGATGTCCATATTGGTTCCCATGTCTTAATAACTCTTTCGGCTTGTACTAAAAGCTTCTCTACTTCGAATGCATATAAGCAACCTTTAAGTAATTTTTCTCTTGAGAATTTCAAATTTGATTGATGTTTATTACTTCTATTGGGTTGATTTCACTCATTAATTCCCATGGTGGTTCGACTTCTAATGCAGTTTCTAGAAGAATCAACCACTTACCTTGTTCATTTAACTTGAAAAGACTTTTTAGATCATCTTGATTGGTATTGACACTTCTTGCTGCAAAAAAGCTGCCTATGAAACCAGAGGCCATTCCTAATAACCCCCCAATGAATGGTTCCATATAACTTCCCAATCCAAAGTTTGAGAAAGTTTTTAGATCAGTCATTCCAGAGAATGTTAAACCCGCTATAAATCCGAAGGGCATTAACCAAGTTGACATTTTTTTTTGTCGTTCTTTTCTAGAAATTTTTGGGTTAAATAGCTTTACTTCATTGATAGTGACTTTTGGAGGCACAAGATCATCCTTGGATATCTTTTCTTTTTTGGAATTTTCTGTTGTCTTTAAATTTGGTTCTATAACTTCAAAATTAGTTATTTGAGAATTGTTTTTTTGTACTTTTTCCCATAGCTCATAAGCTTTTTCTTCTTGGTTAAGAACAATTATGCAAATAGCCACAAAATTAGTCCTCAATTGTTTGAATTCTGACCTGTCTTGAAAGAAAACTGATCATATACATTTTGCTTATTAAAGTTTGTTCAGGCATAGTTTCGCCTTTAATGACAAAAGTTTTAGTTTCTGACCCAGTTGACCAAGCTGGTATTGATATCTTAAGTCAGGTATCACAGGTTGATCAGCAAATAGGCCTTTCTCCTAATCAGCTGAAAGAGATCATAGGAGGCTATGAGGCCTTGATGATTAGATCAGGTACTCAAGTTACCTCTGAAATAATCGAAGCAGCAGATAATCTTAGGATTATTGGTAGAGCTGGTGTAGGAGTTGATAATGTTGATGTCCCTGCGGCAACAAGACGAGGAGTAATAGTAGTGAATTCTCCCAGTGGCAATACAATTGCTGCTGCTGAGCATGCACTTGGTTTATTGTTTGCTCTTTCAAGGCATATCCCTCAGGCTCATGCAAGTACCATTTCAGGTGCTTGGGATAGAAAGAAATTTGTTGGTAATGAGCTTTATAAAAAGGTATTAGGTGTGGTTGGGCTCGGGAAAATAGGGTCTCATGTTGCCAAAGTTGCCAATGCAATGGGAATGGAGGTCATAGGATATGACCCTTTTGTCTCGGCAGAAAGAGCTCTGCAGATGCACGTGAGACTTTCTTCAATCGAAGAACTTTTTAAGAACTCTGATTATGTAAGTCTTCATTTGCCTAGGACCCATGAGACAGAAAATCTGGTTGATTTAAAACTTTTGTCGACAATGAAGAAGAATTCCAGGATTGTTAATTGTGCTAGAGGCGGAATTATAGATGAACAAGCACTTGCGGAAGCTCTTAATTCAGGTGTTATTGCAGGAGCAGCTTTAGATGTTTTTGCTCATGAGCCTTTGAGTTCTCAATCCCCTCTTTTAAATGTCAAAAAAGGATTGCTTTTAACACCACATCTTGGTGCATCCACTGTGGAAGCCCAGCAAAATGTTGCTATTGATGTTGCAGAGCAAATTAGGGATGTACTTTTGGGCCTTCCAGCAAGAAGCGCTGTCAATATTCCAGGCCTTTCTGCTGAGATCATGGATAGTTTGAAACCCCATTTGCAATTGGCAGAAACAATGGGATTGTTGGCCAGTCAATTTTCTGGAGGCCAGATTCAGAAGATTGAAGTTCGTTTACAAGGAGAATTTGCTCAGCACCCTTCTCAACCCTTGGTAGTAGCCTCTCTTAAAGGATTGCTCTCAAGTGCCTTGGGAGACAGGATTAATTACGTTAATGCTTCTTTAGAAGCACAAGCTCGTGGAATCAGTGTTCAAGAAATTAAGGATGAAGTCAGCCCTGATTTTACTGGAGGTTCTCTACAGCTAACTACTTTTGCGGATAATGGTAGTCACAGCATTACAGGTACAGTTTTGGTTGACGGAGCTTTGCGGATTTCGAGCATTGATGAATTCCCTGTAAATGTAACTCCAAGTAGATATATGCTTTTCACAAGACATCGTGATATGCCCGGTATAATTGGCAAACTTGGATCTTTATTAGGCGCAAACAATGTCAATATTGCATCTATGCAAGTTGGCAGAAGGATAGTGAGAGGAGAAGCAGTAATGGTATTAAGTATTGATGACCCAATTCCAGCAGAGCTTCTTAGCTCTATTCTTGATGTCAAAGGGATCAATCAAGCTCATCCAATTACTTTGTGAGATTTAGGTTTGAAAACCGCAGTGATTGAGAAATCTGATTTTTTTTGGTGGAAGCTGGAATTAGATTTTTTTTATGAACTTCAAGAGAGTTTGTATTGGAAATTAGACACTCTTGGAATTAAGTGCTTTTCAATAGAAGTATTTACAGAAGAAGAACCTTTTAATCAAACTTTGGTAGCTTGGCTTCCTTCTTATGAATGGTCTCAAAAAGATAAAGATCAACTTGAGCTGACGCTGAAATCATTGGCAATTGTTTTCAATAAGCAATTAGTGAATTTCAAATGGGAAAAAATATATGATCAGGATTGGAGCTCCAGCTGGAAGGATTTATGGAAGCCTGATCCCGTAGGGGAGAAAATTTTAATTTTGCCATCTTGGCTTGATGTGCCAGAAATTTATGCCGAAAGGGTTGTTGTGAAATTGGACCCTGGTAGCGCATTTGGTACAGGAAGTCATCCAACAACACGTTTATGTTTGGAGGCGCTTCAACGAAACCCTCCTGTAGGTTTAAAGATAGCCGATGTTGGATGTGGTAGTGGGATACTTGGAATAGCAGCACTTGGATTGGGTGCTATAGAAGTTAAGGCAGTTGATGTAGATCCTTTATCTGTAAGAGCGACAACTGAGAATGCATTATTGAACAATCTGACTGAAAGACAATTGTCTGTAGCTTTAGGCTCAATAGAGGTTTTGGAAAAGCAATTAAATAAAAGTAAAGTTGACTTACTGGTTTGTAATATTCTTGCTTCCACAATCAAG
The DNA here is from genome assembly GCA_003278345.1 of Prochlorococcus sp. AG-363-C02. Taxonomy (GTDB): domain Bacteria; phylum Cyanobacteriota; class Cyanobacteriia; order PCC-6307; family Cyanobiaceae; genus Prochlorococcus_E. The sequence goes on along the minus strand of QCFH01000016.1, from coordinate 32,223 downwards.
CAACTTGCACCAGATTTTTTTAAGGTGGCTTGCTTGCAAAGCCGTCTTTTTTTAAGTGGAATCTTAGTTGATCAAATTGAAGATATAACCAACGTTCTGTCTTCATTTAATTGGGAGTTTGTAGCCTTGTATAGATTGGATGAATGGGCCCTAATCGAATTGTGCAGAAACCCTCAAGAAAACCGTTAATAGATAAGTCCAGCTTATCTATTAACGGTTTTCTATTGGTTTGATTGTTAATTATAACAATCTTAAGCCACATTTGACCCAAGACAGTGTAAAAAGGGTTCACCTTGAGGTGATATTTTTTACCTCCAATTCACAAAGTCCCCCTCTTTTTATATTCTATGGCTTCTTACAAAGTCACCCTCGTTAGCGAAAGTGAGGGTTTGAATCAAACTATTGACGTTCCAGATGATCAATACATCCTTGACGCTGCAGAAGAGCAAGGAATTGATCTTCCTTATTCATGCAGAGCAGGTGCCTGTTCTACATGTGCTGGCAAGATAACTTCTGGAAGCGTTGATCAGTCAGATCAAAGCTTTTTAGACGATGATCAGCTTGAGGCTGGCTTCGTCTTGACTTGCGTTGCTTATCCGACTTCTGATGTAAGTATCAATACTCATGCAGAAGAAGAGCTTTATTAGTTCTTCTTTGTAGATAGTTTTATTTTTACTTGCAAATAAGGACTTAATCAGTCACTCTCTATGAGTGACTGATTTTTTTGTTAGTCTAATTAATTTTCTGGCAAACCAATCATCCTTATTTATCGGGGAAAGAAATGCTAAAGGAACATGGAAGTGTACATACTAGTGAAGGAGGACATTTTAGCTATCGTGTAATTGGGCCATGTTGCAGACTATTTGATCGAGAAGAATTGCCGTGGCCTTGTTCACGTTTGGCTTGGCGAAGTAAGGAGCCTAGCTGGAGGCGCATTGGTAGTCGCTTTGTTCCTGATATTGCTGCACGACGATGTCCTTCCTATTCAGTCGATATTCTTCAGCCTGGTTCAAGGTCAATAAAAACTACTATGACTTTTTTCTCAAATAGGTTTAAGCCTCATATGCAGGAGTGGTGGTATAGCAAACATCCAAGATCAAAGGAGGCAACTAATATATATCCTAAAATTCATCTCGATTGATTGATTTTATAGGCGCGTAGATTTTTTTTAAATAAAGGATATTCAAGGGATTTTTGCTTTTAATTGGCTGCAGAAAAATAAATGAAGATGAAGATATAAAGCAGCATGAGCCTTTTCGCTTCTTTGGACAACAATTTGCTGAGATACTCTTTTGTATAAGCTCAAATTTAAGAATGAACTTCGATTATCACGCTGTTGCTTCTATTTTGCATGCAGCTATTCCTTTGGCAGCAGGTGCTGCTGGTGTTGCTTATTACATCGTACGTTCTAAAGGCGTAGGTTTTGGAGGAGCACATCTCTTGGTAGGTGCTCCCATGTTTGCAATTGGCGCTGCAGCAGCAGCTTTTTATTACATAACAGCCCCTTAGATAATTAACTTTGTAGACCAATAAAAAAGGGGGCTTAAAGCCCCCTTTTTTATTGGTGATTTTTCTTTCAGCTTAATTAATTCCAGGATTAAACTTATTTTGCTCTCCAGAGGCAGGAACATAAGATTGATTTAGTCCGTCACATTGGAGGCTGTCTGCAGTTTTTCCAGTAGCTCTTTCACATAATGACTTTACTTGAGCTAAATCAAGTACTGCATTAGTAAAATCAGTTCCTTCAATGGTTGCGCCATTGAAATAACTTTTCAAAAGATCAGCACCACTGAAATTTGCATTTGTTAGATCAGCATTGTCAAACCTAGTTGCATATGCAATAACGTTTTGCATGTTTGCTCCACTAAGGTCTGCATTCTTAAGATTTGAGACGCTGAAATATGAACCACTCAGATCTGCATCACCAAGATCTCTTCCTGAAAGGTCATATTTGACATATTCAGTATTCTGTAGGTTTTGTCCGTGAAGACTAGTATCTAGTCCGTTCACAGAGGATGGATCGCTTGGATATAAAGCATTTGCTGCAAAAGGACTAATAGTTAGGCCAAGAATTACTGGTAATAAGATCAGTAATTTTGAAAGGGATCTTTTCAGAGATGAAATAATAGAGGCCATTGAGGACACCAAAGACTTACGGAAACAACCGAACGCACCTATTCTTTCATGATGTGGGTTTCATGCGCTTTCGTATCACGAACTGTTGCATGCTTTTGCACTTCGATTTGAAGGAAATCCTTTGCTAGCAATGTATTAGGAAAAATAGCTCTTGCTTCATATAAAAGATCTTTTGGAGAAATCCGATTTCCAGGAGCGTATCTAGGGCTCAGATGGGTCAGAATAAGTTGACCAACCTTTGCTTCTGCGGCCACTTGAGCTGCCATTGTGGAAGTTGAATGTTGTCTTTGAAAGGCTAATCCAGAGTCTTCATGTGAAAAAGTGGCCTCGTGAATTAGCAAATCTGCTCCCTTAGCGAGATTTATGGCGGATTCGGCAAAAATTGTGTCAGTGCAGTAAACAAGGCTTAATCCAGGTCGTTTTGGTCCGCAAAAATCCTTGCCATTAAAAATCCTCCCATCTTCTAATTCCACAATTTCCTCTTTTTGCAATTGGGAATATATCGGCCCTGGAGGGATTTCTAAGGCCCTTGCTTTCTCTATATTGAATCTTCCAGGCCTTGGCTTTTGGTCTACTCTGAACGCATATGCAGGAATTCTATGAATTAAAGGAGTGCAAGTAACAAGAAAATCATCATCTTCAAAAATTACTTTTTTAATTAATTCATCTTGCTCTACAGAATTTATTTTAATTGAATAGGAAAGCCTTGTTGAACTACTTCTTAAAATTCCATCTAAATAATTTCTTAGAGGTTTAGGACCATAAAGTTCTACTCCAAGGCTATTCCCTGATAATCCTAAGCTTGCTAATAATCCTGGAAGTCCATAAATATGATCACCATGCATATGAGTAATAAATATTTTTTTTAGTTGTGACGTTCGAAGATCGCTTCGAAGTAATTGATGCTGTGTTCCTTCTCCGCAGTCAAATAGCCATAGTTCTGAACGTTGAGGCAGTCTTAATGCCAATGAAGACACATTTCTGCTTCGTGTAGGTACACCAGAACTTGTTCCTAGGAATGTAATCTGCAAAGCTTAGAGTCTTTAAAATAAAAAATTATATTTTAGATTCTGGTGATTTTTCTTAAAGTTGTCTTGTACTAAAATTAGATTCTTAGACTAGGGAAATAATTAGAGATTTATTTTTGTTAAACGTTCCATTTAGAGTTTTATCTATATTTGTTTGTATTGTTGCACTATCAACTAGTGAAAGTTTTGAGGCATCAGAAAAGAAACTGCGTGTTTTAGTATTTGAGTCAAAAGATATATCTTTTAAAGCAGATAAAGAAAAAACTTTTCTAGTTAAAGGCCTTGGTCCTGGATGGGTATCTAGGCGGAACTTAAAATTTAAACTTGAAAAAGGACAAATCAAATTTTCTATGAAAACAGAACCGTACAAATGGGCCAATCTTAAAAATAAAAGTCAAATAATAATTAGGACTAGGGATCCTAGAGGTATCTGGTTAAATAAGCGTCGATATTCAGGTGAAATGCGGTTAATAAATAAAGGAAATAGGTTACTTGTAATTAACCATTTAAGTCTAAATAAATATCTTAAAAGTGTTGTTGGAAGTGAAATGCCAAAAGATTGGCCTATGGAAGCATTAAAAGCACAAGCTGTAGCTGCTCGAACATATGCATTGAATCAAATGAAAGGTAATGATTATTATGATCTCGATTCAAATGTCTCTAGCCAAGTTTACTTGGGAATGGAATCAGAAACTAATAGAACTCGTAGAGCTGTTGCTGCTACAAGAAACTTAGTCTTATTACATAATGGAAAATTAATAGATGCTGTTTTTCATAGTAGTTCTGGTGGCAAGACTGAAGATAGTAAATTTGTTTGGGGTAGATATAATCCATATTTAGTTAGTGTTAAAGATTATGATCAAAATAGCCCCCATTACTACTGGAAAAAAAAGATACCCAGTAAATCACTTGAACATATATTTCCTCGCATAGGAGGAGTTAATGCAATTAGAATTCTTGAAAAGACAGATACTAATAGAATTAAAAAAGTTAAAATTTATGGGCCTAAAGGAAATCTGTTTTTATCTGGAAAAGAACTTAGAAATATTTTTGAATTAAAAAGTACTTTAATTAGCTTTAAAATAGTTTCCAAGCCCTTTCATTTAGAGGGAAAGAGAAATAGATTTTTTGATTTTATTAAGAGTACTAAAACTATAAATAGTAGAAGGAGAAAAGTTTCCAGAGATACTATTGAAGTTGATCAGCTCAATGAATTGCCCCCTTTGCCAGAAAATGATTTTTTGTTGGTTCAAGGATCTGGATCTGGCCATGGAGTGGGTATGAGTCAATGGGGAGCTAAAGGTTTAGCCGAAAGAGGTGCCACTTTTAGAAAAATTCTGAGTCACTTTTATAAAGGGGCAAGAATTACCAAGCTTTAGTAATATTAATAGGTTTAACCTTTTGCATTGAAGACGATTTTTGGATAAATCTTGTAAGATTCATGTTCAAGCTTTCCTATTCCAACTAATCTATGGTTAATATTAATAACTAGAATAAAATCAGTACCAGAGCCGAACTTTTTATTTGTAATATATTCTTCTAATAAAACTCTTTCTTGAGAAATAATGAAGGGCCTTCCTGTACTCCAGAATGACATTTCTTCTTCTAATGTTAATTGAACTTTAGGTAAATAATTTAGTACTTTAAGTGGATTAATTATAGTGGATTTTATATAAGGAAAACTATTCTCAAAGTCTTCTAGGCTTATGCTTTCATTGATTTTGAAACCTAATGCTTCTATCCTTCGTAACTTTGATAACGAACCTCCACACCCTAATTTATTTCCTATATCTCTAGCAAGGGATCTTATATAAGTTCCTGATGAACAATGTATTTTAAGTTTTATTGTGCCTTTCATTTTGTTCCATTGTAAAAGCTCAATTTTGTGAATTGTTATTTGCTTTGTAGGTAAATCAAATTGTTCACCTCTTCTTGCTTTCTTATAAGCACGCTCACCATTAATGTGAACGCTTGAAAAGCTTGGAGGGCGTTGTTTGATCTCACCTTTAAAACTATTAATACATTCATTTATTATTTTTTCTTCAATATTTGGTATTGATTGCTTGTTAATAATTTCTCCTTCCAAATCATCAGTATTAGTAATTATTCCGAGTTGAATAGTCCCTTCATATTTTTTTGAAGTTGGAAGAAATGATAAAAGCTTTGTTGCTTTTCCTATGGCAATTGGAAGAACTCCCGTAACTGATGGGTCAAGAGTGCCTCCATGACCAATTTTTTTTATCTTGTAGAGTTTTCTAAGTCTGTTAACACAATCATGAGAAGTCAAACCAGTGGGCTTGTCTATTACTAAAAAGCCAAAATTAATATCGTTCACAGAATCTTCTTTGGTTATGGGTTTGAGGTTATTTTTAAATTTGATAAAAAAAAGAATTAAGTTTGTCTAGAGAATCTTTCTAAGAATAACTAAGAATGCATGATCAAGTCATAGAGGATTTCCTCAAAACAGGTTTTAATCTAAAGGAACATTTGTCTTCATATCTAAATGTGGATATGAATGAAATTGATGGTTTGCTATCTAGTGGAAAGAAAAACATGTCTTCATTGCATCCAGGTGCTTTAGAGGCTGATAATGTCAAAGATTTCTATATGGAAGAAGTTGGGAATACGCATCTTTTTGATCTTGCTTCATGGCATATAGGTAGTGCTGATTACATTGCTGATACTATTCGTCTTGCAGACATGTTTGCTTCTGGGAAGGTTTTAGATTTTGGGGGAGGAATAGGCACCCATTCAATTGCAGCAGCAGCATTGTCAAAAGTTGAGCATGTTTACTTTGTTGACATCAACCCATATAATCGAGCATTTGTGATCGATAGAGCTAAGAAACTCGGATTGAGCAAATTAATATCAGTTCATAAAAGTCTAGAAAGTATTGAACATATAGAGTTTGATACGGTTATATGTCTAGATGTTTTAGAACATTTACCCAATCCATCTTCTCAATTATTAGAGTTTAAAAAAAGAATGTCAAAAAATTCTATAGCAATAATGAATTGGTATTTTTTTAAAGGCTATAATGGAGAGTATCCATTTCATTTTGATGAAAAAGATTTGGTTGAAAATTTCTTTTTAACTCTTCAAAAAAACTTTATTGAGATATTTCATCCTCTATTAATTACAGCAAGAGCTTATAAACAAATTGTATAATCTTTTAATTTGTTGAAGCTACACTTATTCTTTTTCTAGTCCTAAGACTTCTCTTGATAGTTTCAAAATTTACTATTCCATCGGTAAGAGCAAATAATGTGTCATCTTTCCCTCTGCCAACATTCACACCAGGTAAAACAGAAGTTCCGCGCTGTCTTATGAGAATAGATCCAGCACTTACTTGCTCCCCCCCATAAGCTTTTACACCAAGTCTCTTTGAGTTTGAATCTCTACCATTTCTAGTAGAACCAGTTCCTTTTTTATGAGCCATTGAAGTTAAAAACGATTTTAATGATTTTGAAAGACAGTTTACTCTGTAATAGTTTCTAGTTTACTAGTTATTTGTCAGGAGAGACTTTTTTAGCTTTTGTTTTGTCAGCAGTAGTTGCTTTCTTTTGCTTTGAACCATTAGATATTGATGTAACCATTACTCTTGTTAGTTCTTGTCTATGTCCATTTTTCGTACGTGTTTTCTTTTTAGGACGCATTTTGTAAACAATGATTTTTGGTCCCCTTTTATGAGCTAAAACTTTTAGCTGAACACTTGCTCCTTTTATATAAGGCTTTCCTATTGATAAGCCTTTTTCATCGTTCAATAAAAGCACTTTGTCAATAGTAATCGTATCGTCTACGTTGGCTTTTATGCGATCCAAGTCATAATAACGATTAGGTTCAAGCCAGCATTGAGTGCCTGATGCTTCAACGATTGCATAGGTCATTTCACCCTTTGCAGACTCTTTGGAGGCTTTTGCTTTATTTGAAGTCATTTAATTCAAGGACATGATCAGGCTGGCCGTATTAGGGTTTCTTAAATAAAATTAGAGACCATAATGAATCCTATTAGGCCTGATTCACAATCTAAATATAAGATTACATCTTCACTCTTAGAGGCTAACTTCGTCAAGATCTATATAAGTATTTAGACTTTTTTTATTAGCATTTGAAAAATGAGTCCTAGAAAAACATACATACTCAAGCTCTATGTGGCCGGTAATACCCCTAATTCAATGAGAGCATTGAATACTCTTAGAGAAATATTGAAAACAGATTTCAAGGGTGTTTACGCTTTGAAGGTTATTGACGTATTAAAAAGTCCTCAACTTGCTGAAGAGGACAAAATTCTTGCTACTCCAACGCTAGCAAAGATTTTGCCACCTCCTGTGAGGAGGATAATTGGCGATTTGTCAGATAGAGAAAGAGTTCTTATCGGCTTGGATTTGCTTTTTGAAGAATTATCAGAAGGAGATTTTCTTTCTTCCTCTTTTAAAAATTCGTCTTTAGATGAGGACAAATCTTAAATCTCAATATGAAATTAATCTCAGATAGCGATTTTTTAATTAAGTTTAAATTCTGACCAAGGGTTTTATGCCTTCTTCAAACATTACCCCTATTCCTCGCATGCAAGTTCAAAAACTACCAACAGGTATAGAAGGGTTTGATGATGTTTGCCAAGGGGGGTTGCCTACAGCAAGAAGTACATTGGTTAGTGGAACTTCAGGGACAGGGAAAACAGTTTTTTCTCTCCAGTATTTACACCATGGAATTTGTCATTTTGATGAACCAGGAATTTTTGTAACCTTTGAAGAATCCCCCTTGGATATAATTAGAAATGCAGCAAGTTTTGGTTGGGATCTTCAAGAATTAATTGATCAAAATAAGTTGTTCTTGTTAGATGCCTCTCCTGATCCTGATGGACAAGATGTAGCAGGTAATTTTGATTTGTCTGGTTTAATAGAAAGAATTAGTTATGCAATTAATAAGTATAAAGCAAAAAGAGTAGCTATTGATTCTATGACTGCTGTTTTTCAGCAATACGATGCTGTTCATGTCGTAAGGAGAGAGATTTTTCGTTTGATTGCAAGACTTAAAGAAATAGGTGTAACTACTGTTATGACTACTGAGAGAAATGATGAATATGGACCTATAGCAAGATATGGAGTTGAAGAATTCGTTTCAGATAATGTTGTTATTTTAAGAAATGTCCTTGAGTCTGAGAAAAGAAGGCGAACTGTTGAGGTTTTAAAGTTGAGAGGAACTACTCATATGAAAGGCGAGTTCCCATTTACTATGGGTGCTCAAGGAATCAGTGTATTTCCTTTGGGTGCAATGAGATTGACTCAACGCTCGTCGAATATTCGAATTAGCTCTGGTGTTAGTGATTTAGATGAAATGTGTGGCGGTGGCTACTTCCAAGATTCAATAATTTTAGCTACTGGAGCAACTGGTACAGGTAAGACAATGCTGGTTTCTAAGTTTATTGAGGATGCATATATCAATCATGAGAAAGCCATTCTCTTCGCATATGAAGAATCAAGGGCACAGCTACTTAGAAATGCTACAAGCTGGGGAATTGATTTTGAAAAAATGGAGGCGGACGGATTATTAAAAATTATTTGTGCATATCCTGAATCAACAGGATTAGAAGACCATTTGCAAATAATTAAGACTCAGATTACCGAGTTCCAACCATCTAGAATGGCAATTGACTCTCTTTCTGCATTGGCTCGTGGTGTAAGCCTAAATGCATTTAGACAATTTGTTATAGGTGTCACTGGTTATGCTAAGCAAGAAGAAATAGCAGGATTTTTTACTAATACTGCTGAAGAGTTTATGGGTAGTCATTCGATAACAGATTCACATATATCTACAATTACAGATACCATCCTATTGCTTCAATATGTGGAGATAAGAGGTGAAATGGCCAGGGCTGTAAATGTATTTAAGATGAGAGGCTCATGGCATGATAAGAGAATTAGAGAGTTTATAATTACTGCAGAAGGTCCAGAAATAAAAGACTCGTTTACTAATTTTGAGCAGATTTTCAGCGGAGCCCCACATCGTATAAATTCTGATGAGAATATTCCAGGGGTATTTCAAAGTATTGATTTAAAAGATAAAAAATAAAAGCTAGCCTAGTTCATTCTCTAACTCTAGTTCTAATTGTCTACGTACTCGAGTGGATTCAATTAAGAGCTCATCTGCATCATTTATAGCAAGTGGTAAATCAAACCAAAAGGTTGTTCCAATATCAGGAAGACTTACAAGTCTTATTTTACTTCCATGCTTTTCTACAATTTCTCTAACTATAGATAAACCTAGACCTGTACCTACCTCCGTATGAACCGAATTTTCTACTCTATAGAATCGTTCAAAAATCTTTGCTTGTCCTTCTTCTGATATTCCACATCCTGTATCACTTATTTCAATTCTTATTCTAGGGAGAGGCGAGATTAGTTCGCAAGAAGGTGCATCTTCGTTTTTATCTGAAGAAGAGTTAACACATATATCAGGCCATGTATAGGCGCGAATTTTAATCTTACCTCCAGATTGGCTAAATTTAAGTGCATTGCCAATTAGGTTGTCTAGTACTTGTAAAATTAAATCCCAGTTTCCAAGTGTTAATTGCATATTATCCTCTATATCTTGAATTATTTCAACATTCTTATCTTGTGCATTTAGCCTATAATTCCTAATAGTTTGCTCAATTGCTGGCAATATATTAATTTCTTTAAAATCTACATTTTGTGCCGTTTCCAGTTTAGATAAATCAAGAACATCATTTACTAGCCTTGTAAGCCTATCTGTCTCTGAATTTGCTACTTCTAAAAATTCCATTTTCTCTTTGTGCTCCAGCTTATCGTCAAGATCATATAATGTCTCAATATAACTTTTTATATTAAACAGTGGTGTTCTTAATTCATGAGAAACGTTACTTATAAAACGTCTCTGCGCTGCATTCAGTTCAACTTCCCTAGTTAAATCTTGGATAGTTATAGCAATACCTTTTAGTTTGGAGCCACTAGAGTCCCTTACTGATTGTAAAACAATCCTAAGTGTCCTTGATGACTCACCAGTACTACACCTTAGTTCATCACTATCGCATACATTGTTTAATACGGAAGTTATATGTGGGTGTATATCATTAGCTATTGTTTCGGGAATTTCATCAATTAGATACTGAGATTCTAAGTTTCTTCCCTCCCATCTAAATAATCTTCTTGCAGTAGGATTAACTAAAACAATTTTGCCATTTTCATCTAATAAGATTGCACCATCAGCCATGGTTGCAATTAATGATTGTTGTTTAGCCTGAGCAGATTTAAGCTCTTCTATATTTGATGCATCATATTCTTCAAGTTGAGATGCCATATTGTTAAACCCATTTAAAAGTTCTCCAAGCTCACCGCTCATAGGAAGAATGATTCTGGATTTAAAATTACCTTTTGCTATTTGTCTTACACCGCTAACAAGTTCTCGTATGGGTCTAGTAATAGTTAAAGCATTAAAAACAGCTCCAATTATTACAAGAATCCAGATTGATATAAATACAGCGATTGTTATTTCCCTGGTTAAGGCAGCACTGGCAAGAGCTTTTTTGTTTGGCGTTACTCCTAGTGCAAGATTACCTACATATTTACCTTTAAAAAGAAGAGCAACAAATACATCTGTAACTTGTCCTTGAGGAGTTAGATGTTGTCGAATGAGAGGGAATTGAGGACGTCTTTTTAATTCTTGAGGAAGTTGTAGCTTCCTTTTTAACTGTAATTCGCTTTCAGCCTTACTGGGAGTAGCACTTATTGGTATACCTAGTTTGACTTCGCCTTCAGGATCCGTAAAAAAAATATACCTTATATTTCTACTTGAGCGCCAAAACTTTTCAGCAACATTGAAAAGTTCTCTTTCCTGCCCTTTGGCTACCAATTCTGTGACATTACCGGAGAGAAGGAGTCCAAGATCTCTTGCATATCTCGTGTCATTCATGCCTGAATCTCTTTCAATGCTACTTAATGCAAAAAAAGTAATGCCAGTCATTAAAAAACTAACAACCAAAGTTGCAATCGCTAATAACTTTGCTCTTAAGCTGAATTCATCCCACCACTGTGCAATTAAAGTACTAAAACCAGTTGCCTTAGATTCTTCAGTAGAGAATCCTTGTGACTGATCAGATTGCTCTGCTTGTTCTATAAAATTCTTTGACATTAATGATTTAAATCATCACTTCTGACTTGGTAGCCAATGTCGTAACGATAAAATATACCGTTGAAATTAACCAGTTTCACAGCTTTATAAACAGTTTTGAATGCATCTTCGTAATTATTTCCTTGGGCAACAATAGATAAGACTCTTCCACCTGAGGTAATTAAATTACCTTGTTCATTTAATTTAGTACCAGAATGAAAAAGTTGAACTGGTAAATCATTGTTTTGATCAAGATCAATAGAAATTAAATCCCCGGTTTTGGGCTTTTCTGGGTAACCAGAGGTAGATGCTATTACACATACACTTATCAGTGGTTTTACCGATAGTTTTGGGGCTCTATTTAAAGAACCAAGAGCGGCAGATTGAAGGACCCTAGCAAGGCTTGCATCCATTAAGGGCATTAAAGCTTGACATTCTGGATCACCAAAACGACAATTGTATTCAATTACTTTAGGACCATCTTTGGTCAGCATCAACCCTGCATAAATGACTCCTCGATAGTCGATATTCCTTCTTATGAGAGCTTTTAGGGTGGGGTCAAGTATTTTTTCTTTTATTTCTTTAAGTTCTTCGGAATTAATTATTTTAGCAGGCGCGTAGGCACCCATCCCTCCAGTATTTGGTCCTTTATCACCATCTAATAATCTTTTATGGTCTTGTGCAGGAGGCATTATTTCAATGCTTTTCCCATCACTTATTGCAAAAATAGATACTTCCGGACCTTGAAGACACTCTTCTAGGATGATTTTAGAACCAGCTTCTCCGAATTTTCCTGTAAAAACTTTTTGGATAGCTAATTTAGTTTCTTCTATTGAATTACATACTGTTACTCCTTTGCCAGAGGCAAGTCCATCCGCTTTAACTACTAATGGTTTCCGGACTGTATTTAATATTGATAAAGCATCTTCTTCACTAGTTGCTTTCCAATAATGCGCTGTAGGGATACTTGCTTCTTCCATTAATTCTTTCGCCCAGTTTTTACTTGCTTCTAATTGAGCCCCGTCTGCTCCTGGACCAAACACAGTTAATTTGGCATCCCTAAGCTTGTCTGCTAATCCAGAAGCGAGTGGTTTTTCTCCTCCTATAACTACTAAGTCAATAGTTAAATCTTTGCAAGCTTTAATTATCGCCGAGCTATTTGACTCTTCAATATTTAAGCAATGGCAACAATTTTGCTTCGCTGTTCCTCCATTCCCAGGAGCAACATAAATTTTTTTAATCCCGTTGAATTGAGAAAATGCCCAAGCCAGAGCATTCTCGCGCCCTCCTCTTCCTATTACTAGGACCTTTTCTAGTTTGGGAAGATTTTGTTCGGGTGTTTGTTTATGTCTCACAATTTCAAAAGTCATTTGTTGAAGGTTTAAATTGTTGTCTTTAATTTATTTTTAGGAAATATCACCTCATGAAAAAATGTTTTTCCATCAGCTTACTTGGTTGTCTAAAATATAACTAACTAGGTTTGAATTGAGTAAAAACTAAATTTAATGGCATCTTTTCAGGGTCCCCTTCTTTATGAAGGTAAAGCAAAAAAAGTATTTGGAACAGATCATCCAGAAGAATGTCTTGTTCTCTTTAAGAATGATATTACTGCTTTCAACTCTAAAAAACATGCTCATTTGGAATCTAAAGGTAGTTTGAATTGCCAAATATCAGCGTTGGTTTTTAAATTATTAGAGAGAAATGGAATACCAACTCATTTTTTAGCTGTTAGAGAAGATTCTTTGATGCTTGTTCAGAAGGTAGAAATAATTCCATTGGAAATTGTTGTCAGAAATGTTGCTAGTGGCTCTTTGTGCAAAGAAACTCCTATAAAAGCAGGATCAAAGCTGGCACATCCTTTAGTTGATTTTTATTATAAGGATGATGATTTAGCTGATCCTCTTTTGACTGATGCAAGGTTGGATTTATTAGACTTAGTAACTTTGAGTCAGCGTATGGAAATAAAAAATCTAGCTTTAAGAGTAAATAATTGTTTAAAAGATTTTTTTCAAGAAATAGATCTTTTGCTGGTAGATTTTAAAATAGAAGTGGGTTTCAATAAAAATGGAGAGTTATTGGTTTCTGATGAAATAAGCCCTGATAGCTGTAGAATTTGGGATCTTAATATAGAAAACCAAGAAGATAGGATTTTAGATAAGGATCGCTTTAGAAAAGATCTTGGAGGTTTAACGGATAGTTACCTTGAAGTTCTAAGAAGAATTCAAAGCTCCAACCAATTCTCTCTTAAAGACAGTCTTAATTAATTTTTCTAGCAAGGGTATATCCTATGCAAATACATGGCAGAAATTTCTAACTTCAGTCCTATGAAACTTTTTCTTAAAGGTTCATATTGCTTAGCTTTAACCTTACCTTTAATAGGAGGTGCTGCTAGCTCTCAAATCCAAAGGAATAATATTGACATTGACAAATTATTGTTAGAAGATGGCAATGAAATAGAAATTGCAGATTCAAAAAAGAAGGAAAGAACGCAAGAAAATAAAACTGAAGAAAAGTTGGTTTTTATTTCAGAAGTTATTATTACTGGTCTTGAAAATCACCCTGATGAGGGCCGGCTTAGGACGGAAGCTTACGATGCAATGAGTATTAAGCCTGGTGCAAGAGTAAGCAGATTAGAACTTAAAAGAGATTTAAACGCACTCTATGCTACTGGTTGGTTTTCAGGATTAGCTATAGAACCAGAAGATACAGCTTTAGGTGTAAGGCTTGTGGTTAAGGTTAAGCCTAATCCAGTATTTAAAGGCGTTGATATAGTTCCTCAAAACGCACTTCTCACTGACAAAACAATAAAAGATATTTTCTCAACAGATTTTGGGAAAACGCTTAATTTAAATAGCCTGAATTTACGAATAAATAAATTAAAAGGTTGGTATTCAGAAAGAGGATATTCATTAGCAAGAATTTCTGGGCCTAATAGAATAACGCCGGACGGAATTGTTCAATTAAATGTTCAGGAAGGTACTATCTCTGATATTGAATTTGTATTTATAAATGACGAAGGAAATTCAATTAACGATAATGGAAAACCTGTAAAAGGTAAGACACAAGATTGGGTTATTTCAAGGCAACTTTTAAGTAGGCCAGGAGCAAGATTTAATAGAAAGATCCTTGAACAAGATATAAAGAGGTTGTATGGACTAGGATTGTTTAGCGATATTAAAGTGACATTGAAGCCAGTACCAGGTGAGGCTGGCAAAGTAAAAATAGTTTTGGGAATTATTGAACAAAAAACTGGAACATTAACTGGTGGTCTTGGTTATAGCGGAGCTCAAGGGGTTTTTGGATCAGTAAATCTACAAGAAAAAAACTTGATGGGAAGATCTTGGTCTACGGGTCTAGATTTTAATTATGGTGAATATGGCGCATTAATTAGTTTTTCTTTAAGCGATCCTTGGATAAAAGGCGATAAACATAAGACCTCTTTTCGTTCTTCTGTCTTTATTAGCAGGGAATTGCCCCAAGAATTTAGAAGTGCTGATAATGGCAAAATAGTTGGTGTTCAGGATTACTATTCCGCTCCTGGATCAACCTCTTCTTCGTTAGTTTATGACATTGGATCTACTCAATCGAATGGTCCTTACACTTCTCTTCTTGCAGCAAAGACAGATGATTCAAATGTCAGTTGGTTTGATTATAAAGGGGATTCAGTTCTTCTACAGAGAGCTGGAGGAAGATTTTCTTTCGCAAGACCTCTAAACAGAGGTAACCCTTTTAAAAAATCTCCTTGGTCAATATTGTTTGGAATGGATTTTCAGCAAATTAAACCATTGGACTATTCAGCTGAAAGTAGACCTTATGGAGTCCTAAATACTGCTTATTCAAATAGTTCTGCACAAAATAGTAAGGTTGTTTGCGTGGCTTTTAATTGTGCATCAGAAAATACTTTAATTGGTTTTAAAGGAGCTGTAAATTATAACAAGTTAAATGATTCAAGGAATCCAACTTCTGGTCACTTAGCTCAAGTTAAATCTGAACAATATGTTTCTGTTGGGGATAACTCGCCAACATTTAATCGAGCTAGAGCAAGTTTCTCAAAGTTCATTCCAGTGAATTTACTTAAGATTCATAAAGGCTGCAGGCCTAAAGATGGTGAAAAGTATTCTTGCTCTCAAGCTATAGGATTTCAATTTAAGGCGGGATCAATTGTTGGAGAGCTTCCTCCATATGAGGCATTTTGTATAGGAGGTCCTAAATCAATTAGAGGATGGCGATCTTGTGATTTAGGAGTGGCTAGACATTATGGTGAGGCTTCTGCCGAATATAGGGTCCCAATCTGGCGAATGATTTCAGGTAACTTATTTGTAGATGCAGGTACAGATTTTAATTCACAAAAAGATGTTCCAGGAAATCCAGGTGAGCTTCTTGGTAAGGACGGCTCCGGTTATTCAGTGGGAAGCGGATTATCTGTAAATACTCCAGTAGGTCCTTTAAGAATAGAAGTTGCAAGTAAGGAACTCACAAGAGATGTTAGATATAACATTGGATTTGGTTGGAAGTTCTAGATTGGAATGGTTGCCTGATGATTATGAGAATTCATGGACTCTAAGGGAAGCTGTTTCCCGAAAAGGGATTGGATTACATAGTGGGATAGAGACTGAAGTTACGCTTCTTCCTTCTCTAAAGGAAGGTTTCTATGTTTCTTGGAAGGAATCCTCACAACCGCCTGTAAAACTTAATCCATCTTTAGTTGTGCATAGTCCTCTATGCACAACTCTAGAATTAGGGACAAAAAAACTTTCAACTGTCGAACATCTTTTAGCTGCTTTGATTGGATGTGGTTTAACGCATGCTCATATCCTTGTTAATGGTAACGAAATCCCTTTGTTAGATGGATCTTCTATTGAATGGGTAGAAGCAATTGAACAAGCTGGAATAAATAGATTAAACATTTCACAAAAAACTGAGTTTGAAATTAAAGAACCTTTAGTTATTTATCAAGGATTGAGTATGATAAGTGCTATCCCTTCAGATAAATTTCGCTTAATTGGAATAATTGATTTTCCTTACTCTGTAATTGGAAAGCAAATGCTTTCTTTAGAATTAACACCTCAGAATTTTGTTGAGGAAATTGCTCCTGCCAGAACGTTTGGCTTTAAAGATCAAATTGATCACTTGATTTCTCAGGGTCTTATTAAGGGCGGTAATTTGAATAATTCTTTAGTTTGTGATGAAAACTCTTGGCTTAATCCGCCATTGAGATTCGAAAATGAGCCTGTTAGACATAAGCTTCTTGATTTAATAGGAGATTTAGCACTCATTGGGTTGCCCAAAGCTCAGGTTTTGGTCTACAGAGGATCTCATGCTCTTCATACTCAATTTGCTAAAGCAGTTAAGCAAGTATGCTCTTTAAAATAATGCTGCCATGACTAATCCTCCTTCGAGTTCTGTTTCTCTGACTAGTGAAGAAATAATGGGGCTATTACCCCATCGTTATCCATTTGCTTTGGTTGATCGCTTGACTAGCTATGAGGCAGGTAAAACTGCAACAGGAATTAAAAACGTAACCTTAAATGAGCCTCATTTTCAAGGCCACTTTCCAGACAGACCTTTGATGCCAGGTGTTTTAATTGTTGAGGCAATGGCACAAGTTGGAGGATTAATTGTAAAACAGATGCCTGATTTACCTAAAGGCCTTTTTGTTTTCGCAGGAATTGATAATGTTAGATTTCGCCGCCCAGTTGTTCCTGGTGATCAACTGGTTATTAATTGTGAACTAATAAGTATAAAAAGGCAGCGATTTGGAAAAGTTAAAGGGGAGGCAAAGGTTGATGGTAATTTGGCTTGCTCAGGAGAATTAATGTTCTCCTTGGTTGATTAATTTAATGATTGATATGTGCATAGATGTTCACCCTTTAGCTGTTGTAGACTCTAAGGCCAAACTTAGTGAAGGAGTCGTTGTTGGCCCTGGTTCTTTTATTGGTCCAGAAGTTGAAATAGGAGCTAAAACTATTATTGGCCCAAATGTTGTTATTGATGGAAGAGTTAGGATGGGGCCATTGAATAAGGTTTTCCCAGGTGCTTGTATTGGACTCGAGCCACAAGATTTGAAATATCAAGGTGCACCTACAGAAGTTATTATCGGAGAAAAAAATGTTTTCAGAGAGTGCGTAACTGTTAATAAAGCAACTAATGAAGGAGAGCAAACTCGGATTGGGGATAGAAGCTTATTAATGGCTTATACACATATCGCTCATGGTTGTGATATTGGTAATGAGGTTGTTATTGCTAATAGCGTTCAAGTCGCTGGTGAGGTTGTTATAGAAGATCAAGCAGTTATAGGAGGTTCTTTAGGTATTCATCAGTTTGTTCATGTAGGTGCTTTGGCTATGGTTGGAGGCATGACAAGAGTTGATAGAGATGTCCCACCTTACTGTTTGGTCGAAGGTCACCCTGGCAGAATTAGAGGCTTAAATCGCGTTGGGATTAGAAGAAGAGGCCTTGCAAATGAAAACCCACAAGAATTCAATCAATTAAATGAGATTTGGAATTTAATTTTTCGATCAGGTCATGTTTTTAAAAGAAGTTTGGACTTGGCAAAAGAGCAGACTTTATTAAAAGCATCAAAAGAGCTTTGTTCATTTCTTGAGGCTTCAATAGGGAATGGAAGAAGAGGACCAATGCCATTTATAAATCCTGAAAGTAGGTAACATGCGTTTGCTTATAAGCACTGGGGAAGTATCAGGTGACTTGCAGGGAAGTTTTTTAGTAAAAGCCTTGTTTAATGAGTCGAAAAGAAGAGGTATTCAATTGGAAATAATTGCCCTAGGAGGACCATTAATGAAAGAGGCAGGGGCTGAATTAATTGCAAATACTGCATCTATTGGAGCAATTGGTTTTTGGGAAGTATTGCCTTATTTAATTCCAACATTAAGGTTTCAAGCAATAGCTGATGAACTGATAGAAAATTCTCCTCCTGATGTATTGGTTCTTATTGATTACATGGGACCAAATATTCGACTTGGGAATAAGGCTAGAAAATTGATTCCAACTTTGCCAATTATCTATTACATTGCCCCTCAAGAATGGGCGTGGAGATTAGGAGAAAGTGGATCAACTGACTTGATTCGATTTACAAATAAAATCTTGGCAATCTTTAAGCAAGAGGCTGATTTTTATCAGTCTAGAGGTGGAGAAGTTTCTTGGGTTGGTCATCCTATGATAGATAATCTTAAGGAAATGCCTAATCGTAAAGAAGCTTGCAAGCAACTTGATGTTGATCCTTCTAAGAAATTTTTATTGGTTTTGCCTGCTTCAAGAACTCAGGAGTTAAGATATTTATTGCCGCCACTTTTGGGAGCCGCTGCATTGATTCAAGAGAAGAACCCAGAGTTATTTGTATTGTTGCCAGCTGCTCAAGAGAAATTTCAACTTATACTTGAAAAAGCATTAATACGTTTTGGAGTAAAAGGAAAAGTTTTTTCTGCTAATAACGTCGATAAATTAAAACCATCCCTTTTTAAAGTTGCTGAAATTGCACTTACAAAATCAGGAACAATTAACATGGAGTTGGCTATACATATGGTGCCTCAAATTGTTGTATATAAGGTAAGTAGAATCACCGCATTTATAGCAAAGAAAGTTCTTAAGTTTAAAGTTGATCATATATCACCTGTTAACCTTTTGTTAAAAAAAAGATTGCTTCCTGAACTTGTTCAAAAAGAAATTTCTGCTGAAAAAGTTGTAGAAATAGCCATGCCATTAATAGAAGACAATAAAGAAAGAGAAAGAATTTTAGATGGTTATCAAACTCTTAGAGAAAATCTAGGAGATCCTGGTGTGACATATAGAGCTGCAAATGAGATACTAGACTTATCAATAAAATGAATTTTTCTAATCGATTAAGAACTTTATTCTTGGTTACAACTTTTATCTTTTTAATTGCATTTGTTCCACAAGCTAATGCTGAAACAGAAGAGGCTATTTTTGCAGGAGGTTGTTTTTGGTGCTTAGAACATGACATGGAATCTTTGCCAGGTGTTTTTTCTGTTAAAAGTGGATACACAGGGGGTAGTGCTGAATTTCCCACCTATCGCAATCATGAAGGGCATAAAGAAGCTGTTAAAGTGACATATGATTCTTCTAAAATAAGTTATAAAGAATTATTGAATAATTACTGGATTAATATAGATCCGTTTGATTCAAATGGCCAATTTTGCGATAGAGGTGACTCTTATAAACCAGTTATTTATTTTATGGATGATTTCCAGAAAGTTGAAGCAAATAAAAGTTTAAAAGCTATTTCATCTAAATTATTAATTAATTTAGATGAAATAGCTGTTCAGATTAAACCAAGTAATACATTCTGGATTGCAGAAGATTATCATCAAGACTTTGCTGAAAGAAATTCACTTAAATATAATTTCTATCGATCTTCTTGCAAAAGAGATAAAAGATTAAAAGAAGTTTGGAGATGATTTTATAAAAACTTTCTGATAACTTATAAAATAATAACTATTTTAAAGTATTAGAATCTCCGCTATTATTTTAGATACCTATTTTACATGCCCAGTTAACAAGAGTTCTTACTCCAAAACCAGTTGCACCAGCAGGATCTATGCCTCTATCTTTGTCCGTCCAACATGTTCCAGCGATATCGATATGAGCCCATGATATTCCTTTTTCTATAAATTCTGTTAGGAATAGAGCTGCAGTTATAGAACCTCCTGCTCTAGGACCAGTATTTTTTATATCAGCGAGCATAGATTTTAGGCCTTTTTTATATGATTTTTGTAGAGGCATACGCCAAAGCTTTTCGCCACACAATGAAGAAGCTTGTTCTAATTCCTGAGCTAGTTCATCGTCGTTAACCCATAGCCCAGCAATTTCTTCTCCAAGTGCAATTACACAGGCACCAGTTAATGTTGCTAAATCCACTATTGAGTCTGGTTTAAGTTTGCAAGCATATACGAGTGCGTCTGCAAGAGTTAATCTACCTTCTGCATCTGTGTTGTTGATTTCTATTGTTTTACCATTCGAGGCTTTAACTATATCTCCAGGATGAACAGCTGATCCGTTGACCATGTTTTCACATGATGCAACGATGAAATGGATTTCTGTCCCTATAGGTGCAATTTCACCAATTGCGCGCGCTGCTCCAATTATTGAAGCGCTGCCTCCCATGTCGTATTTCATCATCTCTATTTGAGATGCACCAACTTTTAAGTTGTAACCTCCTGAATCGAAAGTTAGGCCTTTCCCTATTACTGCAATTCGACGTTTTATATTCGTTTTAGGTTTATAGATTAGATGGATGAATTTAGGTTCAAGATCAGAGCCTTGATCAACAGCCAAATAGGCACCCATGCCAAGTTTTTCGCAATCTGCGCGTTCAAGAATCTTGCACTCTAATTGAAATTTTTTTGCGACTTCTTTAGCTGTGCTTGCTAATTTGCTGGGAGTTAGATCGTTGGGAGGGGCTCCAACAAGTTTTCTAGCAAGCTCTACACCTGAGCAAATAGGATCTATGTTTGAGATGAAGTCGGTTGTATCTTCTGGAATTCCTATTAAATCAAGCTCTTGAGGGGATTTCGAAGGTTTTGGGTCGCTGCTAAAACGTAGATCCTTAAAGATCGACAACCTAATTGATTCAGCTACTGCTTGTGCTGCTATATCGAATTCAAATGTTTGCCAAGGGAATAAGACACCAATTTTTCCTGTCGATCCAATGCTTGATCTTGAGGCGAGACAAGCACCTTCTCTAAGATCATTTATTGAAAGCTCTTCTGATTTCCCAAGACCAATTAAGATGATCTTTTCCGGGGAACTATTCAAAAACTCAAGTTTTACCATTTCTCCAGATTTTGCTGAAAAATCTTTCGATTTTAAATAATTAAAAAGTGACTCAAGATCACACAATCCATTTAGTTTTTTGAGTTGATTTTCAATATTTTCTTCTACTAATCCAATAGCTAAAACTTGTCCAGACCACTCGCTAAGATTTTTCTGAGTTACAGTGATTTTCATTTAAAACATAGACTTTTTTTTAATGTTAACTGTTTTTATTGCTTAATTTCATTAGTAAAAGGTGTATCCCAATTTCCTCTTGTCTCTTTATTAAAAGCTGGAAGCCATTTTTTAATAAGTTGCTGCTCAAAATCTCTTCTGCCTTTTGTTTCTTTAGGCACATCTTTCCAGAAACGAATGCTCAATTGAGTCTTTACCCCTACCCTTTGGCATGCTTGGGAATATTCCTGTAGATAGTTTTTACAATCATGATCACCTTTCCATCTTTTCTCTGCTGCAACTGTTTCTCCTATGTAAAGAAGAATATGGGAGTTCAATTTTGAAATTTTATCCATAACTAGATATATTGCGGGGCCATGGTGATGGCTTTTTGGCCATTGCCAAAAATTGAGTGGTAAAGGTGTAAGTCCTAGAATGTTAGGAATTAACGAATCTTCCTTTATTTCATTGTTGTTAAAAATCGATTTCTGATGTTCTCTTACTGCGATGTTTTTAAAATGTAATGCCTGATATGTATGAATTCTTAGCTGCCATGCCTCTATTTCATCTTTTTTAAAGAAAAGCCTATTCGGCTCTAATTTTGAATAATTAATATAATCTTCCTGATTAAATAATTCCCCTTGACCTTTTGATAGGTTCATTTTATTTAGATGGTTTGGTGATCACTACTTCCATTACATAGTTCTAATGCAAAAAAATATTATAATTTAAACATGAGAACCTAAAAGCTTTTGTAAATGGTTAGATCCTCATTTAAATCGCAA
Organism: Prochlorococcus sp. AG-363-C02; assembly: GCA_003278345.1. GTDB lineage: Bacteria > Cyanobacteriota > Cyanobacteriia > PCC-6307 > Cyanobiaceae > Prochlorococcus_E. The sequence goes on along the minus strand of QCFH01000016.1, from coordinate 10,187 downwards.
AATTTAATGAGACTAAACTAATTGCGAAAAAAGCACTTTATCTACTGAATTATAGGCATATGACATTTTTTGAATCCGAAATTGTGCAGGAAGAGGCGAAAAATCTTTTCACTGATTATCAGAACCTTATGCAGTTGGGTGGAGGTTATGGAAAATTTGATCGAGAGGGAAAAAAAATGTTTATCAAGAAAATGGAGTCTTTGATGGAGCGCTATAAGGTGTTTATGAAAAGGTTTGAACTCTCAGAAGATTTTCAGGCAAAAATGACAGTTGAGCAATTGAAAACTCAGTTAGGTCAATTTGGGATGACTCCAGATCAAATGTTTGATCAAATGAATTTAACTTTGAATAGAATGAAAGCTGAATTGGACCAGAAACAGTCTTGATTATTAATTTTGAACATAAACGATCTTTTCCCTAGAGGAAGTTTTTATGGATGAGCAATTAAAGGCTTTGCCTGATTGGCTTTCAAGAGGGATAACTGATCTCTTTCCGTTAGCTTCTTCAGATTCAGATAAAGATAATAATTTTGGATTAAGACTTTCTGAGTCTCTTAAAGAAAACAGTTCGCTTAGAGTGAAGTTTGGAATTGATCCAACTGGTTCAGATATTCATTTGGGACATAGCATACTTTTTCGCAAATTGAGGTCTTTTCAAGATGCAGGCCATACAGCTGTTCTTATCATAGGTGATTTTACTGCGAGGATCGGAGATCCCACGGGTAAAAGCAAAACAAGGGTGCAACTAACTTCTAAGGAAGTAGAAGAGAATGCAAAAACGTATCTTGAACAGCTAGGATATGGCAAATCTAAGGATAAATCTCTTCTTGATTTTGAAACTACAGGGAGAATAGAAATAAGACGAAATAGCGAATGGTTGGAAGATTTTGATATTGCAAAGATTATTGATCTTCTTAGTAAGTCAACTGTTGGACAGATGCTTGCAAAAGATGAGTTTGCAAAACGATATGAGTCAGGGATTCCTATAGCTTTGCATGAGTTTTTATACCCTATTTTTCAGGGCTATGATTCTTTTGCAGTTAAGGCAGATGTAGAGCTTGGTGGAGTAGATCAAAAGTTTAATGTTGCTATGGGTAGAGATATCCAGCGTCACTTTGATCAGATTCCCCAGTTTGGGTTGTTAATGCCAATTCTTGTTGGTTTAGATGGGGTGCAAAAGATGAGCAAAAGTCTTGGAAATACAGTCTCTATTTCAGAAGACCCGCTATCAATGTATTCAAAGCTAGAGAAGGTTGCTGATGATCAAGTGAAAGAATACTTGACTCTGCTAACCGATTGCGAACCAGCAGACTTCCCTTCTAATGAAAGGGATCTTCAGAAATATATGGCTTTAAATGTGACGGCTCAATTTCATGGAATGATTTCAGCAAATATTGCTCAGAAAGATGCTTCGAAGATTACGTCTGGTTTTAGTAACTCTGTTGAAGATGTTCCTGAACTATCTTTATCTAATATAAACTTCCCTGTAAAAGCTTTTTATCTTATTAGTGCTATTGGACTGTCTAAAAGTAGTAGCGAAGCAAGACGAATAATCAAAGGGGGAGGCGTTCGTTTGGATGGTAAGAAAATCTTGGACCCCAATTTAGAATTTTCTGATAAAAAAGAAGTTGTAGGTAAAATTTTGCAATTAGGTAAAAAAACATTTAGGCGTCTTTCTCTTTAAACTTTTTAAGCCTAAATAAAAATGATTGATTTATTGAAGCCCCAAGAAAAATTGATACTTGCATTAGACAGGATGTCAGAATCTGAGACATTTTCTTTGATAGAAAAAATACCAGACCTTGTTTGGGTAAAAGTAGGACTTGAATTGTTTACACTTTTGGGACCTGAGGTGATCTCAAAATTAAGACAGCTTGGGAAAAAAGTATTTTTAGATCTTAAGTTTCATGATATTCCAAGCACCATGGGAAGGGCTTGTTATCAGGCTGCTAAGACAGGAGCTGAATTGATAACTGTACATGCATGCGCAGGAAAAAAAGCTTTAAAGGAATCAAATCTTTTAGCGATTGAAGGTGCTAGAGAAGTTGGTCTGCTTCCTCCAACTCTTTTAGCAGTTACTGTTTTAACAAGTTGGGAATCAAAACAATTAGAGGAAGATCTAGATATTCATCAATCATTAACTCATAGGGTAAATCTTTTAGGTAAGCTTGCTTTTTCTTCAGGAATTGGAGGATGTATCTGCTCCCCTATGGAAGTAAAAGCTTTACGAAAAAAAATCCCGGAACCTTTTCAATTAATTACTCCAGGTATTCGTTCGCTTGGCATAGACTTGAATGATCAAGAAAGAGTCTTGACTCCATTAGAAGCCCTGAAGGCAGGATCATCTAAATTAGTGATAGGAAGGGAAGTGACTCAATCGGATAATCCTGAAAATTCTTTTAATCAGATTTGCTCTAAGTTGCTTGAATACTAGCTTTGCTTACCAATTCTTGGTTCCGTGCCTTTTCTAAGCCTTATTAAATTTGTTCTATGCCTCCAAAGTACTAATGTCATTGCAATCAGGCTGAAAAGTATAAAAGGGGTAGACGTATTGCCTTGAAGTGTTAAATGTATTAGAAGAGGCAAACTTATAGCAGCACATATACTTGCTAAAGATACTATTCTCGAAATTGATAAGACTATAAGAAATATTGCAAGAGATCCGAGTCCTACTTGGTAAGAAATGCCGAGAAATACACCTAACCCAGTAGCAACTGCTTTCCCACCTTTACCTTTTAACCAAATAGGCCAGATATGTCCTGATAGTGATGCAATCCCTGCAGCAACTTGCCATATCTCATCTAATTGAAACGCCCTAGCAATAGAAATAGCTGCAATACCTTTGCCAACATCTATAAGAAAAACAATTAGAGCAGGAATTTTGCCAACATGCCTTAAAACATTTGTTGCACCTGTCGAGCCAGACCCCATTTCTCTGAGATCTATATTAGATATAAGTTTTCCTGCAAGGTATCCACTTGGGAAAGAACCAAGCAAATAACTTAAAAAGAGAGATAATAGATTGATTGCAAATGTTGGATAAGTCATTAAATTAGATCTTCTTCTAGATAGAGTTCGTCAGGGGTGGCTGCAAAAGCAAGCCAAATGGGAAATTGAAGGATTGGTATATCAATACTTTGCTCTGCAGCATCTATTAGAATCAATGGCACTTCATTAACTTCTTCTAATCTATCTGCTCTTTCAATGAGGGGTTCAGGGCGTTCAAAAAGAACAATTCCACTATTTGGGCCAAAATCTTCTCTATTAAGCCCTAAAGCATCTTGAAGTCCTCTTCGCCATTCCCCAAGTCTTTCTGGTTGATTTGCTAAGACCAAGGCCTGGAATCGATCTCCATATAATTCTCCCAAGATAGATATTAAGGCTGCAGAAACAAGGACATTTTTTGATCTATTACCTCGACTTGATTGAGCTCCTCTTCCACCCATGTTGAAGAACCAATCTTCAAGTATTTCTGCATCTTGATTATCTAGACTTCTTCTAAATTTCCAAGGATCGGCGTAATAGTCAGGACCATTAGAATATTGACCTAATAGTTGAAGAATGAATTCTCTATCTGGCTTGAATGTATCTGAAATGGCTTGAGTAGGTTCATGTTTTTCTTGTGCCTTGTTTGTATCTTCTTTTGAGTTGTTTTTATCAAGAGGCGAGGGTGTTACTACGACTGGCTGAGAAATGAGGTCAAGTTGTTCTACTGAATGGCTTAAATTTTGTAGAGCACCTGTCAAATAATCTTGAAATCCTTTAACTCTCCTAGCGATTGAGTCAGATTCACCTGCAAAGGATGAAGATAATTCTTTTTCTATTTTGATTTTTCTTTCTTCAAGATCTTTAATTTCTTTTTCTAGATCTATACGCTTTTTCTTTAGCTCTTTTAATGCAAGATTAAAAAAATCGTTTTCATTTTCATCTTTTTCTAAAAGTAACTCATGCTTGCCATTCAGGTCTTTAATAGGGTTACTTTTATCTGAGATGACAGTTTCTTCTAGAACCTTTTTAGGATTAATATCTTGATTTGTTTTTGATTCAGTATTTTTCGGGAGATCTGATTCAGTCATTAATAGATGTATTGGAAATGATTAGACTTTTATTTGCTATTGTTGTTTGGTTTTATTTGCAGAGATCCTACTCTTAATTCTAATTGATTTTTTAACATATCAATATCAAATAAAATTGGCAAAAGATGAGGGCTTGCTGTCTCTCTGAAGTAAAGAATACCTGGCAATTGAGGGGCAAATATTTTCCATGAAATCCAATTTTTAAATGGGAAGCGTCTTATCTCTTTGCCTAATTGCAAAACAATAAAATCTTCTGAGGTGAATTTCACCCTGAGTGTAAAAGACTGAATTAATAAAAATATACCAAAAACAGATATGGAAATTCCTATATAAGCTGGCACTGGTATTAATGATATAGCTATTCCCAATAATGCAATTAGGATTGGCAACCTGTGCATAGGATTGAGAACTGTTTCTTCAGAGTTATCCATTAAAGTTAAAGAATTCATGATTACTTTAGCCAAATAGTATTTTAGTTAAAACGACATCCATAAGAGAAACAGTTAACAAGGTCATTACAACTGCTCCAGTTGTACTTGTGCCAACTTCTTTAGCACCTCCTCGAGTAGTTAGTCCCCAGCCACAAGCTATTACAGCAATTTGAAGTCCAAATACAATTGATTTGATCAACATAAACGGAAGGTCTGTAGAACCATCCATCCATGATTTAACGGAGTTCCAAAATACATCAGCAGGAATACTATAAAAAATAGTGCTGCTAATTTGACCGCTCCACAAAGCCACTGCGTAAAACAAAAGGCATTGCAAAGGAGCCATAACAACCATTGCGATTAATCTAGGAACAACAAGGTATTCCACTGGATCAGCCTTGAGCATTGTAATGGCATCTATTTGTTCAGTAACTTTCATAGTTCCTAACTGTGCTGCATAGGCGGTAGCCACTTTACCTGTGAGAAGTGTTGCTGTAAGTAATGGCGCTATTTCTCTTGCTAGGCCAATTGCAAGAAGACCACCAACTTCTGATCCAAGCCCTTGACGGCTCAACTCCGCAGCCACTTGAATATTAAAAACGGTACCTGCTGAGACTCCTGTTATTAGAACTATTAGAAAACTTGCTGGACCAGCTTCCATAAGCTGATCTGTTAAATCTGATTTATTGAAATGGCCCTTCGTTATAGATGCAATTGCTTGACCACCTATCACCATGCTGCTTAGGAGTCTTTTAAACCAACGTGGCGATTTCATAAGTTCATAGCCTTATCTTCATGATGATTAGAACGCCAGCCTCTCATTATTAACAGTCCACTAGCTACAAGTAATGAAGGTATTAGACCCATACATAATCGAATAGTAGTTAAAGCACTATCAGGTTGATCAAGCGCATTTGAAATAGAAATACATTCTGTAGAAGATTGGTAACCAGCAAATGTAAGTAGTAAGCCAAGAAGGAATACACTTAGACCTATACCAATTTTCTGAATAAAAACCATCCAAGCTGTATAAACACCTGCTGATTTGTCAGGATCTGCATCTATAGCATCTGGTAATAAAGACCAAGGAATTAAATAAGCTGTTGAGGCTCCAAAACCTACCAGTAAAATTGTTACTAATAAGATTGTCATTTTTATAAAATCCATGGAATTAAGTGAGAAAAGATTATTGATAGAGACACCTTGATAAATTGGAGGGATGAAAATAGTAATTATGCAGGCTGAAATCCAAATAGAACCGCCTTTTAAAAGTGCTTTTATTCTTCCAAATCTATTTGAATAAATACTCCAAAATTGTAGACCAACTAAAGCACTAATTTGGAAAGGTATTAGTATCCAAGCAGAAAGTCCACTTGAAACTTTCATCACTTGTTGTAAGTATATTAATGAAACAGTTTGCATTAACTGCAACCCACACCAAAGAAGTAGATAAAGGTAAATAATTTTATGGAAAATTTTATTTTTTAAAATTCTCTTTATTTGTATATCTATAGGTTCTGTTCTTCCAGTAGGTCGTCTTGCTTTTTTTGCAAAAGGAGCAAGTCCCCAGCAAGAAATCAATGTGGTAATTGTTGCAATGCCTCCAGTGATTCTTCCCATAAGAAGATAACCATCATGACCAGAAGAAATAAGTCCCGCTGCAACAATCAACCCGCTTAGACCAGCAAGAATGGAGCCTGTAAATCTTGCTGCGTTTAGTCGAGTTCTTATAGATGTTTCCTCAGTTATTTCTGTAGATAAAGCAGCAAATGGTAGGTTGACACTGGTGTATGCCGTCATTAAAAGTATGGTAACTATTATGTAATAGATTGTTTTTGTATTTAAATCACCTGGCGGTACCCACCAAACAGCTGAAAGGCTTATCCCTAGTGGTGCAGCAGCAGCAGTCATCCAAGGGAGTCTTGGCCCCCATTTAGATTTTGTATGGTCGCTTAGCCATCCAATTAAAGGGTCGTTTATAGCGTCCCATACTTTTATTACCATTAGTAAAGAGCCTGCAATGAATGCAGGCAGGCCAGCTGCACATGTAAAGAAAGGGAAAAGGTATATACCAAGTTGTGTTGCTGCAAGACCAGTTCCAGCATCTCCTAGGCCATAAGAAAGCATAAGCCTCCTTCGAGAATCCTTCCTAAAGGCCTTATTTTTTCTTTTTCTCGTTAAAAGGGGCTGCACAAGGTAATAATGGAGAAGTGCTAAGAGAAAATTAGATCCTAATTAGGACTGATTGTCTTTTGGTTTTAGTGCGGGCGTAGTTTAGTGGTAAAACCTCAGCCTTCCAAGCTGATGATGCGGGTTCGATTCCCGCCGCCCGCTTATTTTGGTTTTCAGTTGATTTAGATTAGGAACTCGCAATAATCTTTGGATAATACTAAAACAAGACTTCGACTTTCTACTTGAATCTCATTTTGGTCAGTAATTTCTTTTCCTTTAAGATCTGTTGAAAAAAGTTTAGTTGTATCAATTACTTTCATCCAAGTTGATGTTGATTTAGGTAATTGAAATTTCATTGATTGGTCATAAGCATTTAAACCAAGCCATAAAACAGAGCCTTGATTAGCTTCATTAACGCTATAACTAATTGTGTGAGACCAGCTACTCCAATCTGGTGAGTTAAGTTTTACACCATGCCATTGAACCCAAAACTTATTGTCAAAATCATTTGATGAATATTTTGATACTAGGTTTTTTTCTGGACTGAAAAAAGCTCCTAAATTTTTTCTGATTTTTATAAGTTGTTGGACGAATAGTTTTAATTCATTATCACATTGATTTTTGTCCCATATCATCCACCCAATAGAGCTGTTTTGACACCAAGCATTATTATTGCCTCCTTGACTTCGGCCTACTTCATCTCCCATTAGAAGCATTGGGATGCCAGGTGATAAAAGTAATCCTGATAAAAGATTTCTTTGCTGTCTTTTTCTAATGTCAGTTAAGTCTTTATTTGTAGTTGGCCCTTCAATCCCATGGTTCCAACTATTATTATTATTTTCACCATCTCTGTTACTTTCTCCATTAGACAGGTTGTGCTTTTTATTAAAACTAACTAGATCTATCAATGTAAAACCATCATGAGAAGTTATAAAATTTAGTGAGTTTTTAACAGAAGAAATATTGTTTTTGTAAATTGACGGACTAGCCATAAGACGATCTTTTAAAGACCAAGTGCTATTTTTATCTCCTTTCCAGAACTTTCTAAGATCATCTCTAAAATGACCATTCCATGTGGCTATGCGTTTTGCGGGGAAATCAGCTAAACGATACAATCCACCACAATCCCAAGGTTCACTAATAAGTTTTAAATCACTTAACAAAGGATCAGATTCAATCTCTTCGAATATTGGAGGAGATTCCAGTGGAGCTAAATCTTTACCTCTGCTTAAGGCAATTCCTAAATCAAAACGAAATCCATCAACACCTAATTCAATTGACCAACATTTAATTGATTCAAGAATTACTTGCCTAACAATAGGTTGATTTGCAGCGATTGTATTGCCGCATCCAGTTACATCTAAGAATTCTTCTTGTTTATTTTTATGATAATAAATATCCTCTCCAAAACCCTTCCAACTGATTACAGGACCATCTTGATTACCTTCTGTTGTGTGATTGTAAACAACGTCTAAAATCACTTCAATTCCATTGTCATGGCATGTAGAGACAAGTTTTCTAAATTGATCTCTAGCAGTCATTGTTGAGCTTTTAGATATAAAATCTTTATGAGGAGTGAACCAATTTAAAGGACTATAACCCCAGTAGTTTTCTAGGCCTAATGGTGCATCTGATTTGTCAAAAGCAAATACAGGAAGTAATTCTATTGTTGTAATACCTATTTCTTTTAAATATGGAATCTTTTCAACTAATCCAAGAAAAGTACCTTGATGATCATTTGATATAGCTGATGAATCACTACTTGTAAAACCTCCAACATGTAATTCATATATAATTGTTTTTTGCCAGAGATGCCTTGGGCGAGGATGAGTTTGTAAATCGAATTTATCTCTTTCACATACAACACCTTTTAGAAACGAATTTAATTCATTAGTAGGTTCTTTTGATAATTCACGGTTGAATTTGCTCCAGCCTGAAATTTCTCTTGCGCATGGGTCTAATAATATTCTTCCAACGGAATTGTTTTTGCTACCAGTATTTTCTTTATTAAAAACTCTATATGCATAATTACAACCTGCCGTTAGACCTTCAATTTCAATATGCCAGTAATCGCCAGACTTATAGCTTTTTGTAAGTTTTATAGTTTCTTGAGGATTGTTATCATTTTCATTTTCAAATAAAAGTAGTTCTAAGTAACTTGCGTTTGGAGCTGCAACTGAGAAATTGACTCCTCTTTTAGTTATTGTGCTTCCTAAAGGCCAAGCAGTGCCAAGATTAGTATTGCTCACTGGATTTTTGTTTTAATAGACAGCAGGCAACAATTCCAACCTAATCGCTTAGTTGTTTTTAGCAAGTTCATGTCCACATTTTCTTCAGAAGATTTTGTTAGTTCCGTTAAGCAAATTAGAAATGGAATTTGGGCCTTCCCACCTAAAAAAGATTCAAAGGGGGTTGTTTCTTGGTGGTTGCATTCTCATCCAGTACCTGTCCTTATTGATTGCCCCGAAGTTACATCAGAAGTCATTAAAGACCTGAAAAAACTAGCTGGAGGGGCTTCCCCTGAGGTTATTCTTACTAGTCGAAATTCTCATGGTGACATTAATCTTTTGAGTAAAGAGTTAGGTTGGCCTGTCTTTATTCAAGAACAGGAGGCTTATTTGCTTCCTGAAATAAAAAACATATCAAGTTTTTCTGATGAGCTGATTACAAAATCAGGGTTGAGAGTCCTATGGACACCAGGACCAACGCCTGGAAGTTGCATTGCTTATGCTTCTTCTCCGTGGAATGTGGTGTTCTGCGGACGTTTGTTAATTCCAGTTGCAAAAAACAAAATGGATTCTGTGCGCACTCGAATGACTTTTCATTGGTCTTTGCAGCAGAGCAGTATTGAAAAATTACGTAAGTGGCTTCCTTCAGAACCTAGACTATCACTTGCTTCTAGTGCAGGTTTTCATTTTATTGAAGGAGGTGATTTAGTCTCTTGGGATTCTGTAAAGTTTGCGTAAAGGCGTTAAATATCCGTTAAGGCTTGGTATAAAGCTTTGCGCCAACTTACTTTTGCTATTGCCTCAATGGCTTTACCTCCATACCATTAGCTGGATCGAGTGTTTGTTGTTTAACTCTTTTTGAGTCTTTTCACCTTTCGCTCTCTGCTACAACACACTTTTCCAATGAACAAAGCAGATTTAGTTAATTTGGTTGCAGCTCGTACTGAGCTAACTAAGACAGACGTGGCACTTGTTATTGATGCTGCCATAGAAACGATTGTTGACTCAGTAGTGGAAGGCAAAAAAGTCTCCATACTTGGGTTTGGTTCATTTGAACCTCGCGATCGCTCCGCTCGTCAAGGCCTTAATCCAAAGACAGGAGAAAAAATCAAGATCCCAGCAAAACGAGTACCAGCTTTTACGGCAGGTAAATTATTTAAGGATCGAGTTCAAGGCTAATTATCAGATTTGTCTTGTGCTAAAAATTAGGGGCTCTGCTAGAAGAGCCCCTAATTTTTTTATATATCTAGTAAGACTTATATCTATTAGCGTGTTCCAAAC
>QCFH01000015.1 GCA_003278345.1 Prochlorococcus sp. AG-363-C02 | reverse complement strand
CTGGATGGGGAATGTCACTTGCATCATTTGCTAGTTCTGGAGGCATTGATGTTAAAGGACCTATTCCTAATCAAAAGATGAATGTGATATGGGGTAAGCAAGATAGAATATTAAGTAAAAAGATTAGATCTAAGTCACAAGAAATTATAAATTGTAGCCATAAAGAACTTGAAGATTGTGGTCATCTTCCTCATATTGACAAACCCAAATCAGTTTACAATTACTGGGAAAATTTAAATAATGACTAATTCCATATTTAAAGGAAGTGCATTAACTAGAGTTTTAAAACTTGGACTGATTTTTTGGATAAGAAAACAATGCAAGGAAATAAGTGAACTATCAATAGATATAAATAAAATTAAAATAGGTTTAAATAATTTTAGGATTTCACAAATAATGTTGAGTGCTTCTTTCATAAACTTTAAGGATATATTGATAAATAATATTAATCTAGAAGCAACAGATTTAATTTTAAGGTTAGATCTAAAAAAGCCAATTAAAAATTCAATAACAATCGATGAAAACTTTAAAATTAAAGCAAATATACTATTTGATCAAGAAGATTTAATCACAACAATAAAATCTAATCAGTGGTTTTCTTTAAAAAATTGGATTCAAGTTAATCTATTAGAAAATAAACCAATTTCAAAAATAATAATTAAAAATAAACAATTGATCTTTATCTTAAAAGATAAAATAAACAATAAATCTACAGAGAAATATTTTTCTATAAAAGCAAAGAATGGGAAATTATTCTTCAATCAAGATGGGATTTTAGCAGAGCATTATTTACCAATAGAAGAGTCTATTTATATAAATCAAGCAAATATTGAGAATGAATTACTAAGTATTCATATATCATCAAATATAAGAACTTAATTCTAATTACTCATTATTGGTAATATAAATTTAATAAGATAATAAATAATTGATGGTGTAAATAAATAACTATCAATTCTATCAAGAATTCCTCCATGGCCTGGCAATACATTGCCAGAATCCTTCAACCCAGCGTCCCTTTTCATCATTGACTCAATTAGATCTCCAATTATTGAGAAAAACCCTACAAGTACTCCCACAAAGGCTAAACAGAATAAAGCCCGGAAATTTAAGTTTAGGAATAAGCTCGAAACTATTCCCACTAAAGCTGAACATAAAACACCAGACAAGGCGCCTTCAACAGTTTTTGCAGGTGATATAGGTGATAAATAATGCTTACCATATAATCTGCCAAAATAAAAAGAACCAATATCAGAAGCTACAATCATTAGACAAATAATAAGTGTAGCTAACATTCCAAATGTAACTATTCCATATGAATTTATTATTGGCAATTCAAGAAATCTTGAATAATCAATATCATCAAGATTCCTTAGCCTTATCCAATAACTTGGTAAATATCCTAAATAAAAAAGTCCTAATATTGATGATGCAATATCTGATATAGATCCTGTAATTGGTTGCAATAGCAACCAGCCACAGATTGCTACACCTGCCAATGGCAAAACTGCGCTTGATAGATGAACTGAAGTAATACCCTGAGTATCAAAATAAGTCGCAATTAAAAGAATTTGACATGCTAAAAGTGTTGTTTTTGTAGCCGGCCGTATGCCTGCAAATTCAGTCATCCTAAAATATTCGATTAAAGCCATATGTACTATTAATCCAATTGCAAAAGTAAACAAAAAGCCACCTACACCTACAATCAATAGTCCAAATAGGCCAGCAATTAAACCACTAATTATTCTTTTGCTATAGAAACCTGAATACATTAAGAGACCACCATTATTTCATTAGGTATTTGCTCTGGCCAAAATCTTCTCAAGTAAATCATCCAATCAATACGCTCTTGATCTAATTTTTCTCCAGGCAAAAGGATAGGGATGCCTGGAGGGTAAGGTGAAATCATTTCAGAAGATATTCTCCCATCAGCTTTGTCCAAAGTAACCATTTGAGATGGAGCCCTAAAAGCCGAAAGGCATGAAATCTCTGAGCAAGCTAATAGAGAAAAAGGTGGTTTAGGAAAAGGGGGATAACAATCCTTATCAAGATTTGATGAAAGAAGTTGATTCCACTTTTTTTTAAGAATAGAGATCAAACCTCTGTGATCAGAAAATCCTAGACAAAAGGTAATTGTTCCAGGCTCGGGTAATTCAGGAACAACACCATTATCAATAAACCATGAATCTGCGTTTATTCCATTTATTCCAACTGAAGATGTATGCAAAATTAGTTTCAAAGGGTCTTGATTATCTAAAATTGGCAATCCTGCTTTGCGTAATTTAAAGGAAATATTTTCTGCATTTTTTATAATCATTCGTAATCTGTTTCTTCCTTTATTTGTTTGCCATGCAGTAATGGATGCCTCACACGAAGCTAGCAATAAAGAACTCGTACTAGTTGTCTGAAAAAGAGCAACGCTTTTATCAACTATAGAAGGATCAACTATTCTTCCCTGCCACCAAAGCGCCGCAGTTTGTACGAGGCCTATAGATGATTTATGCAAGGACTGAACAACAAGATCAGCTCCGGCACTAATAGCTGATTTAGGAAATTTATTTCCTTCACTAAACGAAAAATAAGATCCATGAGCTTCATCAACTAAAACTGGCAAACCTTTTGAATGAATAAGCTTAATAAGAGGTTTAAGATCTGAAGAGTAACCTTGATAGGTGGGATTAGTTATTACTACAGCAGCTATCTTGATAATTTTCCGATCTATTTGTTCAAGAACACTTTTCAACCAAGAGTAATCAGGCGAAAAATAATGCCCACGATCATCAAAAAATGGAAGATCAAAGAAAATAGGATTTATGTCGCCCAGGACACAAGCGTGAATAATGCTCTTATGAACATTACGCGGCATCAATACCGAATCTTTTGGTTTAGCAATAGCTAATAGAGCTGCCTGTAATAGGCCAGTTGCTCCATTCACTCCATACCATCCTTTTTTTGCTCCTAAGGATTCAGCTGATTTATTTTGACTATCCCTGACAGCACCATCGAAACATGTAGGTGCTCCAAATCCTGGTAATTCTGGGATGTCCCAAACACCTGGCTTCCCTTTTAATAAAGATTGAATTTCATTTGGTAATGACTTTCCTCTACCATGTGCTGGCAAAAACAAACTCTTTCCTCTTTGAAGAGTAAGAAAGTGAGATAGCCTCATAGAGTCTCCTTGATCCATTCAAAACCATTTAATTTATTTTCGCTGTGAAAAAGACTCATAAAAATAAATTAAAAAATTCAGCAATGAACTACGATGCTCATCGGGATTTTGTCTGGCTTATTTTAAGACCTTGGATATTGCTTCCAAGAATAATATATTTAGTTTTCACCTTATCTATATTTATCTTAAGATTCTTATTTCAAGGAAACAGTAAGGATAAAGTTATTCAAAAAGATCTGGCAATTTATCTTTTAGAAACAATAACTAAACTAGGTCCCTGTTTCATAAAATTAGGCCAAGCTCTATCAACTAGACCTGACTTAGTCAAACAAGAATGGCTAGATCAACTTACAAATTTACAAGACAATCTCCCTGCCTTTGATCATGATTTAGCAAGGGGTATTTTTAAAAATGAAATAGGCAAGTCTGTAGATGAAGTATTTGAATATTTTCCTAAACAATGTATAGCTTCAGCAAGTCTAGGTCAAGTATATAAAGCAAGACTAAAGAATGATTATTGGGTAGCCGTAAAAATTCAGAGGCCTAACTTAACATTCATAATAAGAAGAGATATAGCAATAATAAGATACATATCTGTATTAATAGCTCCTTTACTTCCTTTGAATTTGGGTTTTGGTCTAGATGAGATAATAGATGAATTTGGCATATGTCTTTTTAAAGAGATAAATTATAAACTTGAAGCAGATAATGCCGAGAGATTCGAAAGATTGTTTAGCGATGATAAATCAGTAACTGTTCCTTTAGTCGAAAAAGATTTATCATCACATAAAGTAATTAGTACTAGTTGGATAGAAGGAACAAAGCTAAAAGATAGAGAAATACTATTAAAAAACGGACTTGATCCTACTTCCATTATAAGAACTGCTGTAATAAGTGGAATCCAACAATTATTAGAGTTTGGATACTTTCATGCCGATCCTCATCCAGGCAACTTATTTGCTTTAAAAGGAAAGACAGGCGACAAGGGGAATTTAGCTTATGTAGATTTTGGAATGATGGACTCAATCGATGATAGTGATAGAATAACGCTTACTGGAGCAATAGTTCATTTAATCAATAAAGACTATTATCTACTAGCCAAAGACTTTCAAATACTTGGCTTTTTATCAGAGAAAGAAGATTTAAACGCAATAGAGCCTGTACTCGAAGAAGTTCTAGGAGGTGTTATTAATAAAGATGTAAATTCTCTAAATCTAAAAACCATAACTGATAAATTTTCAGACTTAATGTTCGATTACCCTTTTAGAGTTCCAGCACGATTTGCTTTAATAATAAGAGCTGTAGTAAGTCAAGAAGGATTAGCAATAAAGCTCGATTCTAGTTTTAAAATCATAAGATTTGCTTACCCTTATATTGCAAAACGCTTATTAACTGAAGAGAATGAAGAACTAATAGAAATACTTATGGATATAATATTTGATGAAAATAATTCAATTAGAATAGACAGGCTAGAAGGTCTACTTGAGGTTATTACAGAGACTTCAACAATACCCGGAAAGGATCTTATCCCTGTTGCAAGAAACGGTGTAAAGTTACTAATAAGCAATAAAGGCTCTGAAATAAGAAGGAAACTATTGCTAAGCTTGATTAAAGACGATAAATTCAATGCTAATGAAATAAAAGAACTTTTTAAGCTATTGACACGCAAGTTCAATCCTATTGAAATAAGTAATGAGCTTATAAAAAAGTTCTCACCTCTAACAGTTAATTAATCATAATAATTAATATGGTACAGAGAATTCAAAAGATAATAGGACAAGCTGGAATTTGTTCGAGAAGGAAGGCTGAGAAACTTATTTTAGAGAATAGAGTATTTATTAATCAAAGAGTAGCAAAAATAGGAGAAAAGGCAGATATAAAAATGGATAAAATCAGAATTGATAACTATATTATACCCAATAAATTAACAAGTAAGGTTGTTCTACTTAATAAGCCCCCAGGAATCATTTCTAGCTGTAATGATAACTTGGGAAGAAAAACTGTTCTTGATCTAATTCCCACAGACATTAGAGAAGGTATGTATCCCGTTGGTAGACTTGACATGTATAGTAGAGGCGCATTACTAATCACAAATAATGGTTTACTTACCTATCAATTAACACATCCAAAATATGAACATAAGAAGACTTATAGAGTATTAATATCTGGAATAATTTCAAATAAATCAATTGAGTTATGGCAAAATGGTGTGATGATTGATGGCAAAAAGACAAATAAAGCCAATGTGATTATCAAAAAACAATATAAAAATAGGAGCCTATTAGAGATAGTTATTAGTGAAGGAAGGAATAGACAAATAAGAAAAATATCAGAGAAATTAGGCCTAAGAGTAATTGATTTAATAAGAATAAAAATAGCAAATATAGAATTAGGTGATCTTCACGAAGGCTCATGGAGAGAACTAAATTCAAATGAATGGCAGAATCTGCTAAAATAAATAAAAGTTTTATTATGAAAAATAAATTTAACCATTCTTACAAATACAAAAAGAATAAATTTTCTATAAAAAGGGAATATATAAATCAAAAGTCATTTAAAAGAACTGCTAACTTATTAAAAGAAGAAAGAGAGAAGCAAAATCTTTCAAGATACTACTTATCAAATAAAACCAAGATTTCAATTAATGTAATAGAAGCATTAGAAAATGGATGGATTCATAAATTTCCAGAAAGAGCTTATTTACGTAAAATGTTAAGAATACTTGAAAAAGAATTAGATCTAGATAATAATATTCTTAATAATTTACTACCAAAAGACTCTGTTTATAGAAGAAGAAAATATAAAAGCTCATCATTTTTAGATACAAATAAAGTTTACTCTAGACATTTTTCTTTCTTGATTTATATTTCATTGATGCTAATAAGCATTTTATTACTAAATAAGTATCATTTATCTCTTTCCAAATCTAACGTATTAACTGTAAGCCCATTAATGACAAATCAAAATGGAGATTAAATACTATTTAGCCATTTAGATATATCAGGTAAATTATAAACTTAGAATCAACATAATAAACAATAAAATTAAGAAGATAAGTCTATATCATTTAAATAATTTATTAATATTGCTAGATTGTCTTCCACTTTCTAAAGATAGATTTCCATATTCTATAATAGATTTTTTAAGATAAAGATCATATTCTGATAATTTCCATGACCAATTATTATAAATAGTTCCAGGCTTATTTAACCTACAATCTTCACCCAAAGAAAGGATATCTTGAATTGGAGAAACAAATAAAATTGCTTCTGTTCTCATTCCTATTTCAATAAGCTTCCAAGATGGTTCTTCATATGAACCATCATAAATATCATAAACTCTATTTTTAACCTCATCATTAATTTCATTCCACCATCCATTTGTAGTTGAGTTGTCATGTGTTCCTGTATATACAACCCAATTGCTGCCTTTAATGTTCTCTGGCAGATAAGGGTTTTCTGCATTTCCATCAAAAGCAAATTGGAGTATTTTCATCCCAGCGAATCTAAAATATTCTCTTAATTGATTAACTCTTGAAGTTATTATACCTAGATCCTCTGCAACCAGAGGAAGATTACCTCCAAAATCTTTCTTAAGAATCGATAGCAATTCTAATCCTGGTGAAGGCAACCAACATCCATTCTCTGCGGTTGAATCATTTCCAGAAACTGACCAATATGAATCAAGAGCCCTAAAATGATCTAAACGTAATAAATCAACAAGATCCCATTGCCTATTAAGCCTGTCTCTCCACCATTTATATCTAGTCCTTTTATGTTTTTGCCAGCGATATACTGGCGTTCCCCATAATTGACCAGTCTCAGAAAAATAGTCTGGTGGGACGCCACTTTGAGTTAGTAGATTGCCTTTAGATAAAACAGAAAAAAGATGTCTTTTACCCCATACATCTGAACTATCTCTTGATACATAAAAAGGTAAATCGCCAAACAACAAAATTTCATTTTCGCTAGCTAGCTTTCGTAATTCTCTCCATTGCCGATCAAGATGCCATTGAACCAAGTAATGTTCTAACAACTTATCTTGATTTTGTGCTCGCCAAAGTTCTAGTTCATATGAATCATGAGAAGAAAGAGAACTTTTCCATTCCCACCAAGGCAGCCCATTATGCTGCTTTCTGATTTCCATAAAACATGCGTGGTCATCAAGCCAAAACTGATTTCTACTCCAATTATTAAATTTGTTATGTCGACTTAGACTTTGCTTTTGCCAATAGGCTGCCAAAGCTTTACCAATTTCATCACTACGCAAATCAGCCAAATTAAAATCTATTGCTGAATTATCAATATCTAAACTTGTATTAGGAAGTTCTCGAATAATACTTGAGGGGAGATATCCATCTCTAACAAGATCAGTCGCATCCAAAAACCAAGGATTTAAAGCAAAACTTGAAAGAGAACTATAAGGTGATCCTAGTGAATCAACTGGTGAAAGGGGTAAAAACTGCCAAACACTAATTCCATTTTCTGAAAGTAATTTTATCCATTTCCTTGAAGGCTCTCCAAAAGTTCCACATACTTCTTTGCTTGGCAAAGAAGTTGGATGTAATAATATACCGCTAAAGCGATTTTCAACCAAAGATTTACTCCCAGCGAAAAAAAAACAGAAAAATCTAATTCTTTTTACATTTAATCTAAAGAATCAGTATTAATATTATAAAAATAAAACTATAAATAAATATGAAATATTTAGGTATGACAATACATTGCATAGGGATAGTACTAGCTGGGATATGGTTTTCTAGTGTGATCTTTAATAGTAAATTGCCATATATTAAAAGCCTAAACAATAGCAATATAGATGTAATTATAGAGAGAAAATAAAATTAATGAATCATAAATTGCAATCTAATAGTCTGCTAGCAAAAAATTATAAGAATAATAAGTAATTAGAAGTTAGTCCTATAAATTTGTTTTTTTAAATTTAAAGCAAGCTCTTCTAATTTTAAGGATTGATCTATGCTAATACTGTCCAAACTACAATTCTCTACTAATATTTCATCTGGTATTTGTCCACACCATGGTAAGCAATCTAAACTTCTTGCCTTTTGATCCCATACTCCACCCAATTGGACCACTCCCCCTAATAAAACTTTTTTTGACATACATAAACTCACATATGCAGTTGCCATTCCAGAAATATTGCCTGAATTATCAGGTGCAATCATTAAACCTACTGGCTGTTTCCAATAACCCAATGCCTCCAACCAACTCAATCCTGAATGATTTGGCATTGCAACATCCCCAATAAGATGAACAATTCCTTTTTGATCTTTAATATCCTTTAGAAGCTTATTAGGTTCAAAATGGGATGGAATCTCTATCAGGTTATTCCCAAAGAACCTTGATATAGCAAGTGATCCTTGCCTGCTAGATGAGATGTCATTGCTTCCAATGTTCGTCAGAAATAACATTTCGGAAATCATCGATCGACTACAAGAATCAAAAATAATTTGGAATGATGAGCTATGAGCATTAGCATCAATGATAAGGGTTTCAATTGCGGCGAACGTGACAAGCTTTATCACCGCAGCTACTGCTGAGAATATAAAAAGCAGTCACAACAAGCAGCGACTCAAATTAATTAGTGGTACTTCCAATCCTAGCCTTGCGAAAGAGATAGCTTGCTATCTAGGAATAGAAGATGTATCTCTGGTATCCAAAAGGTTTGCAGATGGAGAACTTTATGTTCAGATTCAGCAATCTATTAGAGGCTGTGACGTTTTTCTAATTCAACCAACCTGTGCTCCTGTAAATGACAGCCTAATGGAATTAATGATTATGGTAGATGCATGCAAAAGAGCTTCAGCACGACAAGTAACATCAGTTATCCCTTATTACGGATATGCAAGAGCAGATAGAAAAACAGCAGGTAGAGAATCAATTACTGCAAAACTATCAGCCAATCTTTTAGTTGCATCAGGAGTTGACAGAGTTCTAGCAATGGACTTGCATTCTGCACAAATACAAGGTTATTTCGATATTCCATGTGACCATATATACGGTTCACCAGTATTGATTGATTATCTTTCAACTAAAAATCTTGATGAGATAGTTGTTGTTTCTCCTGATGTTGGAGGAGTTGCCAGGGCCAGAGCCTTTGCAAAAAAAATGAAAGATGCCCCTCTTGCTATTATTGACAAACGACGAGCAGCGCACAATATTGCTGAAAGTCTTACAGTTATTGGAGATGTAAAGGATAAAACAGCAATACTTATAGATGACATGATTGATACTGGTGGAACAATTTGTGCAGGAGCTGAGCTATTAAGAAAAGAGGGAGCAAAAAGAGTTATAGCTTGTGCATCACATGCAGTGTTTTCGCCTCCTGCTTACACGCGCTTATCAACCAAAGGTCTTTTTGAAGAAGTTGTTGTAACTAATAGTATTCCAGTACCTAAAAGCCAATACTTCCCGCAACTAAAAGTTCTTTCTGTTGCAAATATGTTGGGAGAAGCAATTTGGAGAATTCACGAAGAGAGTTCTATAAGTTCTATGTTTAGATAAATACCTAAATTACTTCTTCTTCTTTAATTCCTTCATATATTTCTCCACTTGTTTTTTAGTTTCTTTAGGAACTTTATCTGGACAATATTCAACAGCAGCAGGTACAAGTTGATTATTTGCTCCAAATACAAGCTCTTTTCTAGAAAACACTTTATCAGGGTAACTTTCTAGTTTGCCACCGTGCTTACCTTCGATCAAATTCACATAAGTTATAGCTGCAATTGCAGAGGCTTTTGAAAATTCGATGTCAACCTCTCTAGCAACGCATATATAAGTTGCACCTATAGCTCTATATAAGAAAAGTTCTTCTTCGCGTGCAGGCTTTTTGTTAGATTCTTCCTTAGATAGAGAAGGTTTTGCAAAGGCATTTAACAATAGCGGGAAAAGAAGCAAGCTGAAAACAACTTTGCCAAAAGAAGAAATGGCTTTACTCAAAGTAATAAATAATTGTAATCACAAGTATACATCCAAAAGAAAAGAAAAATTAATTGTTAGTAAAAGATTTTATAGTTAATTTGATTCCTTTTTTATTTAGAGAATCAAATCCTAATCTCATGATGATTCTCTACTATTATCAATTTATTTTCCTTCCAACTATAAATATTTCTTGAGCGATATCTATCATGGTCTATTAATCTAGTGTGTTCAAGAATATGCCAATTGTCATATGAAGAGTCGAATATTAGCTCATGCTCATCTACTTGCCTAATATTGGAAAAACATAAATCATTATTTAAATATCCACTACTTTTGTGTAATTGATGACCAAATAAAGATGCTTCTATAACTCCTTCTTTTAAATAATTAGGCTTTTTAATAAAAAAATCAGTTTCTTGTTCACACCACCAAGAAAACTTATAGCAACAGCCATGCTCATTGTTTTCTTTTAACTCCTCAATATTAATAAACATTTCCAAATGCAAAACATCTTCTTGCTCAAAAAAATATTGTCTTCTTGACTTCCAAACTCCTATATTCCTTGAAAACCATCTACGTAAATTAGTATCAAAATTTATCCTTAGATCTTCTGAATACCTATTTATATTTAGAGATTGGCTATTTTTTAATAATTCATTTTGTATCATAAGAAACTACAAAAAATACAAGAAGATTCATTTAATTAATAGCAACACTAGAAAATGACTCATAATACCTTAAGGTATATGTAAGATTTAAGAAGTTCAAAGCTGTGAACAAAAAAACAGCTAATGAACGAAGAAAGCTTCATCTTCTGTTGGTTGCAAGTAAAAGTCACCTCTCAAGAGGTGACTTAAAATCACTGATAAAATTTTTAGAGTCAGAAGAATGCTGTTTTGATGTAACTCTTCAATTTTCAGATCCAAAAGAGCAACCTGAATTACTAGAACTTCATAGAATAGTTGCGATACCAGCATTAATAAAACTTGAGCCAACTCCAAAACAAATATTTATAGGTAGCAGCATCTTTCAACAAATTAAAGATTGGCTTCCTAGATGGGAACAAGAAGAGGTGTTAATCAGTGGATTAGGGATAGATCTAAGGCAATCAGAACAACTTACAAGCACAACAAGAAAAGAACTACTTTTAGAGGACGAAAATCTTAGAATTAGACAAGAAAACGAGACATTAACTGATCGGATTGAATCCCAAGAAAGACTTTTAAGAATGGTCGCACACGAGTTGAGGACTCCACTTTCAGCAGCCAAACTTGCAATTCAAAGTCAAGAATTGGGACAAATAAATTTAAATAAGCTTCAAGAGGTAATAAAAAGACGTTTAGAAGAAATTGAATCATTATCTAAAGATCTACTTGAAGTAGGGACAACAAGGTGGGAAGCACTTTTTCATCCACAAAAAACAAACCTTGCAAGTATTGCTGCTGAAGTAATTCTTGAATTAGAGAAGTCTTGGCTCAAAAGAGGAATAGGTATTAATACAGATATTCCAGCAGACCTCCCAAATGTTTTTGCAGATCAAGGAAGGATGAGACAAGTTTTATTAAATTTAATTGAAAATGCTTTGAAATTCTCTTCTAAGGGTGACACGGTGAATATAAGGATGCTGCATAGAACCAACCAATGGGTACAAGTTAGCATTTGTGACAATGGACCTGGAATTCCTGATAAAGAAAAGCAGAGGATATTTCTAGACAGAGTTCGTCTGCCTCAAACTTCAGATAAGATCTCAGGCTTTGGAATTGGTCTATCTGTATGCAGAAGAATAGTTGAGGTGCATGGTGGAAAAATATGGGTTGTTTCAGAACCTGATAAAGGTGCATGTTTTTATTTCAATGTTCCTGTTTGGTATAACCAAATAAGTCTTAGCAGAGCTTGACGCGGGGCTAGGATTAACCGTAGCGTTTGAACGTGATTCGCAATCATTTGTGTATGATCACGACCATGGCCCCATCGTCTAGAGGCCTAGGACACCTCCCTTTCACGGAGGCGACAGGGGTTCGAATCCCCTTGGGGCTATTTTTCTTCTTTTTTACCACTAATTTCAAGGGCAGCTTTTTCGACTGCCAATAGGTTTGTCGTTAAATTTTTTTTCAAATGTTTTTCAATAAGAGTTACTGGCATTCCAAAACAACCCTGCACAACTAATTCATAAATCAGAGAACTACCATTTCCTGAGGAACATTCTCTTATCTTCCAGGAGCCCTCAAACCTTCGAAAATCTCCTTTAACTAATGAGAAAGTAAGTAATGCATTTTTTCTATCTTCAATCAACTTTATAAAAACTTCTGCAGAAAAATCAAAGCCCAAAAACTCTTGAGAGCCTATTTGTTTTATATAAATCTCATTTTCAACCCTAGACAAGACTTCACTAGACAGAAGATTTGGAATAAATTCACTGAGTTTGTTATAGCTTGTCAAAACTTCCCATAAGTAGCAAAGATCTACAGAAGTACTTAATTGTGCAGCAAGCCTTCTGGTTCCACCAGGAAGCACTTCCATTGTTTGCTCAATAGTCTTACTAACGTTTTCAAACCCTTTGTTTTTCATCTTTTCTATTTAAAAAACTCAGTCAAGAGAAGAACTTTTAGTTGTTGGGTTAATTTCCATTGTGGTAATTGATTAAATGAACCTAGAACAATAATTAAAAAAAAACCAAGTTGAGCCTTTTAATGGAATGTTCAGACTTGTGCCAATCTCAAAACGTGAACTTTGAAAATGGCTACATCTAATAATAGAGTCGAAAATTAGTATTCTTCTAGGGGTTTCGTCTTTAGTAATGGCTTATTCGGAAGCACAAGTTTTGGCCGGTGGCCTAGCTCATATTCCAATTTTAATTGGATTAGTTGGTTTTTTTGAGAGATTTCGCAACGCAATTAGCAAAAAGTCTGGTAAAGCCAGAGTGGAAGACAAAAAATCCGTTCAGCAACCTAATAAGCCCCCTGAGAAACCTGCTTCAACTCCTAAAGCAGTTAAAAAGCCAGCACATCCAAACGTTCCTGTTAATACATACAAGCCAAAGTCTCCATTTGAAGGAACTGTCACAGAGAACTACAGCCTTTTAAAAGATGGAGCAATAGGCAGAGTTAACCACATAACTTTTGACTTATCAGGAGGAGAACCTCAACTTAAATATGTTGAAGGACAGAGTATAGGAATAATTCCCGCTGGAGAAGACGCTAAAGGCAAGCCTCATAAAATTCGTCTTTATTCAATTGCTAGTACTAAATATGGAGATAATTTCAAAGGAAATACAGTATCTTTATGTGTAAGACAACTTCAATATGAAAAAGAAGGAGAAACTATTGATGGAGTTTGTTCAACTTATCTTTGCAATATAAATCCTGGAGACAAAGTAAAGATTACTGGACCAGTAGGTAAGGAGATGCTTCTTCCTGATGATGAAAATGCAAATATTATTATGCTTGCAACTGGAACAGGTATAGCTCCTATGAGAGCATATTTGAGGAAGATGTTTGAACCCACTGAGAGGGAAAAGAACAACTGGAACTTTAAAGGAAAAGCTTGGTTATTCATGGGCGCTCCTAAGACCGCTAATCTTTTATATGACGAAGATTTTGAACATTACAAGTCTCAATTCCCTGATAACCTTCGTTATACAAAAGCAATTAGTCGCGAACAGCAAAACAGCTCTGGTGGAAGGATGTACATCCAAGATAGAGTTTTAGAGAATGCAGATGAGCTTTTCTCAATGATTGAGGATGAGAAAACTCATATCTATCTTTGTGGTTTAAAAGGCATGGAACCAGGTATTGATGAAGCAATGAGCAAAGCTGCTTCATCAAAAGGCTTGAATTGGTCTGAATTAAGGCCTCAGCTTAAGAAAGCTGGAAGATGGCATGTTGAGACTTACTAAATTTTAAAACCTTTATCTCAAACACTAAATTTAAAACTTTCTACAAGAAATCTTTTTGGAAAAAAAAGAACTTGATTTTGGTGATCTGACCACAAAAGATAGCAAGATTTCTAATTACAATTTGAATTTAAATATCTCAAGGTATTTAAGTTTTTCGGCAAACTAAAGATGATAATGACCACAAACCCTTTAAGGATTGGACTGAGACAGGAAAGAGTTATTTCTCCTCAGTGTTTAGTTATCTTTGGTGCCAGTGGAGATTTAACTCATAGAAAGCTGATTCCAGCTCTATTTGAACTATTCAAACAAAGAAGGCTGCCAAGTGAATTTGCAATCCTTGGATGTGCTAGGCGGCCTTGGACGGATAAAGAATTTAGAGAAAAAATGTCTAAATCATTAACTGAGGAAATTAGAATCAATCCTAACGATTGGAAAGAATTCACAACTCGATTATTCTATGAACCAATAAATCTTGACCATCCGGAAGATACTTTCAAACTAAAAACAAGACTTGAGGAAATTGATAAGTTAAAAGCAACTCATGCAAATAGAACCTTTTATTTGTCTGTTTCACCAAAATTTTATGCTAGTGGGTGCAAAGCTCTTTCTGAAGCTGGCCTATTAAAAGACCCTAAAAGAAGCAGGATAGTCATAGAAAAACCATTTGGCAGAGATTACAGAAGTGCTCAAAAATTAAATCGAATAGTACAAAATTGTGCTCTTGAAAGCCAAGTTTATCGAATTGATCACTATCTAGGAAAAGAAACTGTTCAAAACATATTGGTACTTAGATTTGCTAATACTATTTTTGAACCAATATGGAATAGAAATTATATTTCGAATGTTCAAATAACTTCAGCAGAGACTGTAGGAGTTGAAGACCGAGCAGGTTATTACGAAAGCTCAGGAGCATTGAGAGATATGGTCCAAAATCATTTAACTCAAATGCTTGCCATTACAACAATGGAACCTCCTGGTCATTTTGATCCCGAAGCTATTAGAAATGAAAAATCAAAAGTTCTTCAAGCTGCACATTTGGCAAATGAACTAGAACCTTGGAAATGTTGCGTAAGAGGTCAATATTCTCAAGGGGGGACTAAATCTAATCCATTAAAAGGTTATAGAGAAGAAGTTGGTGTCAATCCAAATAGCACAACCGAAACTTATGTCGCCATGAAACTCTTTATTAATAATTGGAGATGGCAAGGAGTACCTTTTTACATTAGAACTGGGAAAAGGTTGGCAAAAAGAACAAGCGAAGTTGTGCTTACCTTTAGAGAAGCACCTGTACATCTTTTCGATGCTGCTGGAGGGACACCCACTTCAAATCAATTGATACTGAGAATTCAACCTGACGAAGGAGCTGAGTTTAAGTTTGAAGTCAAGTCACCTGGTTCTGGAATGAGAAGTAGACCTGTCGAAATGGAATTTTCTTATGACGAGTCTTTTGGAGAACCTTCTGATGAAGGTTATGTAAGACTTTTAGCAGATGCAATGCTTGGAGATCCAACGCTATTTACTAGAAGCGATGAAGTAGAAGCGGCCTGGAGACTATATACTCCTTTATTAGAAATGATTGAAGATAGCCCTTGGCAGTTACCAACTTATCAATATGAATCTCGCACTTGGGGACCATCAGAAGCTGATCAATTGCTAGCTAAAGATCAATTGCTCTGGAGAAGACCATGATCATAATTATTCAATTATTCCTATTAAGTAATTTACAAGAACAAGAAAAATGTCTCCACAATTAACTCTTCAAACTCCTCTTCAGATACCACCTCAAGAAATACCAGGGTACTTAAAAAGTCTTTGGTCAAATGACCTATCTGAAAACAATGGTGCCAATACTTTTTGTCTTCTTGTATGGCAACCAGCTTGGATAGAACAAAAGCTAGTAACCAATGGAAGAATTAATGGTCCTATTCTTGGTAATGAAAGAAGTGAATTAATTGATGAAGCCAGAAAAATTGTTTTAGAGAAAAATCTACCCCACTCCACACCACCTTTAGCAAAAGAAGTCTTTACATCTATACCTGCAAGCAAATCTCCTAACAAAGAAGATGATCTAAGAGGACAGCATATAGATTCTGCAATAAGTCAATTACAACCAAGGCGACTAATAACACTTGCTCCCAGCCTTGAGAAAGGCAAAGAGCTTGAGACCCTTGTCGCAGCATACTGTCCTTTGCCTGAAGAAGGAGGAGGTAATTCAGCTTGCGGAGATGTAATAGTTTTAAAAGGTGATATAGATTCGCTAAAAAAAGGACTTTGCATAGTTGAAAACTTAATACCTGAAGATTTACCATCATGGCTTTGGTGGAATGGCAATCTTGATGAAGAACCAGAGCTATTAAATCAACTTGCTATTCCAACAAGAAGAGTTGTTATTGATAGTGCTCTTGGGGAACCTTCAAGATGTTTAGATGTTCTGCAACAAAGAATAAAAAGTGGTCAAGCAGTTAACGATCTCAATTGGCTAAGACTAAGAACATGGAGACAAACACTAGCAATGGTTTTTGACCCTCCTAATCGCAGAAGCTCTCTTTCAAAAATTGTTAACCTTGATATAGATATTGAAGGAGATCATATAGTTCAAGGTTTACTTCTAGCATCTTGGATAGCAGACAAGCTGGGTTGGCGTCTTGTAAATGAATTTTCTAAAGATGGTCATAGTCTAAATACAAAATTCAAACGTCCAGATAATGAAATTGTAAATTTCCACCTAATGACCTTACCGGTTGGCAAGCCAAGTATTCATCCTGGACAAATTATTGGAATGAGATTGATTTGTAAATCAGAAAAAGAGTCTCAAGATGGATTATGCGTGATACTTGGTTCTGAATCTGGAGAGTGCATGAGACTAGAAGCAGGAGGCATGGCAAGCATGGACTTACTAGAGGAATTAGTTCCCATTCAAAACAATCCTGTTGAAACAGATGTTGCCCTTTTATTAGAAAGTAGCAGAGGATCTACAAGTCCATTGCTTAGTAATGCAGCTCCAATTGCAGCTCAGTTGCTTAATCTTATTGAGTCTGAAAATCGATAAACATCTTATTTTAAAGCTTAATGGCACTTGTAATAGCTGCACCAGCTAGCAATAGTGGAAAAACTCTTTTAACTATTCTTCTTTCTTGTTGGGCACGTAAAAAAGGAACAACTATACAAACCTTCAAAGTAGGGCCAGATTATCTTGATCCTCAGTTACTCACTTCTGTCTCTGGAAAACCTTGTAGAAATCTAGACTCAATCTTATGTGGCGATAATTGGGTTAAAGAAAGTTTTAATGGATTTGGTGGATTAACAGAACTTGCAATAATTGAAGGCGTCATGGGTTTATTTGATGGAATTGGATATACATCTGAAGGGAGCACTGCAGATATAGCTAAGCTTTTAAATCTTCCAATATTATTAGTTATCGATGGTCATGGTCAGGCAAGATCAATTGCTGCTCTCGTAAAAGGTTTTAAAGACTTCGATAAAAGACTAAATATTGCTGGAGTTGTATTAAACAATATAAATAGTTCGAGACATGAAGAGTTATTAGTTAATTCATTATCAACGATAAATGTAAAAGTTTTAGGTTGCATCCCTAAAAATGACTGTCTAAAAATAAAAAATAAATCTCTTGGACTAATACCAGCTCATGAAATAATAGGAATAAAAAATCTAGTAAATAAATGGGCAGAAATTGCTGATAAATACCTTAATATACCCTTAATTTATCCTCTTCTCAAAGCACCCAAGGTATCATCTAATCCGATAAAAAATATAGTTGAAGCAACATTAAATAATCCTTTAGAAAAAGAAACTTCCATAGCAATTGCATCTGATAAGGCATTTCATTTTACATATGCTGACACCAAAGATTGTCTTAAGGAAATGGGAATGAAAGTAATCAATTGGGAGCCAATAAAAAATATTTCAATTCCCAAAGAAGCTAAAGCTTTGATAATACCAGGAGGGTTCCCAGAAAATTTTGCTGAAGAAATAAGTCATTGTGAAAAAAGCTTATCATCTATTAGAGATTCCTTTTGCAATATTCCTATATATGCTGAATGTGGAGGAATGATAATGCTAGGTGAGTCTGTAGTTGATTCAAAAGGAAATAAATTCCCAATGGCAGGTTTATTACCATTTCAAACTAAAAAAGGCAGCCTTAAAGTTGGCTATAGAAAGTTAAATCCAATTACAGAAAGTCCAATATTAAAAAAAGGTCAATTAATAACAGGACATGAATTCCATAGATGGGAAATAGAAAATAAAAGAAATAACCATATGAGTAATAATATAGCAAAATTAAACAGTAAAAAGAAGCACACTTTAAGTAAGCTATGGGAGGCAAAAGGATGGGAAGTAAAAAGTGATTTAGAAGGATGGGCAAGCAAATATTTTCATGCAAGTTGGATTCACCTTCACTGGGCAAGTTCGCCTAATATTATTAGAAATTGGGCTAATATTATTAATTTAAAAAGTTAGTATTATAGATACTTTATAGTTTAAGTTCTTTTTTCCACAAACTATTTAAAAAATCTTTTGACTTATTTCCAACCATCCAAACCTCTTTACTTGCTCTAGTTACTGCTACATATGCTAATTGTCTTCTTAAAGATATATCTTGAGAAAAGAAAATATCATCTGCTATATAAACCTCTTGAAAAGTACTTCCTTGACTTCTATGCACAGTAAGGACTGAAGCAGGGCCAACAAAAGCAAAAGAATCTCTTATAGAGAAAAATAACTTCCAGTAAATACGTGCTTCTTTTTTAGATAAGTTTTTAGCCTTATTAAATAATTTTTTCATTATCTCATCCAACAAGAATCTTGAATTTGATCCTATTTCAGGCATAAGTCTTATCGAATATCTACTATTTCTTGCT
Organism: Prochlorococcus sp. AG-363-C02; assembly: GCA_003278345.1. Lineage (GTDB taxonomy): Bacteria > Cyanobacteriota > Cyanobacteriia > PCC-6307 > Cyanobiaceae > Prochlorococcus_E. Next base: position 18,236 of record QCFH01000015.1, on the reverse strand, counting down.
GAAATTTTTACGGCTTGAGTATTTATTTCTGGCAAGGCGATTTCGTATTGTTCTCTTAGATCAAATTCAGAGCAATTCAAGGTTTCTTTAGTTACATCTTCAACAAGCATTTCCGTATTAGAACCAAAAAGTATTCCAGGCTCATCTTCTCTTACATCTCCTTCTATAGAGGCAGAAGTCATAACAGCTCTTCGACTAATAAGAACTTCTCCAGGTATTACTGACATTTCGTCGGCCAATTGTCCATGAACAGCCCTCCTAGCATGGGGCTCTAATCTTTCAAGATATCTATTTGTATAACAAAGTATTCTCGAATCATCATAATTATTGCTTTCAGCTGCGGCTCTTAAAGAAGACTTTGCTTTTTCCAGCCAAGTTTGTTGGTCAACTGCGCCTACTAAACCTTGCTCTGATTTATCTAATAAAAAACACGGGGGTTGATTACAAGGGAAATCTTTTTCTCTAATAAAGTTAGCCAACTTAAGAACAGGACCATGATGCCTTATAACTTCATTTAAATGTACTTTAGTTGCCCTTTTTATAGAGAATACTGAGCTTATATCTTCCCCAACAGGAGGCAGCTGTGCAGGGTCTCCTATAAAAACTAATCTTGTTTTATAAAGATGCGCACAATTAAGAACTATCTCTAAGAGTTTGCTATCAACCATTGAAGCTTCGTCTATAAGAACTAATCCAAGTTGATCTAATGATTTATCAGTTTGAGATGTTTCCTCACAAACTTCTAAATTTCCTCTTCTTTTTAACCTCAATCTTAAAAGTCTATGGATAGTAGATGGGTACCAGGTTGCTCTTAAGCCTTCCAGGTCTATAGACTTGCGTAAAACTCCTACTGCTTTATGTGTAGGAGCAGCGATGGTCCAACAAATATTTTTTCCTTCAACAATTTTTAAAAATTTTCTAGCCAAAAAGGTTTTTCCACTTCCTGCAAAACCACTTAGCAAAAAAGGCTTATCAACCTCTTTCTCTTCAAGCCAATTAACAAAGCATTCAAGAGCTTTATTCTGATCAATACTTAAAGAACAATTATCAATCACCCCAGGAACAGTCCTAAATGCTTCATGAAGTGCAAAGGAGAACCAATAAAAACTATTCCGGGGCAAGCCACCAAAGGACCAATTAGACTTCCCACTAAAACTTCAATGCGAGAATGTCCTAACGCTTCTTTTAAAGGATTTTCAGGAAATGTTGGCCAAGTTTCTGTAGGCAATTCATTAACTCGTTTTGCTATTAATCCAGCAGATTTTCTTATTCCACTGGCGTCATACATGACAATAAAAGAAAATGTTGCAGCTAGTGCAAAGACTGGGTCGTCAAAGCCAAGTTCAAGGCCAATTCCTGCGGACGTTCCAGTAACGAGAGCAGAGTGACTAGAGGGCATACCTCCTGTTTCAATGAGAACAGATGGTCGCCACCTTTTATAAAAAATTAATTCGAAAATCAATTTTAAGAATTGAGCCAACCCACAAGCAATTAGCCCCCAACTTAAAGCAGAATTATCAAGAAATTGCAAAAAAGCTGTAGAGGTAAAATTCATCTATCTCTATCTATTATGTAGTCAGCTAATGCTATAAGTGGAGCAGCTTTATTTTTCCAAGGTTCTATTGCCTTTTTAGAGTTTCCAATCAATTCTCTGGCTCTTTTTCGAGATTCATCTAGGCCTAATAGTTTGGGATATGTTGTCTTATCTGCGATTAAATCTTTTCCTGCTGTTTTTCCTAGAACTTCACTACTTGCAGTGACATCAAGGATGTCATCAACTATTTGAAATGCCAATCCAATCCCTTTGGCATAAATTCTAAGCGCAGAGATGAGCTCTTCTTTTGCACCTCCAATAAACGCCCCGCAAACAACAGATGCTTTCAGAAGTGCACCTGTCTTATGAGTATGAATAAATTCAAGTGTATCAAGGTCTACTTCTTTACCTTCACAATGGAGATCTTCTACTTGACCTCCAACTAATCCTGGAGCACCTGCCACTAAAGATAATTCACCAACTACTTTTAATAATCTATCTACTGGAACATTAGGGCTACGCAAAGCAACCATCTCAAAAGCTCTTGTTAAAAGAGCATCTCCAGCAAGAATTGCTAATGCATCTCCATAAACTTTGTGATTAGTAGGTCTGCCTCTTCTTAAATCATCATTATCCATAGCTGGCAAATCATCATGAATCAAAGACATGGTATGAATCATCTCAATTGCCACTGCAGTTGAGATTGCATGATCAGAGTTCTCACCTGTTAACTCACAAGCAGCCAAACAAAGAATTGGTCTTAATCTCTTGCCTCCTGCAAGCAAGGAATATCGCATTGCCTCTCTTAACTGATTAGGTTTTTCTGGACCCAATGCAGCATCTAAGGCAACTTCTACTCGTTTTCTAGCTTTGGCTAGATAAGCGGTGAAGTCAAAAGAAGAACTGACTGGTTCCGCCATGTAAATGAAAATTAATCAATTTATTGAATTCTCTCAGGATTTTGCACTATGGAAGCAAATCTCCAAGAGTAGAAGACAAACCGCAATGGAATTGCCACCTGTCAACAGTATTTACTAGCAGCATTGCCACAGTCATTGGCCCCACTCCTCCTGGTACTGGGGTAAGTGCTTTGACTTTTGATTTGATTTCATCAAATTTCACATCTCCACAAAGCTTTAAATCTGGTTTGTCTTTTTCTTTAGATTTGTCATGGATTCTATGAATTCCAACATCTATTACTACGGAATTAGTTCGAACATGCTCTATGCCAATTATTTGAGGTTTACCAACAGCAACTACTAGTAAATCTGCTTGATTAGTCAATTCTTTTAAATTCTTCGTTTTTGAATGTGCAACAGTAACTGTTGCATTTGCGGCTTGTAACATTAAAGCCATAGGTTTACCAACCAAAATACTTCTTCCTATAACAACAATTCTTTTACCTTCTAAAGAAATTTGATTATTATGAAGCAACGCAATTATTCCCGCTGGAGTACAAGAACGTGGTCCTTTTTCCCCTTTAATTAATTTCCCCAAATTGAGTGCATGCAGTCCATCAACATCTTTGTCAGGGTCAATTTCTCTTAATAAGATTTTCTCGTTAAGTCCCTTAGGTAAAGGTAATTGAAGCAATATTCCATCTACTTTGTTATCGTTATTCAACTTTTTTATTGTTCTAAGAATATCTTCATTTGAAGTTTTTGAATCTAAATTAAATACAAAACTTTCGATTCCAACTCTCTTGCAGGCTTTTTCTTTATTAGAAACATAAACCCCACTTGCTGGATCATTACCCACTCGAATTACAGCCAGGCCAGGAGGCCTTCCTGCCATGGAATCAAAACAACTGATATCTTTTTGGAGCCTAAGCTCCAGTTCTTTAGCTAATTTTTTACCATCTAGAATTTTTGACATGCTAATAAATTAATTTGAATGCAACACCTTGCCAATAGATAGCTAGCTTTATAAAGGGCATCTAAATCTTTTGATAAAAATTCCCACCCTAAAAAGAATCTGGAGAAGCTGGCTAAGCAGTCAAGCACCCAAGCCTAGAGTGCTTATATGGTCTCCAGCAGACAAGGCGCTTATCTTCATAGTTTGCATAGCCATTGCAATTGTTTCCAGTTATAAATTATTAGCTGTTCCTGACTTAAAGCCAGGAGATTTAGCCACTTTTGATGCAATTGCACCAAGAGATGCTCAAGTTATTGACAGTGCACAACTTCAGCAAAAAAGATCTGATCTAATACCTTTAACTTCAGTACAGATAATTGATGAAGAAGCCACAAAGGAACTTAATAAACAAATTGAAGCCAAAATAATTCAGTTGGAGTTACTTGTCGAAAATAACGATTTCAATCAAATCGGACCATTTAATTTAACTTCAGAAGAAAGGCTTTGGATAAAATCTCAAACTGCAGAATCAAGAAAGCAATGGGGTAAAGAAATAATCAGAGTTTCAAAAGGAATTCTTAGGCAGGGGCTTATAAAGAACTTGGCCAAAGATCAATTGAAAGCATCTGCATATTTTCAATTGTCTAGTATAAATTTTGAACCTCCAGCAAGAACTCTAGGTAGCAAGTTAATTGCAAATACCTTTTCAGGAAAAGATAATCTTCGATATGACCCTAGTAGGAGTCAACAACTTCTAGAAGAATTAATCACAAAGCAGGGCATCCCAACAATAGAAGTAAAAAAAGGTAATCGCATAACAAACAAAGGGAATTTTATTTCTCAAAAAAGTTATGACGTTCTTGATTACTTTGGAATGATTAATAGGAGTCCTAAGCCATTGGCATGGTTTTGGAATTTTGGAGAAGCGCTTTCATGTTGCATTGTTTTACTAATGCTAATGAGAAATGAAAAGCCATTTTTAAAGTCAAAGCATGCATTATTAGCACTTGGACTACTACTTTTTGCGCAAATAGGAAAAAATTGGTTTGGAGCATCTATTAGTCCATTACAAATACTTGTTCCTCCAACACTTTTATTATCTCAAGGAATAGGTACTCGCTCAGCTCTTGCATGGATGTCAATTGTAAGTCTCTTATGGCCTGTTCCTCTTAGCAGTATTGGTGAAGGGAGACTAATTATTGCAGCAATGACAGCCTCATTAGTTGCATTTCAAGGCGGTCAAATGAGAAATAGAGCTCAATTACTTCAGATAGCTGTGGTTCTCCCTTTTGGAGCATTGTTATTTGAATGGTTGCTTCTTAAAACACAGCTCATTCCATCAAATAATGTTTGGGGAAGGCTAACGCCTAATGCTGAAGCACTAATTACTGAATCAATATTGCTTGGTGCAATGTTAATGATAACTATTTTAATTTTGCCAATAATTGAAAATACCTTTGGACTACTAACTAGAACTAGATTAATGGAACTAGCAGATCATGAAAGACCTTTACTTAGAAGACTTTCTCGTGAAGCACCAGGAACTTTTGAACATACTCTAATGATATGTAGCCTTGCTGAAGCTGGCGCAAGAAGTATAGGAGCTGACGTTGATCTAATTAAGACTGGTGGTCTTTATCATGATATTGGGAAATTACATGCACCTGAATGGTTTATTGAAAATCAAGGGGATGGAATAAACCCTCACGATAAGCTAAATGATCCTTATTCTAGTTCAGATATTCTTCAAGCCCATGTTGATGAGGGTCTAAAACTTGCCAAGAAACATCGACTTCCATCGCCTATTGCTGATTTCATTCCCGAACATCAAGGCACATTAAAAATGGGATTCTTTTTTCACAAAGCAAAAGAAAAAGATCCACATGCAATTGAAGCTGATTTTAGGTATAAAGGTCCAATTCCTAGATCTCAAGAGACAGCTATTTTGATGCTTGCCGATGGATGCGAAGCATCACTTAGGGCACTGGACTTAGAGGCAGATGAAATACAAGCAAGTTCTACAATTAGAAAGATTATTGAATCTCGACAAAATGATGGCCAACTTGTAGAAAGCAGCTTATCTAGAGCCGAAATCGAATTAATAATTAGAGCCTTCGTTACGGTTTGGAAAAGGATGAGACATAGACGTATAAAATATCCTTCATTTTCAGGTAAAAGCTTTTTTGCATCCTCAAATAGTTGATTATTTTTCTAATTTAAAAGATATTTAAAATCTTATATTTCTTCTATGGTTAGGTAAAGTCCAGTAAATTAATGCAGAAGTATTTACTATTACTATTAATAAGCATAGTCCAGCTATACCAATCAAATCATTCTCAAGAATTAAACGAATAACTCCATAAGGCAATGCACCGGCTATAACCATTGAAAGTGCAATTATTGACATGATTACACCCCACTTTCTTTCAGCCAAAAGACCCGCTGAAGCAACTATTCCGATTATGGCTGCTGGCCAAGCAAGACTAATAGCAATGCTTATATTTGCTATATACAATGGTGGGCCTGAACTTACAACATAAGCAATCAAAGGAAGGGCTACTAGATTGGCAAAAAGTCCTATCCAAGAAAGCAACCAATAACCTTTTAAATGTTGCCTCATGACGATTAAAGTCTTTTCAATAAAATTAACGTTAAATTAACACTATTTTTTATCTAGGTTAACAATTTAAAAATAAATTAAATTAAAAAAGATTAAATGATCACTCTAAAAGAACTTTACTAAGTAATAGAAAATATATTTATATAAACTATCACTAGTTATATAAACATATTAGATCTGATCAATATCATGAGAATTTTTAGGAATACAAAATCGTTCTCCAGCTTCCATTGGAAGTCATTACTTCTATACCAATAGAGCTGGAAGAATCATGACAGTCTACTGATTCCTTTGAGTTCCAAATCTTAACTGCTTTGATAGCTGCATCCATGGATTCATACTGAGTATCAAGAACAGGATGGGGCTGACCATCCATTCCTATAAGGCGATAGACACTTTTCCTGATTGACATCCTATGTTCACTTCTCATACTGTCACCTAATCACTCTATACCCAATAAAGGGAAACTCCAATACATTTATTGAAAAACTTCTTGTTTGATTTAAATAGTTGATTCAACTACATCATGTTGGGGATGGATAGATGAATGTTTTTCTGATGCAACAAGTCTATTAAGAGCATTTACATACGCCTGAGCAGCAGCTACTACTACATCAGTATCTGCTGAATGACCTGAAAAGATATGACCATTTCGCCTCAACCTAATAGTAACTTCCCCAAGTGCATCTATCCCCTCAGTAACTGACTTTACCGAGAATTCAATCAACTCATTCTTTTCACGTGTTAGATCCCTAAGTGCTTTGCAAACAGCATCAACTGGTCCTGTCCCTAAGGCAACCGCTGTCTTCTCTTGACCATCTTGATCAGAAATAGTAACAGTCGCAGTGGGTCGTAAGGCTGTACCGCAACTAACTTGAACTAAATTCAATTGAAATCTAGATTCTGGCTGCATAACCTGCTCGCTTACTATTGCTTCAAGATCTCTATCTGTTATTTCTCTTTTTCTATCAGCTAGATCTTTAAACCTAGCAAAAGCATCATTTAAATCTTCCCTAGACAGATCGTATCCAAGTTCCTCAAGCCTAGCTCTTACAGCACTCCTGCCACTAAGCTTGCCTAAAGATATTTTATTATCAGTAAGACCCACAGTTTTTGCATCAACAATTTCATAAGTCAGGCGATTCTTTAAAACACCATCTTGATGAATTCCAGACTCATGCGCAAAAGCATTTGCTCCAACTATTGCCTTATTAGGTTGAACAACCATCCCAGTTAGATTTGACACTAGTCTTGATGTTTTAGTTAATTCTTCAGTCCTAATTGCAGTAAGAGGAGTTGGGCTATCTTGATCTTTTCCAAAGAAAGGATTGAAATAACGCCTTCTTACATGCAAAGCCATAACCAATTCTTCTAAAGCTGCATTTCCAGCTCTTTCTCCTATCCCATTAATGGTGCATTCAAGTTGTCTTGCTCCATTCTTGACTGCTTCAAGAAAATTAGCTACAGCAAGTCCTAAATCATTGTGACCATGTACCGATAAAATTGCTTCTTGAATATTAGGAACATTCTTGTTAATACCTAATATCAATTCTCCGAATTCCGAAGGAGTAATATAACCAACAGTATCTGGAATATTTATCGTTCCAGCACCTGAAGAAATTGCACTTTCTATAACTTCATACAAAAATTCAGGTTCGCTTCTAGCAGCATCCTCACAAGAGAACTCAACATCATCAGAAAATGATCTTGCATAATTGACCATTTCTGGAACTATTTTTAAAACATCCTTTCTAGATTTACGAAGTTTATGTTCTAAGTGAATATCGCTAGTTGCAATGAATGTATGAATTCTTTTTTTTGGAGCAGGGGCAATTGCTTCCCCACAAGCCTTTATATCTTGTTTTGAAGCCCTTGCTAATCCACAAATAATTGGGCCCTCTTCACCTCCAACTTGATCAGCAATGCGCTGAACTGCATTAAAATCTCCTTGACTAGCAAATGGGAATCCTGCTTCTATTACATCAACGCCTAATCTTGCAAGTTGCTGAGCTATAGCAAGTTTCTCTTCTAGATTAAGACTTGCACCTGGGGACTGTTCCCCATCTCTGAGGGTAGTATCAAATATAAGAACTCGGCCTGGATCCTTGGCCATAAGTTTTCCTAATTTAATTCAATAATGTTTTTATTCTAACTAGATTTCCATAACATCCTAAATTCATTAAATCTGTTTTTAGAACTTGTTTAAAGGAAATCTCGCCATAGTTCTCCATGCACACCTGCCATATGTGAGGTCAACCACCCCTGGATCTCTTGAGGAGGACTGGTTTTTTCAAGCCCTGATGGAGTGTTATCTTCCAATTTTAAATGTCTTAGAAGACTCCTATAAAACTAAGCATGAAAATCCAAAAGTTACTATTTCTCTTTCTCCAACTCTTCTTTCTTTATTAAATGACGAAGATTTAAAGGAAAGATTTCCAGATTGGTTAAATGTAAGGATAAAACTCCTAAATAGTGCACCCAAGGCGCAAGAAGAAGCTGCTGATTATCTTTCTAAAAAAATCAAACAACAGTTAAGTAATTTTCAAAACTGCGGAGGTAATTTAATTGAAAGATTTTCTAATCTTCAAAAATCTAAAGTTATTGATATTCTCACCTGTGCTGCAACACATGGATATTTGCCTCTTCTTAGAGAAAATATAGAATGTGTAAATGCTCAATTATCAAATGCAGTTAGAGAACATTCTCATTTTTTAGGAGTCCAGCCAAAAGGGATATGGCTCCCTGAATGTGCTTACTATGAAGGACTAGACAAATTATTAATTAAAAATGGGATTAGATACTCAATCTTAGATGGACATGGAATATTACATGCTAATCCAAGACCAAGATACGGAATATATGCACCTATATGTTCTAAAAATGGTGTTGCTTTTTTTGGTAGAGATAGTGATTCAACACTTCCTGTTTGGTCTTCTAAGCAAGGATATCCAGGTGACTCAAATTATAGAGAATTTCATCGTGACTTAGGATGGGAACTTCCAATTGAAATTCTCAAAAAACATGGAATAAAAGATTCAAGGCCTCTAGGCTTAAAACTAAATAAAGTTACTGATCAATCTATATCTCTAGAAAATAAAAGTGTTTACGAGCCATTGTTAGCAAATAAAACTGTTAAAAAGCATGCAGAGAATTATTTAATCGGTAGGAAAGAACAGTTAGAAAAACTTTCTAATGCCATTACGCAGAGTCCATTATTAATTGCACCATTTGATGCAGAACTTTTTGGGCATTGGTGGTTCGAAGGGCCTTTATTCTTGGCAGAGATTTTCAAACAAGCTGCAGATTATAGCGTTAGATTAACTACATTAAAAGAAGTATTAAGTGACAAACCGAATATACAATTATGTAATCCAAGTCCTTCTAGCTGGGGGCAAGGCGGTTTTCATAAATACTGGCTGAATGACAGCAATGCTTGGCTAGTTTCAGAGTGGAGCAAAGCCGGTAAGGCTATGGTAGGTATATGTAGCAATGGAGCCAAAGACGAGCTAGGCATAAGAATTCTTCAACAAGCAGGAAGAGAATTACTTTTATCTCAATCATCCGACTGGAGTTTCATTCTAAGAGCTGGAACTACTACTGAATTAGCAAAAGAAAGAATTAATAGACATTTAAAAAGATTTTGGATTCTAATAAGTTCTTTAGAAGAGAAAGATTATTTACCCATTTCAGATTTAATAGAATTTGAAAAAGAGGATTCTATTTTTCCTTTAATAGAAGCAAATGATTGGTATAAAGCATTAGCTTAAATTTTAAAAAAGACAAGTCCTATCATTCCTAATTTTATCTTCAAAGGAGAAATATAAAAGAGTTTTAACATCACCAAAATCAATTCTGGAAAAGGAAGAGTATTTGCCAAGAAGCGTGACCAGTCCTCTCTAGGAAGCTTAAAGAAAGTTGCAAAGAAAGTTCTTAACAACTCCTCATCAAAACTCATTAATCGTTTTAAACCAAATTGATAAAGGCGGTGTCTTTGAATTAATTCTATTGGCCATAAAACCTTCCAACCTTCTTTAGCCAACTCAGAAGAATTCAATGAAGGCTCAATAGATAACAATTCTGATAATTTTCTTGCTAGATCTGGTGCCCTTCTTAAAAGAGCTCCAACCATGTAACCAGAAGCGGGGTGAACCATACTTGCAGAACCACCAAATGCAAGTAGAGATTGATTTCGATAGGGCAAAGGAAGATTCATTGGGAACAAGCAATGTTCTTCATGAACAACTTCTAAAATTTTTATTCCTCGATGAGCAAGCCTAGACGATAATCTTTTTTTTAAAGTCGGGAATGAAAGAGGGGGAAAACATGCAAGAGAGGTTTCTTCAACAAAGAAAAGATCCTTACCAAAATCCATCGCATACAAAAAAGATGGAGGCTCCTTTAATTCGCTCTTTGTCAAATGATCAGGCCGAAAATCCATAAGAACAAATTGATCTTTTTCTACAGGAGGGTAATCAAACCGTCCAACTACTCCGTATGCAGCTTGCTGAGCAACAGAACCCTTGTGAGGTCTATTGATAAACTTACTCTTATGACCACTTGCATCAATAACTATTCTTGCTCGATATTTATTTCCAGAAGAACAAGTCACTTCTGTGATTTTATCAAAATAACTAATTTGTTCTGCTGTTTCAATTAACCAGCTAAGTCCTGAACATTTTTCTAAAAGTGAATTCTGGAAAGCAGCTTGATCAAAAAGACCATAATCAAAATCATGAGTTATAGGATTAGCCTCACTTATTTTGTCTCCATTGCCAAAATAACTAATAGTATCTTTCCAACGATGTCCTAATAAATAACCCATACCAAGAGAATCAAGTTCTTCAGCCCAAATACCATATGTATTTGGCCAGGGTTTCTCAGGAGAATGAGAAGCCAAGGCTCTTACGTTAAGTCCTTGCTGAATCAATTCTGATGAGATGCAAAGAGCAGCTGGACCTGCTCCCATAACTAATACATCGGAACAATTTTCCAATTTCAATCTTGGTGTGATTTATTAATTACAGAATCATCATTAGATTGCAAAGAATCATTATTTTTCTCTTGATCTTCTGGTTGAGGTGGCACCAAAACAACTTCAGCGAGATGATCTCCCGAATCAAGTCTTTGCAATCTAACCCCTGTTGCGGCTCTTGATTGCTGAGAAATAAGATCTGCACTTGTTCTAACAATAACTCCTTTTTCACTAACTAATAAAAGCTCTTCTCCTTTATCTAAAACTTTCAAACCAACCAACTCATCAACATCGCTTCTGAATTTCATTGCTCTTAATCCCATACCTGCTCTTTTTTGCAACCGGAATTGTGTTACAGGAACTCTTTTGCCCAATCCATCTGCAGAAGCAACTAAGATCCATGGTCCATCGTGCTCTCCAGATGAACTAATTTCATCATCCTCTTCATGAGAACTTGCAATCCTGTCTACAAGATCTTTAGAGAGCACATCCATACTTACTAATGAGTCACCTGATCTTAAATTCATTGCTCTAACTCCTCTAGCCGTTCTCCCTAATGGTCTCAACTCATTATCATTTAATCGAAAATGAATAGTCATACCTTTTTTTGAGCCAATTAAAACGCTATCTCCTGGAGAAGCCAATCTGGCCCATCTAAGTGCATCACCTTCTTCAAGATTTATAGATATCAATCCATTAGCCCTGATCCTACTAAAAGCTGATACCGGAGTCCTCTTGATAAACCCTCCGCTAGTTAACATTAACAAATGATTATCTTCATCAAAAGAAGATAGAGAAATAAGAGATGTGATTGCTTCTTCTCGAGGGATTGGTAAGAGTTGGACAATAGGAGTTCCTTTTGCTGCTCTACTACATTGAGGTACACGATAAGCAGGAACTGAATAGGCAACTCCTCTATCGCTAAAAAGTATTAAATTATCGTGGTCATTACAACTAATAAATAACTTAACCTCCTCTTCACCTTGGCTCCTTGTGCCTGATTTTCCTCTTGTTCCTCGACTTGTTGATTCAAACTCATTAACAGGCATTCTTTTTAGATAACCTGTCTCTGTTAATAAAACAACAGATCTCTCATTTGCAATTAAATCAATATCCTCAAGGCCGCTTCCCAAATCAAGTATTTCTGTTCTTCTAGGACTAAAATATTTTTCTCTTATATTAGAAAGCTCTAATTTGATAATATCATATACTCTATTTTTATTAGATAATATATCCTTAAAATCTGCAATCTTAACGATTAAATCTTCATGTTCTAGCCTTATTTTATCTGACTCTAATGCAGTCAATCTTCTAAGTTGCATTTGAAGAATTGCATCTGCTTGAACAGCTGTTAGTCCATGAATTTCTTGCAGCTTAGCTTTAGCTATTGATGTGTCTGAAGCAGATCTTATCAATGCTATTATTTCGTCAAGTTGATCTAAAGCAAGCAAAAGACCCAACAACAAATGATTACGTTCTTCTGCTTTTCTTAATAAATAATTTGTTCTTTTTTCAATAATATCGACCCTAAATTCTAAGAAAACACTTAACATTTTCAATAGTGATAATGTAACAGGCTCACCATCAACCAAAGCGAGCATATTTGCACTGAAGTTTGTCTGCAAAGGTGTTAATTTAAAAAGATTATTTAAAACCACTTGAGGGTAAGAATCTCTCCTCAACTCAACTACTATTCTCATTCCATCTCTATCACTTTCATCTCTAATATCAGAAATACCTTCTAGTTTTTTATCATTTACCATATAAGCAATCCTCTCTATTAATGCAGCCTTATTAGTCTGATATGGCAATTGAGTAATAATAATTGCATCTCTATCAGGTCTTCCAGTTATTTCAATAGTTTCTATTTCAGCAACTCCCCTCATGGTGATGGAGCCTCTACCCGATAAATATGTTTCCCTAATTCCAGTTCTACCCAATATTTGCCCTCCGGTTGGGAAATCAGGGCCAGGAATAATTTTCATAACTTCTTGATCACTTAATTCAGGATCATCTATCAATGCCATCAACGCATCTATTAATTCACCTAGATTGTGAGGAGGTATATTTGTTGCCATTCCAACTGCTATACCAGAGGAGCCATTGAGCAAAAGTTGCGGAATTCGAGCTGGTAAAACTACCGGTTCCTGCTGTGAGCCATCAAAATTATCTATAAAATCAACTGTTTCTGATTCGATATCTTCTAACAAGCTATCTTGAGTTAACGATTGCAAGCGAGACTCTGTATATCTCATTGCAGCAGGAGGATCATTATCAATAGATCCGAAATTGCCATGACCATCAACCAATGGCATTTGCATAGAAAAATCCTGCGCCATTCTTACTAGTGCGTCATAAACAGCTGTATCTCCATGTGGGTGATATTTGCCTAATACTTCTCCTACAACACGTGCACATTTCCTATAAGGCCTATCACTAGTAAGACCAAGCTCATACATTGCATAAAGAATTCTTCTATGGACTGGCTTCAAACCATCTCTTGCATCAGGCAAAGCCCTACCTACAATTACGCTCATCGCATATTCCAAGTAGGAACGCGACATCTCATTGCGTAAATCTGCATGAATAATCCTTTCTTCAAACTCGCCTGGAACGCCTCTATTGGGTTCCGTTGGATCAGCCATGCAAAAAGCTCTTAGTTATTGAATCTATTTTATCTCGAAAGAAGTCCAATTGTTAGTAAAAATACTAAATTTATGAGCATGATTTGATCTCACCACAACCTTTATTGCAATATGAATTAAGCAGAAGCAATTTACAGCGAAGGAATCTGATCCACATAGTTCGGCTGAAAGTTATCATTCAAAGAATTACAAAAGTAAAACAAAAGGTTTTATAGCAAAAATAAATCCATCAACTTAAAGGCTTAAATAAGCCAGAGTAAAAGGAAATAATAAGAATAAAAGAAAATTAAAATATTTAAATTATAGTTTTATTTATAAAGTTTTTCTACAAAGAATAATAGAAAAATGCTAGAATCTTTTTTCTTCAAAGGGTATTAAGCTTATCTTTTTGATATAATAAGACAAGCAACAAACTAGGGAAATAATATCTCTATATTATTTATAGAGAAAATATTTTAATCGTTTAACCAAAAATTTAGCCTAGAGTCCAATGTATTTTTTATAAATCAAATATTTATTTATAAGATTTTAGTTCTATTTTTATATTTTTAAAAACATCTATTTTGTCAAGGCGGCTAAATTTAAAAAATATTTATCTATAAAGCAAAAGCAAGTAAATTTCGTTTTTTGCTGGTTTCATGACTCATTTAATAGTTGATGGTATTAAAAATGATGCTGATTAAGAAACTTTTCATTCACGAAGGAACTCTATAAGGATAATCTCCAGTAACAATCTTCAACTACCAACAATCAAAGCCTTAGGCTTAATTCTTGATAGTTTTTAGATATCTATTTAGACCTAATGTGAATATCCAAATTGGCCGCTCAAAAAATGTTCGTCGTGCCTATGGGATAGACGAGATAGCCTTGGTTCCAGGAGGCAAAACCGTTGATCCCGAGAGTACCGATACAACATTGATTCTTGGAGGAAAAAAACTAGAAATCCCAATAATTGCAAGTGCAATGGATGGTGTTGTTGACGTCAACATGGCAGCAAACTTATCCAAACTTGGAGCTTTAGGAGTTTTAAACCTAGAGGGAGTTCAAACTAGATATAAAAATCCAGAAGATGTCCTTAATCGCATTGCATCAATAGGGAAAGAAGAATTCGTACCATTGATGCAAGAAATATATAAACAACCCATACAAGAAAGCCTTATTAAAAAAAGAATTCAAGAAATAAAAGATCAAGGAGGTATAGCTGCCGTTAGCGGAACACCTTTGGCAGCAATAAATTTTAAAAATACCATTGTAGAAGCCAATCCAGACTTTTTCTTTTTACAAGCAACTGTTGTATCTACAGAGCATATAGGTCCTGAAAATCAGCAAAAGCTTGATATAAAAGACCTCTGTCTATCAATTGACATACCTGTAATAGTAGGCAATTGCGTGACCTACGATGTTGCTCTAAAGCTTATGAGAGCAGGAGTATCGGGAGTCCTTGTAGGGATAGGGCCGGGAGCTGCTTGCACTTCAAGAGGAGTGCTTGGTGTCGGTGTCCCTCAAGCTACAGCTGTATCTGATTGTTCATCTGCAAGAGATGACTACCTCAAGGAAAGTGGGAAATATATTCCAATAATTGCAGATGGAGGAATAATTACTGGGGGAGATATATGCAAATGTATTTCATGCGGAGCCGATGGAGTCATGATTGGATCACCAATTGCCAGAGCAAAAGAAGCTCCTGGCAATGGATTTCATTGGGGAATGGCTACACCAAGTCCAATTCTCCCAAGAGGAACAAGAATAAAAGTTGGATCAACTGGTAGTTTAGAACAGATCCTTAGAGGTCCAGCTTCACTTGATGACGGAACTCACAATTTACTTGGCGCCTTAAAAACCTCAATGGGCACTCTTGGGGCACAAACAATCAAAGAGATGCAACAAGTTGAAGTCGTAATAGCTCCATCACTACTTTCTGAAGGGAAGGTATATCAAAAGGCACAACAACTTGGGATGGGGAAATGAAGGACTTTTCTTATTCAAAGTGCTCAGCTATTTCACCAGAACTATCAAATAAAGTTCAAATATCTACAACTAATGGCAAGAATTTTTTTCTTCGGCAAAATACAATTATAAAAGTAAATTCATCTATTCAAATTAATTTGTATGTCTAGCGCTGCTGCTGTTACTGATTCTTCTTTCGAGCAGGAGGTACTCAAAAGTGATATGCCCGTACTAGTTGACTTCTGGGCTCCATGGTGCGGGCCTTGTCGAATGGTTTCTCCAATCGTTGATGAAATCTCCAAAGATTTTGAAGGCAAAATAAAAGTCTGCAAATTAAATACCGATGAAAACCCAAACGTTGCAAGTCAATATGGAATACGAAGTATTCCTACTTTAATGATTTTCAAGGATGGTCAGAAAGTGGATACTGTAGTAGGCGCTGTACCAAAGGCAACTTTATCAACAACTATTAGCAAGTACCTTTAAACTCAACTTATTAGAGAGTCTTACCTAAGTGAAAGTTAATATTGGGCTTATAGATTATGGTATGGGTAATCTACACTCTGTACAACAATTTTTTAAAAGGCAAAATCTATCTCTTAAAATAGTTAAGAAACCCTGTGATCTTAGTGATTGTAATGCATTAATACTTCCAGGAGTTGGTGCTTTTAGTCCTGCAATGATAAATCTAAAGCAAACAAATTTAATTCCAGAGTTACAGAAATGGGCTTTAGATAAAAAACCATTATTAGGAATTTGTTTAGGTCTTCAATTAATGTTTGAATCAAGCGATGAAGGTAAAGAAAAAGGTTTGGGTTTAATAAAAGGTAAAGTAAAAAGTTTACCAATTACGAAAGGAGAAAATATACCTCATATGGGATGGGCCCCACTTATTCAAAATAAAAAATGTCCTTTATTAGAAAGTGACAATATTAATCAATGGATGTATTTTGTACATTCCTATGCAGCTATACCTTCAAATATTGAAGATGTTGCCGCAAGTGTAAAATTTGGGGATACTAAAATTACTGCTTTAATATGGAAAGACAATTTAGCAGCCTGCCAATTTCATCCTGAAAAATCAGGAAAGTCAGGTGAAATTTTATTATCTAATTGGATTAATTGGTTAACAGCTCAAGTAATTAATTTAAGTTGAAAGGTAAACTTCGCTTGCTAAGTGGGAGAAGGCTAGAGAGTCCAGTAGGTGAATCTACAAGGCCTACTACTTCATTAGTTAGAGAAGCAATTATAAATATACTTAAAGAGAAAATATGCAATTCTAACTGGCTAGATCTTTATAGTGGTAGCGGAATTATTGGATGCGAGGCAATTGAACACGGAGCAAACTCTATATTAGCAATTGAAGCAAATAGAAACGCTTTCAAGATATGTGAATCAAACCTATATAAGATTGCATCTTCAAGGCAAAAAAAAGTTCTTGTGAAAGTAATAAATAATGAAGTCATTAAATTTCTTAAGTCTGGTTACCAAAAATATATAGATAAAACCAAGGCAAACAATTATTCCTTATTTGATAGGTTTGATTTTATTTATATCGACCCTCCTTACAAAAAATTACCTTACACTTCAGTACTTAATGAACTAATTATAGGTAACTGGGTTACGAAAAAATCTATAGCCATTTGCGAGTTCTCTATAGAAGAAAAGCAAATCAATATTCCATCAAACTGGAATATAAAAGATAAAAAAATTTACGGTAAAACTGGGATAATTTTTCTTACTCCCAATCTGGCATAGAACTGCCTCGTCGATATTGATTCCAAGCACTGACAAATAAGCCAAGTAAAGTTATCGGAACTAAGCCTAAAACAATGCCACAAAGAAGTGGTTCAATCATTTGCTCGCAAAAAGTGAGAGTATTAAAGATAATTGTTTCATGTTAGCGAACATTTCGTGAAAGGCACTTCATCAATTGGTGCAGTTAAGGAAAGAAAATCCCAACAGGGGCTATTAACTCTGTTGATATTAAGTGGCATTTCATGTTTGCTAATCTTGGCTTTGCTGATAAAACAAGCTGGCAAAGATCCCTATATAGAAAGAAGTCTTAACTTAAGTGGTTCAATAGACCATGGCAGCAAACTATTTAGAATGAACTGCGTTGGATGCCATGGAATATCTGCTCAAGGTCTTGTAGGACCTGACCTCAACAAAGTGACTGAAGAGCTTAGTGATCAAAAAATAATTATTCAGGTAGTGAAAGGTCTAACCCCCCCAATGCCTAGTTTCGAAATGGATTCTCAATCGATGGCTGACCTTCTTTCATATTTACATTCTTTAAATAATTAATGTGACGAGGAATAAACACAAAATAAAAGTTGTAATCGTTGAGCCATTAGGAGAAATTAATCTGGGAAGCATAGCAAGACTTTGCGAAAACTTTGGAGTAGATGAATTGAGATTAGTTGCTCCTAGATGCAATCATTTAAACTCCGAAGCCATAAAGATGGCAGTTCATGGAAAGAGTTTTCTTCAAAATGCTTCTATATTTTCAAATCTATTAGATGCTATTAATGATTGCGCGCGCGTAGTTGCAACATGTGGTCGATTAGACCATGGAGAGATCCCTTTACATTCATCTGATGAGGCATTGCAATGGCTCATTTCTGCCACATCAAGCAAATCTCTTGGAATTGTATTCGGAAG
>QCFH01000014.1 GCA_003278345.1 Prochlorococcus sp. AG-363-C02 | reverse complement strand
AGCAGCAATTTATGCAGCCCGGGCAAATCTTCAACCATTATTAATTACTGGCTTCGTTAAAGGTGGAATCCCAGGTGGGCAACTCATGACAACCACTTTTGTAGAGAATTTCCCAGGATTCCCAGATGGGATTATGGGTCCAGAATTAATGGATTTAATTAAAGCTCAAGCAATTAGATGGGGCACAAAGCTTTTAGAGGTTGATGCTGAAGAAATTGACCTTTCCAAGCCTCCATTCAAAGTAAAAACTTTAGTTGATACCATTTTCACTCACTCGATAATTCTTGCAACGGGTGCAAGTGCAAACAAACTAGGATTGCCAAATGAAAAGAAATACTGGAGTAAAGGTATAAGTGCTTGTGCAATATGTGATGGAGCAACTCCCCAGTTTCGCAATGAAGCTTTGGCAGTAGTTGGGGGTGGGGACTCTGCATGCGAAGAAGCAGTTTATTTAACAAAATATGGAAGCCATGTTCACTTGATAGTCCGATCAAATCAACTTAAAGCAAGCAAAGCAATGTCCGATCGGGTGGCAAAAAATCCTGATATAACAATCCATTGGGAAAACGAGATCCTAGATGTTGAAGGAAATAATTGGATGGAAACAATAAAATTAATAAATAAATCCACAAAACAAGAAAATACTATTGCGGCAAAAGGACTTTTTTATGCAATTGGACATACTCCAAATTCAGCACTTTTAAAAAATCAAATATCCTTAACTGAAAATGGATATGTAATAACTTCACCTGGAAGGCCAGAAACTTCAATTGAAGGAGTTTATGTCGCAGGTGACCTTGCAGATTCAGAATGGCGTCAAGGAATTACGGCAGCAGGAAGTGGTTGCAAGGCAGCTCTAGCAGCTGAAAAATGGCTATCTACTAATGAGCTATGTTCTTTGATAAAAAGAGATGAAATAGAACCCGCAAAAATACAAAAAGAAATTGAAGTACAGGAATCTAATGAGCAAAATTTTAAATCAAATGAATTATGGCAGAAAGGTAGCTATGCCTTAAGAAAGCTTTATCACGAGAGTTCTAATCCCCTTTTAGTCATATATACATCACCAAGCTGCGGACCATGTCACGTACTCAAGCCTCAACTTAAAAGAGTTGTTAAAGAGCTAAAAGGTAATGTTCAGGCAATAGAAATAGATATAGATGCTGAGCAATGGTTGGAGCCGCTGGATTAATACTAACTAAAGTCATGTGTAACGGAATGAATAGGTCTTTATTATCAGTTCTTTTTGGTGGTGCAATAGGCTCTACTCCTTCAGGTGGAAATGATTCTGGTGAATATGTCAACATTACAAGCTGTAGTGTTGAAGAATGTGCTTTAACTTTAGAAGCTGCTGAAAGGGTTGTAATCGTTCCTGGTTATGGCTTGGCTGTTGCTCAGGCACAACATACTCTTAGAGAAGTGACTAGGGCCTTGGAGGGAAATGGTATAGATGTAATATATGCTATCCATCCTGTTGCTGGTCGAATGCCAGGACATATGAATGTTCTTTTAGCTGAAGCAGATGTTCCTTATGAGCAACTTAAAGAAATGGATGTAGTTAATCCTGAATTCCCTGCAACAGATGTTGTTCTTGTCCTTGGTGCTAACGATGTTGTAAACCCTCAGGCAAAGAATAATCCAAGTTCACCATTATTTGGAATGCCTGTTTTAGATGTTCAAGAAGCACGCACAGTATTTGTTATAAAAAGGGGAATGAGTGCTGGTTATTCAGGTATTAAGAATGATTTATTTGACTTGGCGAATACATCTATGCTTTTTGGAGATGCAAAGAAAGTTTTAGGAGACCTTCTTTTAGAATTAAAGGAATTAGGCATTAGTGCTAAAGCCTAAAAAAGAGAATTATATTAGATCCTATATTCTCAATACATACTATCCATTCGCGAAATTCCTGAGTTATCGCATAACTGTCTTCATAATTTTCTATACTATCAAGTAAAGCAATTCTGCTTGAAGCCCAGCAGCTAGCAATACTTATCCTTTTGTTTAAGAGTTTGTTCATTTAATTCCTCCAATGGAGGTACCTTTGCATGGCAATGGTTATTTCTCAGGTTTTATTTATACAAAACCCGGTTTTATGAACAAATAGAATTATTGTCTTAATGAATTCTTTATATATAGAACGTATTTACTAGGCTTTTGAGAATCTTAAGGAAAAATATAAATTGATTTGAAAATATTTCTTTGTCGATTTTTTCTATATCTAAATTGATTGGGAATGGTTTAAAAGTAACTTTTTAACCTCTTCGATTCCTTCATTTGCTGCTTTCCTAGAAATATTAAAGTCTCCATTAGATTCGTTCAATAAATTTTCAGCTAAACGATCTATAAGCTCCTCTTTGCGTTCTTCAAGCATGGCAATTATTTCTTTTTCAATAAGTGATCTAACGGCTTTTGACCTTAAATGGTCTTCAGTAGCCTCTTCGAAAGTCCCTTGAACTAGTTCTTGTATAAATAAACGATGAACTTCACTGCTACGAAGAAAACTTTCTGTGGCATTAATAATTCCCTCAACTAATGTTTCATCTGGTTCGGAATGATTATCAGCAAGTTTAAATTCCCAATCAAGATGACGCCTTTGCCAACCTGAGGAGTGAAGACTAGGCATGACCGTTTGAGAATATGTGTCTACAGACATCTCGTAAATTCTTTCTGCAAGTCGCTCGCACCACTCTCTTCCATGTGTCTGTAGGTTTTTTTGCATAGCAACACGTGGAATAGCATGACCACCATGATGGCTGTGGCATACACCGTCGGGACATTCAATTGCTTTCAGACTCATATTCTTCTTGAAATTTAAGTATCATTTTCTTCATAGCCACAAATTCAATTAAGGAAAAGCTTTTTTCAACAAAAATGCTGGTCTTCGAACCTTTTCAGTCTTAATCTTTAATGTAATAAGCATTCTTATCTTGCCTAAAATTTTAGTCCCTATCGAGGTTGCTTTAGGTGAAGCACGTGTTGCTGCAACTCCTGAATCTGTAAAAAAGCTTGTTTCTTTAGGATTCAATGTATCTATAGAAAAAGATGCTGGAGTTGCAGCGGGTTTTTCTGATGAAAGTTTTTTGAATGCAGGTTCTCATTTCTTCTCTGAAGCAAATGGAGATTCTCTAAAGCAATTTGATGTTGTCTTGTGTGTTAATTCCCCTGGGTGTGATTTTTTATCGAAGCTTAAACATGGAGCAATATTGATTGGATTGTTGGAGCCATATGGAAATCAAGAGCTAGCAAAAAGCCTCACAAAGTATGGGTTGTCGGCCCTGTCGCTTGAACTTTTGCCGAGAATAAGTAGGGCGCAGTCAGCAGATGCTCTTTCTTCACAAGCCAATATCGCAGGCTATAAAGCTGTCCTTTTAGGAGCCAATGCTTTGGATAGATTTTTCCCAATGTTGATGACAGCAGCTGGAACTGTTCAACCCGCTAAAGTTGTTGTTCTAGGAGCTGGTGTGGCAGGTTTGCAAGCTGTTGCAACCGCCAAAAGATTAGGAGCTGTTGTCTCTGTTAGCGATATTCGTCAAGCTGTTAAAGAACAGGTTGAGTCTTTGGGAGCAAGGTTTATTGAGCCGCCAAAATTGGATGATGAATCTTCTGGCAAAGGTGTATATGCCAAGCAGGTTTCTGAAGACTTTCTTAAGACTCAGCGAAAACAGTTATTAGATCAATTATCTGAGGCGGATGTGGTTATCTGTACTGCTCAAGTACCTGGAAAGAAAGCTCCTCGTCTTATTGATGAAGATATGCTTGATGCAATGCGGCCAGGTTCCGTTGTGGTTGATCTTGCTGTATCTCAAGGAGGTAATTGTGCAGGGACCAAGCCAGGAGAAACAGTATTGAGGAATGGAGTAAAGCTTATTGGTGCATCTGATTTACCATGTACTGTTCCTAATCACGCAAGCGCCTTATATGCAAGGAATCTTTTAGCATTGATTACTCCTCTAATTAGTGAGGGAAAACTTGTACTTAATACAGAGGATGAATTAATTGATGGGGCATTAATAAGCAAGGATGGTGAAATTCGCCATACTCAAGTAATGAATTTAGGAGGATTCTAAGAAATGGAATTTGCTGAGGCATTCTGGGTGCTCTTATTAGGAAGTCTTCTTGGTTTGGAGCTAATAGGTAAAGTTCCACCTACTTTGCATACTCCGCTTATGAGTGGAGCTAATGCAATATCAGGTATAACAATGCTTGCTGCATTGACATTGATTATCACAGCAGATGGAAGAACGCCTTTATTAATTATTGGAGCTGTTTCATTGGGGTTTGCATTGTTTAATGTTGTCGGGGGCTTTTTGGTTACTGACAGAATGTTGGCAATGTTTAGTCGCAAATCAACACGTAAATAAGGAGAATTAATTAATGACCTTGATATTCAAATTTTGGATCGATCTTTTAGCTATTTTGCTTTTAGCTTTAGGTATAAAAGGACTTTCCAAGGTTCGCTCTGCTCGAGAGGCGAATAGGCTTGCAGCAACAGCAATGGCTATTTCTGTTGTGGGAGTCTTGATTGGTTCCTTTGGAAGCCTAGTGGAATCACCCGAAGCATGGGTTTGGATAATTCTCGGTTCTGCTTTGGGGGGATTTTTGGGAGCCATAACAGCTCAAAGAGTTGCAATGACAGCAATGCCAGAGACTGTGGCTCTCTTTAATGGATGTGGTGGAATGTCTTCATTGCTAGTTGCTTTGGCTGTTCGATTTTTCCCTGCGACTGATTCTTCGTTTGGCTTTGTTGAGACAATCTCTATTGTTATTTCTGTTTTTGTTGGCTCCATAACCTTTACGGGGTCAATAGTTGCAATGGCTAAGCTTAAGGGCTGGCTTTCTACACCAGCATGGATGCAAAACAAAATTAGACATGTAATAAATATTGCATTATCAGCTATTTCTTTGGTTGCAATTGCTGGACTTCTTGGAGGAAGTAATAGTGAACTTTGGCTATTGATTGTAAGTTCATCTTTACTGGGTATAGGTGTAACACTGCCTATTGGAGGTGCTGATATGCCAGTAGTTATTTCTTTATTAAATAGCTACTCAGGTGTAGCGGCAGCTGCTGCGGGTTTTGTTGTTGGGAGCCAATTACTTATAGTTGCTGGAGCAATGGTTGGAGCCGCTGGATTAATACTAACTAAAGTCATGTGTAACGGAATGAATAGGTCTTTATTATCAGTTCTTTTTGGTGGTGCAATAGGCTCTACTCCTTCAGGTGGAAATGATTCTGGTGAATATGTCAACATTACAAGCTGTAGTGTTGAAGAATGTGCTTTAACTTTAGAAGCTGCTGAAAGGGTTGTAATCGTTCCTGGTTATGGCTTGGCTGTTGCTCAGGCACAACATACTCTTAGAGAAGTGACTAGGGCCTTGGAGGGAAATGGTATAGATGTAATATATGCTATCCATCCTGTTGCTGGTCGAATGCCAGGACATATGAATGTTCTTTTAGCTGAAGCAGATGTTCCTTATGAGCAACTTAAAGAAATGGATGTAGTTAATCCTGAATTCCCTGCAACAGATGTTGTTCTTGTCCTTGGTGCTAACGATGTTGTAAACCCTCAGGCAAAGAATAATCCAAGTTCACCATTATTTGGAATGCCTGTTTTAGATGTTCAAGAAGCACGCACAGTATTTGTTATAAAAAGGGGAATGAGTGCTGGTTATTCAGGTATTAAGAATGATTTATTTGACTTGGCGAATACATCTATGCTTTTTGGAGATGCAAAGAAAGTTTTAGGAGACCTTCTTTTAGAATTAAAGGAATTAGGCATTAGTGCTAAAGCCTAAAAAAGAGAATTATATTCTTGAGCAATTAGGATTGCCTCCTTTTTCTCAACGTTTCCCTTGGATAGGGGGTGATCTTCAAACACTTAGGGATACATTTATTGATGAAAAATTATATCTTTCAAATACTGAAACGGTTCAAATAGCCATTCCTTCAAGACGTCGAGGAGATTTAAACAAAGAACACTTAATTGCTTTTATAAACTACCCTTTAAAAATTTCTCAAATTAAGGGTTTGGTTTTAATGGTTCATGGATTGGGTGGTTCTAGTCGAAGAAGGGGCCTTAGGCGTATGGCAGGGGTTCTTATAAACGCAGGCTTTGCAGTTATGAGGTTGAATTTGCGCGGAGCTGATCCAGGTAGGAACTTTGCAGCCGGAACATATTCAGCTAGTTGTAATAGTGATATATTTCCCGCATTAGAAAAAGCAAGAGAAATTTCTAATTCATTAAGTATAAATGAGAAAACCTCTGTACCACTTTTTGGGGTAGGGATTTCGCTAGGAGGAACAATATTATTAAATGCATGTTTAGACTCAATTAACGATTTGTCATGCCGACATTTATTAGATGCATTGGTATGCATAAGTAGTCCACTTGATTTAGCAGCATCAAGTACTTCTATCGAAAGAACTCGTAATAGTTTTTATCAAAAATGGTTATTGAATAGGTTGATTAAACAGACACTTAACGATCCATTTGGCATCAGTGATACAGAGAGAGAAGCTCTTATTAAAACGAGGAGTAAAATTTCCCCTGTCATTTCATCTATTAAAGACTTTGATTCGGTTATTACATCTCCAAGATGGGGTTTTAAAAATGTCGATGATTATTACAAGAGAGCTTCTCCTATTCATTCAATGTGGCCTTACAAAATTAATACTGTCAAAAATATTCTTCTAATTCACTCTCTTGATGATCCTTGGGTTCCCTCAGAAGCTACAGAGAATTTATATAAAAGTTGTAGGTCAAGAGAATATGCTTCTAATTTAGAAATTGTTTTAACTAATCATGGAGGGCATAATGGGTTTCATTCTCCAGATGGATGTTGGGGCGATGACGTTGTTAAATGCTGGTTACTAAAAGCTGCTAGCCATGTTTTTTAGAGGAGTTTCTTTGAGAACCCATTCTTTGATTGGATTGCCTTGAATAATGTGTGATTCAATAATTCTTTCTATGCGATTAGCGTAGACGTCTTTATACCAAATACCGTCTGGCCAAATTAAAAGTATTGGACCAGAATGGCAAATCCTTAAGCAGTCAACTTTGCTGCGTAAAACTATTCCCTGTGAACGAGTTGGATCCTCAAGGTTATTGTTTTTTAAAACATTTTTTAATTTTTCCCAAGTTCTATTCCCTTCTTCAGTATCACAGCATAATGATTTTTTAGAATTAGCACATAGGAGTAGATGATGACTTACATGAGGATTCATCCTTTAAAAGTTGAATTTATTATTGTATGAGGGTTGCGTTGTACATATGTTTTTACTTCTCTACGAGCCCAATTGTCTACTTCTAAGACATCATTCAATTGAGGATTGCTCATTAGATCTTGTTTGTGAATTTCGCAGACACTTTCAATGACTTTTGGAATATTTTGGAAATGAATTTTTTCTTCAAGGAACTGTGCGACAGCCTCTTCATTTGCTGCGTTAAGAACAGCAGGCATTGTTCCTGAGCTCCTACCTGCATCATATGCAAGTTCCATGCAAGGATATTTGGATTTGTCAGGATTGTTAAAAGTTAATTGGCCTATTTCAGGAAGATTTAATCTTTTCCATTGAGTCTGAATTCTATGTGGCCAACTCATTGCATATAAGATTGGAAGTTTCATATCAGGCCAACCCATTTGAGCTAAAACAGAAGAGTCTGCCAATTCAATCATTGAATGAATAATACTTTGTGGATGAATTATTATTTCTATGTTCTCGTAGTCAAGTCCAAATAGATAATGTGCTTCTATCACTTCAAGACCTTTATTCATTAGAGTCGCTGAGTCGACTGTGATTTTCTTTCCCATGCTCCAATTTGGATGAGAAGTAGCATCTTTGACGGTGGCATTTTTTAATTTTTCTGCGGGCCAGTCACGAAAAGCTCCCCCTGAGGCGGTTAATTGAATATTTCTTAAGCCAGGAGTTGGTATGCCAGTTGAGAGTCGAGCATTTGTTGCCCAGGGGGTTCCCTGTAAGCATTGAAATATGGCCGAATGTTCAGAATCTGCCGGAAATAATCTACTTCCACTAACCTTTAGTTCTGGAAGAACAACGGGGCCTGCAGCTATTAAAGTTTCTTTGTTTGCTAGTGCAATATCTTTCCCTGCTTTGATGGCAGAAAGTGTAGGCAGTAGACCTGCGCAACCCACAATGCCCGTTACAACAAGCTCAGCAGTCTCCCATGAAGCTGCTATGTTTAGCCCCTCAGTTCCACCAACTAGATGAGGAATTGATTTTAATTTTTCATTGTCAGGTAAGTTCTTTAGGCGCTGATGTAGTTCAGTTAAATCATCTTGTTCTGCAATTGCAACAACTTCTGGTTGATGCTGCTTGATTTGCTCTACTAGCAAATTAAAGTTCTTGCCTGCAGTTAAAGCAACAACTTTAAACTTTTCAGGACACTCTTGGGCTATCTCAAGAGTTTGAGTGCCAATCGAACCAGTTGAGCCTAGAACACTTATGGCTTTCACATTGTTCAAGAAGTTACCAAGAGTCTCTCATTTTATGGATTCATTTCGTACAAAAAGTTCATGATCTGGGGAAAAATTAATTTTGAATCCAGTCAGTTTCGCCACCTTTCTTATCAATTAACTCTATTCCTCTACTTTTTAATTCGTCTCTGATTCTGTCAGCGGCAGCGTAATCCCCGGATAATTTGGCTTCTTTACGTTTCTTTATTGCTTCTGAAATAAAATCTTTGCTTCCTTTGCTCTTTTTGTTTAAACCATTTTTTTTAGGCTGCTCTGCTTTCAGTCCTAGAATGCCTGCCAAGGTTACAAGCAGCTTCCATCTCGGTAATAATGCTTTTTTATCTGATTCATTAATTGCCTCAGGGATGTCACGTGCGAGTTGATTGGCTAGTGATCTTAGTGGACGTGCGAGTTCAAATAAGATCGAGATAGCTACAGATGTATTTAAATCATCATCTAATGCCTCCACAAATTGTTGAAGAGATTTAGACAATGCTTCATCTTTGAGGTATTTATCTATAGAAGTAATAGTTATTTCTTCTATATCATGTTTAGGCCAGTGAAGTAATTCATTGTTATTTATTCCTAGACATAATGATGTATTAAGCTTTTTCCATCCGTTAGAGGCAGCCTCAAGAGATTCTTTTGTGAAATCAAGAGGCTTGCGATAATGTGCTTGCAGTATAAATGTTCTTAGAGTCATTGCAGATATTCCGTCTTTTAAGAGATCTCTAATTGTGGTGAAGTTGCCTAGTGATTTACTCATTTTTTGTCCATCAACATTCACCATCCCATTATGTAGCCAAAACCTTGCTAACTCTTTGCCATTAGCCATTTCTGATTGAGCAATCTCATTTTCATGATGAGGAAATATTAGATCAGCCCCACCCAGATGAATGTCTATTGTTTCTCCTAGTTCTTGAAGCACCATGGCAGAGCACTCAATATGCCAACCTGGTCGTCCTTGCCCCCAAGGTGAAGGGAAGCTTGTCTCTCCTTCTTTAGCACCTTTCCAGAGTGCAAAATCAGCAGGACTTTTTTTACGGGCTTCTTCTTTCACTTTTATACGTCCATCAGCATTAGATTGTTGTTCAGATAGCTGCCTATTACTTAGTTTCCCGTAGTTGGCATGCTTCATTACTGAAAAATAGACATCTCCTTCTATTGAATAAGCTGCTCCTTTCTTTTCTAGATTTATAATCATTGATCTAATACCATCAAGACACTGTGTTGCACGAGGCATACGATCTGGTCTTAGAATTCCAAGTGCATCCATGTCGTAATGAAACTCTTTTATATTCTTTTCACTAATCTCATTCATTGTGCAATTTTCTTTGGCTGCTCTTGCTAAGATTTTGTCATCAATATCTGTAAAATTTTGAATAAAGGTGACTGCATACCCTTGCGCAATAAAATATCTCCTTAAAACATCCCAAGCTATGTAACTTCGAGCATGACCTAAATGGCAAAGATCGTAAACAGTTACCCCGCAGCAGTAGATCTTTACTTCCCCTGGATTTAGCGGTTTAAAAATCTCAATTCGCTTTGTAATTGTGTTTGTTAGTTTTAAAGGCACTTTTTTATTTAGGGATTTTGTTGAGAGACATGTACATTCAGCTATGTTTATTTGGTATCCATCCAGTTGTCTCCGATAGCCGCTTGTACAACTAGTGGAACATTAAGGGTCACAGCTCTTTCCATTGTATTAATAACTATACTCTTAACCTCTTCTACAATTGAATGCTCTACCTCTAGAACTAATTCATCATGGACTTGTAGTAGAAGATTGGCTGCTAGATCATTTTCTTTTAATTTCGTAGCTAGTTGTACCATTGCTATCTTTATTATGTCAGCACTTGAACCTTGAATTGGTGCATTTGCAGCAGCTCTTAATTGCTGTGCTTCCATACCAGCACGCCTTGCTGTTTTGAGGTCAATATCCATAGGTTCAATTCCCTTTAGACGTCCCAAGCCATTTTTATCAAAGTTAAAATAACGACGCCTCCCCAATAGTGTCTCTACGTAACCTTTACTTAATGCTAGTCTTTCTTGTAGTTCGAGAAATTCGAAAACCTTAGGATATCTTTCTTTATACTTGTTTAAGAAATCTCTGGCTTCTCCAGTGGAAACCCCGGTAGACCGTGAAAAACGTTTAACTCCCATTCCATAAATTACCCCGAAATTTATTGTTTTACCTAATCGTCTTTCGTCTGAATTAATAATATCCTTATCTAAAAGAACCTTTGTAGTTAAGGTGTGTACATCTTCTCCATTTTTGTAGGCTTCTTGAAGAATTTCCTCACCTGAAAGATGGGCAAGAATACGTAATTCTATCTGAGAGTAGTCTGCAGATATTAATTTCCAGTTCTCTTGAGGAAGAAATGCTTTCCTTATTCTACGACTGAATTCTGTTCTAATAGGAATATTCTGCAGGTTTGGATTGCTACTACTTAAGCGTCCTGTTGCTGTTACTGCTTGATTGAAATCTGTATGAACTCTCCCAGTCTCTTTTTCTACCAGTTGGGGCAGAGCATCTACGTAAGTGCTTAGTAGTTTGTTAAGGGTACGATGTTCGACTAGAAGTGGTATTAATGGATGGTCTTGCTCAAGTTTTTCAAGAACATTTGCATCAGTGCTCCAGCCAGTTTTTGTTTTACGGGATTTTTTTTTGTCGAGAGAAAGCTTTTCGAAAAGTATTTCTCCTAATTGTTTTGGAGAGTTTAAGTTAAATTCTACTTCGGTTTCTTTATAGGCCTTTTTTTCTAACTCTTTTATTGTTTGGTTTAATTCAGTTGAGAGCTTTTTAAGGTAGGCTATATCTATACATATGCCTCTTGCTTCCATGTCTGCAAGAATTGGTTCAAGTGGTTGTTCTACGTTTACTAGAAGTTCCAATGATTCTGGGCCCAATTGTTTTAGTTGATCCCTAAGAAGAAATGACAGTTTTCTAGTTAGATAAACATCCATACCACAATAGATGCTTGCTGTTTTGATATCAACGTCTTTAAATGTTTGTCCTTTGCCAACAACTTGGTTAAAGCTAGTTGGCAAATAGCCATATTCTCTTTTAGCTATTTCACCTAGGCTATGTTTATTAGTCGAATTGAGAATATAATCTGCAAGAAGTGTATCCATTACCACTCCTTCAAGCGGGATTCCATTGTGAAGGAAAACAAGACGATCATACTTGGCATTTTGGAGAACTTTTGGGTGTTTAACACTGCTAAGCCATGGAGTAAGAGCTTTGATGACTTCTATTAGAGGGAGTTGTTTCTTTTGATCGGTAAAGCTTAGTTCTTCTTGAAATTCATGACCTAAAGGAATATAGGCTAAATCCTCGAGTCCGTCGCCCCAGCAAAGACCAATTCCAATGAGCTCAGCCTTGAATGGATTTAGATTAGTTGTTTCAGTATCAATAGCTACTGGTTTGACTAATTCATTACATTCTGTGAGGCATTCTAAAAGCGAAAGTAGTTGAGTAGAAGTCTCTATTATTTGTGGATTTATCTTTGGCAGTTGGGTCTCATCATCACGCTTGGTTATTTCTTTATCAATACTTTTTGAAACCTTGCTATTAGAAACAACTTTTTTATTAGATTTGAATCCGCCACTAGAGAAGCTGGCGATAAAACTTGGGATTTGATTTACAAGGCTATATAATTCAAGACTTTCAAGGGATTTCTGAAAACTAGTTTTGTTTATTTCGGTTAGTTCTAATTTTATTTTAGTTTGAATAGGCACTTCAACCATTATCTCGGCTAGTTGTCTTGATAAATAAGCGTTTTCTTTCCCTTCTCTTAGTTTTGCTTTTAATGCACCTTTAATTGAGCCTTGAGTTTCTTTCTCTCCTTTTTTGTCTAAGTATTCTAATAATTTAAAAACCCCATCTAAACTTCCATTCTCTTTTAATAACTTAATTGCTGTTTTAGGCCCAACACCCTTGACTCCAGGAATATTATCCGAGCTGTCCCCTGTTAAGGCTTTTAGATCTATTACATCAGTGGGCATCACACCAAGCTTTTTTAATACCTCAGCTTCATTAATTAGTGATGGATTGCCACTTTTTGCATAGGGACCTCCACCCATATATAGAACACCTATATTTCGGTTGTCATCTACAAGTTGAAATAGATCTCTATCACCAGTGAGAATACGAACTATCCATCCATTGTTAGAAGCTCTGGTTGCAAGAGTACCTAAGATGTCATCCGCTTCATATCCTGGTGCTGTAACAAGAGGGAGGTTAAGATTGTTTTGAAGGATTTTTTGTAGTTGTTCTAGGTCTTGGAAGAATATTTCAGGTGCTACATCTCTATTGGCTTTATAATTAGGGTCTGCTTTATGGCGAAAGGTAGGTTCTGCAGTATCAAAAGCAATAGTAACTCCCTGTGGACTTAGCGTTTTGCAGTTGTCAAGAAGACTTTTTAGAAAACCGTAAGTTACGCTTGTAGGGAAACCCTCTTTTGTCCTAAGCCCGCCTTCTCCACTTTTACTAAATGCGTAAAAACTACGAAATGCAAGTGAATGACCATCAACAAGAAGCAAGATAGGTTTTTCTTTTTCTGAGGACATGATGTTTGTTATGTGATTTTATTTGCTTTACTTACGTTTTCTTTTCGCCCATGGAGGAATGTCAATAAAAACCTTTTTACCTGGATCTATGCCATCAATAATTGCCGTTTTATTTCCACTGCTTGCTCCAAGTTCAACTTCTTGAAAAAACGGCTCTTTATTTTTGCCAACAATTAGTAATCCAGGCTTACCCTCCTCAGTCACTATGGCAACAGTTGGGACAATAGTCCTTTGACTAGATTCACCCGTATCAAATTCAATATCTGCTGTCATTCCAATCAGCAATTTTCTAGGCGGCTCGACTAACGAAAGTTTAACTTCAAATGAGGTTACGTTATTTGTTCTAATTGCTCTAGGAGCTATCTCTCTAACTATTGAATTGAATCTTTCATCAGGGAAGGCTTCTACACGAACAAGAGCCCTTTGACCTGCTCTTATTCGACCAATATCACTTTCAGGTACCTTTGAGATGACTTCTATCCCTTGAGAAATCTCAACAACAGAACTTTTTATGGACAGTTCTCCATTTGAATTAGGGGAAGTTGGCGAAACGTAGCTCCCAGGCTCTGCATATCTTGCGGTAATTACTCCATTTAAAGGAGCTTTAATTAAAAGCTCCTTTTCTTCAACTTTAATTTGATCAAGCTTTGCTTTACTAATAAGAAAAATCTTTTGAAACTCTTCGTACTTCTCTTTACTTATTGCTCCTTCTAAGAACAATTGCTGTCTACGATCAAAAGAGGATTTGGCATTTTCGTATTCTGCTTCTAAAGCACTTAATCTGAATTTCAAGTCGCGACCTTCGATTTTTGCAAGTAACTGATTCTTTATGACTTCATCACCTTCATCTACATAAACAGCCTCTATTATTCCTTGAATATAGGGATTAACATTTAAACTCCTTAGAGCTTGTAACTTACCGCTCGCACTAATTAAAGAAGGTAAAACACCTTTTTCGGCTGTAACTGTATAACTAGATATATCTTGTATGTGGTTCTTCGCTTTGGTTTTCAAAAAAATAGTGCATCCAGTTATGATTCCTATAAAAATAAAGAGTCCGACAAATTTTTTTTGATTTAGTCTTATCATTGGTTTTAAAGGAATTTTCCGAGTAGGACGATTGAGGTTTTTCTCTTTAGCTGGTTTAAAGGCGCTAGAGCGATTAATTTGGTAAGAATAACCCCTCGAATGTTGTTTTTAGATTTTTTCTGATGCTTAAAGTAGGAATAGTTGGTCTCCCAAACGTTGGTAAGTCGACCTTATTTAATGCTTTAGTTGCAAATGCTCAAGCCCAAGCAGCAAATTTTCCTTTTTGCACTATTGAGCCTAATGTAGGGACAGTATCAGTTCCTGATACTCGGTTGCAATTGCTTGGGACTCTAAGTAATAGCAAAGAACTTATTCCTACTAGAATTGAATTTGTTGATATTGCAGGTTTAGTAAAAGGTGCTAGCCAAGGAGAAGGATTAGGTAATAAATTCTTGTCAAATATTCGTGAGGTAGATGCAATTGTTCATGTTGTACGTTGCTTTGAAGACGATAATGTTATTCATGTTTCAGGTTCAGTTAATCCAATAAGAGATATAGAAATTATTAATTTAGAACTTGGATTATCTGATCTTACCCAAATAGAGAAACGAAGGGAACGATTAAAAAAACAAACTCGCACAAGTCAGGAAGCTCAGGCAGAAGATATGATTTTAGAAAAAATTTATTTAAAAATAGAAGAAGGGGGAGCAGCTAGAAATGTTTTATTGACTTCTGAAGAGGAAAAATTGATAAGCCCTTTAGGCCTCCTAACAGATAAACCAATTATATATGCGTCAAATTTAAGTGAAGATGATCTTTCTAAAGGAAATAATTTTTCATCAGATGTTTTAAGCTTTGCAAATAATCAAGAGAGCAAAAATATATTAATCTCAGCTCAAGTTGAAGCGGAATTGATTGAGTTAGGAGAAGCAGAAAGATTAGATTATCTAAGTAGCCTTGGCGTCTCTGAAGGCGGCCTACAGAGCTTGATAAGAGCGTCTTATGAGTTGCTGGGACTCAGAACATATTTTACTACTGGCGAAAAGGAGACTAAGGCTTGGACAATAAATTCAGGTATGACAGCACCTCAAGCTGCAGGAGTAATACATACAGATTTTGAAAGAGGTTTTATTCGTGCTCAAACTATTCATTATGAAAAGTTGTTAGAAGCAGGTTCTTTAGTAGAAGCTAAGAATAATGGCTGGATTCGTAGCGAAGGTAAAGATTATGTTGTTAATGAAGGCGATGTAATGGAGTTCTTGTTTAACGTTTGATGGTCTGTCTTTAATTAATTGTTTAAGCTTTTATTCTTATTAGCTCTAAGTTATTGATTTAAATACAATAACTTTTTCAGAAGAAAGGCCAACACATTGTCTTTAATTCAAATATTCATAATTTATAGCTAATCTATAATAATTGATTATTCATAAAGAAAAACTCTGATATCTATTGATAGCAAATTACTAAAGCTATGCTTTTTAAAAGTCAATAAAAATAATTGCTAAGTTAGCTATTGACAATTTATCTATAAAGATTGAAAATATTATTATCCATCTTGGATTTTTAAATTGCCTACTAACGAAGAAGCTAAATTTGCAAGAGCTCACCTACGAAAAGTTGATTATGCGCAAGAATTGATATTAGATGACATGTTTGAAGATCTTAGAATTAATTATGAATCTACTTTCTCAAAGAAGATAAAATTAGATAAATAAAACTATTTTATGTAAAGTATTTGTTTTTATAGGAGTTAGAAAATTATGTTTAATTCACAATTAAACTTATCTGAATATAAACCAGTTAATTATTTATGGACTGAGTTTGCAGAAAGTCTAGGTTTTGATAAAGCTTCTAAAGCAATTAATCAAGCAATTGATATACAGATTATGACGGGTAGTGTTGAAAATCTTCCAGTATTATTTATAGAAACTTGTGGAATAGGACTTTTAAATTTTGAATCAGTTAAAATTCAGACAGGACTATCTCTTTATGGTAAAAGTCAAGTACTTATTATTAGCAAAAAAAGAAAATTGTTTCAGATTCTACAGAAATCATTATAAGTCATTTAACGTTTAATATTTTATCAAAGTTTTATCTGGATTAATCTATCATTAGCTAAGACCTGTGAAAAACTCTTTGTGAACTACGAGAATCTCGTATGATGAAGTACCTGATTCAGGAGTTAAAGGATCTCCTTCAATATTTCTAGCAGTACTACAAATTAGATCTCCATCCCAGCGGACTCCATTCTCATTAATTAATTTAGACCATTTTCGAATTTGTTCAAAATGATCAGGTATTTGCTTCCCAATTTTTCTTGATATCTCACAAAGTCTAGATAAAACGGGAGGCTTTGGCTTTATTCTTAGATCTTTAACCAAACTAGGTTGTGAAAATACCCCTTTATATCTTATGTATTCTATAAGCTCATATTCACTAGATGATAAATTTGATTTTTCAATGGCTTGATCTAACTCATCACTTGAGATTTTTGGCCTAGTAATTACATGCATTTCTTTAATGATTAATTTTTTAATTAAAACTAATATATATAATTTTCAATCTATTATTTTGGTATATTAATTTATTTTCTAATAGATGTTTTTTTGTGAAGAATCTAGAATCAATACTTAACATTTCATATAGCATATTATGTATAAGTTGATACTATTCTAAATAA
Source organism: Prochlorococcus sp. AG-363-C02 (assembly GCA_003278345.1). GTDB lineage: Bacteria > Cyanobacteriota > Cyanobacteriia > PCC-6307 > Cyanobiaceae > Prochlorococcus_E. The sequence goes on along the minus strand of QCFH01000014.1, from coordinate 23,718 downwards.
TATTAGCTTAAATATTTAAAGCCTATACTTATAGGAATTACAATAGATCCCCATCTAAGTTTTTTCTTTACTCTGTTTTAATAGTATAGTGATACATGTAGCCTATATTTCAATTGAAAATATTAGATATTGAAAGAATATATTTATTATTGTTTGATAGTCTGTTACTAAGAAAATATGATATAGTGAATAAAAAAGTTAATATTATGGCTTTAACTTCTGAATTTGTAGGAAACCCCACATCCATTTTGATTGAAAGATTAGCTTATTTATCTATTGGAATTTTTTTTACAGCAGCTTTTTATACAGGAATTAAAAGAAATTTAAAAGATAAATAGCTATACTAATAGTCTTGTAAATACATTTTAATCTTTATTTAAGAGATATATCTTTTGCCTTTATATAAAAGATAAGTTATATTTTCAATTCTTAGCACTAACCCTACCTTTAAATTGATAAATTTTCTGCTATCTTATAGATAGATTCTCTATTCTCATGTTGGTTAACGTTAAGGATACAATAGTTGAAACTGAAAGCGGAGATAAGAAGAAGCTCGGAGATTATTCTGGGAAAGTACTATTAATAGTTAATGTTGCCAGTCTTTGCGGAAATACTCCTCAATATGCAGGCTTGCAGAAACTTCAAGATACCTATAAAAATAAGGGACTTTTGGTTTTAGGCTTCCCATGCAACGATTTTGGAGCGCAAGAGCCAGGAGAAGTTAAAGAAATTAAGGAGTTTTGCTCATTAAACTTTGGTGCAAAGTTTGAAATTTTTAATAAAGTGCATGCAAAAGGAGAGACTACCGAGCCTTATACAACACTAAATAAAGTAGAACCTGCAGGTGATGTTAGTTGGAATTTTGAAAAGTTCTTAGTTGGTAAGGATGGAATTGTAATTGCAAGATTTCAACCTAATATTGAACCACAAAATGAAGAATTAATTGCTGCTATAGAAGTAGCATTGGATTACTAGTAATTAATAATCTTGATTAATAAAATATCAAAGAATGATTGGCAGTATTTACTACCAATTTTTATTTTAGTATTTATCTTTATAGGTACAGACATAACAATATTTTGGAATAAGCTAGATTTTGCATATCATCATAGATTAATCTTTATTGAACCATATAGAGCGGTTACTTCACATTTCTTTCATGCAGATGTTAATCATTTATTAGCTAATATATTTGGTATTGTTGTGGCTAGATACTTTTTAATTGAGTTAAAAGTGAAGTGCGATAAACTCTTTCTATTATTAATTTCTTGCTTGTTACCATGTCAAACTATGCTTCAATGGTGCTTTGAAAGTGTTTTTATTCGAAGTTTAAATAATTTTTCATTAGGATTTAGTGGAATTCTTTATGGAATAAATTCATTTATTTTGTGTAGTTCAGTCTTTGGAAAAGAGAAATACCTTGGTATCTATTTAAATATTTCAAGAAATAAAAATGTCAGAACTTCAATTTCTTTCTTAACTTTATTAGGGTTAGTTTGGTCTTTCATTCCTGGTATAAGTATGATTGCACATATATCAGGTCTCATTGCTGGCTCTATTATTTTCTTGCTATGATTTATCCTGTATTAATAAACTTTTCATTTTTGATGTAAAGATTAAGTGTAAATCCGTGTATCAATTAGTTTGTATAATTTAATCATTAGGTTATAACAATATCTCTTATTAAGAGAACATATCAATTCAATTAAGAAAAGCATGAACAATTATGCAGTCTGTCCAAATTTATGTTGTATATTTTGCCAACCATTATTCATTAACTCAGTCCAAGTCTCTATGGCAGGTTCTAATTGAACCTTCCTGCGATTAACAAATCTAGAAGGAGTACCATTTTTAGAAACCTCCCATTTGTCTATATATATAGTAGTTATTCTATTTAAAGATTTTCTGTCTTTATGAAATAGGAGCAACCATTTACTATTTGGTTCAATTAACCATCCATCTGGGATCATGTTTAAATTCTCCAATAAAAATTTTGAACAATAAATTTGATCAATCAACAAAAGCAGTGCTTGTTAAGGCTGCTGTTGAATAATCTCTTAGTTGATTTAGCGGGAAGCATAAAGAAGCAATAAGGGTTTATAGTACAAATATACCACTAGGTTGATCGGTTGAGTAGGCCTTGTTGATCTAGGGGAATTCTTAGAGGCTTCTTCTTTTCTATTGCATTATCTTTGTTTGCTATGCTGATTTCTTTAGGGCTTGATGAAAGACTCGCTTTGCTTTCTTTCTCTTTAAATCTTTATTGATTTGTGCTGTAAGTTTTATATATCGATGCATAGCAGCTTGGTTGGCAAAACCTTTCTCTACTTTTCTTTTTTCTTCTTGCTTAACCGGTAACAAAAGTTCTGTCATCGATTTAAAAAGTGGAAAAACCATTATGCTGCCTCCCTTCCCTGGTGGATTTCAGGATCTCTTAATAGCTCTTCAGTCTTTTTTTTATTATTGACGGCAGTTACATACGTCAAGTCATAAGTAGATAATCCTTGGTCGTTAGGATCAAAGAGATTGTTGGAATTTCTCCGATGTCTATGTTGTTGTTTCATCTATGGTTGTTCTACATATTTTATTATAATGTCTATTTTTTAATCATCAAGATGTCAATTCAATTTAAATTTTTGTCCACGCATAAATCTTTTATCTTTACCCTGAGTGATTTGTAGCTTTCTGATTTATATGTCTTTGACTTCTAATGTTTCTATTTTGATTGTCTATGGATTTATTGATCAATTGGATTCAGAGGCTTTGGGGATAAAGACATAGGAATATAATATGTATGTATCATATTGCTTGATATCGAATTATTTTTACTTGAGTAGATGGGCTAAAAGTTTTAGCTTTAGAATCGATCCCTAAATGTTAGTTATATTCAGCTAGCTCAATGAAATTAGAAAAATAAAATATCTTGTTGCTGTATAACGATTTTGGACCTTCTGATTCCATAGAGGTCCATAGCTGTTTTAAAGCTTATTAGATCCTCCTTACTTTTTGAGTTTTACTCAAAAGTTGTTTTAGAGAGAATGTGGTATTTTTAGGATTTACTTGCGAAGATTTCTTTGTATAGAGATATGGCTCCACCAAGAAATAGGATTAAACAAAGAAAAAAAGTAACGAGTGTGCCTTTCTCAGCTTGCGCATAAACATTTACGGCAATTAGTCCTGCATTGATTATTGAGCTAAATATTATCCATGCTGTTATCCATGCAGAAACATATATAAATCCTTTAAGTTTTATATTCATTAAGGACGCCTCCCTTAGATATGGTTACTCATATAAATAGTCTAATTATTTGGTAAATACACGTAAGGTTCAGAGTTCTTTATGAGACTTAATTAATAGTTGTAAAATAAAATCACGGAAAAATTTATAAGGTGTTTTTTTAGCTATTAATACTTAGTACAATTCAAACATTTATAGGAATTAACAGGATCCTACTCTACTCCCTTTCGTTTGGTAGCCGTAGTAATAAAAACAGTTTTTGGGAGTTTGTCTTTTCCACTACTCCCTTTCGTCGGTCTTTATTAGATATTACCTTCAACTAAATTCTATATACCTTGTTAAGTGAAGCTATAGGATTAATTATAATATCTAAAAAAACTTACTATTATTTTTCCTTTATATATGAAGAGAAAAAAGATGCAATTTAAATTTATTACTTTATACTGTTAGTTAATAGTAATCTACTAAAGCTCATTAGGAATATATGAATAAGACGTTAAGCTTTATGCAGATAGTCTTGGCGGTCATGATTGGCATCACGACTACAGACGTAGTAAAAGTATTATCGGTACAATGTGTGTCAAGAGATGATAATGCTAAATGTACTGAAACTAGACTTGAATGTATTTGGAATTCAAGAGAAATTCCCTCAGTAGTACCGGCTTGTTTCTTTGAAAGTCAAGTATGATATTGCGTGCCATTTGTTCCTGAGGTTGTTATAAATAAATTTATCGTTGATTAATAAATTCAAATAAATGCTTATGATCAAATTAGGAAGGTTTAAATTCCTATTGTTTTGTCTTGGCCAATTCATGCTTATCATATGAGATTACTTAATTGGGATGAATTTAATCTGTGTGTAAAAACTATTGCTGACTTGTGTGTTCAAAAAGATTTTTCAGGGGTTTACGGTTTCCCTAGAGGAGGTCTGTGCTTGGCTGTAGCAATTAGTCATGCACTTAGGATTCCATTGCTACCTAGGCCTGAACCTAATTCTTTGATTTTGGATGATGTTTATGAAACAGGCCAAACTTTAAATAAGATCAAGGAGGTTCCTGGTGTGACTGCCTTTGTTTGGTTAAGTAAAGTGGAAGCTGAATGGTGGCATGCAGTCGAAATTTGTGAAGCTGATGAATGGCTAGTTTTCCCGTGGGAAAATCTTGATTTTGCAGAACAAGAAGAGAAAACTTTTCACTTAATTCGGAGCAAAACTCTTGATTAAAAAAATTGTTTACTTAGCTTCTCCCTATGGATTTTCTAAACAATGGAAGAAAAAACTTTTACCCGAATTTATAGTTGCTATCGAAAATTTAGGAGCGGAGGTTTGGGAGCCATTTTCCCGAAATGGCCAATTAGATAAACTTAAGCCTGGTTGGGCGCATGAAATTGCAGTTGCTGATTTAAAAGATATAAAAAAGGCGGATGCGATCTTTGCGGTAGTTAATGGCACTCCACCAGACGAAGGAGTAATGATCGAACTTGGAGTGGCAATTGCTTTAAATAAAGATATATTTTTATTTCGTGATGATTTCAGAAGATGTAGTGATTCAGAGGAATATCCATTGAACTTGATGCTTTTTGCTGGGCTACCTTATTCGAGATGGACTGATTTTTTCTATACATCAATTGAAGATATTTCAAACCCGCATAAGGCTTTGGCTCTTTGGCTTAAGTCTTAATAGATTCAATAAGAAAGAGAATGTTTTATATAATTGATTGTACAAAGACAAAATGCTTTTTAAATAGGTGATTTATTAAAAATTTAAATGCCTCGCTGTTCTCAAAAAAAAAATTTTTTTCTATAGATGTATTTTCATGTTTTGAGTAAGAAGAGGTTGAATATGTTACTCCTTAATTGACTAAGCTATCTATTTGATAAACCAATCTATTTTAAAAATGATTTTACTTAGAATAACTAATTCCTCTGAGGTCGTAAAAGCTAAAGCTGGTAAAATTTTTGAGAAAATAACACCTGATACAATTGACGAGAAACTTGTAGAGTCTCAGGTTATTCAGACAATGATTGAGCAATTAAAACTTGAAGGAATTAAAGGGCAAATTTCTAGTGTAAAAGGTTTAGAGATAGAAGCGTCTTCTCTTATTACAAACAGTAGTTTTGTTGTAAGAGAAACAAAAAGCTTTTGATTTCAGTTTTAAACAAAAAAATTGTATGTTGGTTACATGTTCAAAGGGCTTTTAAACGAGAATGATTGGGTTTCTTGAATTTCTGGATTATTTATCTTTTTCTGTAAGAAAAAATAAGTTTAATGGTGATTTGATTCACGAATGGGCTAAAAGTATTAGTAAAGGTAGAGCTGGAGGTGGTTGTAAGATTTGAAAAAACATCAAACAATAAAGCGTAGCGATTTTACGCTATCCCCTTTTCTTAAAAGAAGTAATGCAAGAGCTTTTTGGCAAGTACTAACAACTGTTGTCCCTATTACAGGACTTTGGATATTAATATCATTTATTAGCAAGAATTCAACTTCTGAGGTTTTAAAGGCTCTTGAGATCTTACCAATACTTGCGTGCTTGACGTTACTTTCTTCACGCGCGTTCTCTTTGATGCATGATTGTGGTCATAGATCTTTGTTTCGCTCTCGTTGGCTTAATCGAGTCATAGGATTTCTACTTGGATGTCTGAATGCGATACCCCAATATCCCTGGTCTCGTGATCATGCTTTTCATCATAGACATAATGGTGATTGGGAGATTTACCGAGGACCTATTGATGTGATTACGGTTGAGGAATATCAATCTTTGCCTAAAATTAACAAATTACTTTATTCAATAAGTCGTCATTGGCTAATGCTATTCCCAGGTGGCTTCTTTTATTTAGTCATAAAGCCTAGGTTGACATTGATTCATTCTATAACTCATTACATATGGTCTATATGTAGTGAGTTCTTTTTTAAATTAAAGACAAAAGATTTTGACAATATCTTTTCAATTTCTATCAAATTTAGATCTCATCATTCAGGTTATGGTGACTCTTTTGGAGAGCTATTGGATCTTACTGCTAATAATTTGGTTGTCTTAATAAGTTGGCTGTTTATGAGCAAATGGCTTGGAGTTGGCCTTTTTTGGACTTGTTACTCAATTATTATGACCGCTTCGGCAGCCATATTTATATGTATATTTTTTGTACAACACAACTTTGAAGGATCTTACGCGAGCAGAACAGAGGGATGGAGTTCTTTGCAAGGAGCTGTTGAAGGGAGTAGTAATTTAGATATCCCTCGAGTTTTGAATTGGTTTTTTGCGGATATTTCATTTCATAGCATTCATCACCTTTGTGACCGTATCCCAAACTATCAATTACGTGCTTGTCATAACAAAAATAAACACCTTCTTATTGGAGCAAAATATTTGAGGATTAGAGACATTCATAGATGTTTCAAATATATTCTCTGGGACAACAAGAGGCAGAAGTTATCATCAGCCTAAATTGATCTAAAATATTATTGTAGGAATAGACACTTCTTAGTTCTTTTATTATAAATATGGCTAAGTTGAAAAAAAAATGAGATTATTTTGATGCCAAGATGGATCATTTGATTCACGAAGTCTTTAATAAAGAAGAGGTAAGCTTGCTTAGGAATAAGCTTCTTAGTAATAGTGAAGATTGGGAAGATGGCAAGAAAACTGCTGGCTATCAGGCATCTAAAGTAAAAAACAACTTGCAGTTGAAAAAAAATTCAACCACATATGATGAATGTAGTAACAATGTAACTAGTCAAATCAAATCAAATAATCTTATCAATGGCTATTGCCTTCCAAAAAAAATACATGGAGTAATGTTCTCAAAATCTGAATTTTCCCAGGGTTATGGGATGCATGTAGACAATGCTTTTATGAAGTCAGGAAGAAGTGATATTTCTTTTACATTGTTTTTGAGTGATAAAAGCTCATATGAAGGTGGAGAGCTTTGTATTCAAACTACTCAGGAAGAAGAGGAAATAAAACTTTCTGAAGGAGAAGCAGTTTTTTATCCAAGCACAAGTTTGCATTCAGTCAAGAAAGTTACTAAAGGACAAAGATTAGTTTGTGTAGGCTGGATCCAAAGTTATATAGCTAGTAATGAAGACAGAAATACCTTGTTTGGACTAAATGCAGGTGCTATGGGAATGCTTGCAGAATATGGGCAATCACCACAACTTGATCTTGTTTTTCAGGCTTATAATAATTTGTTGAGAAGGTTAGGTGACTAATTTAAATCATGGATAAATTTTTATTTATTTGAATATTATGTGGCGTTGACTTTTAATAGGTATAGAAATAAATTGATGGCTACATTTCTTCTATCCGCTTAAAGCATATGCCGTTAATTAATGTCAAAACATCTATTTCTAATTTAGAAAAGCCAGAGTTACTGCTTCAAAAACTTTCGAATGAATTATCTGCGCTTACAGGTAAACCAGAACAATTTGTAATGACCTTATTGCAAACAAAAGTACCTATGACATTTGCAGGAACTACAGAACCATGTTGTTATGTCGAAATAAAGTCAATTGGTTCAATTGATTCGTCTAAAATGACCGCGGCATTTTGTAAGTTAATTGAAAAAGCTACTGCTATACCTAGCCAAAGAATATATATAGGTTTTGAGGATGTTGCTGCAAATTCCTGGGGTTGGAATGGGAGAACTTTTGGTTGATTTAAGTTTAAATACTTATGACAAGTGGAAAAAATGTTGCCAGTTTATAAAGTAGAAATTTACGAATGAATTGGTACATCCAATAAATCCGATTTTTGTTTTATGCTTTCTCCTTTGGATTGCTCATAATATAATACTTTTAAACTATAGAATTAAAAAAGAACAAGTTGAGAAAAAGTATAGTCAACATATCGCAATTTCAAAATTATATCCAAAAGGGTCTCACTTACCTCATTGATTGATTTGCGTTTATAGTGTTTAATTCATAACCCCAAAACCAAAGAATGAATTAGCAATAAATAATAAACTAAATCCTCCTAGGAAAATCAAACCTATCCACGACAAAGATTTCATAAGAAGACCGTATTGATATCTTTTTTCGACTAAATCACTATTAATAGTATCCATAGCCATCCAAGCAAATATAGGAGCTGTTAAGAAACTTCCTGTCATAGCTCCAAATACGAAATCTTTAACACTTATGCCACCAGATTTTGCAATCAGTAGGGCTGTCAATGACGCAAATATATGTAAAATCATCCATATTCTGAGACGTCTATTTTCAGCAGCAGAGGATGTGATTCCTCTATCTTTATTTTGTAAAAGGCCCTGAACTGCAGATATGCTTCTAGGATATGCATCTAAGCAGGTTAAAGTAGTGCTAAACATTGCAGCAAATGATGCTGGAACAATTATCCATTTAGCCCAACCACCTAATGATTCTGTGTAAAGGCGAATAAGATTTTGTGCAAAGGAGATTCCGCTGCCTGCCAACATCCCATCACCTTTTTGATACATAGTGAATGCACCTAATGATAAGAAGAGAATCGCAGTTATAACAGTAATGAGATAACCAAGATTAAAGTCAAACTCGGCTTCCTTTTTGCTTGCAATATACTTTACTTCTCTAGATCTTGAGAACATCCATAGAGAAGGCCATACACATAATTCAACTGGACCAGGCATCCAACCCATTAAAGGAATGAGGAAAGATAAATTAGATAATGTCCAAGGACTTGGTGAGCTATTAAATAAATTAATATCTATAGTATTGAGTGATGTGCTACCTAACAGCGATATAAACGCAATGCTTGTTAAAAACGCTAGTATGACTACAAGTGCTTTTGATATTCGGTCCAGCGCCTTATAGTGACCTAGCAATAGAGTTAAACCACTTATGACTAAAACTCCAATTGATAAATCCATTGGAGGGAAATTTTTTAGAATAGGTAGATTAGTTAAAAGAAGACCAGTAACAAAGCTAACGGCGGCAATAGTGAAGGTGCCTGTTATTAAACTTACTATTAAATAAAGAGGTAAATATAATCGGTTGCGAGCTTTAAATCCCTCTAATAATGAAAGGCCTGTAACAGCAGTGAATCTTGTTCCTACGAGAAGGAAGGGATATTTAAATAAATTCGTAAGTAATATTAACCCAACCAATGAAAAGCCAAATTTTGCTCCAGCTGTTGTTGAGGACATTAAGTGTGATCCTCCAATACAGGCTCCAGCTAGAATAATTCCTGGTCCTAAACTTTTTCGTATTCCCTGGATTGAGAGATTCATTATCAAATAACTATTTCCACCATGTTGGCTGAAAAAATTCGGGGTTGTATAAACTAAAACAAAAATATATCAATAAGATGTTTGGGCTTCTATGATTTTTTACAAATTGGATTGACCCATAAAAATTACATTTTTAATTTTATTGGATATTCAGTTTTATTTTTCCTAGGAATAAAAAAGAATTACTAACCCTTTTTTAGAATAATGCGACTCTCTTTCCTCTCTACTTAGATCAAGACCAACTTCAAGCCCTTCTTTCAGTGCTTCTTCGTATGAGTGTTTAGCTGTATCAGATGCATTTCCCTTACATAAAGCTGCTATACCAATAGGAGTGGCATGCCAGTGAAATTGCGATGTTTGTCCTATGGCCGGCTCTTTTAAAGAATCTTCGAGAAGTTCTTGGGTAGACATATTTTATTGCGAAAATGAAATTGAATTTCTTATACAATGACAAGAAAAAAAGACAATTGTTATAAATACTTTGCTTTAAGCACTTAACTCTAATTAATTATCTGGAAAATGAGGATATGAAAACTGTTTTTAAAGTGAAATTAGTTATCAAATCTTTGCCAAACGTGCAAGATAGGATGATTGCTTTCCAGCATTAATCCATCCTGTAGCAATGGTTTTAGTCTCGGAATTGCTTATGCGACCTTTATGTATATGGGAGATACCTGAAGGGAAAATTATAAGCTTGCCATGTTCAGCTTCTTCGTGATGATGTTGCCAGTGAAATTCAGTGCCAGCTGACTCAACATCATTGCAATAAAGGATCCAGGCTAGGACCCTATGCATTGGTTCCGTAGCTTCATCGCTAATACTCCAATCGCAGTGCCATTGCTTGAATCCTTCATTAGGTGCATATCTTTGAAAATTGAAAATTGGATTTACAAATAGAGTTTTTTCAGGGCAGCATTCTTTTATAAGAGGACGTTCTTTTAAATACTGATTGAGCGCTTCAGTGACACCTCTAATTATTATTTGTGATAGTGCAAATGCTTCTGGATCAGAACGGTCTATGGCAACAAGACTTATATCAGTAGAAATTTTTGATTTTAAGCCAGAAGAATTTAAGCCATCGTCAAACGTTATACCTTTCTGATGTAAATCTATTCGTCTATTAAAAAAATCAATAACACCATCAGCTACCGAACTGAAACCTGAATTCTTATATCGAGCTATTAAGTGCATTTAAACATTTTGTTCAAAACTTGAAAGTATTATATGAAATTAATGAATTAATTTTTCTCTTTTCAGACTTATTCCTCTAATTCCCTGTCACCAGTCATGTCTGGGAAAGCAATTACATCTTCATAGCTAGGAAGATCTACAATCCATTCAGCAAATTCATTTATTAGAGCATATTGATCTTTGCCCTTTAATTGCTTTGATCTATCCAAAACATGAATAACTGCAAGTGATAACGATTCAAGTGCTGAATTAACTTCTTGCATGTTTTTATAACGCTAATTCAAAGTACCTAATGAATATATAAAATGCTACTAATTTGATTTAAACCTAGGAGTTTTATTTTAAGCGGTTGCTTTTTTCTTAAGAGTTGTTATAAGCCCTTCAAGTTAAATTAATTTAACAAGGTATATCTTAAGGAATTTGTAGATTTTATAGAAAATCTTATATAGTTTTAAAATATTCCTAAAGTACTACCTAGATTTTGAATTGTTTGAATTTCTACCATTCTATCTGCAAAGCCAATAGAAGAGTTATTCTTACCTATCTTCTCGCTTTAAATAATTAATTCAACTATTCCTTCGGCAACATAATTTGCTAAATTTTCAATATTTTCTTCTATTTCTGCAAGATTGCCATCCCATTTGGACGAAACTTTTTTTGCAAGTTGATGATCTTTCGCATGATTTAGCATAGAGCTAACCATGTATGAATGTAATCCTGTTTGCATTCTTGTCTTAAGGTAATCCCAAACGGAATTATCTAAGCTGTTTATGTAAGATAGGCTTTCTACACCCGTATATTCATATAATTCCATAACTCCGTGATGACAAAAAATCTGACCCAATTCGTCATAAGCACTTTCAGCATCTTTCGCATGTTCATATTCAGCTAACATCCATTCCAGCTCTTGGTTTTTCTCTTCATTGCCATCCCTTGCGGATTTGAGAAGTTTATAAAAAGATCCAAACTCAACTGGGTTTGCCATTTAGCAATATCATTCATCCAACAATAGTAATCTTATCTACTTAGTAAATGATGTTGAGAATTATTTTGATTAAATTCTTCATTAATTCACTTTTCAGTGGCTTGCATTGAAATAGAATATTTATATATGCTCCAAATGGCTATCTAGATTTGCTTAAGTCCTAATGCTTTGGCAATATAGACTTTCTTTTAGGACCATTTTTGTTCTTATTTTCTTCAAGGTCCTTTTTGTATGACAATTTTTATTGGAAATCTTTCTTTTGATGCTGAAGAGGAGGATATTATTGGAGTTTTCAGCAGTTATGGAGAAGTGAAAGACTGCAAAATCCCACTTGATCGCGAAACAGGTAGAAAACGAGGATTTGCTTTTGTAGAAATGGCTAATCAAGTTGATGAACAAAAAGCTATTGATGATCTTCAGGATGTTGAATGGATGGGGCGTAATATTCGAGTAAACAAGGCCGAACCTCGCAATGGATCAAGGAATGGAAGACGCCCATATAATGACAATAGAAATCGTTGATAAAAAGTTTTTAAAACTTAGATCTCTTTAAAACGAAGCATAATTTATAAGATTACCCTGACATTTTTTATAATCATAGATTGGGATGAATTTTTTTAGATAAGTTTTAAACATCAAGCTCACTGAGAATTAACCACCTTTCTTCTGATACTTCAAGATCCTTTATTATTTCTGCCAACTCGAAGCTTAATTTAGTAATATCTGTGTTCGATTTAATAGAAGATAAATTGTTTTCAATATCTTTCTTCTTTCTTTCTAATTTTAGGATTTTATCCTCCAAATCAATAATTTCTTTCTTTTCTTTGAAACTTAGTTTTTTTTGTATAACCTCAGGCTTAAAAAGTATTTTGGAGTTTAAATTATTATTTTTACCTGAGTAAATATTATTTTTATTTTTAATCTTTTTTTGTTCTATATAAGACGTATAGTTACCCTCATATCTGATTAGTTTATTGCAATCAAATTCAAATATTCTCTCTACTGTTCTGTCAAGAAAATAACGATCATGTGAAACTATAATTACACAACCTTTAAAATTTTGAATGAAATCTTCAAGAACACTAAGTGTTCTAATGTCTAAGTCGTTTGTAGGTTCATCTAATAGCAATATGTTTGGAGATTGCATGAGTATTCTGCAAAGAGTTAGTCTTCTTTTTTCTCCACCTGAGAGTTTTGATATTTTTTTGTGTTGCTCTGAAGGGGGAAAAAGAAACCCCTCAAGAATTTTAGAAGCTTTAATATTAGTCTTTCCTGCTTGTGCCTTTGTTTCAACTTCTTCAATAAAACTTATAATTTTTTTATCTAAATCTTGCCCTACTATAAGTTCACTTGTGTGCTGGTCTAAATACCCAATATTAATAGTTTGACCCAGTTCAATTATGCCACTAGTGGGCTTTTTTATACCAACAATAGCATCTAGAAGAGTAGACTTACCAATTCCATTTGGACCAATAATTCCTACTCGGTCATATGGACTAAAGCTATAAGTGAAATCACTTAAGATCTGCTTATTATTACTATCATTACTTGTTAAATAAAGGTTTTCTATTTCTATTGCTTTTTTACCAATTCTTCTTTCAAGGTAGCCAATCTCCAATTGATCATTTGATTTTATTTTTTCTCCTGACTTCATCTCTTCTATTCTTTGTATTCTAGCTTTTTGTTTAGTACTTCTTGCTTTGGGTCCTTGTCTTAACCAGTTCAACTCTCTTCTTAGTATGCTTTGAAATTTTAGATAACTCTTTTTAGTTGATGCTTTTTGATAAAGTTTTTGCTTTAGATAATCACTATAATTTCCTTTGTATTTATATGTTTCTCCATTTTCAATTTCAATCATTCTTGTAGTAACTTTGTCGAGAAAATATCTGTCATGTGTTATCAGAATTAATGAACCTTTATAATTTTTAAGCCATCCTTGCAACCATTGGATAGCAGAAGTGTCTAGGTGATTTGTAGGTTCGTCAAGTAATAAAACATCAGGCTTTGACACTAAAGCAGAGGCTAAGCAGACTCTTTTTTGATAGCCCCCTGATAGATCTTTTATCTTTTTGTTAATGTCTTGTATACCAAGTTTTCCTATGATCTCTTCGCATTGTTGGTCAAGATTCCATGCATCCTCATTATCCATTGATTCACTTAATCGTCCAAGATCTTCTAGCAGCTTTGTGTTATCAGGATATGCTGCAATTTGTTGAGTTAGCTTTTTAAAGCGAAGTAATAGCTCTCTTTTTTCACCACAACCTTTGAGAACCTCTTCTAAAATTGTTTTGTTTTTATTTAAAGTGTTTTCTTGTCCAACTAAAGATATTCGAATACTAGAAGAGCACATCCTTTTGCCAGATTCTAGTGGTTCTATTCCAGCAATTACTTTTAGTAAGGTTGATTTCCCTGAACCATTGGGACCAATCAATCCAAGCCTTTCATTTTCATTTATGTAGAGATCTAAATTTTTGAATAGAGTTCTTAACCCAAAGTCTTTAGAAGCATTTCTGAGACTAATTAAGGCCAACGTGTACTTATTTTATTTTTAAAACTAAACCTTTGATAATAATAAGCTAAAAGATTCTTATGAGTTTTTTAATTATAAAAATATTATTCTTATTGTATTTTTATTCAGCAGCTTCAAAAGATCTTAGAAGTTTAAAGGCTTTTCGGATAACTAAGATTATTCCGTATGTACCAAAACCTAGAGGGAAAATCGAGATAGGGTTAAAACTCATTTCAGAATAGGTTTTCACTCCATCGCTATAATCAAATCCATGACAAGGAGATAGATAAAGCAGACTTCCAAAAATCAAAGCCCAGCCAATAATGGAAAGGAAACCTTCTTTAGTCTTGCCTTCGTAAAACCTATCAAGACCTACACCCCAGCCTAAAGAAAGTAATGCAAGCCTTGTAAGAGCCTTTTTTTCGTCTTTGTTTAGCAATTTCTTTAATTAAATTAAAGTAACTTTACTAGCTAAGAATTGAAAGTGTGGTTTTTTTTATAATTAGTACAAATTTGAATCTAATTAAAAGATTTATCTAATAAAATATTAAGTGCTTTATTCCCATTCAAGCCAATAAAGCGATTTCCTTAATTGTCTATTGATAATATTTGAACATTTATTTTTCCTGTCTTACACTTTCTAAGTATCTAATAGATATGAGGGTTTCTTGTGAGTGCAGATTTCTATGGATTTGTAGCTGCGTTCCTAACAACAATTGCTTTTCTACCTCAAGTACTTAGAACTTATAGAACCAGATCTGCTTCTGATGTATCTATTTTAATGCTTCTCTTATTCATAACAGGCTTGTTTTTCTGGGTTGTTTATGGATTACAAGCTCATTCATTACCGGTTTTAATAGCAAATTTAATTACATTGATTTTAAATCTATCAATTCTTGCAATGAAATTTATTTATAGCGAAAAAAGAAATTTATAGATAGTTCTCTTTTTTATTTGCTAAGCAGAGGGTTGCTAGGCATTCTCCTTTTAGCTTGATTAGCAAGGTTGTCGAGTAAATCTATTTCCTTTTTAGATAGTTGCCATTTACAAGCTGCACCAATGTCCTTTGCTTGAAAGGGTGTTCTTATTCCAGGTATTGGAATAGCACCGTGTGCTCTGCACCAATTTAAGGCAACTTGAACTTGCGATGCCTTACGTTCAATTGCAATCCTTTCAAGGCCTTTTCTTAAGTCGATACTTGCAGGAAGAAGTCTATTGAAAATAATTTTTCTTAGCAGAGTATTCGGAACTTTGCTATCAGATGGTTTAACAGCTAGAATTCCTAGTGCTAATGGACTATAAGCAAGAAGATCAATATTTAACTCTTTGCACACAGCTTTAATCTGGTTTCTATTCTGTTGGGGAGATAGAAGCGAGAACTGTATTTGAAGACTTTTTAAAGGAATACCTCTTTTTTTTAGGCGACTATGAAGCCATCTCAATCTTTTAGGACCCATATTTGAAACTCCAATTTCAGAAAATTCCCCGTTCTCGTAAAGGTCACCAATTCCATCTAAAAGCTGAGTTTCTTGCCATGGTGCGTATCTATATGTACTCCAATGGAGTTGAACTCTATCAATTTTTCCTTTAAGCCTTTTTTTGCTTAGTTTAAATGGATTATAAAATCCTTTCCTTCCTATTCTCCAAGGATATGGTGCAAGTTTTGTTGCAATAGTAAGGGATCTTTTTTTTGAGAATGGAAGTTCTTCAATAAAGTTTCCTAGGAGTTGCTCACTTCTCCCATTCAGATTTCCCGTCCCATAGGAGTCAGCAGTATCAATAAGATTTAGGCCATTATTAATAGCAGCTTTAAAAGTTTGTTTTAGTAATTGATCGTTTTTATCTGCTTCGTATCCCCATACAAATCTATTACCCCAAGACCATGTTCCAAATCCAATCTTAGTCAATTTTTTATTTCAGTCTCTTTATAATGATTTATAAATGCTTGATTAGTCAAATATTTTAATCTTTTTATTATAATAATATTTAGCTTGAAAATTTGCTATAAAAGACTTTACATGGAAAGAAGAATAGATTGCATGCTGTCAAACAAACACCAAAAAGAAACACAATTAATACTAAATCAAAAGTCTAATCATATATGGTCATTTAATTTGCCAGTTTTAATTCTTGATAGATGTTGGTTAAGACTTGAAAAAATAACGTTAAAAGAATTACCAATACGTCTTCCGCCGGATTTTTCATATGAGGCACCAGAAATACTTCTTTATCATCAGTTAATTAAAGAAGGCAATTCTCTTATAATGGCCGCTCAGAAATGCTGGGAAGAATATGGAATGGAATGTTTTTATGTTGCTTTGAGAAATCGTTGGCTTAAAGAAGATATGGGTAACAATGGATGGACATATAGAAAATATATAGAATTACTTGATACTTATAAGGCTAATATTAAAGAATCGTTGGTAAAAATTCCTTTAATTACACTTGCTTATAAAGATTCAAAAGATAATCATAATATTTTTTGGATAGAAAAGTTATAAGCATTTAAATATAGGTAGTAGATTATAAATAATATTAAGTTTCATTTGACTTTTTGAATAAGTTTTTTCGTTTGCTTTATTTCTTATAATTTATATAAAACTAAATACAAACTTATATATACTATTTCTTATATAGATTTCAACTTTAAACTATTTATTTAATAGACTCTAGCTTAATATAATATGTCAGATACAAATAAAGATAAGTAATCTATTCGTTTATATCTTTTGAAATGAATTATTAAAAATAAGTTTGGGTTTTATATTCTAATCCTCACTTAAGTTGACTAATTATTTTTAACAAAATAAAATTATTCTAAAAAATTTTTATTCCCATGTCTGAAGCTGATCTTTCCCCTGAAGAGCTAAGTCAAATTTGTGAAGATGCCTTTGTTAATGTTAAAGAAGCATGTATGAGGCTTCAAGAGAAAACAAAATGCTCCAATGATGTGGTAATAAAAATGCTTAATAATGTAGCCGAATATTATATTGCACAAGGTTAATTTTAGATTTATAATACCTAAGTGAGCCTTTGATACTTGTTATTAAAAAAATAATCAGTAGATAAAAAATATAAAAATAGTTTATATCAAATAATACCTCCTAATTCTATTGTTCTTCTTTTTTCATGCATTTCTTCTATTTCTTTATAGATTTCTTTTAGCTTTAGAGTCATTTCTTCAGCTTCATCCAAATATTCTAGGGATTGCATTATTTTAATAAGGCTTTCTTTCGCCTCAATTAGTTTTCTACATTCTAGACTTCCAGATTCATAAGACATAGTAGGAATTGTTATTAGTGTTTGCTGGATGATAAATCCAATGTGAATTAGTTCTAGAATATGAAAGTGAGAATTTACAAGTTTCACTTTATAGGATTCTTTTACTAATACTTTTAGTTTAGTCTAAAATTATTAGACTGGGGAATCAATTTATACAAAATTTAAATCGAAGAAATGAAATTTATATTACTAAGTCAGTTATTTTTTTCAAGACTTTTTTAATAAGACACTATTCTTTTAATTTATGAACTTAAATTGAGTTTTAGTATTATGAGTTTTAATGCCACTTATTTTGGTTCAAGTTCTTGGTTAATAGAACTAAATGATTTTAGAATTCTAATTGATCCCTGGTTCACCGGGGATTTATTCTTTAGTCCACCCGGCCCTTGGTTGATAAAGGGTCAATTGCAAAGAGAATTTGATCCACCTAAGAAGATTGATCTTTTACTACTAACTCAAGGCTTGGCTGATCATTCTCACCCTCCATCATTGAGACTTTTGGATAGAGAAACAACAGCAATTGCGTCGCCATCTGCTTCTAAAATTTTAGAGCAACTTAATTTTAAAAATATTCATTCACTCAAACCAAATGAAAGAATAGAGACAGGTCCTTTATCTGTTAAAGCTACTGCAGGGGCAAAAGTTCCGATTTTGGAAAATGGTTATATAGTTTCTAATCAAGAATATTCCTTTTATATGGAACCTCATGGCTTCTTAGATCATAATATTTCATCCCAAAATCTTGATGTTGTAATTTCGCCAGTTGTGGATCTAAAGTTACCTTTAGCAGGATGTTTTATAAAGGGTAAAACAATTATCCCTAAACTTATTGAGCGTTTTAATCCAAAGGTCATTTTAGCTAGTACAACCGGAGGCGAGGCAACCTTTACTGGAGTATTGAATAGATTAATATCTGTTAATGGCTCTATTGAGGAGGCATGTGAATCTATTAAAGGAAAGTGCGAATTTATAAACCCTTTAGTTGCTAAGAATTATAAGTTAACTAAGTATATAAATTAATAATTTAGTTGGCTCGAGGATTTTCAAAATGGAGTCCCTGGCAGAAAGTGTAAGATAATAAAGCCTATTGCTGCCGCAAAAATAACTGATATAGCAATGGCTACAAGTCCAGGAACCATGCCTCCGCTTTCTTCACTTTTCATCTTTGTAATCTCAACTTATTGGGTATGATTTTAATGTAAAACCTTAAAGGCTTAATGCAAATCAATTTTATATTAATAGTTCAATAGCTGAATAACTAGCAATTTAACGGACTCAAAATAATTTAATTGTAAAACCTAAAGCTTGGAATTTTTAGATAAATCTAAGAGTTAAACCTTAATGTGTAGTTCTCAACAATTAATTAAGAGGTATCTTCTTAAAAGTCAAGATATTTCTTTGCTTTAAGCAGCAATCAAACCAGATTGAAAAAGTACATCAAATATTCGAGCACTTCTGCTTTTAGATGCTTCCATGGGTCTTATTCTATCTAAGATGGCAGCATTACAGCTTATCCAGTAGCTTCCTCTTGCTATACCAGCTTCATCACATACAACCGCTGGTGCAATTCCAGGATACCTGTTGTAGTGAAGGCTGTTTAAAGATTCAAGCCAGCATTTCTCCAAAAAATCAATTTCTTGTTCGGATATCTTTTTTGAATAACAGTACCTTTCTAAAAGTGTGCAAAGGTTAGGGGTGTTGAGCATGATATTAGTTCGTCAGAAACAGAAAATAACATCAAAATAAAGACGATTCTGATTTCTCTCCCTTAAGTAATCCTTAAGAGATTTATTTTATTGTTTCTATGTCACCCAGTGTTCAAATGGGAACTATAAATTTTCTTTTATCTCAATTTTATGCATGCTGCAGAAGCTTCTGCTTTTTCCCTTGCTTGATTAATGCTATTGCCTTTTGCAAGAACAACTCCCATCCTTCTGCCCTTATGCGCATAAGGTTTTCCAAAAAGCAATAAATTTGTATCGATTTCTTTTAAGGCTTCTTCTATACCCACATAAGATACATTAGATAAGTTTTCGTTGGAGAGAATCACTCTGCTTGCAGAAGGAGCAAGACATTTGATTTCTGGAATTGGTATACCTAAAATGGCTCTAATATGAAGATCGAATTCACTTAGGTTTTGACTAATAAGCGTAACAAGACCCGTATCATGAGGCCTTGGAGATAGTTCAGAAAAAATAACATCATCAGTCCTTATAAAAAATTCAACACCAAATAACCCGCTACCTCCAAGCTCACCAGTTATTTTTTTTGCAATCTTTTTCATTTCTATTAATTGTTCAGTTTTGAGTTCCTGAGGCTGCCAGCTTGATTGATAATCACCATTTATTTGTTCATGACCAATAGGGGGACAAAACTTAGTAGTACCATCTCTTTCTCTAATTGTTAATAGTGTTATTTCTAATTCAAAATCTATAAATTCTTCTATTATAACTTTCTTGGAGTCTCCTCTGGCTTCTTTTATTGCGTAATCCCAAGCTTCATCTATATCTTTTACTTCTTTTACCAAGCTTTGCCCTTTCCCTGATGAACTCATTACAGGTTTTATAAGTAATGGATATTTAATATCTTCAGCAATTGATTTTAGTTCTTCTTTTTTTGAAGAATAAGCATATTTGGCAGTTTTTATTCCAAGTTTTTCCGAAGCTAAGCTTCTAATTTTATCTCTATTCATTGTTATTGCTGTTGCATTAGCAGTCGGTATAACATTTATTCCTTCTGCTTCAATATCTTTCAAGGCTTCTACTGAAAGAGCTTCTATTTCAGGTATAACTACATCTGGCTTATGTTCTCTTATTGCTTCTAGAAGCTTTTTTCTTTCACTCATGTTAATTACAACGCTAAAGTCTGCTACTTGCATTGCAGGAGCACCTTCATATCTATCACATGCAATTACTTTGCAACCTAGTCTTTGACCAGTTATAGCTATTTCCTTTCCTAGTTCACCACTTCCTAGTATCATCAATGTTTTTGGGAATATTTGCATGAATTGAATAAGTGCTTAAGTTATTTTCTCATGATTAGCATGTAGTAGAAAATATGTTTTAATATTAGGAAAGATATTACTTTGAAAACTGATATTAATAACAATATTTATGAAAAATACCTTTATTTAATTGTAAAAGATCCAAATTGATCTATATAAATTACTTTCATTTATTGATGATAATTTTCATAATTAATTTAAAATATATTAATTAAGAGTACAATAAAGAAATAGGCATAAAATATTGCTAAAATCTTTGGAAAGCAATTTATAGGGAATTTAATGAGTATTCAAGCTATAAAAGCATTTTTGAAAAAAATGCAAGAAGAACCAACTATAAAAAATAAAGTCTTAGCATCCTCTACAGCAGATGATGTAGCTCAGATTGCCTTAAGTCTTGGTTTTGAATTTTCAGGTGATGAGTTATTAAGGTTTTCAGGAAAGAAAGTAGGTAAAGTTACAGTTAAAAAAAATGATGTTCCTGGAGAATATAGCTAAATATACTAAATGTTATTTGATTTATTCTAGGCTAAGTAATTTTTGAATTTGCTTCCAAACAAAAATAAGACCTATTACCATTAACATTAATGTGAAAATTGTTTTAAGAAAAAAAACCAAACAAGAAAAAGCAATTATTAGCATAGCAACTGGAAGCCAACTTGGATAAACAACTTTGGCGGTTTCCCCCTCGCTGCTATTCGTTGGAATAACCTCTGGTTCTATAGTCAAGGATTTCTTTTAATTAAAAAAATTATACCAACATAATAGGCAAAAGCTAAGTGCCGATTTTTCAATTTTTTGGGAATTTTGAGTTTTGAGACTAGAATGAGATTACAAGATTATTTAGCTACTAATAAAATGAATTCAAAAACTATCCTAAAAGGAAACGATTGTACTTATTTATTTAAGCAGGCTTATGAGAATCGATATACTTGGGGGAATGATTTTTCAGGTTATAAAGGTAAATGTATTATGGAATATAATAAGAATATATATGAAGGACAATTTGTTGTAGATAAAGATCTAAAAGTAATAGTAAGAGGTATTAATGAAGAGGAAATTAAAAAGCAAATTGAATCTCAATTATGGGAGGTTACAATTCATAGAGTTAGAAGAAGCTTTGAATCTGTTCATGGTTCTAATACTTTTACAGCAGGAGATATCAATGAATTAGGTCAAGAGATTTTAATTGGAGGTAAAAATGAAGGAGATAAATATAGGGTTAAAGATAATATTATTAATATGGTCTATAGACATATTCATGGCAGCTTAATTAGAATTTATACCACAGATATAATTGATACTGGAAAGGGATATTTAAGTAAATCATATAATAGTCAATACTTAGATCCTTCAACTAAAGAGACTAAAAGCCCTATTTCTTATTTTAATGACCAATTCTCACCTATTAATATTGATGGTACATGGATTTTATCAAAAAGAATAATCGGATCTAAAGCTATTGATAATAATCCATCTGATAATAAAATATTTACATTCAAGGATATACTAGTAATCTAGTGTTAGCAATAAATAAATCAAATGAACAATGAACCTATTTCTACAGAAGTTGGAAGGAGAATTTGTCTTCATATGAATAAAGAACATAATTCTTCAGTCTTGAGATATGCAATTAATTATGGAGGAGTAGAAAACCCTAAGCAAGCTGAGATGGTTACTATAAATAATCAATCAATGATATTAAATGTGGACGGAGAAATAGTCACTATTGATTTTGACCATATTCTAAAAGACAGTTCTGATGCACATAGGACATTGGTAGAAATGGCAAAGTAAGTTTTAATTATATTAGATTTTTAATAAAATTGTATTCTTATAATTATGAGCTATTTAGGTTGTTAAACAATTTGACTACTTATATTTTTCACTATAGAGAATTATTATTTATATGTAATATACAAATCACTCCGATAGGACCATTTAAAATAATTTAAACTTTTCTTTAATATATATAACTTTCTTGTCTAAAGCATAGAAAATCTTGTCATTGTTGTATATATCATTAAATAGTTTTGAAATATGTCGATTGAGCCAAACAAATTAACAGGGGAGGATTTAGCTTCTTACCTAGAAATACATAGAGAAGAATTCAATGGAAATGGAGATGCACTTTGTATGGCTGCAGGTTATGGAATTGAGGGGGAAGATGGAAGGCAAAAATGCAACTTCACAGATTTTGTTCAAGCTTTATCTTCTGCTTTAGAAATATCTAGGGATGACAAGGACTCTGAAAATTAAAGTACATATAAAGAAATCCAAAAGGATAGGTATCTTTAAAGAATAAATACTTTTAATTTGAAGCTTAGGCTATGAAGTTACTTGCTAGGAATTTTTTCTAGAAATAGCTCTTTTGAAGAAATCGCGGAGCCCCTCATCTGTAAGGTCAGGTATTGTCCAAATATCAGCATCAGGATCATTCTCCTCTAATAGCCATTCTTTAAATTCAGAAATGAATGCAAGTCGATCTGCTCCGTTTAAGCAGGACAATCTATTTATGAGATATTTTTCAATCACCTGAATAGATTTGTCTGCTCCCCCATACAGGTATTTCATTTTTCTTTATATTCTCTTAATATTCTACAGCTCTGTTTAGCCTGCCTAGTCTTTTTAGCTGTTGTTAATAAAAAATCTTATTAGATTAGGTTTGCTAGTTTCTACCGCCTTGATACACAGGCTGCATTAGTCCCCCTCCTTGATCATCATCATCTCCACTATCTTGAATGATCAATAGTCCAAAGAAAACAAGTGATAGAAATAGTGATATTGAAAGGTCTTGATATTCAATCAATTTTCTATTAAAAAATTCATGAGATCTTAGTCGATCTTTGAGCTTTATTTAGAAATAAAAAAAATTATTAAATGAACCTTAATAAATTTTATATGGTTTGTCTTTAGGAATCTTTTGTCATTTAGAATCTAAGGAGGAATGTTCAGACAACAATCTTCTTTCTTTCCTAACAGCCCAAACGGCTTCAAAAGAAGATACTGAAGAAATTATTATCAATCCTAATATTCCAGTTGTATCAGATTCTGAAATTGCGGGATCTGATAGGTCTATTGATAGGTGTCTATTTAGATCTAAATAAACCCAAGCAAAGGATACAAAAGTAATTATCCAATAGGCTTTCCATCTCCTTTGGTATATATATCCTGTGCCAAGACCAGGAATTAAGTTAAGAAAAGCTGCTATCCAAGCTGATGAAGCAGCTAATATGGCTCCTTTTTTTGGTAGATGCAATTTTTGTAGCTTGATAGTTATTTTAAT
>QCFH01000013.1 GCA_003278345.1 Prochlorococcus sp. AG-363-C02 | reverse complement strand
TTTTGCTTCTATAGAAAAACCACAATATTTATATCCGATTCTTAAAAGAGCAAATAAAATATCTAAAACATGCGATATATGGAGTCCTAGCTGGCAAAAAGCATCTTTTAAAGCTATACCCGCAAATTTAGAAAGGAAGTTAAAGGAATGAAGAAACCAAAAATAAATTTTAATGATGAAGGACCTATATTTATGGCTTCAAATAGAAGTAAAGATAATTGCAAAGTAGGTTTATATGGAGTTCCATATGATGGCACCACTTCCTTTAGACCAGGAGCAAGGTTTGGACCAGATTCAATTAAACATGTAAGTTCTGGAATTGAATCTTTTTGCCCACAACTAATGCTTGATCTGGAATCGATAGATTTTACTGATTTTGGTAATTTAGATGTTCCATATGGTGCACCAGAACCAGTAATTCACAAGGTTAAATGTGCTACTGACTATATTTATTCTTTAGGTGCAAAGCCACTATTACTTGGTGGTGAGCATTCAATTACTTGTGGTGCAATTGAGGGTGCAATTAAATATTTTCCAGAACTAATTATACTTCAACTAGATGCTCATGCGGATTTAAGAGAAGAATGGTTAGGTTCAAAATTTAATCATGCTTGCACAATGCGTCGGTGCTTAGAAATACTACCTAGTAAAACAATATATCAACTTGGTATAAGAAGTGGAACTAAAGAAGAAATAGAAGAAATTAAAGAGAAAAAAAGATTAATAAAACATTCTTTTGGTAATCCTTCCAAAGAGCTAAGAGACAGATTGCATAATCATTTAGGAAAACCTATTTATTTAACATTAGATTTAGACTGGTTTGATCCAAGTGCAGTGCCTGGTACAGGAACTCCAGAACCAGGTGGGTTCTTTTGGCAAGACTTTGGGTTCGTAATTAATGTTCTAAAAGAACACAATATAATTGGATGTGACATTGTTGAATTAGCACCGCAGTTAGATCCATCAGGAATAAGCAGTATCTTAGCTGCAAAAGCAACTAGAACTTTAATCATGCTTCTTAGTATTTCCTAGTTAAGAAGAATAAAGGCTGATATAAATTACTGGTCTAATAAATAAAAATTAGATTAAATATCATTAACTACTAACTCTCGAGCAAAATCCAATTGTTGCTCCAGAATCTCAGTCTTGCTTTGAATGGTTTGCAAACAATGCTCTTGATGACTCCAATGATGACAAAATGCAAAACCCGAGAAATCAGAACGTAATTTAATTTTTCTGAGCAAACACCAAGTAAATGGAGATGACTTCACAGCACTACCATGGTTGTATTTACAACTTAAACAAGATTTCTTTAATGACATGACAAATATATATCCCAGACTTATAGGGTAGTTAAAGTTTTAGAATGAGACAACAAACTCAGAGAATCTCTATAGACAAATTTTTCAATACTTCGTTAAGTTGATTCAAGGACAAAATAACTTTAAGAATAAGTAATGAAATCCAACACAACGCCTCTTCACCAAAGATGCCTAGATCTAGGAGCAAGAATGATTGAATTTGCTGGATGGGAAATGCCAATACAATTTAAAGGATTAATTCATGAACATAATTCTGTTAGGAATAATGCAGGAGTATTCGACATTTCGCATATGGGTGTCTTTGCAATTAAAGGAATAAATCCAAAAGACAACCTCCAAAAGTTAGTCCCGACTGATCTTCATAGAATTGGAGCAGGCGAAGCATGCTACACAGTTCTACTTAACGAAAATGGAGGTATTATTGACGATTTAATTATTTATGATCTTGGAATAGACGCACAGAACAATCACTGCCTATTGACTGTTATTAATGCTGGCTGTATAGAAAAAGATATAACTTGGCTTAAAAAAAATCTCACTCCTAATCAAATTGAAATCTCAGATGCAAAAAAAGATGGAGTATTAATTGCATTACAAGGACCAGAAGCTGAAGAACAATTGAATCAAATTTTAGAAAAACCAATTACAAACATTCCTCGTTTTGGACATAGCGAAATAGCAGTAAGAGCAAATAATGCAAGACATTCTTTTTCAATATTTATTGCTAGAACAGGTTATACAGGAGAAGACGGCTTTGAAATTCTGATCCAAAAAGAAGGAGGAATAGCCATTTGGAATCAATTAATAGAAAATGGAGTTACTCCCTGTGGTCTAGGAGCAAGGGACACATTAAGACTTGAAGCAGCAATGCCTCTTTATGGCAACGATATAGACAAAACTACAACACCATTGGAAGCAGGCTTAGGATGGCTTGTTCATATGGAAAATCCCAAAGACTTTATTGGTAAATCAGCGCTGGAAATCCAAAATCGCGAAGGTATCAAAAAAAAATTAGTTGGAATCAAGATAGAAGGCAAAGCAATCGCGCGTAGAGGATATAAAATTTTCTACCAAAATAAACTTTTAGGAGAAATCACTAGTGGTACATGGTCTCCCACTTTAAACGAAGGAATTGCACTCGGCTATTTACCAACAGAAGTTGCTAAACCAGGTACAAAAATATATGTAGAAATTCGAAAAAAGCTGCATAAGGCAAGTGTGGTTCGAAAACCCTTTTATCGCAGAGTTTCCTGACATTATTGATCAATTTCAATACCTCAATACATTAATTATGGGAAACTCTGATTAAGTACTTCAATCTTTTTTATGCGCAGCAATTATTGCGGAGAACTGCGCAAAAAGCACATTAACTCCAATATCCAACTATGTGGCTGGGTAGATAGATCAAGAGATCACGGTGGAGTGATTTTCATAGATCTCAGAGACATAACTGGAACAATCCAAATTACTGTTGATCCAGATCAAGGATCAGAACTTTTTTCTATTGCAGAAACACTCCGAACTGAGACTGTTATTCAAATCAATGGAATAGTAAGATCACGTCCACCTGAATCATTTAATAAAAAGCTAAAAACAGGTGAGATAGAAGTTTTAGCAAAGGATTTAACAATTCTAAATCAAGTTAAAGGTATCTTGCCTTTTACAGTTTCAATTCACGATGAAGAGCCAGTAAAAGAAGAGTTAAGACTTAAACATCGATATTTAGATCTAAGGCGTGAAAGAATGAAGCACAACCTATGTTTACGCAACGAAGTTATTAAAGCAGCTAGAAATTTTCTAGAAAAAGAAAATTTTCTAGAAGTTGAAACTCCTATTTTAACTAGATCAACCCCTGAAGGTGCAAGAGATTATCTTGTGCCATCAAGGGTTTGTGAAGGAGATTGGTTTGCCCTACCGCAATCTCCTCAATTATTTAAGCAGTTGTTAATGGTTGGTGGAATAGAACGTTATTTCCAAATTGCTAAATGTTTTCGTGATGAAGATCTAAGAGCTGATAGGCAACCAGAGTTTACGCAACTTGATATGGAAATGAGCTTCATGAGCCAAGAAGAAATTCTTACTATTAATGAAAAATTAATTGCATCAATATGGAAAACAATCAACGGTGTTGAGCTTGCTTTGCCATTTCCTCGACTTACATGGCAAGAGTCAATGGATCGTTTTGGAACTGACAGGCCCGACACTCGCTATGGAATGGAACTGGTAAATGTAAGTGAACTATTAAAAGATATAGGATTCAAGGTTTTTTCTGGAGCAATTGCTGCGGGCGGATCAGTTAAATGTATCAATATAAAAGGGGGCAATACTGCAATCAGCAATGTAAGAATTAAACCTGGAGGAGATATTTTTAGTGAAGCTCAAAAAGCTGGAGCAAAAGGATTAGCATTTATAAGAGTCAGAGAAAATAGAGAAATAGATACTATTGGTGCAATTAAAGACAATCTTGATAATACCCAAAAAGAAAAATTACTAAAACTAACAAATGCAGAAGAAGGGGATTTAATTTTATTCGGAGCTGGGGAAACAGAAATAGTTAATAAGACTTTAGATAAAGTAAGACAGTTTCTAGCCAAAGATTTAGGTCTAATAACCTCTAATGAAACAAAAAATAGATGGAACTTTCTTTGGATCATTGATTTCCCAATGTTTGAATTCAATTCTGATGAAAATCGTCTAGAGGCTCTTCATCATCCATTCTGTGCTCCTAATAGCGAAGACATAGGAACTGAAGAAGCATCATGGATAGAAAAACTTCCTAAAGCAAGAGCTCAAGCCTATGATCTTGTCTTAAATGGTCTAGAGCTAGGTGGAGGGTCACTACGTATTCATCAATCGGAGCTTCAATTAAAAGTTTTAGAAACTATTGGAATTCAATTAAAAGAAGGAAAAGAACAATTTGGATTTCTACTAGAAGCACTAGAAATGGGGGCACCTCCTCACGGAGGTTTAGCATTTGGCCTGGATAGAATGATTATGTTGCTAACCGGTGAAGAATCTATTAGAGATACAATTGCCTTTCCAAAAACTCAACAAGCAAGATGTTTAATGACAGAAGCACCATCTTCCGTATCAAATAAACAATTAAAAGAGCTTCATATAAGCAACATGTCCAAAAAAAATGAATAACGTCATATTGTTTATAGGTTCTAAATCAATCATTTGAATTTCTTGGCCTTGGTCAAAATCGAGTTAATTTAAAGCATGGAAAAAAACTCAATGACCAAATTTGTTTTCGTTACAGGGGGAGTAGTTTCCAGCATAGGTAAGGGAATTGTTGCTGCTAGTCTTGGACGCTTACTTAAATCCAGAGGATACAGTGTATCCATTCTAAAATTAGATCCATATTTAAATGTAGATCCTGGGACAATGAGTCCTTTCCAACATGGTGAGGTGTTTGTAACAGAAGATGGAGCAGAAACTGATCTGGATCTAGGGCATTACGAACGATTTACAGATACTGCAATGTCGCGACTTAATAGTGTAACGACAGGATCTATTTATCAATCTGTTATTAATAGGGAAAGGCGTGGTGACTATGAAGGAAGAACGGTACAAGTCATTCCTCATATCACCAAAGAAATTCGAGAAAGAATTCATCGTGTAGCATCAAACAGTAATGCAGACATTGTCATTACTGAGATTGGAGGAACTGTTGGAGATATTGAATCATTACCATTTCTCGAAGCAATTCGAGAATTCAAAGGAGATGTGGGGCGAGATGATATTGCTTATATACATGTCACACTATTACCTTTTATCAATACTTCCGGCGAAATCAAAACGAAACCAACTCAACACTCTGTCAAAGAATTACGCTCCATAGGTATACAACCAGATTTGCTGGTTTGTAGAAGCGATAGAGCAATTGACAAAGAATTAAAAAGTAAAATCAGTGGTTTTTGTGGTGTCAATACTGATGCTGTTATTCCAGCATTAGATGCTGATAGTATTTATTCCGTTCCTCTTGCTTTAAAAAAAGAAGGTTTATGTAGCGAAATACTTAAAACCCTCAACTTAAAAGATCATGAATGTGACTTAAATGAATGGGAAAGACTTATATATCAATTGCGTAATCCAGGAGCATCTGTAAAAGTTGGTCTTGTAGGAAAGTATATTCAATTAAATGATGCCTACTTGTCAGTAGTAGAAGCTCTACGTCATGCCTGTATTTCTAAAAATGCATCTTTAGACATAAAATGGGTATCTGCTGAGCAGATCGAAAATGAAGGTCCTGAAAATCTTCTAAAAGGTGTAGATGCAATAGTAGTACCAGGAGGATTTGGAAATAGAGGTGTCAATGGAAAAATCACAGCTATTAAATGGGCAAGAGAACAACGGATACCATTTCTCGGATTATGTTTAGGAATGCAATGTGCAGTTATTGAATGGGCAAGAAACGTAGCTGGCATAGAAGGCGCCACAAGTTCTGAACTCAATCCAGATACTGCTCATCCAGTAATTCACCTACTTCCAGAACAACAAGATGTATTAGATCTAGGTGGGACAATGAGATTAGGTGTATATCCATGCAGATTGACACCAAACTCAATGGCTCACAAACTTTATGGTGAAGAAGTAGTCTATGAAAGACATAGACATAGATATGAATTCAATAACTCATACAGAAATCTTTTTCTAGAATCTGGATATACAATTAGTGGATCATCACCAGACAGCCGCTTAGTTGAACTTATCGAATTAAACAGCCATCCTTTTTTTACAGCTTGTCAATATCACCCAGAATTTTTATCAAGACCGGGTAAACCCCATCCACTCTTTCAAGGATTAATTGAAGCAGCTCAACATCGTCTACCTGCTAGTCCTGAAGAAGCACTAAAAACTTCAAGTCATTCTATCCAAAATCCAAGAGGAAGTTAATGAGTTCCATGCTGCCAATTGTGCAGAGATTTCATTCTCTTCAAGGAGAAGGAGCACATTTTGGTAAAAGTGCATTTTTTATTAGGATTGGTGGGTGTAACGTAGGATGTCCATGGTGCGATACGAAGGAATCATGGTCACATACAGCTCATGAAAATATCAATGTATTAGATCTTGCCGAAGAAGCAAAATTAGCACAATCTCAGGGAGCAGCACTTCTGATTCTTACTGGTGGTGAACCATTACACCACAACTTAGATGAATTATGTAATGCAATCAAAGAGAAAACTTCTAGCAATACAAATCATACAATGCCGATACATCTTGAGACTAGTGGAGTAGATGAAATTAGTGGGTCAATAGATTGGATTACTCTTTCACCAAAACGTCATTCGAAACCCAAAAAAAATCTATTACGGGCCTGTGATGAACTAAAAGTAGTCATTCAGCAAAAAGAGGATTTGCTTTTTGCTGAAGAAATGGCAAAACAATCCACTCACGAAAAACAAATAGTCAATGAGACAAAATCCACTCAAAATAAAAAATCTATTAATCCTCATCTTTTCCTTCAACCTGGGTGGGAAAACGAAACAGGAAAACAACTAGCCATTGAATATATAAAAACTCATCCGGAATGGAGACTTAGTCTTCAAGCTCACAAATGGTTAGGAGTTCTATAAAAAAATACAAATTTTAACTATAGTTATTAGTTGTTAAAAGCAAAGGTTCGAACAACAATTTGATAATGTCTGTTCAAGAAAATCCTACAACTATTGGACTTCTTTCAGGAGGACTCGATTCAACTACAGCTATTGCTATTGCAATAGAAAAAGGACACCAGGTCATAGGTCTATCTTTTAATTATGGCCAAAGGCATAAGCGTGAGCTAAGGGCTGCTCAAGCTATAGCAAATTACTTTCAGTTATCAGAACACCACATTATCGATATCAATTTATCCACTTGGGGGGGATCGTCATTAACCGACCTTACACAATCAGTGCCAACACAAGGTGTGGTAAAAGGAATGATACCCACTACCTATGTTCCAGGAAGAAATACAGTTTTTATTGCTATTGGTCTTAGCCTTGCGGAAGCAAAAAAATCAAATAATTTAATATTAGGAATAAATGCTATGGATTATTCAGGTTATCCAGATTGTAGGCCTGATTATTTAGAGGCATACCAAAGACTTGCTAATCTCTCAAGTAAAGCTGGGCGAGAAAATAATCAGATAAATTTATGGGCCCCTTTAATTCATTGGAATAAAGTCCAAATAGTAAAAGAAGCAATTAGATTAAATGTACCAATCAAGCTAACTTGGAGTTGTTATAACGGAGATGAATCTGAATGTGGTGTATGTGATAGTTGTCGAATCAGAAATGAAGCTCTTAAAAAAGCAGGTTATACAAATTCAATACATGCTCGTTAAAGATGAGCAAACTATATAAAGAACGTGTTAACTGGATTGAGCCCATTATCATTGCACAAAGGCTGATTCAGACTTTTGGTGAACCAGGTCTAATTTGGTTAGACAGTGATAACAGTAGAAATGGACGATGGGTCATCTTGGCAGCAGATCCCATAGAAAGTTTATGTTCAAGAGGTTTTTCAAATAATCCATCAGCATCAAACCCTTTTGAATTATTAAGAAGTATTCAGTCAGGTCATTGGACCGGTTGGATGAGTTATGAAGCAGCTGCATGGATTGAACCAAAAAGCCCTTGGAAGCAAGACTCAATGGCTACCTTATGGATGGCAAGTCATGATCCAATAATAAAATTTGATTTACACAAAAAGGAAGTCTGGATAGAAGGTGTTAATCGCAAAAGATTTTTAGAAGTATCAAAATTAATTAAGGATATAAATTTACAAAAAGATGGCCTAAAAAATCACTTTGGACAAAACAAGCAAATCCATGGCATTGATAAAAATGCATGGCATTGGATAACCAGTCAAAAAGAATATGCCAAAAAAATTATCAGTCTTAAAAAATACATTGAAGCTGGTGATATTTTTCAAGCTAATCTTTCAATCTGCTGTAAAGCAGAAAAATCGTCCAATATTTCACCTATAGATCTTTTTACAAAACTAAGAAAATTTTGCCCTGCTCCTTTTGCAGGAATAATAGTAGGAAAAGGTGAAGCTAATGGAGAAGCCATAATATCTACTTCACCAGAGCGTTTCTTAAAAATTACGCCTACAAAAGAAATTGAAACAAGACCAATTAAAGGAACTAGGCCTCGTAATCCAGATACTAAAAAAGATGCAGAGTTAGCTGCTGATCTAATTACTAGTTTAAAAGATAGAGCTGAAAATATAATGATTGTGGATCTTCTTAGAAATGATCTTGGTAAAGTATGTAAATTTGGAACAGTAGACGTTACACAACTTGTAGGATTAGAAAGTTTTTCAAAAGTTCACCATCTAACTTCAGTTGTTCAAGGTAAATTAGATAAGAATAAAACATGGGTTGATGCTCTTGAGGCCTGTTGGCCAGGTGGATCAATTACAGGTGCACCTAAAATAAGAGCATGTAAACGTTTATATGAATTAGAACCTATTGCAAGAGGACCTTATTGCGGTTCTTTCCTACATTTAAATTGGGATGGTCAATTTGATAGCAATATATTAATCCGTTCTCTACTAATCGAAAAAAACTACTTACGTTTACATGCAGGTTGTGGAATTGTAGCAGACTCAAATCCATATAATGAAAGTGAAGAATTAATATGGAAACTTATGCCTCTAATAGAAGCATTACAATGAAAAAAATAATATCTCAACAAATTGCTTGGATTGATGGACACTGGATAACTAATAGTGAGATAAAGCTATCAATTATTGACCGTGGAGTAACTCTTAGTGATGGAATTTTTGAAACAATTGTCATTCTCAAAAACAAGCCTCAGTTATTGGAAGAGCATCTCAAAAGATTAAAGAAAAATGCCCATTTAATTGGAATGGCTGCTCCTCCTGGCAAATTATTTTTGGAACCATTAATAAATAAAGGTTTAGCCAAAATATTACTATCTAACGGCAATGGTGTAATGAGAATAAATTGGAGTAGAGGAGATAATAATAATCGTGGGATTAATTTATCAAATGAAAACCTAAAATCTTCCTCTCATAAATTTTGGTTTGAAATCAATGAATATAGTCCTAATTTTCATCCTATTACAACTATGATTAGCGTCCATGAAAAACGTAATGCTAATAGTCTATTAAGCCAATGCAAAACTTTTTCATACATTCAATCTATTCAAGCTCGTCGTGAATCCAAACTTGCAGGATTTGAGGATGCACTATTGCTTAGCACTAATAATGAGATGTGTTGTGGAACAACAGCAAATATAATTATAAAAAGAAAAAATAAATGGTTAACACCAAGAATCGAAAGCGGATGCTTACCGGGAATCATGAGACAACAAGGTTTAAGAATCGGTCTACTAAAAGAAGCTAAGATTGAGAAAGAACCAGAAGCTGATGATCAATGGCTATTAATTAATAGTCTTGGTTGTCAATCAATCACAAGAGTCAACACTATTCATCTTGAAGAATATAAAGAAACTGAGTCTCTTTGGCGATTATTGCTCAATAATTAATTCAAAATGAAATTGGCATTGTGACATTAGCTACAGGTGGAGCACTTGATCCAATCTGACAATTTACTATTTCTCCAATAATGATTATTGATGGAGAAATAAATTGTTGAGTCTCTACATCCTGCACTAATCTCTTTAAAGAAGTCCTTAGGCAACGTTGTCCTACCACGGTTGCCTGTTGAATAACAGCGGATGGAGTGTCAGGAGAACAACCAGCAGTTAATAATTGATCAACAATATAAGTCAAGTTATGTACTCCCATATAAATCACCAAACTATTGCCTGATTGTGCAAAGCCCTTCCAATTAACAGAAAACCCTTTTTTGTTAATCCCCTCATGACCTGTGACAAAAGTAACTGAACTGCCAGCAACCCGATGCGTAAGTGGTATACCAAAATAAGCTGAAGCGGCAATACCAGAAGTGATTCCAGGAACAACCTGAACAGATACGCCATTTTTTTGCAAATAAGCAGCTTCTTCCCCACCACGCCCAAACATAAAAGGATCTCCACCTTTTAAACGCACAACGATTTTCAAATCCTTTGCTAATGACAAAAGAAGTGAATTTGTTTTTGACTGTGGAGTTGAATGATGCCCTCTTCTTTTACCAACGAAAATACACTTACAATCTTTTTTAACTAGTTCAAGCATTTCATTTGGAACTAACGCATCATAAACAAGCGCATCGCATTGCCTAAGGAGTTTTAATGCTTTCACAGTTAATAAGTCAGGATCTCCAGGACCCGCTCCAACTAAATAGACCATTCCAAGTTGCTTATCTTTCATGAAGGAAACATCTGCTAATCAGGATAGATTTAAAAGCTATTTACGTAAGATAGGGAGTGGTGAGAAAAGTAGCCGTGGAATGTCACGAGACGAATCTGCAGATGCATTAGAACTAATTCTTAGAGATAAGCCGAGTCCCATACAAATTGGTGCATTTCTAATTGCTCATAGGATCAGAAGACCTGAACCTCAAGAATTAGCAGGAATGGTTGACACTTATAAAAAGCTAGGGCCAAAGATTTACTCAGAATCACTTGATAAACAACCTGTATGCTTTGGAATGCCTTTTGATGGAAGAAACAAAACATCACCTATATATCCTTTAACAAGCCTTCTTCTATTAGATGCAGGGCAGCCAGTGGTCCTTCAAGGCGCAGGAAGAATACCAGTCAAATATGGTGTGACTACAGAAGAGTTATTTAAAGCTCTTGGACTTAATCTAAGTAGACTTAGTATAGATCAAGTACAAAACGGGTTCTCTCAAAATGGATTTGCTCTTATTTACCAACCAGATCATTTCCCGCTAGCAGAAAAACTAATTAGATATAGAGAAGACATTGGTAAAAGACCTCCCATTGCAAGTATGGAGTTATTATGGTCAGCTCATCAAGGAAAACATATAATAATTTCTGGTTTTGTTCATCCACCAACCGAAAAAAGGCATATCAAAACTCTTAGACTCTTAGGTGAAACTAATCTTATATTAATCAAAGGACTTGAAGGAGGAATAGATATTCCAATTAGTAAAATCTGTACTGCAACATGCTGCCAAGAACAAGATGATACAAAGGTGCAAATAAATCCTAAAAATTATTTATCTCATCAAGAAGAGTTAGATTTTAAAGATATTAATATATGGCGCCAAAATAGCTTAAAGGCTTTAGAAGGGAAAGGCCCATTCTATAAACCTCTTGTGTGGAATGCAGGGGTATACTATTGGATCTTAGGAATAACAAATAGTATTGATTTGGGAATCACAAAAGCAAAGCATTCTATAGATTCAGGATCAGCTAAAATAATTCTTAAACAATTAATTGAATGGAGAAATAAACAAAATAATTAGTAATTCTATAATGCAAATCATAAACTTAATGTCTTCAACATCCTATAGCGAAGAAAAGCTAATTCAGCTATTTTTATTTCTTCCATTGATGTATAAATCCAATTATGTTTCAACAACAAAGGATAACTAAAAAAACTGGCTTCAGTATATAAAGTCCTTATTCCTTCTTGCCTAGCATCATGTTCAATTTTACTAAGAAGATGAGTAGCAAATCCTTTTCTAGAAGAACGTCCACGGCAATACAAAAGAGCTAAGCGATTAGATGGAAATCTAACAGCAAAAGCTTCTGTATTATTTCCTATTTGAACTAACCACCCTTTACCTTCAGATAATGTTCTATCCAAAACCCCTGGTAAATAGGCTAAAGCAGCCCAAGCATCCATTTGATCATGATTATAAAACTCTAAACCTTGAGAATATATTGCATCTGCATAAATCTCTCTTACAAGTTTATGCTTTGAATTTGTAATTGGAATTAAATCAAAAGATACTCCCATCTTTATAGATGTTTTCATCAAGCAAAGAAGAAAAGTGTATAAGATAATTGCATAACAAAAAACAACTGGTTAAGTGCGTTTATCAAAACCTGGGATACTTTTTTGTGCATTCATAACTCTGTTGAATGATCGCTTAGGTGAAACAGTACTTTTGCCATTATTACCCAAGCTAAAAACAACTTTTGGTATTAGTGCACAAACTCTTGGACTAATAGGAGGTAGTTATGCACTTTCTCAATTCGCATTAGCGCCGTTAATAGGAGCATTAAGCGATAGATACGGAAGAAAACCAGTAATCACATATTGCGTTATTGGTTCTGTAGTAGGTCTATCATTATTTGCTATCACAATTGGTTACTGGGATACAAATTTATTGGTATTGAAAGGTGGCACCCCTTTGATTATATCAATGCTATTTACAGCGAGAATAATCGATGGTGCAAGCGGAGGAACTGCGGCTAGCGCAACTGCAATCTTGGCAGACATTTCAACGCCAGAAAACCGAGCGAAAACTTTTGGATTAATTGGGGCCGCTTTTGGTTTAGGATTTATTATAGGTCCTTTATTAGGTGGCTTATTAACTAATATTGCGTTTACTCTTCCAGGAATACTTGCAACCTTATTCGCCATTTTTAATTTAATAATCATAATTGTTTACTTACCAGAAACTTACACACCCAATAAAAATCTTAAATTAAGAAAAAGAAGTCTAAATCCAATAACTCAATTAATAAACGTATTTAAAAACCCTTTAATCAACCGTCTAGCTTTTGCATTCTTTCTGTTCTTCATGGCCTTCAATGGCTTAACATCATTCCTTTTACTGTATTTAGAAGAAATTTTTAAATGGGTAGGAAATGAACCTATTTTATCTTATGAAATATTGAATCTTAATCTTTCAATAGCAAAAGGTCTTCTACCTGCACTTAACCTTGCCTGGGTAGGTGTTGTTGCAATAATTGTGCAAGGTTTTTTAATTGGCAAGCTTGTTAAAAAATATGGCGAAACCAAACTAACAATGGGAGGGATTGGTTTTGTTATAGCCGGTTCTTCACTATTAATTATTGGCAATCCAAACAACGCAATAGCTATGGTATTTATAGGATGTACTTTACTAGCACTTGGGACAGGTTTAGTTGTCCCATCACTTAGAGCAATTATCTCAAAAAAACTTACCTCCTCAGGTCAAGGAGCAATACTAGGTAATCTGCAAGGACTACAAAGCCTCGGATCATTCCTGGGATATGCCTTTGCGGGAATAGCTTATAAAAATAATCCTAGCAATCCTTTCATTATAGGAATGCTCCTACTAATTTTTGTAGCCTATTTAGTTTATGGTGGACTTAAATTGCAACCAAGAAAACCTGAGTCAGTATATAATCAATAAACTTATCTATTAATTCTAAAAAATTTATTGAGTTCAATGTCTAAGAACAAAAAGGATCATAATCTTTTTCTTAATAGAGAGTTAAGTTGGATTAATTTCAATAAGCGCGTACTCGAAAAAGCACTCGACGAGAATAATCCTTTACTAGAACAAGCAAAGTTTAGTGCAATTTATAGCAATAATTTAGATGAATTTTTTATGGTAAGAGTCGCTTCACTTAAATCACAAGTAGAAGCAGGTGTTACTAAAAAAAGTGAAGATAATAAAAGTCCTATAGAACAGTTAATTCTAATAAGGGAAGCTATTTTGCCATGCCTTAAGCAACAGCAACAGCATTATATGTCCATGTTAAAACCCGGGCTTCATTCAAAAAATATTTACTTGCTTGATTATAAAGAGTTAACAGAGAGAGAGAAGATATGGGTTAATAATTATTTTAAAAGTGCCATTTTCCCGGTACTAACTCCTCTAGCTGTTGACCCCGCACATCCTTTCCCTTTTGTCAGCAACCTTAGTCTAAATATTGCAGCGATTATTCGAGATCCTGATACCGGCCAAGAGCAATTTACCAGAGTAAAAGTACCTCAAAAAACATTACCGAGATTCATAAATATTCCTAATGATTATAGCGATAGAAAACCCCAACCTCTATACAGCGCAATACCAATTGAGCAAGTGGTGGCCTTTAATCTCAGTCTTCTGTTTCCCGGAATGATAATAGAAGAACATTCTTTTTTTCGAGTAACAAGAGATGCAGATTTAGAACTACGAGACCTAGAAGCAGATGACTTAATGATGGCCCTAGAGGAAGGTCTACGAAAACGGCGGATGGGCGGAGAAATAGTCAGGCTAGAAGTTTCAAATAAGATGCCACCTAGGATCCTAGAAATGCTAAAAGAAGGAATGGATGTAAAAGATGAGGATCTTTATATAGTGAATGGTTTACTCGCAATTGATGAGTTATTTGAATTAATGTCTATTAATGATAGTAGTTTATATAACAAACCCCTCAATGGTCAAATACATAAGTCTCTAAAATATAGTCAATTTAGTTTACTGGAAGATGGTTCATTAAAACAAGAAGATTTCAAAAGCATATTCTCAATTATAAGGCAAAAAGATTTACTACTGCACCATCCATATGATTTATTTGCTAATTCAGTCGAAGAGTTTATCAGTCAATCTGCTGATGACCCATTGGTCATGGGAATCAAAATGACCCTTTATAGGGTATCTCAAAACTCTCCAATAATTGCAGCTTTAAAAAAAGCAGCTCAAAATGGTAAACAAGTAATGGCTCTTGTTGAACTAAAAGCTCGATTTGATGAAGACAATAATATTCAATGGGCTAAGCAATTAGAAAAATCTGGTGTTCATGTTGTGTATGGTGTGGTTGGATTAAAAACACATACAAAAATTGCTTTAGTAATAAGAAAAGAAAAAGAAAAATTAAGAAGTTACTTTCATATAGGAACCGGAAATTATAACTCAAAAACATCTAAGCAATATACTGATCTTGGACTTCTATCAGTACAGCCAGAGCTTGGTCAAGATTTAATAGAACTTTTTAATTACTTAACTGGTTTTTCCAAACAGCAAAGTTTTAGAAAACTATTAGTAGCTCCTGTAACTCTAAGAAAAGGAATTGAAAATTTAATAAAAAAAGAAATAACAAATGCAAAAAATGGAAAAAAAGGCAAGATAAAAATCAAAGTTAATTCTCTAGTAGATCCAAATATCATCAAATTACTTTATGAAGCATCTCAAAATGGTGTAAGGGTAGACCTAATTGTTCGAGGAATGTGTTGCTTATATCCACAAAAAGAAGGATTAAGTGAGAATATTTCTGTAATTAGTACAGTAGGTAGATATCTTGAGCATTCAAGAATATTTTGGTTTTATAATGATAATGACCCCGAAGTTTTCATAGGAAGTGCGGACTTGATGAGAAGAAATTTAGATAGAAGAGTAGAAGCAGTCACTCCTATTGAAGATATAGATTTAAAAAAAGATGTTGAAGGTATATTAGATATTAATCTAAAAGACAATATAAATACCTGGGAAATGAAAAGTGACGGGACATTTATAAAAAGAAAGGCCTTGAACAAAAAAATATGTTCTCATACAGAATTAATGGGCTTCACAGAATAAAGATGTCCAAAGAGGAAGCCTGAGTCTTAATACCTAAAGAAGTGACTTATGAAACATTCTTGAATCGATTTAATAAAAACATTTTATTTAATTCACTGTTATTTTCCATAAGAGTGCTAAGTTCAATCTAAATATATAAATAGGAGGCCAGGGTGATGGGGATCCCTCTGGAATCTGTAAAAGGTGATTCTTCATCACCTTCAGATCAAATTGTTTTGCCAAAGACTTCAAAAAGTCAGAAGCAAAAAAATATTGGCACTGGAGTTAATGGTCGTGGTCGTCCTCCAGGACGTTCAGGAACTGATTCCATAGGTTTCTATCTAAGCAGTATTGGAAGAGTTCCGTTATTGACTCCAGCAGAAGAAATCGAATTAGCACATCATGTGCAGAAAATGAAAGGGCTATTAAATATAAGCAAAGATGAAATTACTCCTCGTCAGCGCCATCAGATTAGAATGGGTAAACGCGCTAGAGATAGAATGATGGCTGCAAATCTCAGATTAGTAGTTAGCGTTGCTAAAAAATATCAAAATCAAGGATTAGAACTTCTAGACTTAGTGCAAGAAGGCGCAATTGGTTTAGAAAGAGCAGTAGATAAATTTGATCCCGCAATGGGATATAAATTCTCTACCTATGCATACTGGTGGATTCGTCAAGGAATGACACGAGCCATTGATAATAGTGCTCGTACTATTCGACTCCCAATTCATATAAGTGAAAAGCTTTCAAAAATGAGACGAATAACTCGTGAACTATCACATCAACTGGGAAGACAGCCGAATAGATTCGAACTTGCAGATGAGTTGGGAATGGAAGCAAAAGATCTAGAAGATTTAATAGCTCAAAGTGCCCCTTGTGCATCTTTAGATTCACACGCCAGAGGGGAAGAAGATCGAAGTACCTTAGGAGAACTTATACCAGATCCAAACTCTGATGAACCCATGGAAGGCATGGATAGAAATATGCAAAAAGAGCATTTAGGTGGATGGTTATCGCAACTTAACGAAAGAGAACAAAAAATTATGCGCTTAAGGTTTGGGCTTGATGGTGAAGAGCCATTAACACTAGCGGAAATAGGTAGACAAATTAGTGTTTCCAGGGAAAGAGTGAGACAACTTGAAGCGAAAGCGATTCTAAAGCTAAGAGGAATGACTGCTCATCAAAGAGTTGCTTAAATAAAATCTTGATAAACCCTTATTCTTTTATTATCATCTGTGGATGGTTAGTGATAGTAATAAGCACAAGTATTATTTGCGCAAAATTCTTTCCCGAAGAAACAGAGTTAAGTCGAAAAATCGTTCATATAGGTAGTGGTCCAATAATACCTTTAGCTTGGTGGCTAGATATACCAAGTAATATTGCAATTCCAATAGCTTCTATTATCACACTAGCTCTACTAATTAATTATAGATTTAATTTAATAGCATCTATTGAAAATATAGGTCGAAAAAGTTTTGGAACAATAGCTTATGGCTTAAGTATAACTATTTTACTTTACTTATTTTGGCAAAACAGCCCATCTGCAGTTACTGCAGGTGTTTTAGTTATGGCATTTGGCGATGGATTAGCAAGCCTTATAGGTCGCAAAATCAAATCACCCACTTGGCGTGTTTTTGGACAAAGAAAATCCTTTGCAGGTACACTCACAATGGGCTTAGTTGGAATATTGATTTTATATAGTATTAATCAATTTATAGGAGGACCATTAGATCATGTAGCCATAATAGGGATTACATCTCTTGCAATTATTCTTGAGCAAGTAAGTATATTAGGTTTAGATAATATTAGCGTTCCACTAGCAGTTGCAATGAGTTGGCAATGGGCTTTATTAAAATAAAGGTTACTTAACAACTACATTCGCAAGTTCTTCAAATAAAACTTTAGTGGTATTGATATCTATACATGCATCAGTAATACTTTGACCATAGGTAAGTTTTGACAAATCTTCTGTAAGCTTTTGATTGCCCTGTACCAAATGACTTTCAAGCATAACTCCCATAACAGCTGTAGAGCCATTTTCAACCTGATGAGCAACATCTCTCAAAACATCAGATTGTTTTCTAAAATCCTTCTTTGAATTCCCATGACTACAATCAATCATCACTCGACTATGTGAACCTGATTCCGACAGTTCCTTAGAAACTTTCAATACTGATTGCAAATCATAATTGGTACCATTACTACCTCCTCTCAAGACAAGATGACCATCTGGATTACCTGTGGTTCGAACAATAGAAGCATAACCTTCATGATTAATACCTAAAAAATGATGAGGTTTAGCAGCTGCTTTCATTGCATTGATCGCAACAGCAATAGTCCCATCAGTTCCATTTTTATAACCAATTGGCATAGATAAACCTGATGCCATTTCTCTATGAGTCTGACTTTCTGTCGTTCGTGCACCTATTGCAGTCCAACTAATTAGATCAGCAATATATTGAGGAACAACAGGGTCAAGCAACTCTGTAGCCGTTGGAATGCCTAAATGAGCAAGATCCAGCAGTAAAGATCTTGCACGTTTTAAACCAGTATTAATGTCATAAGAACCATCAAGATGTGGATCATTGATCATTCCCTTCCATCCTGTAGTGGTTCTAGGCTTTTCAAAATATACTCTCATCACTATTTCAAGTTTTTCAAAAAAATGGTCTCTTAAAGGCTTAAGCCAATTCGCATACTCTTTTGCCGCATTAACATCATGAACTGAACAAGGACCTACAATAACCAATAATCTTTGGTCTTCTCCAGAAAGAATAGATTGAATTCGTTTACGTGTTTTAGAAACTACTTCTGCTGACTTTACATCTGAAGGCAAATCATGGTGGAGTGAAGCAGGTGGCAAGAGTGGCCTAGTTTCAACAATGTGAAGATCAGAAGTTGGATCACCCAAATGAGAATCTGCAGAAAAAGTCATTAATCATTCCTCATTTGTATGTATTTGCATTTCTGCATCTATCTTCTCTTAAAATTAGATTCATTTAATCAGAATAAGTTAGTAATCTAATGTATTAGAGAAGCAGGAATTAAAAAATGCTAAAAACTTATCATCAACATGTTGCGGAAAGAGAAGCTCAAGGCATTCCACCCCTACCTTTAGATTCTAAGCAAACTCATGAACTAACAAAATT
The DNA here is from genome assembly GCA_003278345.1 of Prochlorococcus sp. AG-363-C02. Taxonomy (GTDB): domain Bacteria; phylum Cyanobacteriota; class Cyanobacteriia; order PCC-6307; family Cyanobiaceae; genus Prochlorococcus_E. The sequence continues at coordinate 22,966 of QCFH01000013.1, read as the reverse complement.
ATTAGAAAAATCTGCTCAACCAACAGATAAAGATTTTTTATTGGACCTTTTAAAAAATCGTATCCCTCCAGGAGTTGACAAAGCTTCCTATGTAAAAGCAAATTGGCTGAATTCTATAGCTCAAGAAAAAACTTTCAGTCCATTAATTGATCCTAAAGAAGCTACAAGGCTTTTAGGAACCATGATGGGTGGTTACAATATAGCTGCACTAATTGAATTACTAAAAAGCAAAAATAAAGCAATAGCAAGCATTGCAGCAAAAGGTCTAAGCAATACCCTCCTTATCTATGACGCACTTAATGACGTTGTGGAATTAGCAAAAACAAATGAATATGCTCAACAAATTATCAATAGCTGGGCAAATGCAGAGTGGTTTACACAAAAGCCAAAGCTATCAAATGAAATTACTGTAACTGTTTTCAAAGTTGATGGAGAAACAAATACAGATGACCTATCCCCTGCAACTCATGCCACTACTAGACCTGACATCCCTCTTCATGCTCTTGCCATGCTTGAAACAAGGGACCCTAAAGGACTCAAAACAATCAATTCGTTAAAAAAACTTGGAAACCCAATAGCTTATGTAGGCGATGTAATTGGAACAGGAAGCTCTCGTAAATCTGCTATCAACTCGGTGCTATGGCATATTGGCAATGATATTCCTTATATTCCCAATAAACGATCTGGAGGAGTACTTCTCGGCGGTAAGATTGCACCTATATTTTTCAATACAGCCCAAGATTCAGGGGCATTACCCATTGAATGTGATGTAAGCAATTTACAAACTGGAGATATTATTACGATCTACCCCTATGAAGGAATAATAAAAAGGGCTGGTAATCAAACAAAAAATTCAGATGAAATCTTATCTACATTTAAATTAAAGCCATCTACGATCCTAGATGAAATTCAAGCAGGTGGAAGAATTCCTTTAATGATAGGAAGAGCATTAACTGACAAAGTTAGAGAAAGGCTAAATTTAGAGCCGTCGGAAATCTTTATAAGAGCAGGAAAACCAGAAGAAAATTTCCATGGATTCACACAAGCACAAAAAATAGTTGGTAAAGCCTGTGGAGTTATGGGTATTCGACCTGGAGAGAGCTGTGAACCTTTGATTACAACTGTTGGAAGTCAAGATACCACTGGACCAATGACGAGAGATGAAATGAAAGAACTTGCTTGCCTAGGTTTTTCAGCTGATCTAGTTATGCAAAGTTTTTGTCATACGGCAGCCTACCCAAAACCAATAGATATTCAAACACAAGAAGAACTACCAGATTTCTTTTCCGAGCGAGGAGGAGTTGCTCTTAAACCAGGAGATGGAATCATACATAGTTGGCTAAATAGAATGCTTCTTCCTGATACAGTGGGAACTGGAGGAGATAGTCACACTAGATTCCCACTCGGCATCTCATTCCCTGGAGGATCAGGAGTCGTTGCTTTTGCTGCAGCAATTGGTGCAATGCCTTTGGATATGCCTGAATCTGTATTAGTTAGATTTAAAGGGTCATTACAGCCAGGTATAACATTACGAGATGTAGTGAATGCAATTCCTCTAATAGCTATTGAAAAAGGATTATTGACAGTTAGTAAAGAAAATAAAGTCAATGTATTTAATGGAAAGATTCTTGAAATCGAAGGCCTACCTGATTTAAAATTAGAGCAGGCATTCGAGCTAACAGATGCAAGTGCAGAAAGATCATGCGCAGGATGTTCTATTGCACTTTCAAAGGAAACTATTACAGAGTACTTACGGAGTAATATTGCACTCTTAAAAAATATGATTGCAAGAGGGTATAAAGATCCACGAACATTAGGTAGACGTATTAAAGAAATGAAAAAATGGCTGACAGCGCCAAACGTTATCTCCGCAGATTCAGATGCAATATATTCCTCTACAATAGAAATTAATTTAAATGATTTAAAAGAACCAGTACTAGCTTGTCCAAATGATCCTGATAATGTACAAATTCTAAGCAAAGAAGCAGGAACTCCTATTCAAGAAGTATTTATAGGTTCATGTATGACTAATATTGGGCACTATCGTGCTGCCGCAAAAATCTTAGAAAATTCAGACACAATAAATACAAGACTTTGGATTTGTCCTCCTACACGAATGGACGAAGAAGTATTAAAAAAAGAAGGATATTACAAAATCTTCCAAGATATTGGAGCAAGAATGGAAATGCCAGGATGCTCTCTCTGTATGGGCAATCAAGCAAGAGTCGATGACAACACAACAGTTTTTTCAACAAGCACTAGAAACTTCAATAATCGTCTTGGAAAAGGAGCTCAAGTATATTTAGGGAGTGCAGAATTAGCAGCTGTTTGCTCTTTACTAGGAAGAATTCCTACATTAAACGAATACATGGATATAGCAGCTAAAAAGATAGATCCATTATCCAATACCTTGTATAGATATTTAAATTTTGATGAAATTAAAGGATTTGAGCAAGAAGGACAAATTATTAGTGATGAAGCAAAAAAAGAATTCTTAACCATAAATCAATAATCATATGGCTGATTTAAATTTAAACAGGCACAGAATAAACTCAACTCAAAGTATTCGTAAATTATTACGTCAACGATGGTTCGTAGTTATTTTAGCTTTAATGCTCACTGGTTTAGGTGCTGCTATTACAGGAACACTCTTTAAAACGGGGATTCATATATTAGATGATTGGCGCCTGAATCTACTCAACATCTTTCCTGCTTGGTTTCTTTTACCCATCTTAGGAGGGATAGGAGGCTTACTATCTGGAACAATAATTTCAAAATTTGCGCCTGCTGCGGGCGGTTCTGGGGTAACCCAAATCATCACATTTCTTCGTCATAAACCAGTTCCAATGGGTTTAAAAGTAGGAATTGGTAAATTAATAGCTGGCATTTTAGCTATAGGGAGTGGATTCCCACTCGGACCGGAAGGGCCTGCTGTACAAATGGGAGGATCTGTTGCATGGCAAATGGCAAAATGGTTAAAAGCTCCTATAGCTTTTAGGCGAGTGATAGTTGCCGCAGGCAGTGGAGCAGGAATTGCAGCAATTTTTAGTGCCCCTATTGGAGGGTTTATTTATGCACTTGAAGAATTGCTTAATTCATCGCGACCTGTTGTTCTTTTATTAGTAGTAGTAACTACCTTTTGGGCAGATAGTTGGGCTGCTATCTTTCAAGGTCAAGGCTTTAATCTAGATATTGATTTCCCTCTCGAAATCAAAGTCCTTCCAATCGACTTTTTTTATTTAATAATACTAGGAGTATTGATCGGACTTTTAGCACAACTATATTCTCAATATGTTTTGGTAATGCAGGACATAGGTAATAAATGTTTTCAAGGCAAAATCATACGTCGAATGGTAATAAGTGGATTAATCTTAGGTAGTATTTTCTCTTTTCTACCTAAAGAATTTCACCATGTAGGTGAACTAAAAAAATTAATTGTTTTAGGTGATGGCAATATCTCTTTAGCCCTAGGAACTTTTATTGTCTTATTCTTTAGTACTGGACTAGCTGCAGCATCTGGAGCTCCTGGAGGATTATTTTTCCCAATGCTAATTCTTGGAGGCTGTATAGGCTCAGCATGTGGAACATGGGTAGAAGCATTAACTGGTCATTTCCCAACTACATATACAATCGCAGGAATGGGTGCATTTGTAGCTGCTTGTACAAGAACACCAATAACAGCTATGTTCCTTGCTTTTGCTCCTACAAAAAACCTACTGATACTAAAACCAGTTTTACTGACTTGCATTACAAGCTTTTTAGTCGCCCGTATCTTTAATGATCACTCAATATACGAAAGGCAAATAAAAATGGAAGCAAATCATAAAAAAACACTATCCAATCTTACTCTTAAATAACACTGAAACAAGAAACTCTTCTTTTTAAACCTGTTGTTCCTAGTGCAAATGCACTAAAAACAACCTTGGCTTTTCCCAATACGTATTCAATTGGTATTACAAGTCTTGGATTCCAAATTATATGGGCAACTCTTGCTCAAAGAGAAGATGTAGATGTACGAAGATTATTTACTGACCAACAAGATATACCTCATAAAAATAGTGATTTATTTGGCTTTTCACTAAGTTGGGAACTTGATGGCCCTATACTTATTGAACTATTAGAAAAAAATAAAATTCCAATATGGAGCCACCTAAGAACTGAAGATGACCCAATTGTCTTTGGTGGTGGACAAGTATTAACAGCAAATCCTGAACCTTTTGCTCCTTTTCTTGATGTAGTACTACTAGGAGATGGAGAGAATCTACTACCTAAATTTATAAATACAGTCAAAGAAATTGAAGGTATGACACGCAAAAATAAATTAAAAACTCTCTCAAAAATTCCAGGCATATATGTACCAATATTATATGAACCTAAATACGATTCAAATGGAGAGTTAATAGACATCCAATCAAAATATGAAGACGTTCCTAAAAAAATATGCAAACAAACTTGGGGGGAAAATACATTAAGCCAATCAAGTGTAATTACTCCTGAATCAGCGTGGCCAAATATACATATGATTGAAGTTGTACGCAGTTGTCCAGAACTTTGCAGATTTTGCCTAGCTAGCTACCTAAACTTACCTTTTCGTAATTCGTCACTTAAAGAAGGTCTAATACCAGCTGTAGAAGAAGGATTTAAATTTACAAATAGAATTGGCTTACTCGGAGCATCAATTACTCAGCATCCTGAATTTGACGCACTCCTAGATTGGCTCAAGGATGATCGTTTTGATGAGATGAGACTTAGTTTAAGTTCTGTTCGAGCATCCACAGTAAATTCAAAAATGACTAATCTACTGCATCGCCGAAATTCAAAATCAATAACTATTGCTATTGAAAGTGGTAGTAAAAAGCTAAGGACAGTCATCAACAAAAAACTAACAGAAGAAGAAATTTTTACAGCAGCAAGATATGCAAAAGAAGGAGGATTATCAGGATTAAAACTTTATGGTATGGTTGGCTTACCGACAGAAAATGAGGATGATATCCAATCAACCGCAACCTTATTATTAAATATAAAAAAAAGAAATCCGGGACTAAGACTTAAATTAGGTATTAGCACATTTGTTCCAAAAGCTCATACACCATTTCAATGGAATGGTGTCAATAAACAAGCAAAAAAAAGAATAAATATACTTGCAAAATACTTAAAGCCAAATGGTATAGATTTACGGCCTGAAAGTTATAATTGGAGTCTTATACAAGCATTAATATCTAGAAGTGATAGACGTTTAGCATATGTCATAGCTTCGATCCGTACATCGCACAATACAATTGGAGAGTGGAAAAAAGTTTATAAAGAAATACAAGAAAAGACAAAAACTGACAAAGCAAATAAAAGGCTCCCCAATTGGGATGAAGTCATTCATAAAGGATGGCATACAAAACGTATTCTTCCTTGGATGCATTTAGAAGGTCCCCTAACCAGCCAGCAACTAATCAAACATAGAGAACATTCTCTAACTAATAATCAATAATCCAAAAAGAAACCTATAAATCTCACGCAAAAATCGCCGTACGACCCTGGTAAACCATTATCTGTCTACGCAAATGGAATCTTAAAGCTCTAGCCAAGGCAAGACGTTCCGTATCACGTCCTTTTCTAATCAAGTCATCTACTTCATCTCGATGACTAACATGGACAATAGTCTGATCTATAATTGGCCCATCATCAAGTGATTCAGTAACGTAATGAGCAGTTGCACCAATTAATTTAACACCTCTTTTCCAAGCTCGATGATAAGGTCTTGCTCCCTTAAAAGCAGGCAAAAAAGAGTGATGAATATTAATTATATTTGGATATTTATTAATAAAATCAGGACTTAAAATCTGCATATATTTAGCTAAGACAATTAAATCTATTTTATAGTCCTTAAGAATCTCAAGTATACTATTTTCTGAATGTAATTTATTAACTTGATCAACCGGTACATACCTATAATCAACATTATACTGTTCACAAACTCCTTTTAAATTTTGATGATTTGAAATAACAACAGGAACTATCATTTTCATCTCTTGACTATTCACTCTGCAAAGTAAATCTATAAGACAATGACTCTGCTTACTAGCTAATATTGCAACTCTTGGTAACTCATCAGAAAAATGTAATTGTGCCTTACCTCCTATAGAGTTAGCTAATTCAAATACTTTTTTATAAATCTCATCCCTACTCAGAGTAAATCCTTCCAAATCCCACTCTAGTCTACTCAAAAACATAGCTGCATCTTCATCTGTATGATGATCTGCATGTCGAATATTTCCATTATGACTTGCTATCCAGCCTGAAAGAAGACTAACCAAACCTGGACGATCAGGACAGATAAGTTGCAAAATTACAGTGATCAAAGCAAAAAAAACAATATTGAGTCATTATCTACTTATATCTAGTAATTACAACAGTTAAAGAGCAAGTTAATAGGAAGTAAAAACATGAACATTAAAGAGATTGCTGTAATTGGAGGAGGCATTATTGGACGCACTACCTCTTTTTATCTTGCAAGAAGAGGACACAAAGTTACTCTCATAGATCCTATTCTTAATCAAGAAAAAAATACTGATGGATTTAGATCAGGAAGTAATGCTTCTCTTGGCGTTCTAATGGGAAATATCTTTAGTAGATCATCAGGAAGAAGTTGGCAGATAAGAAAAAGATGTATTGAACTTTGGCCTAAACTGATAAATGAATTATCTACAAAAAATAATATATTGAAATTAGAAAATCCTTTAATAAGATTAGCAAGTACTAAAGAAGAAGAAATAAAATTACAAGCACTTAGTAAAGAAAAAGCACATGCAGGGTTAAAATATTTTGATGATAAATTTGAAATAGACTCTAAAAATCTATTTCCTAAAAATGAATATGGAGGGATAATATCTTCATTTGATGGAAGAATTGTTCCTAAAATATTAATGAAGTCACTAATGCTTAAATTAGAAAGCTTAAATATAGATAAGGTTGATAAATCAGTATTATCTCTAACTAGATTATCACAATCAAATCAAAATAAATGGAAAATACATTTGGAAGAAAATTATAATTTAATTACTGATTATGTGATTATTTGTTCCGCATTAAATAGTCAAAATCTAATAAAGCCATTAGGGCATGAGCGAGGAATGGAACCTATTCTCGGGCAAGCAATTGAAGTAGATATAGGTAATAATATCAATTTAGATAATTGGCCCAGTGTATTAAGTATTCATGGAGTTAACCTAATACCAAGTGGAATCAATAAAATGTTAGTTGGTGCAACATTAGAAGCTGGAGATAAGCCAAGTGAAGAGCAATTAAAGAAGATGCAAAATCTTTATGGCAATGCTCCTCAATGGTTACAAAGTGCTCAGATTATACAGAAATGGTATGGATTAAGAGCAAGACCTCAAAATCAACCCTCTCCTTTAATTGAAAAACTTGAACCAGGTTTGATAATTAATACAGGCCACTACAGAAATGGCATTTTATTGGCTCCTGCTTGCGCAGAATGGGTCGAAAAACAAATAACCTAAATTATTTAGTTTCTGTAAATTCTGCATCTATAACATCGTCATTTCCTTCCCCTGCGTTATTAGAATCATTAGAATTTCCTTCAGCTGCTTGAGATGCAGCATTAGCTTGCTGATAAACAGAAGCTCCTAGCGAATACAATTCTTTTTGAAGTTCTTCTACTAAATTTTTCATAGTCTCATAATCATCTTTCTCTGTTGCTTCTTTTAAATTAAGTCGCATTGCTTCGACTTTTTCCTTTGCAGCGCTATCAACTTTATCGCCTAGCTCTCCAAGTTGTTTCTCAGTTTGATAGACAAGAGTTTCTGCTTGATTCTTTATATCAATGCGTTCTCTTTTTTCTTTGTCTACGGTTGCATTAGTCTCTGCATCTTTGACCATTCTCTCTACTTCATTATCAGAAAGAGTAGATGCACCTGTAATAGAAATACTCTGTTCTTTACCACTACCTTTATCCTTTGCCGTTACACTCAAAATTCCATTGGCATCAATATCGAATGTAACTTCAATCTGAGGAACTCCTCTGGGAGAAGGAGGAATACCATCTAAGCGAAATGTCCCAAGACTTTTATTGTCTGATGCCATTTCCCTTTCACCTTGCAATACATGGATTTCAACATTTGTCTGTCCATCTACCGCTGTTGAATAAGTTTCTGTCTTTTTAGTAGGAACAGTTGTATTTCTAGTAATCATTTTTGTCATTACACCACCCAAAGTTTCTACACCTAATGACAAGGGTGTAACGTCAAGCAACAAGATATCTTTGACTTCACCTGCTAAAACACCACCTTGAATTGCCGCTCCAACAGCTACAACTTCATCAGGGTTAACTGTCTGATTGGGATCTTTACCTGTAACTCTCTTAACTAATTCTTTAACAGATGGCATTCGTGTAGATCCACCTACCATGACTATTTCATCTATCTCTCCGGTTGATAATTTCGCATCTTTCAAAGCCTGTTCAACAGGAACACGACATCGATCAATTAAATTTGCAGCTAATTCTTCAAATTTAGCTCTAGTAAGTGTTAAATCGACATGCTTAGGGCCTTCTGGAGTGGCAGTAATAAAAGGGAGATTGATTTCACTTTGAGTAGCATTAGATAGTTCAATCTTTGCCTTTTCTGCAGCTTCTGTAAGACGTTGAAGTGCCTGCTTGTCCTGACGAAGATCAATTCCTTCATTAGCCTTAAAAGTTGCTGCCAAATAATCGACTATCACTTTGTCAAAGTCATCGCCACCAAGATGAGTGTCTCCAGAAGTAGATAAAACCTCAAAGACACCATCTCCAACCTCTAAAACAGAGACATCAAAAGTACCTCCTCCTAAATCAAATACAAGAATTCGCTCATTACTTTTTTTATCTAATCCATAAGCAAGTGCTGCTGCAGTTGGCTCATTAATAATTCGAAGAACTTCTAAACCAGCAATCTTTCCAGCATCTTTAGTAGCTTGACGCTGAGAATCATTAAAATAAGCAGGAACAGTAATAACGGCTTGACTAATATTCTCTCCTAAATATTTACCTGCATCTTCCGATAATTTACGCAAAACCTGAGCAGCAACTTCTTCAGGTGAAAATTGTTTATCAAGTACTGGACATTTAAGTTTTACACTTGATCCAGATTTCTCTACTCCATAACTAACTTCTTTCGATTCTTCATTTACTTCATCTACACGACGGCCAACAAAACGTTTAGCAGAATAAAAAGTATTCTCTGGATTCATTACTGCTTGGCGTTTAGCAATCTGCCCAACCAACTGATCTTGATTTTTGGTATATGCAACAACTGAAGGAGTTGTTCTAAAGCCTTCTGCATTGGCTATAACCGTTGGCTTCCCACCCTCCATTACAGCAACGCAGCTATTGGTTGTACCTAGATCGATTCCTACAACCTTCCCCATTGAATTCTGCTCCTAGAAATTTCTTTATTAATAGGGTCATCCTCGGCAGTGAGTGCACTTAGAGGCGAGGTGTGGTTCCCGAACAGTAAACTAAGTAATATAAGCAAATGGTTTGTATTAAAAAAGAATTAATAGATGGAGACACAAGTCTCGTAGGGGTTCTGGGGTGTCCAGTCAGACACTCATTATCTCCAATCATTCATAATGCTGCTTTAACAGAATTAAACTTAAATTGGTGCTATCTAGCAATTCCATGCAAAAAAGATGATTTTAATTTAGTGATCAAAGGTCTAAGAGCAGTAAATTGCAAAGGTCTGAATATAACAATTCCACATAAAAATATTGCTGTAAATGCCTGCAGTCAGATCACTTCAATAGCAAAGAATACTGGCGCTGTTAATACATTAATTCCTGACAAGTTAAATAGTTGGATTGGTTCAAATACAGATGTTGAAGGCTTTCTTGTACCCTTAAAAGAACAAGCATCCTACAAAAATAAAACAGCACTTATCATTGGATGTGGAGGTAGTGCTAAAGCAGTTCTCCACGGATTAGGTACATTAAAATTTTCCAATATCTATGTTGTTGGGCGTAGTCAAGATTCATTGGATAAATTTTTAAAGGGAATTGATAAAAATAATTTTCTTTCGAGCAAAATAGAATTAATTTTAACAAATAATATCTTATTAAGTGAGTATATTAGACAATCAGATTTAATCGTAAATACAACCCCTTTAGGCTTATATCCTAATTCAAATTTTGATGGGAATTATATTCTTATTTTTAATATATTTTAATGGCTTAATAAAGCCTGATATAGCTCTATGGAATAATAACTTACTAAATTTAGGTATATTTATTTGGCCTTTAGCATTATTTATATTGATTGCAGAAAGTAATGCTACAAATCTAACTGACGGACTAGATGGCTTGGCCGGGGGATGTGGTGCAATTATTTTTACAGGAATGTCAATTGAATTAGTTTTAAGAGGAGGCTTAGATAATTATGCTCTTGCAAGTTTTTGTATGTCAATGGCAGGATCTTGGTTAGGCTTTCTTCTGTTTAATAAAAGTCCTGCAAAAATATTTATGGGAGATACTGGTTCACTGTCAATGGGTGCAAGTTTAGCTGGAGTTGCATTAGTTTCAAACACACTTTGGACTCTATTTATAATGGGAATAATTTTTCTAGCAGAAAGCTTATCTGTAATTTTACAAGTAGGGATATTTAAAATAACTAAACAGAGAAGAGGCAAAGGTTATCGATTATTTAGAATGGCTCCTTTACATCATCACTTAGAATTAAAAGGAAATAAAGAAATTGAAATAGTGCATAGTTTCTGGTTAATAAGTATCATATTTGTATGCCTTGGACTATTACTACGTTCTAGAATCTAACAAATTTTATGGATTACTTCACATGGAAAGAAGATGGTCTAACTAAAGATTGTGCATCATTGGAAGCCATGGCATATAGATTCGAAGAATCTGCAAAATTAATGAGAAGAATGGCTAAAGAAGGCTTTGTTCTAAATAAAACGGAAAATGAGCAATTTATTACTCACAAAAATTCTGATATTTTTAAAGAATGGGGATTTATCAATGAAGAACCTCCTTACCGTCAACTAACCCTCATTCCAGATAAAGGAATTACTTTAGCTAATGATTTAGAATCAGACATATCAAATTGATTCTTCATCAAGGATAAATATTTATTTACATGAGAATTCCAACTAAAATAGTTATTTACTCCATCAATTCCATTATTTCTCCATCGTTTCCATAATTTATTATTTGCAACAGCTTTCTCAATAGTATTCTGTAAATCATCTAGATCTGTTGAATCAACCAATACCCCATTTCCACATTTAGAAAGGATCTCAATTGGTCCTCCATCATTAGTAGCAACCATAGGCAAGCCACAAGCTGCTGCTTCAAGCAATGTAAGCCCAAAAGGCTCTGTCAAGGAAGGATTTATAAACAATCCATTTAATTGAGCAGCCCATCTATAAATATCAGCAATTTGCTCTCTGCGATGAGCTTTTGGATATGCAACTTTCCCATAAAGATCATATTTATCAACTAACTCAAAAACCTGCTGAAATACATCTTTCTGTTGTTTATCTAAAAGTCTAAAATCTGTACGATTACCAAGAATAAGTATAAGATTATGAGATTCTCTTAAAGATTTTGAACGGCCAAAAGCTTCTACCAAAGCAGGTATATTTTTTCTTTTTACTGCTCTTGAAATAGATAATAATGGAGGCAATGAAGAATCTCTCAGGAAAGGATCAAGCAACTTATTAACTGCAGCTATATTCTCGGATTTTGCGAAAATATTAAATCGTTTTAAATCAACACCAGGAGAAATAGTTTTTGCTTGCTTACTTACAAAATTATTATATTTAGCATATTGATCTTCAGCTTCCTGATGGGTACTTGTAATCACTAAATTTGCTTGTTTTAATGCAAACTCTTCTGCTTCGATTCGTCTACTGATGGAATAAGTGTTTTCAATCTGATCATGATCCATACCAAACTGAAGCAACCTTCTCTTTTTTTCTCTACCTAATGAATGACCTGTAAAAACAAAAGGCAAACCTAAACGATTACTAACTAATGCACCTACATAGCCAGCATCTGCATAATGAGCATGAATCCAATCTGGCAAAGAATTAGCCAGACTAAGTTTTTCCACCAATCTTTCGGCTAATTGATCCAAATAGGGCCAAAGTAATTCTTTACGAAGATATCTATTAGGACCAAAAGGAATTCTAATTATTTGCGCACCTGGAACAATCGTTTCTTTAGCTTGTGAATATTCAGCAGAAACCCTTCTATCTTTAATTAAACGAGTTACAAGATCTATTTTTTCTACCTCTGAAGACGAAGCTAATTGCTTAACCAGCTCCAAAACATATAAAGTTTGTCCACCAGTATCTGAATCTCGACCTAATTCCAAATTATTAGATCTTATTAAACCATGCAAATGCAAATGAAGGAGTTTTAAACCCATACCAACTCCTAAGTAAACATAATGGTGATCTATAATATGATTTAGTACTTTTAAATATTAAAACAACATTATATTCCTAACGTACATATTGAAATCTTCCCAAAAGAGCTGTTATCAAAGTATTTTCATTAATTTAAAAAAATAAAAATATATTGAGAAATGCAAAGAAAAAGAACAGCTCAATATTAAATCATTTGATTTTAGATGAATGTTTGCACAAAACTTTTTTCAAATACTGACCCGTATAGCTATCATTATTTGCAGCCACTTCTTCAGGCGTTCCAGCAATAAGAAGCTCACCTCCTTTATCGCCTCCTTCAGGACCTAAATCAATAATCCAATCAGAGCAACGAATAACATCTAAATTATGTTCGATAACAATAATTGAATTTCCCTTATCAACAAGTCTTTGCAGTACATCCATCAATTTATGAACATCAGAAAAACTTAAGCCTGTTGTAGGCTCATCTATTAAATAAAGGGTTTTACCAGTTGCTCGACGAGAAAGCTCAGTTGCAAGTTTTACTCTCTGCGCCTCTCCACCAGAAAGAGTAGGGGCAGGTTGTCCTAACTTTATATATCCAAGACCAACATCAACTAAAGTCCTCAATCTATCTGAGGCTTGAGGAATAGCAGAAAAAACTTCTACAGACTGCTCAACCGTCATCTCCAATACATCAGAAATCGTATGTCCTTTGTATTTCACTTGCAAGGTTTCTCGATTAAAACGAGCTCCTTTACATACATCACATTGAACATAAACATCTGGCAAGAAATTCATTTCAATTACATTTACTCCTTGACCTTTACAAGCCTCACATCGACCTCCTTTAACATTAAAACTAAATTGACCGACTTGATAGCCTCGAGCCTTTGCCTCAACCGAAGCAGCAAAAATTTGCCTAATGGGATCAAATGCCCCTGTATAAGTCGCAGGATTTGATCTTGGAGTACGACCTATAGGAGATTGATCAATTACAATAACCTTATCTATAGATTTAATTCCTCTCATTTCTTCCAAGCCTTTTGGAAAAGGAACTTTTAAACCTAATTGATGATTTATAGCAGGGTGCAATAATTCATTTACCAAAGTACTTTTTCCACTCCCACTAACTCCTGTTACCGCAACCAAACGACCAAGTGGAAAATCAACAGAAATATTCTTTAAATTATTTCTATCGCAACCTATTAATTTAAGATTTCTATTAACTCCTTTTCGTCGATCTTTAGGAGTAGGAATAGAATTTCTTCCACTTAGATATTCACCAGTTAATGAATCTTTGCTTTCAAGTAAATTTTCTAATGAACCTTCTGCAATGATTTTTCCTCCATGAACTCCTGCACCTGGTCCAATATCAACTAAATAATCTGCAGCACGAATTGTATCTTCATCATGTTCTACAACAATTAAAGTATTTCCTAAATCTCTCAGTCTTTCTAAGGTATTCAAAAGTCTATCGTTATCTCTTTGATGAAGACCAATACTAGGTTCATCTAAAACATAAAGCACTCCTGTTAGACCAGCACCAATTTGCGTAGCCAAACGAATCCGTTGTGCTTCTCCACCAGATAATGTCATAGCTGGCCTATCTAAACTTAAATAATCCAAACCAACATCAAGAAGAAATTTCAACCGCAAACGAATTTCTTTTAAAACTAATTCTCCTATCTGCATTTGCCTTGAAGTTAATAAAGGTTTAGAACCCTCACAATTCGCTATTCCCATTAAACCCTCTATACATGCAAGTGTTTCTTCAACACTAATCTCTGTTAATTCTGTAATAGAATAAGGGCCTATTTTAACTGCTAGTGCTTCAGGTCTTAATCTTTTACCAGAACAAGTTGAACAAGGCACTAACTCTAAGAATTTTTCTAATTTTTGTCGTACTGATTCACCATTAGCATCACTTAATTGTCTCTCCAAAATAGGTAATATACCTTGAAATGTTCTTTTATAGCCATCTTTCTTTTTATAACGACTATCAGATTGAATCAAAATAGGTTTCTCACTTCCATTAAGTAAAATATCTTTTTGGTTTTGTGTTAAATCTTTCCATGGAGTTTTAATTTCAAATCCAAATGCTTCTCCTACTGAAAATAATAAAGAAAAATAATAAGCATTCTCTTTCTCACTCCAAGGTGCAATGGCAGCATAAACAGGTAAAGATGGCTCTGGAATAACTCTTTCAGCTGTAAATTTCTTTAAATGTCCTAAACCATGACAATCAGGACAGGCTCCGTAAGGACTATTAAAAGAAAATAATCTAGGGGACAATTCTTCAATAACAGCACCATGAACTGGGCAAGCAAAATGCTCAGAAAAAAGTCTTTCTCGCTCTATACCATCTGGTAATTTCTCTCCTTTCTTAGGAACAACTTCAACAATAGCCAAACCATCTCCTCGCTTTAAAGCAGTTTGCAAAGAATCAGTTAATCTTTCTTGAATGCCTTCTCTTGCTATCAACCTATCTACAACAACTTCAATAGAATGAGTATGATTTTTATCAAGTTCAATGTTATCTGAAAGATCTCTAACTTCTTTATTGATTCTTACTCTTGCAAAGCCTTCTGATGCAAGACCTGAAAGTAATTTTGCATGAGTTCCTTTCTTACCTCGAACAACTGAAGCAAGCAATTGATATCTAGTCCCTTCTGGCAAAGTAATTATCTGATCAACCATCTCATCAATAGTTTGAGGCCGAATAGGTCTATTGCATTCGGGACAATGTGGCTCTCCAGCCCTTCCAAAAAGCAATCGCAAATAATCTTTGATCTCAGTTACCGTACCTACTGTTGATCTTGGATTATGACTTGTAGATTTTTGATCAATTGAAATAGCAGGAGAAAGTCCTTCAATTGCATCTACATCTGGCTTATCTACCTGACCTAAAAACTGACGAGCATAAGCAGACAAACTCTCAACGTATCTTCTTTGTCCCTCAGCAAAAATGGTATCAAACGCTAAAGAACTCTTTCCACTCCCACTAACTCCAGTAAAAACAATAAATTTATTTCTTGGAATAGTCAGATCGACATTCTTTAAATTATGTTGACGAGCACCACGAACTCTTATTACATCCTCGAAAGAATCCGATAAAGAAAAAGATTGTTGATTGGATTTACCCACTTACTAGGGCCTCAAAGTCGCAATACTGAATCATATGATCTTACAAAGATTAATATCCATTATGCTGCTTTATTATCTAACAAACTTGCAGCATAAATACTTGCTTTTTCAAAATCACCACCAGTTAATTTGACCAATTCAGATTTTCTATCAGCAAAACCCTTTAACAAGCTAACTTTAGAGAGTGTCATACCATCACAAACAGTTTTAGAAACAGAAAAGTGATTATCTGCTAATGCAGCCACAAGTGGCTGATGAGTAATGCAAAAAACTTGATTCTTTATGGATAATCTCTTTAGAAGTTTTCCTATGGCTGAACTAATTGCACCACTAACTCCTGAATCAATTTCATCAAAAATCAATGTCTTAGAACCACTTACTTCTGAAAAAACACTTGTTAAAGCAAGCAGAAAACGAGACATTTCTCCTCCCGATGCAAAATTAGCCAACGGCGCAAGTGGTTCACCTTCATTTGCAGAAAAGAAAAAATCAATAGCATCTTCACCTTTTTCAGAAGGAGAGGACGAAGAAAAGACAACCTTAAAGCGAATATTTTCAAGCCCTAGCGGCTTTAAATACTTAATCAGTTCATTTTCTAAATCTTTTGCATATTTTGTACGAACTTTTGTTAGATTATAATTATATTTTTTTAATTCTTTTCTAGCTAATAATTCCTTATCTTTAATCTCATTTAAAAATGATATGGGATTTACATTTAATAAATTAATAACTTGACTTCGACGAGCCAATAAACCTTGTAAATCAAGTTTATATCTAGATTTTAATCTATTAATATCTAATAATCTATTTTGAATAAGCTGTAATTGATTAGGATCACTTTCTAACAAAAGTTGGTAATCTTCTAAAGATCTCAAAAAATCTTCTAATTTCGAATAAGAATCTAATAAAAGCTCCAAAGGATAAGCTAATGATGAGTCTAAGCTGACGCATTTTCGCAATTCTTGAATAACTTCTAAAAAATGATCTTGAGCTGAAGGAAAAGTATCAGTGCTTTCTTTTAATCTACTAAATACCAAAGCTAACGCTTCTTGAAGTTTTACTCCATATACAAGGCGATCCTGATCTTCTTTTAATTGTTTTTCCTCAAGCGGATCTTCTATATTAGCTTTTTCAAGATCTTCTAAAAAAGTCTGATTAACTCTTAATGACTCTTCGTTATATTCATATTCTTTTTTAGTTTCTTCAAGTTTTAAATTAATTAACTTCCAATTTTTCCAACTTTTCTTTACCAAAGACAACGCTTCCTCTACTTCAGAAGAACCAAAACGATCAAGCAATTTCAACTGCTCAAAAGATGAAGTCAATTTATGAACCTGACCTTGTTGAGTCAAATCCATTAATTTAGGTCTTAAAGAAAGAATGTCTTGTTTACTTATAATTTGGCCATTAAGTCTTATTCGGCTTGAGATACGCCCATTTCTAAGCTTCCAATCGCGAGAAACAATAATTTCATCATCGGAAATATCAAAAGAATTATCTGAAATCCATTCTTGAACAACTGAATCAACAGAAAAGTATCCTTCTATTTGTGAATGATTCGAACCAGTCCTCATTAATCTTAAACCACAATTATTACCTCCTCCTCCCAACAAATAGTCGATTGCAAATAAAAAAACTGACTTACCCGCACCAGTCTCTCCTGTAAAGACAGAGAATCCTTGATCAAAATCAATTTCCAAGCTTTCTATAAGCGCAATGTTATGTAGACGTAAGCCAAGTAGCACGTTATTAAAGTAACCTTATAAAACCTAGCTAATACATCAATAAATTAGAAGGGGGTAAGTAAAGCACCATATGAAAATGAAAGAAGAGCTTGGTGATTTTATTGAAGCAGCTGGTTTGCAGTCATACGATCCCAATGAAATTAGCAATATTTATAAAAAACACCCTAAACGTCTTATTAAACGACTATGGCAAACCTTAATTCCAATTGCATTATTCATGTTGGGTGTTGCTTGGGAAAAATTAATAGGATTACTAAAAAATGAAACCCGAGCACGAAATAGAGCTATTGAATTCACCAACTTACTAGTAGATTTAGGACCAGCATTTATTAAAGCAGGCCAAGCGTTATCAACAAGACCAGATGTTATTCCTAAATTAGTGCTTGAAGAACTAGCACAATTACAAGATCAACTGCCTGGGTTTGAAAGTGATTTAGCAATAGCTTGTATAAAAGAAGACCTAGGCCAAACATACGATAAAATCTATAAATCGTTTGAATTAACACCTATTTCAGCTGCATCATTAGGGCAAGTGCATCGAGCAATATTAAATAATGGTGATAATGTAGCAGTTAAAATACAAAGACCTGGATTAAGAGAACAAATAACTCTAGATTTATATATTGTGAGAAATATCGCAATATGGCTAAAAAAATATATTTCTTTTATTAGAAGTGATCTTGTGGCTCTAATTGATGAACTAGGAATTAGAGTATTTGAGGAAATGGATTATATTAATGAAGCCAATAATGCAGAAAAATTTTATAATTTACATAAACATAATAAACAAATAAAAGTACCTTCAATATACAAAGAGTATACTAGTAAAAGAGTATTAACTATGGAATGGATAGATGGTATTAAATTAACTAATATAGAAGGAGTAAAAAAATTAGGTATAGATCCTAATGAAATGATTGAAATAGGAGTAAATTGCAGTTTACAACAGCTTCTTGAACATGGATATTTTCATGCAGACCCACACCCTGGCAATATATTAGCTCTTGCAAATGGAAAACTATGTTATCTAGATTTTGGTATGATGAGTGAAGTCACAGATAAATCTAGAACTGGTTTAATTCAAGCTGTTGTTCACTTAGTTAATAAGAGGTTCGATAAACTTTCAAAAGATTTTGTAGAATTAGGATTTTTAAAAGAAGATGTAAATTTAATACCAATAGTTCCAGAGTTTGAAAGAGTATTTAAAGAAGCACTAAATGTAGGTGTAAGTTCAATGGATTTCAAAAGCGTGACCGATGACATGTCAAGTCTAATGTATAAGTTTCCTTTTGAATTACCACCATATTATGCATTAATAATTAGATCTTTAATTACACTTGAAGGTATTGCATTAAGTGTAGATCCTAATTTTAAAATACTAGGTGCTGCGTATCCCTACTTTGCCAGGCGTCTCATGGAAGATCCAGACCCAAAATTAAGAGAAAGTTTAAAAGAGATGATATTTGAAAATGGAATAATTAATTGGAATAGACTAGAAAATCTATTATCTAATGCTTCTAAACAAAAAGAAATTGATATTGATAAGCTATCAGATCAAGTAATAGAATTTCTATTTTCAGATAATGGCGGAATACTAAGAGAAGAGATTACAGAAACAGTTGCCGAGCAATTTGATCTAATTAATTTTTATACTATTAAAAGTATCAATGAAAAACTTCCAGATCGACTAAGGTCTAATAGAATTAATGAAACATCAGGTGAGTTAAAATTGTTTAACGGATTAGAACCTATAAAAAAAATAATTAATATTTTAATAACTTTACCAGGCTTGGATACGAATTTAGTTTTAAAAAAATTAGGAAGAGTCTTTAAAGAACCTAAGGCTAGAGAAATGAGCTTTCAAATAGCTAAAAAATTTACTAATAGAAGTTTTGCTAGAATTATTAAAATAGCTGCGGGAGTTGACCAATAAATGAAAAAAAGAACTTTTTTAATTTCTTTCATTCTATCTATCTTCTACATTCTTCCTATTGAAGCTATTGCAGCAGAAAAAATAACATTCTCATTTCTAATATTTACAAGAAGTGTTAGCGTTAATGAGTTAGAAGAGTTTATAAAAACAGGCGAAAGAAAAGGTTTACTAAAAAGATTAATTAAAGAAAAAGAAAAAGAAAGTGTAAAAGCTTTATTAATTAAAGAACACAAGGCGCCTATACAACTAACTAGTCGTTTATTGTATAGCGATATAGGAGAAATCATCCTAACAAGAGTTTCAAAAATTATCTATCCATTTAAATTAAAAAATGAAAAATTAAGTGTTCTAGCAATTAAATCTAGTGCAATTAAAGCAATTAATAAAAAAGAAGAATCAATTACTGTATTAAGATTTTTAAAAATGTATCCAAGTAAAAATATTGCGATAGATGTTGGTGAATTAGTTAAAGTAATGAATAAAGTAGAATCGATGAGTGAGCTTATAAGTTATTTCACTAATGATCCTATAAAAAAGCTCAAAAATGAGCCCAATTAATTTACTAATTATTTCTTATCATGGTAAAGAAAATCATTAAAAATTTAACAACCACTTTTAGGGTAAATAAATCATATAAGCAATGGCCAGGTTTAATAAAAGCATATAAAAAATGGCTACCTGTTAACGACAGTACTCCTATAATCACACTTCAAGAAGGTGGAACACCGCTTTTAGAATTAAAATCAATTAATGAAATAATCGGAAAAAATGTAAAGGTTTATGCAAAATATGATGGTTTAAATCCTACTGGCTCATTCAAAGATAGAGGAATGACAATGGCAATAAGCAAGGCGAAAGAAGAAGGCTGTGAAGCTGTAATTTGTGCAAGCACTGGTAATACTTCTGCTGCTGCTGCTGCATATGCGAAAAAGGGACATATGAGAAGTTATGTATTGATACCTGATGGATATGTAGCACAGGGTAAATTAGCGCAAGCTTTAGTTTACGGTGCAGAAGTATTAGCTATTAAAGGAAATTTTGATAAGGCGTTAGAAATAGTTCAAGCATTATCTGAAAAATATCCAATTACTCTTGTAAATTCTGTTAATCCATATAGATTAGAAGGGCAAAAAACGGCTGCTTTTGAAATAATTGATTATCTAGGAGAAGCGCCAGATTGGTTATGTATTCCTATGGGAAATGCTGGAAATATAAGTGCTTACTGGATGGGTTTCAATCAATATTTTAAAGCAGGACTATCTAAAAAGCTTCCTAAAATGATGGGCTTTCAAGCAGAAGGATCAGCACCTTTAGTAATAGGAAAAACTGTAAAAAATCCAGACACAATAGCTACTGCAATTAGAATTGGAAATCCTGTAAATAAAGAAAAAGCTAATATAGTAAAAGAAGAATCTAAAGGAAAGTTTACATCAGTAACAGATAATGAAATTATCAATGCTTATAAATTATTAGGCAATAAAGAAGGTATTTTTTGTGAGCCAGCTAGTGCTTCTTCTGTTGCAGGCTTAATTAAATTAAAAAATGAAATACCAAATAATTCTGTAATAGTTTGTGTATTAACAGGAAATGGGTTAAAAGATCCAGATTGCGCAATAAAAAATAATGATGCAGTATTTAAATCTGGAATAGATCCAGATTTAAATAAGGTTGCAGAAAATATGGGGTTTTAAAGATATAAGACAAAGACAATATAATATCTGCCTGAGGAAGAGGTCTAAATAAAGAACAAAAATCTGGGGAAAATCAGGGAGAAGTCATCCTTTATTTTAAATGTTTTCAACATATACGAGAAAAAATGTGAATTAAGAATTTTTTTCCACAAGATTATTTTTTTTTCTAACAGTAATTAATTTCTATAATCCCTATTAATAGCAAGCTTTTAGCCAGTTTTCCCAAGAATCCACAAGAACTACTACTACTGTTTAATTTCATATTTAAAATATATAGAATAGATAGAAGCTAGAAAGTTCATTTTTAAATAAATGAAAAAAAGGGATTTCTTTTCTACACTTTCATCGTTAGCTTGAGGCAATGAAACTTGTTTGCTCTCAATCAGAATTAAATTCTGCGCTTCAACTCGTAAGTAGAGCTGTTGCTGTTAGACCTACACACCCTGTATTAGCAAATGTTCTTTTAACTGCTGATGCTGGTACAGGAAAATTGAGTCTCACTGGATTTGACTTGAACTTAGGTATTCAAACTTCTATAAATGCATCTATAGAAACTAGTGGAGCAATAACATTGCCATCAAAATTATTTGGAGAAATAATATCAAAATTATCGATTGATTCACCAATTACCTTAGCTGTTGATGAAAACATATCTCAGGTCCATCTAAGCAGTAAAAATAGTACCTATCAAGTAAGATCTATGAGTGCGGAAGATTTTCCTGAATTACCTATTGTAGAAAACTCCGTTTCGTTAAAAGTTAATGCACTAAATTTTGCAAATGCATTAAAAAGTACTTTATTTGCTAGCAGTGCTGATGAAGCAAAGCAAGTTTTAACAGGAGTTAATTTAAATTTTAAAGGTACTTCTTTAAAAGCTGCAGCTACTGACGGACACAGGCTAGCTGTTTTAAAATTAGATGATGTAATATCTATAGCAAATGATAATAAAAATGATTTTAATGATTCAATAGAATTAACTCTTCCATCTAAGTCTTTAAGAGAATTAGAAAAATTTCTTTCTAATTGTAATTCAACTACAGAAATTAACTTTTTTTATGATCAGGGACAAGTTGTTTTTATTTCTTCTGATCAAATAGTTACCACAAGAACACTAGATGGTTCTTATCCTAATTATAATCAATTAATACCAGATGACTTTTCACATGAATTAGAATTAGACCGTAAAAACTTTATATCTGCTTTGGAACGTATAACTGTTTTAGCAGAACAACATAATAATGTTGTTAAAATAGCTACAAATAAAGAATCACAAATTTTAAGTATAAGTGCTGATGCTCAGGATTTAGGTAGTGGATCAGAATCTATTCCAATTAAATATTTAGATGATGATGTTCAAATTGCTTTTAATTCTAAATATTTACTTGAAGGATTAAAAATCATACAAACAGATTCTATTCTTTTAAAATTTAATGCACCAACTACACCTGCTATTTTTACTCCAAGCAACAAAGATTTAAATTTTATATATTTAGTAATGCCAGTTCAAATTAGATCTTGAGTTGAAGATTCCTTCCAAATATCTATTAAGTAATTTATTACATTTTAATGTTAAATGTAATAAAGGTTTGGATCATGGATTGGGAGTTATGCCATGGATGTATCCTCCAGTACATAGAATATTGGGTTGGGTAACTAAACCATCTAAATTAAGTTTAAATAGATCTGTATGGCGATTAAATCAAATTAGATCTATTTCTTATCAACAAATATTTGTTAATGGCCTTCCTGCTGAATCAGATCAGGCAACTATTAATAGACTTCCTACTTTATTAGATTCAATCTTATTAAATAATGAAGGTCAAAAGATTGGAAATATTGCTGATTTTATATTTGATACTCAAACAGGAAACATCATATATTATTTAGTCTCAAGATCTAATCCTAAATTACCTGGAACCAGTAGATGGAGACTTGACATTAATAAGATTAATGATCAAGAAGCAGGATGTGTTTCTGCAATAGTTTCAAATTTAGATGAATTACCTTTGTTAAAAAGTAGTATTCGTCAAGATTTAT
>QCFH01000012.1 GCA_003278345.1 Prochlorococcus sp. AG-363-C02 | reverse complement strand
AGATCTAACTCGGTTTTTTTACCTACTGCATGGTAGATTCCCCGAGCCTTTGGAGCATGGAGCCTTTGCTGGCATCCCGGCTTGCTACACATTTTAAAAACTCTCCAAATGGAGAGGAAAACTTGTGTGCAAATACGGGAACTGGCAATGAACTAGAGCCTTCAATTGAAACTGAATCAAATCAGATTCATTCTGTTGATTCATTTGCTGAATATGTGTCATTTCAACGACGCATTTTTAAGATGACATTGGTTGTAACTGCGATTGCAGTAATTTTTACAATCAATTTCTTTGATTTAAATGCTGCTATTAGTCTTCTTTTAGGAGCATTTTCTGGAATTCTTTACTTACGCTTGCTCGCTAAAAGTATTGGATCTCTAGGAAAATCATCATCTTCTGTAAGCAAGTTTCAATTGCTTGTCCCGGTATTACTGATTTTGGCAGTTTCTAAATTGTCTGTAATTCAGCTATTACCTGCTTTGGTTGGGTTTCTGCTTTATAAACCATCCTTGATTATTCAGTTTTTGCTTGAGCCTTCTGCTTAACCAAGAATCTTGAAAATTTAAGTTTGATTGTATTTAAGGCTTCATAACAAAAGACACATTGTCGCTTTAGCGACTTTTAATTTAAAAATGGGTACCTCTCCATTTGGTTTACCTTTTGCTGCATTAGAGGTTGGTCAACACCTTTATTGGCAATTTGGGAAAATAAGAATTCACGGACAAGTCTTTATGACCTCTTGGATCCTTATTGGTGCATTGCTGACACTTGTTGTAGTTGGCACTAAGAAGATGGAACGTGACCCTAAAGGTGTCCAGAACCTTCTGGAATTTCTTTGGGATTACATCCGTGACTTGGCTCGCACACAAATTGGAGAAAAAGTCTATAGAGACTGGATGCCATTTATAGGTACTCTTTTCTTGTTCATTTTTGTGAGCAATTGGGGAGGGGCTTTAATACCTTGGAAGCTAATTGAACTCCCTAGTGGAGAATTAGGAGCTCCAACGGCGGATATAAATACAACCGTTGCATTAGCCCTTTTGGTGTCTCTTTCATACTTTTATGCGGGCTTGAGCAATAAAGGATTGCGTTACTTCGAGTATTACGTCCATCCAACGCCAATTATGCTCCCATTCAAGATTGTTGAAGATTTCACTAAACCTCTTTCGCTTTCCTTCCGTCTCTTTGGGAATATTTTGGCTGATGAGCTTGTAGTTGCTGTACTTGTTTTTCTAGTACCACTTGTTCTTCCAGTTCCAGTAATGTTCCTTGGCTTGTTTACTAGTGCTATTCAAGCATTGATTTTTGCAACGCTTGCTGCTTACTACATCGGTGAAGCAGTAGAAGAGCATCATTAATCAAACTTTTGTTGCTAGAGATTTTTAATTTTCTGGCAAATCCCTTGCGATCAGGTTCGATTACTTACGGACCCATCTTTTAACACTATGAGATGTCCCCCTCGCAGGTATACACTCCCGATTTCTCTTAATACGCGCTTAGAAGGCGCTTCACATCGTTAGCTCAATTATGGATTCCATTGTCACCGCCGCTTCTGTTGTTGCAGCTGGTTTAGCTGTAGGCCTAGGCGCTATAGGACCTGGTATCGGTCAGGGTAGCGCTGCACAAGGTGCAGTAGAAGGCATTGCCCGTCAACCTGAAGCTGAAGGCAAGATCAGAGGTACTTTGCTTCTTTCTTTTGCTTTCATGGAATCGCTAACCATCTATGGTCTTGTGGTTGCTTTGGTTCTTCTCTTCGCTAACCCATTTGCAGGCTAAAGCTATTTAAATCGGGAGGACGATCTTTGAAAAATTGGATTTCATTTTTTTAAGATCTTCCTCAATCCTGATTTAGTTTCTTTTCCCTGGCTCTTAACACTTTTGAGTCTCGCTTTTTTTTCACGCAGCCCTGCCCATGACAAGCTTGCTTTTTTTTGGTGCTAGTGAAGGAGGTCTTTTTGACTTTGATGCAACCTTGCCACTTATGGCTGCTCAGGTTGTTCTTCTCACATACATCTTAAACGCTCTTTTCTTTAAGCCCGTAGGCCGGGTTGTAGAAGAGAGAGAGAATTTTGTATTAACAAGTCAAACTGAGGCTAAGCAAAAGCTTGCTGAGGTGGAAAAGCTTGAGGCTGATTTAAGAAATCAGCTTAAAGAAGCTAGAAAGTCTGCACAAAAAGTTATTACTGAAGCAGAAGAAGATTCTGAAAGGCTTTATAAAGAAGCTTTGGCTTTAGCTAATTCTGAAGCAAATGCTTCTAAGGAGAATGCAAGGCTTGAGATTGACTCTCAAAGACAGTCTGCTCTCAATCAACTTAAGTCAGATGCCGATAAACTTGGTGATTTGATAGTCAAAAGATTACTGGCAGCCAAATGAATTATTCTCTAATTTTTGCAACTGAAGGATTTGGTCTAAATCTTAATTTATTTGAGACAAATATTCTAAATCTTGCTGTAGTTGCATTTGGACTCTACAAATTCCTTCCTAATTTTTTGGGAAGCATGCTTGAAAAGCGACGCTCTTCAATCTTGCAAGAACTTAAAGATGCTGAAAATCGTTTAGAACAGGCGTCTATTTCTCTTAAACAAGCAAAATCAGATCTTGCATCTGCTGAAAAGAAAGCCGACAAGATTAGAAGTGATTGCAAGGCAAGAGCTGAGGCGATTCGCTTGGAAAGTGAAAAGAGAACTGTTGAAGAAATGGCCCGAATTAAGCAAGGTGCCGCTTCAGATTTGAACTTAGAAGCTGCAAGAGTAAGTGCTCAATTGCGAAAAGAAGCTGCAAAATTGGCTATTGAAAAAGCTCTTTCAACTCTTTCTGGATCTTTTGATGAAAAAGCTCAAGATAAGTTTTTAAGGCAATCCATCAAAAATATAGGAGATGTGTAATGCCACTTCTTAATACTGTTACCACACCATATGCAGAGGCATTTCTTCAAGTTGCAGAGTCTAGGGATGAAGTCGATGAAATCGTCTCACAAGCAAAGTCAACTTTGGAAATTTGGAATCAATCTGTAGATTTTAGGGATTCAATGTCATCACCAGTAATTGAAATCCAGACTAAGAAGTCCATACTTCAAAAGATTTTTGCAAAAGAAGTTACTCCTTCTTTTATGAATTTATTGAAGTTATTAGCGGATCGCCAAAGGATAGGTATTTTGAATTCTGTGTTGGAGAGATTCCTGGAGCTTTATAGAGAGCAACGCAATATAGCTCTTGCTACGGTAACTTCAGCTACTCCTCTAAATGATGATCAGCAGGGAGAAATACTTAAAACGGTTCAATCTGTAGCAGGCACTGACAATTTAGAATTAGATTTAAAAGTTGATCCTGATTTAATTGGTGGCTTTGTTATCAATGTTGGCTCCAAGGTTATTGATGCAAGCCTTGCTGGCCAAGTACGTAGATTGGGCCTTTCGCTAGCAAAGGTAAGCTAGTCTCCAAGTTCTTTCTTTTAATTTCCTTCTTCTTTCCCCACTTTCCTCCTTTCAACACTTTTTACTCTCATGGTTTCTATACGTCCCGACGAAATCAGTTCAATCTTAAAGAAGCAGATTGCTGATTACGATAAGTCTGTTTCAGTCAGCAATGTAGGTACCGTTCTTCAGATCGGTGATGGTATTGCAAGAATCTATGGCCTTGAGAAGGCTATGGCTGGAGAGTTAGTTGAATTTGAAGATGGTACTGAAGGAATAGCCTTAAATTTAGAGGATGATAATGTTGGAGCGGTTCTTATGGGTGAAGGCCTCGGCATCCAAGAAGGAAGCACAGTAAAAGCCACTGGAAAGATTGCTTCTGTACCTGTAGGAGACGCAATGTTAGGAAGGGTTGTTAACCCTCTTGGACAGCCTGTAGATGGAAATGGTGAAATTGCTACGAGTGATTCTCGATTGATTGAGTCATTGGCTCCAGGAATTATTAAAAGAAAATCGGTTCATGAGCCCATGCAAACTGGGATTACCTCTATCGATGCAATGATCCCTATTGGCAGAGGACAGAGAGAGTTGATTATTGGAGACCGTCAAACAGGAAAGACAGCTATTGCTATTGATACGATTATCAATCAAAAGGGACAAGATGTAGTTTGTGTATATGTAGCAGTTGGTCAGAAATCTGCTTCTGTTGCTCAAGTTGTTGAGGTTTTAAGGGAAAAAGGCGCATTAGATTACACAATTGTTGTTAACGCCAGTGCCTCAGAAGCAGCAGCATTGCAATACTTGGCTCCCTATACAGGCGCGGCAATTGCTGAGCATTTTATGTATCAAGGTAAGGCAACATTGGTAATTTACGATGATTTAACTAAACAGGCACAGGCCTATCGTCAGATGTCTCTACTACTTCGTCGCCCACCAGGACGTGAGGCTTATCCTGGAGATGTCTTCTATTGCCATAGTCGTTTGCTTGAAAGGGCTGCAAAGCTTTCAGATTCAATGGGTAGTGGTTCAATGACGGCTTTACCTATAATTGAAACTCAGGCTGGAGACGTCTCTGCTTATATCCCTACTAATGTTATTTCAATTACTGATGGACAAATCTTTTTAAGTGCAGATCTATTTAACTCAGGGTTAAGACCGGCGATTAATGTAGGTATTTCTGTTAGCCGTGTTGGAGGGGCAGCTCAAACTAAAGCTATAAAAAAAATCGCTGGTACATTGAAACTTGAGTTGGCTCAATTTGATGAGCTTGCTGCATTTTCTCAATTCGCTTCAGATTTAGATGAAGCTACTCAGCAACAGCTTGAAAGAGGAAAACGTTTAAGAGAATTGTTGAAACAAGCTCAATTTGCCCCATTAAATCTTGCTGAGCAGGTTGCTGTGGTTTATGCAGGTGTAAAAGGTTTGATAGATGAGGTTCCTGTCGATCAAGTTACACAATTTGCTGCAGAACTTCGTGAATATCTAAAAACTAGCAAGCCGGATTATATATCTAAAGTACTTTCTGAGAAAAAGCTTAGTGATGAAATCGAATCAGTCCTTAAAGAGTCAATAAACGAGGTTAAAAACTCGATGTTGGCATCTGCTTAACCCGAAGGGCATCCAGGAGATTTTTATTAAATGGCAAATCTAAAGGAAATTCGGGACAGGATTGTTTCTGTCAAGAACACTCGGAAGATTACCGAGGCAATGCGTCTTGTTGCTGCTGCTAAAGTTCGCCGTGCTCAGGATCAAGTTCTTAGAAGTCGACCATTTGCTGACCGATTAGCAAGAGTTCTTGAAAACATACAATCACGTATGAAATTCGAGGCAGCTGACTCCCCTTTACTTAAAAATCGTGAAGTACAAAATGTGACTTTGCTTGCAGTAACTGGAGATAGAGGCCTTTGTGGTGGTTACAATACTAATGTAATCAAGAGAACTGAGCAACGCTATTCTGAATTACAAGAACTTGGTTTCTCAACCAGTTTGGTGTTGATAGGTCGTAAGGCTATTACTTATTTTCAGAACAGAAGTAGTCAGTACAAAATTCGTGCTTGTTTTCAAGATCTAGAGCAAGTACCTACATCTAAGGATGCGGAACAAACAACCAGTGAAGTTTTATCTGAATTCCTTTCGGAAAGTACAGATAGAGTTGAGATTGTTTATACCAAATTTATTAGCTTAGTAAGTTGTGAACCGGTAGTTCAAACTTTGCTCCCTCTTGATCCTCAAGGTATCGCTAATGAAGATGATGAGATTTTTAGAATCACTACTAAAGACAGTCGTCTTGTAATAGAAAAGGATTCAGCTCCCGCAAACGAACAGCCCAAGTTGCCCTCAGATGTTGTTTTTGAACAAAGCCCTGATGATTTATTGAATTCCCTTTTGCCACTTTACTTGCAGAATCAAGTGCTACGAGCTTTGCAAGAAGCAGCTGCTTCTGAATTGGCTAGCAGAATGACTGCAATGAATAATGCAAGTGATAATGCAAAAGAATTAGCTAAGACTTTAAACCTCACATATAATAAGGCACGTCAGGCAGCAATTACTCAAGAGATTCTTGAAGTTGTTGGAGGAGCAAGTGTATAAAGCTAGTCTTTTCTGCCTTAGTTTTATTTAAATGTGAGATTAAAGTTCTTAGATTTAAAGTTGGAATGGCCAGAATCAGTTCCACTTAAAGCTTTGCGCTCTTATGTAATAGAAAAATTAAGTAGCTATGGTGATCCTTTGAGGTGGGGGATTACAAATATTAGTTCTACAGATAGCTTACGGCAATTGAATATAGAAGCTGTTGTAATCATCAAATAAGCTCTTGAATTCTTCCTCTCCATTGCCAACTTTATTTTTAATTCCTACAGGCATAGGTTGTGATGTGGGCGGATTTGCAGGTGATGCTATTCCTTTTGCTCGTTTATTGGCTGCAGCGAGTGGGTGCTTAATAACTCACCCAAATGTAATGAACGGGGCGTCTCTTTTTTGGAGTGATGAACGTATTCAATATGTCGAAGGCTATGCTATTGATCGATATGTTTGTGGTGAGTTTTTGTTGCGACCTGTTCGGAAACAAACTATTGGAATTCTATTAGATGCAGGTTTGGAATCAGATTTGCGTGAAAGACATTTACAAGCAGTTGATGGATGCAGGGCAACTTTGGGTCTTGATATTGGTCCAGTGGTTACCACAGATGTTCCCTTGGAAATTTCTCTAAGAACTTCTTCTAGTGGCGCAAGTTGGGGAGAAATTTCGAATTTAGCCTCATTATTTAGAGCTGGTGATCACTTAAAAAGTAATGGTGCAACAGCAATAGCTATAGTTACACGTTTTCCTGATGATTTAGGTAGTCATACTTTAGATGCATATAGACAAGGAAGAGGCGTAGATTTGATCGGAGGCACTGAAGCAGTGATTAGTCACTTATTGGTGAGACATTTGGCTATACCATGTGCTCATTCTCCTGCATTAGCCCCTTTAGCAATAGAAGATAACTTGGATCCCCGTGCTGCAGGAGAAGAGCTTGGATATACTTTTTTACCTTGTGTTTTGGTGGGGTTAAGTCGTGCACCAGATTTAATCTCTAAAGTTGTTTTGGAACAAATGAGTAATATTTCCCAAAGAGATTTGATTGGTATTGAGAATTTAGGTGCTTTAGTTGCACCTAAAGGAGCATTAGGGGGAGAAGCTGTTCTAGGTTGTATTGAAAGAAATATCCCACTTATAGTTGTTTCTAATTCAGGAATTTTAAAGGTTGATTTAGAGTCTTTAGGATTGAAAAGCCAATTAGGAAAAACAGGTTCTAAAAATATCTTCTCAGTAAACAATTATGTAGAGGCTGCTGGTTTGATAATGGCCTTAAGAGAAGGGTTGGCTATTAACTCGTTGAAGCGACCAATTAAAAAAGTTGATCATATCTAACTTCTTAATTAAGACATGCCATGGGGTGTCTAGAATTAAGGCCAAGAGCTTTCGCAACACTAGGATGACATATTGAACCTCCAATTGTATTTAAACCTGATACTATTTCTGGCTTATCTGTTACTGCTGCTTCGAGACCACGTCCAGCAATACCAAGAATATATGGCAGGGTGACACTGCTTAGAGCTTCAGTTGATGTGAATGGAACAGCTCCAGGCATATTACTTACGGCGTAATGTTGAACATTATGAATATTTACAGTTGGCTTTTTAAGAGTTGTCTCAACACTTGTTGAAATGCAGCCTCCCTGGTCGATTGCGACATCAACTATTACTGATCTACTCTTCATTTGCTTTACCATGTTTTCATCGATAAGTGTTGGGGCTCTTCCTCCAGGAGTTAGTACAGCTCCGATTATCAGGTCAGCAGTAGGCATTAATCTTTCAAGCAGGCCTCTACTACTGACAATACTGCTAAGTCTCCCTCTGTTTGATGAATCTAGTTTTCGTAGCCTTTCCGGTGAACGGTCCAAAAGCAGAACTTCAGCACCCATAGCAGTAGCAAGCTGTGCTGCATTCCATCCAACCGTACCAGCACCAAGTACTACAACTCTTGCAGGCTGAACTCCCGTACATCCTCCCAATAAAACACCTCGCCCACCATTGGGTCTTTCGAGAAAATGTGCGCCTACTTGAGCTGCTAACCTGCCAGCAATTTCACTCATAGGAGCAAGCAATGGAAGACTTCCATTGGGCATTTGTACAGTCTCGTAACCTATGCTGGTAGTTCTCGCTGAAAGCAATGCCTCACATACTGATAAATTAGCTGCTAAATGTAGATATGTAAATAGTACCATGTCTTCTCTAAGTAGCTTATACTCTTCTGGTTGTGGTGCCTTAACTTTTACGATTAAATGAGCTGCCCAGGCTCCCTCCCTGCTAACAATTTTTGCACCAGCATCAGAAAAAACTTTATCTTCAATACCTACTCCTTTCCCAGCTTCTGTTTGGACTCTTACTTCTAGACCTTGACTAACTAGTTCCCTAACACCATCTGGAGTAATGGCAACTCTTAATTCATCTGACTTGATTTCTTTGGGAATCCCTATACTTGAAATAGGTGCAGATAAAACAGATGACAATGGCATTTTCTTTAAATTCTAGTAATTTTTACTATTTGAACCTTTCCTAAGTTTCTTTAACGTTACATTGATGCAATAGGTATCCTCCAACCACTTCCAAATGCTTGATCACTAACTTTCAGCATGGGAGGAGCTTGGCGTCTTTTGAATTCAGCTTGTTTTATTAATTTTTGTACTTTATTGATTAAACTAGGGCTATATCCTTGATTAAGCAACGCTTCAGAATTTCTTTTCTCTTCTATAAGTGCTTTAAGAATAGGGTCTAGGGTTTCATAATCTGGTAAGAAGTCGCTATCTAATTGATTTGGACTAAGCTCTGCACTTGGAGGTTTGTTACGAATTTTTGAACCTATTAGCTCACCATCACTTCTCAACCCTAATTTTGCTCTTAATTTGTAAGCTTTATTACTATCTATCCATTTACATAAGTCGAAAACATGAGTTTTGTAAATATCTCCAATAACTGATAACCCTCCATTCATGTCACCGTAAAGTGTGCAATATCCAACGGCAAGCTCTGACTTGTTCCCAGTAGATAAAAGAAGATGTCTTTTCTTATTAGCTATTGCCATAAGAAGTGTTCCTCTAATACGAGCTTGAAGATTTTCAGCAGTTAAACCTTGAGGGATTTCTCCAATAGATTTTTCAAGACTATTGTCATAGCTTTTCATTAATGTGTTTATAGGTATCACGCTAGTTCTAATTCTTAGCCTTTTAGCTAGTGCACTTGCATCTTTTACAGATCCTTCTGAACTCCAAGGTGAAGGCATCAATATTCCTGATACTTGCTCAGGACCTAATGCAGCACATGCTATTACTGATACCAAGGCAGAGTCAATGCCACCACTTAGCCCAAGTAAAGCACTATTGAAACCACACTTTGAAGCATAGTCTTGAAGTCCAAGTATTAATGCTTCTAAGAGTCTTTCTTGAGGATCTGTTGTTTCCCATTCTGAAACTTTTTCTTTGCAACTAGGATCCCAAATAGAAACTGATTCATGGCATCTAGGGAGAGAATGAATTGTTTTACCCTGACTGTCGGTTACAAAGCTTGACCCATCAAAAATTAATTCATCATTACCCCCAACTTGATTGAGATATATCACTGGACAATGAAGTCGTTTAGCAGCTTTAGCTGCTATTTGTTGCCTAAGTAATTCTTTACTATGCGTAAAAGGAGATGCAGACAGATTTACAAGTATGTCAATGTTTTTTTTCGTAAGCTCAGCTATTGGATCTGGTCCTACTAAACGATGTCCTTGAATTATTTCTTCAACCCAAAGGTCTTCACAAATTGTTAGTCCAATGTTCCACGCTTTATTGTTTATTTTCAGGTTTATAAGTCCAGTATTACTTGCTGCTCTGAAGTATCTTTTTTCATCAAACACGTCATATGTTGGGAGTAACTGCTTTCTGCATATGACTTTCCACCCATTCTGTTGAATAAGTGCGATGGAATTAAATAGTTTTGGTAGTTGATTATCAGGAGTGGGCTCTGCTATCCCAATTAGTACTGATAGATTAGGAGCTTTATTCTTAATATGATGGACTATTTCATTAATGAGTTCCCATTGAAGATTTATAAGCCTTGAGTTGAAGAGCAAATCTCTAGGTGGATAGCCCCACAATGATAATTCAGGTGTAATAAGAAGACTGGCATTTTGATTGTTAGCTTTGTTGCAGGAAGAAATAATCTTTGACGTATTCCCACTTAAGTCTCCTATAAGAGGATTGAGTTGAGCTAAGGCAATTTTCATTTCGTATTTTGGCTTATTCCATATAAATTTTTTTCTTTAATAATTGGTAGTACGGCTGTTGGAACCTGAGAAAATATTTGTTGCTTTTTAATATCTGAGCTGGAAGTCTCTGGGATTGTTAAAGGTAATAAGATACTTTTGCCACCAAGATCTTTGATAGCCTGTAGCTCTGCATCATTCAAAGGCCAACCTTTACGAGGGACTATTCCGAGTTGTGACGTTTTAAATATATCCCTTGCCTTAAACCAAGTAGGTATGTCTTTGACTAAGTCACTACCTACGACTAGAACAAGATTTCTTTTCGGCCAGTATTCTGAAGCCTTTTCAAGTGTCTTGACTGCCCATTTATGACTTAATGCTTGTTTTAATTCAAGATTTGGCAAAGCAATTTTTTTTACTAATGCATTAAGAAGCTCAAGCCGTTGATCTAGTGAGTGATTATGCTTCTTACCTGGATTATTACTTGCCCAAGTCAAAACTTTTGGGAATAGCTTACATAACCCTATTAATAAAGCTTGGTGACCATTTGTAGGAGGGTCAGCACTTGTGCCTAACAATGCTATTGATGTGTCTGGACTAATTATCATGGCAGAAGGGCAGTTATATGCTGTGCTCTTTCTCTAGGAATTATCTCACAATAACTAAGAAATCTTCTTGAGTTGGAATTCTTTTTATAAAGCCTACGTAAAATTGATGTCGGACTAGTTCCAGCAAGTTGACTATTTCTAAGTAGCTCTGCTGCTACCAACCGGCCTGTTAACTTAGTTGTTTGAATTGCAACTGCTGCTTGTGCGATTGCAATTGGAGCTGCAGGGGCAAGACTTAAACCGCCGGTAAATGGAGTTGCTAATAGTAATAGATTCTGAATACTTCCTAAAGTAACCTGAATGCCAAGTTGAGCTCCACCGATTAGACCGTTATGTAATGAAAGCCTTTTTAATAATTTTCTTGCAGATGTTCCCTTTAATTCCAAGCCATATAATTTACTGAGTTGCACTATCAAGGCTGTATCTAGAGCTAATCCAGTTGCGAAATCAAAAAGAAGAAGAGGATTAATAGCAACACTTGATGCTTTAATAGCTGCAAATTTCCCAATAAGGCCTTGAGCCTCTATTTTTCTTCTTTGTAAACGACCTCTTTTAAGAGAACGATAAAGACTTTCTGCCTGACGCAGAGAATTGATTGTTAAAAGAGTAGATCCCTCAGTATCTAATAACTTGATCAATTTTCTTTTTAAGGAATGAATTTTTGGTTTGCTTTCTTCTCTCCTTATCTGCCCTTCTACAGATATTTCGACTGTACGTGGAGCTGCGGAAACAGTCTCTATATTCAGTGTTTTTGCTGAATCTGGGAGACGATCTTTTATACTTAACAGAATCTCTTGAATCTCATCATGATTCCATTGATCACAACGATTAAGAACTAGCAAGATTGGTTTACCCGTTTTGAGAAGAACATTGAGGGCATTGAGTTCTACGCTTGTAATATCACTGTCAAGAACGAATAAAATTAGATCAGAATTCAATGCAATTCTTGAGGCGAGTCGCTCTCGTGCATTAGCTGAAATTTCATCAATTCCTGGCGTATCTACTAACTCTATGGTTGTCAGATTCTTGATAGTCTGTTTCCAAATTACCCCAGCAGTTTTCCTTGTGCACCCATGAGCTATATCAGTAGCAAAGTATTTATCCTCAATAAGAGCATTAAGTAGACTTGATTTCCCAACACCTACTTTGCCAAATACAGTTACGCGTATATGCCCATTGCTTAATCGATTGATTTGTAAATTAAGAGTCTTGAGCTCGCCTGAAAGCTGTGACTTCTCTAAACATGTTAGCTTTAAACCCCTTTCCCATTCCTTGAGCATAAGGCCACATGTTTCTGAAGTTGTTTTTAAAATCTTCATTTACTTGATTTTCTCCACCATCCAGCTAAAACTGCTAAAACTGCTTCTGCACCAATTAATCCGACAAACCCACCAAATTCATCAACTACTACCCTGACACCTGATTTATCTTTATTAAAACAAGTAAGTAATCTATCAATTTTGATCATTTCGGGGACATATTCAACTGCTTGACAAAGATCTATAGGCGTTAATTGATTATGTCCCTGTACCAATGCGGTAAGTAAACGCTCACGTTTTACTATTCCTAATATCTTGTCTACTTCTTTCCCTAAAACAACCCAATATTGAGAATTATTATTTAAAAGATTACTGCGCAAGTACTCTAATTTTATTGAGCCATCTAGAGTTGCTGCAGAAACTCTTGGTGTCATCAGGTCTCTAGCTGTTAAGTCATTAAGTTGAAAGACATTTCCTATCATTGCTGCTTCATCAGCTTCTATTTGTCCTTTTTGGGAGCCTAGCCTCGCCATTTGCCTTATTTCTTCTTCATCTGTTGTTAGTTCGTTTTCAGAGGTAATAACTGGTAATAAGTGTTCCAATAAAATTATTAAAGGTCGCATTAAGACACTTAGGAAATCAAGGATTGGCGCACTTATAAGAGCAATTTGTAAGGAAAGTTTTGTTCCAACTGATTTTGGAATTATTTCGCCTAATAGTAAAACTAGTATTGTTAAAACTATGGAAAAGATAGCTCTTTCTAGACTTGATTGAAAAACAATAGTTGCATAAATGCCTAGCATCAAACTGCCAAAGATATTAAAACTGTTATTTGCGATAGTAATTACTGTGAGCGTTCTGCCAAGACGATGGCGCAACTTTGCTAATTTCTTTGGACCTCTACCAGAGTTATGTTTTGCAGCAAGTTCATGCACTCTTAAAGGATTGACCGATAAAAGAGCAGCTTCTATTCCTGAGCATGCAGCAGAACCAGTTAGTACAACTGCAAGAAGAATTAATAGGGATAGAATGTCAGAATTCATACCTTTGCTATCTTCAGTGATCTTGAAGAATCATTTGAACTTATTCTCCACTATGTTTGAGTTCTTGCCATCCTTAGAGGTTTAATTGATGATCAATTTATCGTGAAAAATCATCAGATTTTTAAAGACCGTCGCAAGCGTTTCTTGCTTGAATTGAATGGTAGTGCTGCGATCATCCCAGGTGCAAGCTTGGTTACGCATCACTCAGACTGTGAATATCCTTTTAGGCAAAATAGTGATTTTTGGTATTTAACAGGTTTTGATGAACCTGATGCTGTGGCTTTGTTTTTGCCTTATCGTCCGGAAGGAGAGCAATATATCTTGTTTGTCATGCCTAAAGAATCTTCTGAGGAGGTTTGGCATGGTTTTCGTTGGGGAATTAAAGGAGTAGTAGAGAATTTTGATGTTGATATTGCACATTCTTTAGATCAATTATCAGAAAAATTATCTGGTTATTTGTATGGCTCTGAACATATTTTTTTTCGTATTGGCAAGCATCCAAAGGTTGAGCCTTTGGTCCTAAAATTTTTGTCAGAAGCATTAGATAGATATTCACGAAGTGGGGCATTGCCAATGGGATTACATTCTCCATGTTCTATTTTGCATAAATTGAGATTGAAGAAAGATCCATGGGAGATTTCAAGAATGAGAGAAGCTGCTTGTATTTCTTCAAAAGCTCATGAATTGGCACGCCAAGTAACTAGACCTGGGATGAATGAGCGCGAGATTCAGGCAATTATTGAAAAATCTTTTTTAGACCAAGGAGCTAGAGGCCCAGCCTATAGTTCGATAGTTGCAGGAGGTGAAAATGCTTGTATTCTTCATTACACTTCAAATCAATCTCTTCTTAAGAATGGTGAATTGTTATTGATTGATGCTGGATGTTCTTTAGATGATTATTACAACGCTGATATAACTAGGACTTTCCCTATCAATGGAAAATTTACACCAGAGCAAAAAGCTTTATATGAAATTGTCTTAGCTGCTCAAAACGCTGCAATTAATTGTGTATTGCCTGGAGAAAATACTGAGAAAGTGCATTTCAGGGCAGTTAAAATTTTAGTTGAAGGATTAATCGATATTGGCTTATTGAAAGGAGAAGCAGATTCAATAATTGAGCAGGGTTTGTATCATCATATTTATATGCATAGAACAGGACATTGGCTTGGTTTGGATGTTCATGATGTAGGTGCATATCGTCTTGGTGAATATCCCATTCCCCTTGAGGAGGGAATGCTATTAACCGTTGAACCTGGAATTTACATAAGTGATCTTATGCCTGTTCCAGAAGGTCAGCCAAAGATAGAAGAACATTGGAAAGGTATTGGAATACGAATTGAAGATGATGTTTTAGTTACTAAAGATGTTCCAGAGATTCTGAGTTCAGATGCATTTAAATCAATAAATGAGATGGAACGATAATAGATATATTTATTTTTTACCAATCTAAAATATATTCAAGAATTTCTTTAGTAGTTTGTAAAATTTTATCTGCCCCTGCATCTTTTAATCTGTTTTCATAAGCTTTTCTTTCCTTAAGTTTTTCCTTTTTATGTAGATGTGGAGGAGCTACAGCTAAACTTATAAATCTTTGTTTTGGGTATTTATCTCTAGCTTTTTGAATTGTTATAACATCAGCAACTGTATCCCCTAGATATGAAATGGGTTGAAAATTATTCTCTAAAGTTTCGGATATTAGTTGCTTTGAAAGACTTATTAAGCCTGTTGGATCAGGTTTATCAGGAGCATCTCCCATTGCTATTAAGGGAGGTGAATTTAAACCTAAACGCTTTTCTAATACAAACTTTGCAGAGGTAGGCTCTGCTCCGCTGACAAATCCCCATCTAACTTTTTGATCGGTTAATTCTTGAAAGAATTTTTTATTTACTAGAAGAGGTTCGTTTGTAATAAAACCATTCCATTCTTTTGGATTATCAGAAGGATTAGAGCCAAAATAGAATGAATTAAATTGGTGAATAAGACTTTCTCTAGATGGTGATTTTGTTAAGAGGCCATTTAATTTATTGTGGCGCTTTATTAGTTCAAGACTTGCATCCCAGTCATTGTTCCAGCAACCTTCTGCTTTAAGAGAATCAATCTCTTGATTACTGGGTTCCCAGTCGCAATATCTAGCTACTGTTTTTTTTAGTGCTAATCGATAGCTGTTCTCTACATCACGAATTACTCCATCGATGTCAAATAGTACAAGTCCTTTAAAATCCAAAGTTAACTGATGCAGCTCATCCTGTTAAGTTAGTTCAATGTTAGCTGCATAAGGCTTAAGAAATGAGTGCTTCTGAAAGCTCCTCTGCGATTCAAGAGGATCAAGACAAATCAACTTCTTCCGGAATAAAAGAAGAACAAACAAAATCAGGACGTCCAGGAATGTTAGGAGCTGCTGAAGTTCTTGCATCTGCAACTTTTGATGCAGATGGCGTTCCTTCTGGACATACCCCTAAGGCTGATGAAGGTAGATTCTTATTAAAGATTCTTTGGTTGCCAGATAATGTTGCATTGGCAGTAGATCAAATTGTTGGTGGAGGTACTAGTCCGCTAACAGCTTATTTCTTTTGGCCTAGAGAAGATGCTTGGGAAACTCTTAAAACAGAATTAGAAGAAAAAGCATGGATTACAGATAATGAAAGGGTTGAAGTTTTAAATAAAGCAACAGAAGTAATAAATTATTGGCAAGAAGAAGGCAAAGGGAAGTCACTTGAAGAAGCAAAAATTAAATTTCCAGAAGTAACGTTTTGCGGGACCGCTTAAAACTAAACAGAATAAAATAAAATTTCCTAAAATATATTTTCTTAACCTTATCTCTATTGAGTAGATGCTTGGAATTTGGCCCTAGCTTTATCAAAACTTTCTTGTGCTTTCATTTTATCTGTAGAGGGTCCTTCACCTTCAAGTCTAATTAATTCATTTTTAGCTTTCTCTAATTCTTGCTCTATTGATTTTTGATCAATATCTTGACCAAGTTCTGCAGAATTCACTAAGACAGTTACATCATCAGATTCAACTTCTGCAAAGCCTCCCATTAAAGCAATGGAATTCCAATTTCCATTGCTTTTACGTAATTTGAGAACTCCTATTCCAATAGCAGTAACCATTGAAATATGCCCAGGAAGAATACCAAGAAGACCTGTAGTACTTGGAAGTATCACTTCCTCTACTGTTGCATCGAATACGCTTTTGTCTGGAGCAAGTACTCTTAATGTGAGGGACATTTTTTTGCTAGTCGGTTTAGTTAATTAATTAGTGATAGTTGTCTTTAGCCTATATGGGCTGATTCTTATTTACTTGTTTAACTTTTGCTTTCAGATTCAATTTTTTGAGCTTTTTCTTTGACTTCATTAATGTCTCCAACGAGGTAAAACGCTTGCTCAGGCAGATGATCTAATTCCCCAGCAAGTATCATGTTAAAGCCTGCAATTGTATCTTCTAGTTTTACATATTTCCCAGACATCCCTGTAAAAATTTCTGCCACAAAAAATGGCTGAGAAAGGAACTTTTCAATTTTTCTTGCTCTATCAACAGTCCTCCTATCCTCTTCAGAAAGTTCATCCAAACCTAAAATTGCGATTATGTCTTGTAGTTCTTTGTATCTTTGAAGTGTGGACTGAACCGCTCTTGCAGTTTTGTAATGTTCTTCTCCAACAACAGATGGTTGAAGCATTGTGCTTGTGGAATCTAAAGGGTCTACTGCGGGGTAAATGCCCTTAGCAGCTAGAGCTCTTGCTAAAACGGTTGTTGCGTCAAGGTGTGCAAATGTAGTTGCTGGAGCGGGGTCTGTAAGATCATCAGCTGGAACATAAACTGCTTGAATAGAAGTAATTGATCCTTCTAAAGTTGAAGTAATCCTTTCTTGGAGTTCCCCAACGTCAGTTCCTAAGGTTGGTTGATATCCAACAGCTGAAGGCATTCTTCCAAGTAATGCAGATACCTCAGAACCAGCTTGAACAAAACGAAAGATATTATCTACAAACAATAAAACATCTTGCTTATTTACATCACGAAAATGTTCTGCCATTGTAAGTGCTGAGAGGCCAACTCGCATTCTTGCCCCAGGGGGTTCATTCATTTGACCAAAGCAAAGGGCAACCTTTGATTTCGTTAGATCATCTGCATTTATAACTCCTGACTCTTTAAATTCCTCATATAAATCATTACCTTCTCTAGTCCTTTCTCCAACTCCTCCAAAAACAGATACTCCTCCATGTTCCTTCGCAATATTATTTATTAACTCTTGAATTAAAACTGTTTTACCTACTCCAGCACCTCCAAAAAGGCCTACCTTCCCGCCTTGTCTGTAAGGAGCAAGCAAATCAATAACTTTGATGCCTGTTTCAAAAACCTTTGGTTTGGTTTCTAGATCAGTAAGTTTTGGAGCCTCTCTATGAATCGGAGAGGTTGATGAGGTTTTTACTGGTCCTTGCTCATCAACGGGTTCTCCAAGAACATTAAAGATTCTTCCAAGAGTAGCTTCACCCACTGGGACTGATATAGCAGCTCCGGTGTCTATTGCTTCCATCCCTCTTACCAAACCATCGGTTCCGCTCATGGCAACTGCTCTCACTCGATGATCGCCAAGTAATTGCTGAACCTCAGCTGTTAAAGCAACATCTTGCCCAGCTGGGTTTTTCCCTTCAATACGGAGGGCGTTTAGAATTTTTGGCAGCTTTCCAGCAGGAAACTCCACATCTAAAACTGGTCCAATTACCTGTCGAACAATACCTTTGGTTCCGGTAGACGCAGTAGCAGCAGCCATAACAATCAAAAATCTATTTTAGGATTCGCTTTCAAAGCAAATCACATGAAACCGCGCAACCCTACCACCCTGCAGGCATGTTGTGTTGTGCGGTTCGGTCAACCGCACAGAATAGTTGTAGTCGCGAGGCTGGTTTGGTGAATATGTTGTAGTTCATATGGTTTCGAGTAAAACTCGTTGCCAAGGCGTTTTTACGCCAAATTGTTGACCCTGCATTCATTCATGGCGGCTGTATCCCTCAGCGTCTCCACTGTTAAGCCACTT
Organism: Prochlorococcus sp. AG-363-C02; assembly: GCA_003278345.1. Lineage (GTDB taxonomy): Bacteria > Cyanobacteriota > Cyanobacteriia > PCC-6307 > Cyanobiaceae > Prochlorococcus_E. The sequence goes on along the minus strand of QCFH01000012.1, from coordinate 25,422 downwards.
GGAGATCGTGTTTTTATTAAAGTCTCTGAATCTGAAGAGAAAACGGCTGGTGGGATTTTGCTCCCAGACACTGCTAAAGAAAAACCTCAGGTTGGCGAGGTTGCTCAAGTTGGACCTGGCAAACGAAACGAAGATGGATCTCGTCAGTCTCCTGAAGTTGGAGTTGGTGACAAAGTCCTATACAGCAAATACGCCGGCACTGACATTAAGCTTGGTGGTGACGAATATGTTTTGTTGTCTGAAAAGGACATCCTTGCAGTAGTCAACTGAACTTAAATTGCTTTATAAGCAAATCTTTTTTAATTAAACCCTTCTTTTTTTAAGCAACCGCCTCCCATGGCTAAGAGAATTATTTACAACGAACAAGCCCGTCGAGCCCTCGAGCGCGGTATTGACATTTTGGCGGAATCAGTGGCAGTGACACTTGGTCCAAAAGGTCGAAATGTAGTTTTAGAAAAGAAGTTTGGGGCTCCTCAAATCATTAATGATGGTGTAACCATTGCTAAAGAAATAGAGCTAGAAGATCATATTGAAAATACTGGCGTTGCTCTTATACGTCAGGCTGCTTCAAAGACCAATGACGCAGCTGGTGATGGCACTACAACTGCGACTGTTCTTGCTCATGCAATGGTTAAAGCAGGGTTGAGAAACGTAGCTGCTGGAGCAAATGCAATAACCCTTAAAAAGGGTATTGATAAAGCCACAGACTTCTTAGTACAAAAAATCAAGGATCAGGCAAAGCCAATTAGTGATAGCAACGCTATTGCCCAATGCGGAACAATTGCAGCTGGTAATGATGAAGAAGTAGGTCAGATGATTGCTAACGCTATGGATAAGGTTGGCAAAGAAGGAGTTATTTCTCTTGAAGAAGGAAAATCAATGACTACTGAATTAGAAGTTACTGAAGGAATGCGTTTTGATAAGGGATACATTTCACCTTATTTTGCTACGGATACAGAAAGGATGGAGGCTGTCTTGGATGAGCCTTATATCCTTCTTACCGACAAAAAAATTGGCCTGGTTCAAGATTTGGTCCCTGTACTGGAGCAGATTGCAAAGACAGGTAAACCACTTCTCATCATTGCTGAAGATATTGAAAAAGAAGCATTGGCAACATTAGTGGTCAATCGATTAAGAGGTGTTCTCAATGTTGCTGCAGTAAAAGCGCCAGGATTTGGTGATCGTCGCAAGGCAATGCTTGAGGATATGGCAGTTTTAACTAATGGGCAGCTAATTACAGAGGATGCAGGCCTTAAATTAGAGAATGCTTCCTTAGATATGCTTGGAACTTCAAGAAGAGTGACCATAAACAAAGACACAACAACTATCGTTGCTGAGGGTAACGAGGTTGCAGTGCAAGCTAGATGCGAGCAGATAAAAAAACAGATGGATGAAACAGATTCAACTTACGATAAGGAGAAATTGCAGGAAAGATTGGCCAAGCTTGCCGGAGGTGTTGCTGTTGTTAAAGTTGGAGCTGCTACCGAAACTGAGATGAAAGATAAAAAACTTCGTTTAGAAGATGCTATTAATGCAACCAAAGCTGCAGTTGAAGAAGGTATTGTTCCTGGCGGTGGAACAACCCTTGCTCATCTTGCTCAAGAAGTTGGAACATGGGCAAATAGCTCTCTATCAGGTGAAGAGTTAATAGGTGCAAATATTGTTGAGGCTGCTTTAACAGCTCCTTTGAAGCGAATAGCTGAAAATGCTGGAGCTAATGGAGCGGTAATTGCAGAGCATGTTAAGAGCAAGCCATTAAATGATGGATATAACGCTGCCTCTGGAGAATATGTAGACATGCTTGCTGCAGGTATAGTCGACCCTGCAAAAGTAACTCGTTCTGGCTTACAGAATGCTTCTTCTATTGCTGGAATGGTTCTGACAACAGAGTGTATCGTTGCAGATATGCCTGAGAAGAAAGATGCTGTTCCAGGAGGAGCTGGTGGAGGAATGGGTGGCGATTTTGATTATTGATTAAAGAAACAACTTTTAATACAGATTAGATTTTGTTTCAAGTTGAACATTAAATCAAAAAAAGGCTGGTTTTTCCAGCCTTTTTTGTTTTTTAATAAAGCAGATCATTTTTGAATATAACTACGATTTCTTAAGGGTGATTATTGCTTAAGAAAAATTTTGTAAAAGATTCCTTATTACTCTTTCAGCTAATAAAATTAAATATAAGATTGATAGTTAGCATAGTTTCAATAAACTAAAAAAGTAATTACTTATGATTTCAATTCAGGCAAATTAAGATAAATATTACTTAATTCTTTTTATTGATTCTTACAACAAGCGTATATAGGTGAGTTTTCAATTGGTATTTTATTCTGGTTATGATTGACTCCTATTTTATAGCATTTAAATATATTCTCTCTATCTAATGTAGCAAGATTAATTCGTTTATTTATCTTGTTTTCGAGAGCCTCTAATCCGTTCTTTTCGTTGAATTCTATTTTGCAAACTTTTATTTTTCCAATAGCAGCTTCAGTATTTAAGAATAAGAAGAAAATTAATATTAAATTCCTTTTAATCATCTCATTAACACTAATAGTGAGATCTATTTAAATTTGAGAATTTAAGCGAGAGCAGATGTCTCTATTTTAACCATTGAGCAGAAAGGATTACTGCAAGTCCAAGAAACAGTATGAGTGCAAACCAAGTTGCTTTGTTTAGGGTTGCTTCAGCGCTACTAGCACTTGAAAACATTGAACTACCACTTGCTGCAAGTCCTCCCATTCCATCACCCTTGGGGCTATGAAGCAGTACTAGAAGAATTAGGAGGAGTCCACTAAAGACCCAAACCCAAGAAATAATAGAAATAAGCATTTTAAACAGTGCTAGGCATGTTGTTTTTAATTAATGGCTTTTGTGGAGGGCTTGCTATTGATTCAATTAAAGATGAGCCAGTCATTGCTTGAGGTTTTGGGAGAGAAAGCAACTGTAGGAGTGTTGGAGCAATGTCAGCCAAACCTCCTCCATCTCTTAGTTTAATTGAATTTCCATGGCCGGAGATTTTCCTTTTTTCTCCTTCTACAAGTATTACAGGAACTGGATTAGTAGTATGTGCAGTCCATGGCTCACCATCTGGTCCAACCATTAATTCTGCATTGCCATGATCAGCTGTTATCAAAAGGGTGCCACTCATCTTCCCTATTGAATCTAGTATTCTCCCAACACAATTATCTACTTTGGCAATGGCTTTTTTCGTTGCTTCTTGAACTCCCGTGTGACCTACCATGTCTGGATTTGCATAGTTAATAACTATAAGAGAGTAAACACCACTTTCAATTGCTTGTTGGCAGCTTTTTGTTAGCTGGTCTGCAGACATTTCAGGAGAAAGATCGTAAGTTGCCACTCGAGGAGATGGAACTAGGTGTCGCTTTTCTCCTGGGTAAGGCTTTTCAATTCCACCATTAAAAAAATAAGTCACATGAGGATATTTCTCTGTTTCGGCAGTCCTATATTGGAGAAGACCATTCTCAGATATAACTTGACCCAATAAATTGTTAATTGATTCTGGAGGAAATGCTACTGATACTGGAAGATCAGCTTCGTATTGAGTGAAAGTTATAACATCAACTTTGGGATGATGATGACGGTCAAATTCGTTGAATGATTGCATGGAAATTGACTTGATCAATTGACGAGCCCTGTCAGGTCTAAAATTGAACATAATTACTCCGTCTCCATCTTGGAGATAAGAAGGAGTTAGACGAATAGGTTCAAGAAATTCATCAGTAATATTTGACGCATAACTATTTTTGATAATTTCTTCACTTGATAATTCATTTAATGGGAATGTTGGACTCGTTAACAATTCATAGGCTTTTTCAATTCTTTCCCATCTATTATCTCTGTCCATAGACCAATATCGACCACATAAAGTAGCAACTTCTCCTATGCCCAAAGAAGCTATCTTTTCATTAATTCTTTTTAGATATTGCAAAGAACTCTTTGCAGGCGTATCTCTACCATCAGTAAATGCATGAATGGAGACTTTTCTAACACCTTTACTCTTCGCCCATTCCAAAAGCCCACATAAATGATTGATATGACTATGAACTCCTCCATCTGAGCATAGCCCTATTAAATGAAGTGTTTTTTTATTTTCAATTAATTTTTCTGCCATATTTTCTAGATGCTCTATTTCACCAAGCTTTTTGTTTTTTATTGTGTTGCTAATTCTTACGAGTTCTTGTTGAATAACTCTTCCTGCTCCAATTGTTAAATGACCTACTTCTGAATTTCCCATCTGATCATCAGGTAAACCCACTTCTGCACCACTAGCTTCTATAAGAGTGTGAGGGTATGCCTGCCATAGTGCATCCATTACAGGAGTATGGGCATCACATATAGCATTATTATTATTTTCTTCACGGTGGCCCCATCCATCAAGAATGGTTAAGACAACAGGAGGTATACAACCTGAACTCATTGAATTAGCTGAACTAATTTTCTGCATTCTAAAGGTTTCATCCAATTCTTATTTGATCTTTCATCTCAAATTACTTCTTTGTTGGTCTTGAGTATTATTTTATCAACTTCCGTTAGCTTTTCCCAATGCAATTCGATTATCAAAAGTGCATAAAATGAGCTTTAAATCCAAGATCAATGGTTGATCAGACTAACCCTAAAAGGGTTGAAATACTTTCAAAAGAAGAGTTGGCAAGAACTCTTGCCAGATTAGCTTCTCAAATCCTAGAAGAAATACCTGATAGTGAAGGGAAACTGCTACTTTTAGGTATTCCGACTAGAGGGATTCAGCTCGCAGAAGTATTAGCAAGTGAATTACATGAAAAAACAGGACAAAAAGTAGAACAAGGTATTATTGACCCAACTTTTTTTCGAGATGACCTTAATAATGTAGGGACAAGACTTGTTCCTAAGACTGATATATCATCTAGCTTGGAAGGGCGACAAGTAGTGTTAGTGGATGATGTGATATTTACAGGAAGAACAGTTAGGGCCGCTATCGAATCACTTCAGGCATGGGGAAGGCCTCAAAGAGTAATGCTTTTAGTTATGGTTGATAGAAGTGGTCATAGAGAGTTACCTATTCAACCTAACTTTTGTGGGCGAACTATTCCTACCAAAAAAAGTGAATCAATAGAACTTAGGCTTAATTCAGTAGATGGAGAAGAAGGTGTATTTTTAGTATGAAATATTTATAAGTTATCTTTATTTATATTCATTTCATTAGGCCTAAAACTTTTTTTATTATTTGGTTCTGATTTCTCAAATCTATTACTTCAATGTTAAGCTGACATAGATTATCGATTGAAAAAAATAGTTTTAAACATTCAAATCCTGCTTCACCTGGAGGATTTAATTTAATAGTTAATGGCTTAATTAACCATGGAGTAAGAGTTGAACTGGAAGCATTTGTTGATTCCTTAATACTAGGAATTCCATTTATATAGATTACTTCTTGTATTCCAATTTCTTCTTGATCTGCAAATTTAAGTTCAATTTCTTCTTGATTCATTTTGCTTGCATTTACAATGATTTCCAGAGGTTTAGTTGTAGGCCATGGTTGACCTGTAAGGAAAAGAGGATGCCATATATGTTTATTGGTTTTCTGATCCCAAAACTGCAATGCAACTCCTTGATTAAGTACATCTCTAATCATTACTCCAGGTGTAAGCTTTAGAGCCCCTTTTGCAACTGCTTCGATAGGCGGAGGAGTTATTACTTTATCTTTTGTAAATTTAGTTAAAAGCCACCTCTTTATTGAAGGTATGCGAGAACCTCCTCCTACAAGTACTACTCCTGTCAGATCTTCAGGTTCGCATCCGCTAGCACTTCCCCTTGAAAGAGTCTGTTCTAATAAGTTCGAAAGACTTTTAAATAGGTTGTTTTTTATTAGTAAATCTTCAAATTCAATCCTTGATAATTTTATTACATCTAAATCTTCAGCATTTATAGGATCTGATAATACTTTTTCAGATAATTGCTTGTTATCATTTATGTTCAGATCACTTAATCTGCATTTTAATCTTTCTGCGGTATTAAGTAACAAATCGGTTTGTTTGATGTTTGGAAATAGGTGATGAAGAATCCATTTATCTAAATCTCTTCCTCCTAGTCGAAGCCCAGCTTTCCCAAGAACTTTTGCTCCCCTTCTTACCTGATTGCTTTTACCTTCTAAATCTTCGCCATTAAAACGAATTAATTGTGCAATTGGTTCTGCTTGCCCTTCTCCCCCTTCCAATTGCACCATAGACATGTCTATGGTGCTTCCTCCAATATCAATCACAAGAATTTTTGAACCACCTTCCTGGCCTGCACCAATTGCTGCAGCTGTTGGTTCATCAACCAATGCAATTTCTTCTACATCTAATTCACTACATACCGAATGCAACCATTTTCTGTAATTTTTGTATGTCTGAACAGGCAGGCTTAAAACAAGTTTTTTAATTTCTAATTCTGATGGAATTCTTTTCCAAATTTCTTTAATAAAAAGTTCACCAGCCTTTTCAGGTGTTAAAGCATAATTAACAGGAATTTTGCTTTCTGAAACTCCGATCCAGCGCTTGAAATCACTAATTAAATTTGGGGATAGCTTTTCTATTGGACTTAATCTTTCTATTTCTTGGCCAAATAAGAAGTAAGGTTCAAGGTCATTAGATTGCCACAATAAGCTTGGCACTTCTCCAGGAACCCTGCTGATAGGATTCAGGTCAATTAAATTTATAGATGATTCGTTTTCGGATTGGAATGCCACAACAGTTGTTGTACTTCCAAGATCAATAGCAAGTGTTCCTCTCAGATTTTTAAAGTTACTTTTTACTTTCTCAGGTTAATTTAGTGTGTATTTCTTTTTATTTAGTATATTTTGACTTTTTAGTAGCCTTTCTCCATTAAAATAAAAAGGATTTATGAAGAGTTTTGTGATTAAGGCTGGTTTTGATTCTAAGGATCTTGCTAAACGAGGCGAAAGCCTTATTCGTCAGGCGAGCAATAGGTATTTGACTACGGTAAGAATAGCTTTTAGAGCAAAGCAGCGAAGATTTGATGATTTTGATGGCTTGCTTGAGGAATCTTCTGTGAAACCAGTGCAAAGATCAATAATTGAATTGAGTGATGAACAGGATCAGCCCGATTTACTTCCTGGATGATTCAGCATGAGGGAAAAGGTTGGCGATTAGAGTTAGATGAATCTAAGAATGATTTCCCTGTTTTAATAGGCGGCGAAAACTGGGCTGTGGAGCTTTCAAAAACCGAGTGGAGTAGCCTAGAAACAGTTGTTTCGAATTTAATTGATCAGTACGAATATTTACGAAATAGTTTAATGAAAGAAGAAAAAATATTTATTGAAATAGACATAGATCCATGGTGGGCCAGTATAGATGGAACTAAGGAAGATTGGAAATTGAAACTAATTCTATCTGGGGAAGGCTGTCATGGAAGAGCTGTGGAGCTTTGTTGGCCTGAGCCTGCAGCTCAAGCTATTGTTTCAGTGATGAGAATAATGTGGGATTCAAATTGAAAAAAAATAATCAATTAGCTTAAAAGTGTCAAATGCTTTTGAAAATCTATAGACTTCTTGCACAAATTATCCACAGTTTTTTTCTCTCACTCCTTGCTCAGACTATTGGCTGTGGAAAAAAGATAAGAATTCACCTTTAGTTGACATTCATATTTTTCCAGCTATAAGTACAGGTTTTCAAAAGCCTTGAATCGCTTTAAAGGCAATAGTTCTTAGGGTGAGATGGATTGAGATTGCTTTCTTAAGTATGCCTTGACGTTTTCTTCGTGATGTGAGGAAGTAGTAGAAAGAAAAAAAAAATGCATAGCAATCAATCTAAAATTCATGTTCATGAATCTCAAAATGATGAACAAATTCTCTCTGAAAAATCCATAGTTAGTTTCCAATCTAGAGTGCCCTTGCCACTTAAAGAAGCTATGAATGACTTTATTGAGCGTTATCCAAATTGGGATCAATATAGATTAATTCAAGCTGCATTGGCAGGATTCCTAGTGCAGAATGGAGTTGAATCAAGAAAAATCACAAGATTGTATGTGGGAAATATGTTTGGTTCAAATATTCTTAGAGAAGGAAATTAGTTTGAAATATTTATTCAATATTTTCTAAAATACCTAAAAGTTTTTTTGCTACTTTTGAAATTACCGGTATCACGGATAATCTGTTACCTTTCCTAACTAGAATAAGATCTTCTGGTGTAAAAATATTGCTAATTTCTTTTAGACTAAGAATTTCACCGTAGGTTTTCACATACTTAAGTCTCGGACAATCCCATCTTGGATTTTCTCGTTTTGATTTTGGATCAAAGTACTTAGATTGATCATCAAATTGAGTTGGGTCTATTAAATTAGTTTCTATTACTTCCATTAGGCCTATGATGCCAGGTGGTTTGCAATTTGAGTGATAAAAGAAAACCTGATCACCTATCTGCATAGTTCGCATTAAATTTCTGGCTTGATAGTTTCTAATGCCATCCCATATTGTTTCCTTCTCTTTTTTTAAATCGTTTATGCTATAGGCATCGGGTTCACTTTTCATTAGCCAGCATGGTAATTTCTGTGATGCCATGGGATCTCAGTGATATTGCGATGTGTGGATGGTGTGTGGATGGATTAACATTCTCACCCCTATTTCTTTATTCTATTTCAATCCAGTTTTGATTACTAATAACCAACAGAACTAAATTGATAGAAAATATTATTCAAACGTTTCCTTACTTCTAATTCTTTAAACGCTTAGGAACTTGCTAATAACATCTTTACTAAGTTCACTTGTGGGACCACTGGCGACAATCCCTCCACGTTGCATGGCGTAATAACGATCCGCTTGTCGGACAAAATGTAAATGTTGCTCTACAAGTAAAACCCCTATACCAGTTTCATTGATAATTCTTTTAATAGCTGTTTCAATATCTTTAATTATATTGGGCTGAATACCTTCTGTGGGCTCATCAAGCAATAACACTTTTGGGCGACCTAGTAGTGCCCTTCCAATTGCTAATTGTTGTTGTTGTCCTCCACTTAAATCGCCACCTTTTCTAAATAGAAAATCTTTAAGTATTGGAAATAATTCAAAAACAAAGGGATCAATTCTTTTGTTTTTCTCAATGCCACCTTGCAGTGCTTCCATCCCTAGGGTTAAATTTTCTTCTACAGTTAAATAAGGAATAATTTCTCTACCTTGGGGAACATACGCAATACCTGAACGTGCTCTTTGGTGAGGTCGATCTCGTATTATTGAGTCCCCCTCAAAAAGTATCTCTCCTGTACGAGGCTTTAATAAGCCAATTAGAGATTTTAATAGTGTTGTTTTCCCAACTCCATTACGACCAATAAGACAAACCATTTCACCTGATCTGATTGTTATGTCTACATTTCGTAGAATATGACTCTCGCCATAGTAGGTGTTTAAGTTTTTGACTTCTATTAAATTCATAAAATATTTTCCTCTGGTTGACCTAAGTAAACTTCAATCACACGAGGGTCATTCTGAATTGTTTGCATGTCACCTTCACATAGAACATGTCCTTGATGTAGAACGCTTACAGGACTATTCAGGCGTTTTATAAAATCCATGTCATGGTCGATTACTAAAACGGTATTCTCTCCTGCTAGTGATTTGAGAAGATCTGCTGTTAAGTCAGTTTCTTCATCAGTTAAACCTGCGACTGGCTCGTCAACAAGTAATAAATCTGGTTTTTGACCGACCAACATAGAAATCTCAAGCCATTGTTTTTGCCCATGAGATAACGATCCTGCTATGACATTTGCCTTTGCTTGCAGATTAATAATGCTCATCAAGTGGTTAATTTGATCAGTTTCAGTCCTTTTAGTAGATTCTAGTAAGAGAGGAATAGGCTTTTTGGGCCATGCAACTGCCAATGCAAGGTTGTCAAAAACAGATAATTTCTCGAATATTCTTGGGCTTTGGAATTTTCTTCCAATGCCAAGCCTTGCTATACGATGTTCACGTTGGTTTAAAAGTGATTTACCTTTGAAGTAGACATCACCTTTATTAGGTTTAACTTTCCCTGTAATTACGTCTAAGAAGGTTGTCTTCCCTGCTCCGTTTGGCCCAATTACAGCTCTTAATTCTCCAGGTCTTAAGGATAAATTAAGGTCATCGAGTGCTTTAAACCCTCCAAATTTTACTGTAACCCCCTTTAATTCAAGAAGTAATTTTGTCATAACTCTATCTCCTGAGTTTGATCTATTTCTACTTTGGGATATGTTGTCGAATACCTTGAGATGCCTAAGCGAGAAAGTAGATTTCTAGGACCATTCCCTTGAATCCAACCTAAAACTCCTTCTGGCAAAGCAGTTACAACTAGAATAAATAAACCACCTTGTATGAACATCCAACTTGCTGGAAGAGCTTCGCTAATCAAACTTTTTGCATAATTGATGCATACGGCACCAATTATTGCCCCAAGCAGAGTACCTCTTCCACCTACCGCAACCCAAATAACCATTTCTATCGAGAACGGCACTGTCATAAACTGTGGTGAAACTATTCCAGATTGAACAGTGTATAAAGCACCAGATATACCTGCCAAACCGCCAGCTATAGCAAATATAATGGTTTTAAATAATGTTGGATTATAACCAGTAAACCGAATTCTAGGCTCATCATCTCGTATACCGATTAATACATTTCCAAAGAGACCTCTAACAACCCATTTAGAAAAGCACCAGGCAAAAATTACTAATAAAGCGGTGACCCAAAAGAACCATCTTTGAACAGATTCAGATCCAACCAATTGTCCGAAAAGAAATGTCACATCTGTTTTTAAGCCATTTGTTCCATTGATTAATTTTTGCTGACCATTAAAGAAATTAAAGAAAACTAAAAGTGCTGCTTGTGTAAGGATAGAAAAATAAACACCTTTTATACGGTTACGAAAAACAAGGAATCCCAATAAAGCGGCTACTGCAGCTGGGATAAGCCAAATAGCAATAATGGTAAAAAGAGAAGAATGAAAAGGTTCCCAGAAGAAAGGAAGTTTGTTGACACCATATAATCCAAAAAATTCTGGAATTCCGTTTGGAAAATCTCCAGAGCTATTTAGTTGTAAATACATTGCAGCGCAATAACCCCCTAAGGCAAAGAAAATACCTTGACCAAGACTTAATAAGCCTGTAAAACCCCAAATAAGATCTACCCCAAGGGCAACAATAGCTAAGGATAAATAACGACCTAATAAATTAAGTCTAAAAACTGGAAGTATCGAAGGAGCAGAAACTAATGCTGCAATGATAACTATCCAAATAAATAATGATAGTCTTCCTTTTAAAGTATGTGAATTATTCATAAGCTAAGACTCCATCATGCGCCCTTTTTGAGGGAATAATCCTGCTGGTCGATATTGAAGAAAGGCGACTATTAAAGCAAAAACCATGACACGAGCCATGCTTGTTGTCGAGAAAAAATCAACTGTCGAAGCCAATTGATGAGGCATATTTGGCCAAATAGTTAGAAGCCTCCCTGATCCAATAATGTCTGTTAATAATCCTATAGAAAAAGAAGCAATTACAGTTCCCAAAAGATTTCCAACCCCTCCTAGAACTACAACCATGAAGCATCCAACAATATAATTAACACCTACATTTGGTCCTACTGAACCAAGAAGTGAAACAGCAACTCCTGCAATTCCAGCAAGACCTGAACCAATCCCAAAAGTTATAAGGTCTACGTTTTCTGTAGAAATCCCTAAGCATTCACTCATCTCTCGATTTTGAGTTACAGCACGAATTCGCACTCCCCACACACTCTTGTTCAGAAAGAAACTAACAGCAATAACAGAAATAATAGTGATAAAAATAATAAGTAAACGTGTTTTTGGGAATGTCATTCCAAACAAATCAATGCCTCCTCTCATCCAGGCAGGAGCTGTAACGTCAACATTTCTTGCACTTGCTCTACTTAACTTGCTAACTAGTGAAGCTAACAACCCTGCGGTTAAAACTCCTGCAACAGCAGAAGTGCTCAAAGCACCTGCTTTAATTAGTTTTCCTCTACTACCTTGGAATAATTTTTTAGGAGTGAAAGTTGAAAAAAGCAAAGAAATAAAAATCGTGACTACAAAGCCTGTGGCATAGGCCAAAGGTACACTCCTGACAAATTGTTGAAGAATAAGACTTACTCCCCATGTCGCTAGCAGTGTTTCAAGAGGACTTCCGTATAAGCGTCTGATTACTGTTCGCTCTAGTAGGATTCCCACAACGCCACTAACAATAAAAGCAACTACTATGGCTACAAGAACATAGATATCATAAAAAGGTTTTAGGATTGGCAATTTGAAAATCAATTGGATTACATAAGTTGAATAGGCACCAACCATCATTAATTCACCATGAGCAAGATTAATGACACCCATTAATCCAAAAACAATTGCAAGACCAAGTGCTGCAATAAGCAATACAGAACCTATAGCCACACTGTTGAAAAGACTTTCTATAATAAGTTGCATTATTTATTCATGAAGTTTTAAGGAGGACCATAAAAAATGATCCTCCTGGAGTCTATTTATAAAGGGGAAGGACTTTATTAAAGTTTATATTTCTCACCTTTTGAAGCATCTGTCCAATCACAAGCATAGCCTTTAGAACTTGGATGTTTTTGATTCCATGCTTGTGGAAGAACAACTCCTGTTTCCTCAAGAATTGTAAATCCACCTTCTGAATTTATTTGACCTATTCTCACTGTTTGAGATAAATGATGGTTAGGCATAACCTCTACAGGACCTTGGGGAGCATCAAATTTTTCACCAACCAAAGCTTCCCTAACAGCATTATCATCAAATGTACCGGCTTTCTCTACGGCTTGCTTCCAAAGATAAACCATGTTGTAAGCAGATTCCTGAGGGTCGGCTACCACTCGATCTGCACCCCATCTCTTCTTAAATCTTGCAGCAAATTTCTTGGAAGCAACTGAATCAATAGACATCATATAATTCCATGCACCATAATGCCCCTCAAGAAATTCTGGCCCAATTGTACTAATTTCTTCTTCAGCAATTGAATAATTCATGACGTAGTAGCCATTAGAAGGAGTAATACCTGCATCTTGAATTTGCTTGAAAAAGGCAACGTTTTGATCACCATTTAAGGTGTTGATAATTATTCCACCTGAAGGAAGAGCTACTTTTATTTTTGAAATAATTGGAGCTACTTCGGTATTACCTAGAGGCAAATAATCTTCACCTACTACCTTGCCTCCTAGTGCTTTTACTTGAGCTTTAGTAATTGTATTAGAAGTTCTTGGGAAGACATAGTCAGAACCTACAAGGAAAAAGGGTTTTCCCGCTGCAGGTGAGCGCTTAAACATAAATTCTGTTGCAGGCTCGGATTGTTGGTTAGGAGTTGCACCTGTATAGAAGATATTGTTTGAACATTCTTGAGCTTCATATTGGATTGGGTAATAAAGAAAAGCATCTTTAGATTCGTAAACTGGAAGCATTGCTTTACGACTTGCAGATGTCCAACCACCAAATACAACAGGGACTTTATCTTGGTCTATTAGCTTCTTAGATTTTTCTGCAAAAGTTGGCCAGTCAGAGGCACCGTCTTCAACAATATATTCAATTTTATGAAATTTTCCATCTACAAAAACACCTCCAGAAGCATTGATTTCTTCAATAGCCATCTTCTCAGTATCGACAAGCGTAGATTCAGAAATAGCCATTGTCCCTGAAAGGGAATGAAGGATACCAACAGTCACGGAATCATCAAAATTACCCGATGAGTCTGAGCCGCCACAGGCAGTAACCGTTGTTGCCATTGCTGCTGTTGCAATGCCTGTAAAGATTTTCCTTGAGAGATTCATTAATGAAAATTGATGAGCCTTTAAGCTCTGCTTAAATATTGTTTAAGGAAGTTAATTAACAGTACGACTTATCTTTGTATCTAATCTTACAGATAAAGCAATTTGTAGAAGAAAATAGTTCTTAACTGTATTTATGAATACCTTTTTTATGTTTTTGGTATTTGATTTAACAGAAATTCGATAACTTTATCTAGTCCTTTCTCATGTTTGATGTCAGTAAAGCACCATGGAAGTGCCCCTCGCATTTTTAATGTGTCTTCTTCCATGATTTTTAGGTTTGCACCTACAAAATCTGCAAGATCAATTTTATTAATCACAAGTAAATCAGATCTTGTAATTCCTGGACCTCCTTTCCTGGGAATTTTATCTCCACCTGCTACATCAATCACATAAATACATATGTCTACTAATTCTGGGCTGAAGCTTGCGGCTAGATTGTCTCCTCCACTTTCTACAAATATTAGATCAAGCTTTGGAAACTCTTTTTCTAATTCCTCTACAGCAGCACGATTGATTGAGCAGTCTTCACGAATCGCAGTATGGGGACACCCACCAGTTTCTACCCCTTTAATTCTTTCAGGAGGGAGTGCACCGCAGCGAGTAAGGTGTTGAGCATCTTCTTTGGTAAAAATATCATTTGTAACAACTGCTAATTCGAGTTTGTCTCTGAGCTTTTTGCATAGACTTTCTATAAGAGCTGTTTTGCCAGAGCCAACTGGTCCTGCTACTCCTAGCCTTAATTTGCTTGTCATTAGCTTCGAAATAATCTTGAGTAAAGCTCTGAATGAGATGATTGCGCAATGGTTGCCCCAACATCTCCTGTCCAAAGTTGATGCGGATTTTTAGTAAGTAGCTCCTTTGCCTCTGTTTCAATTAAATATAATAACGAATATTGTATTTGTTGTGCTTCTGTTGGTCCAAGAGGCATAAGCCTAATCCCTGCACTTAATTGATTGGCTACCCAGCTGTAAAGATAACCTTCAATAACTTCAAGTTTTGATAATTGCCAAAAAAAACCTCCACATCCCCAAGCTGATGGCCAGGAAAATTTTTTCGTTTCCTCCGGAAGAGAAGATCCAAGTTTCTCTAATAATTGCATAAGAGATTTCCCCATTTGCTTTTGTTGATCACGTATTTTATCGGAGTCTCTTAAAGCTAATAGCCAATTATCCCATTCAACTAAATTTGCTATTGCATCCTTTTTATTATTGCGGTGACATTTTTCTAGAGAGTCTCTGATGAAGGATTGTGCAGAGGCTTCAAGCCTAATTTGACCTCTTAGTAGTTCAGCTTTTAACCATTCATAAAGAGTAGATTCATTGTTAATTTTCCCTTTTTGTATTTGCCATTCAAGTCCTTCTGAGTAACTAAATCCACCTACTGGTAATGCAGGGCTTACTAGTTGGAGCATTCCCAGAGAAGTCATTATTTAATTTGAGTGAGCATGTGCATATGCTCCTCCCTCAGGGAAAAAAGCTTTCCTAATGCTTTTAACAAAAAGTCCTCTTTCAAGAAGCATTTTTTTTAGTACTGGGTCTGATTCAAGGAAAAGGTTAGTTTCTTGTACCTCTAAATCAACATGACGATTGCCAAGGTGATATGAAGCTTGCATTAGTTGCAAAGTTGAAGATGCACTAACTTCTAATAAGTCTTCTATTGCGGCAGTTATAAGAACTCTATAAGAAGTGTTTTCTCCTAGTAGTAGATCTCCTGGTATTAAAGGACCTTCTCGTGGTAACTGTAAAAGCAACTCCACTCCACATAAAGTCATTCTTCTTCCACGTAATTTCTTTCTTTCTTGAGCAGTTAACTCAAGAGTATGGGAATGATCTTTATTATCATTTTGCAAACGATGAGTTAGCACAATTGCGTTGTTGTTCAAGTGTATGATCTGAAAAAGAAGATCCAATGAGAGTAGATTAATCAAAATACTCTCGAAAGTGAAATTATGGTTCTATGAGTAAAAAAGATGTATGGGTAGGTAGATGTGATCTTTGTTTTTCAAAAAGATCTCTCGGTGATTGTCTGACTCTCCATAAAAGCAGTTTTAATGCTCCTTTTAAGTTAATGAAAGCCATAAGTCATAAAGATGGACGTTGTGAGATACCTATTCTTCATACTGCAGGAGGATTAATTGGTGGTGATGAATTAATACTCAATGTTAAATCTGAAAAGGAAAGCAGTGCACTTATGACAACAGTTGCTGCTCAAAAAGTTTATGGAACAGTTGGACGTTCAAAAATCTATCCTGAAGGAGTATATGCAAAACAAGTCTGCAATTTTAGTATTGAGGAAGGAGGAGATCTTGAGTGGATACCTCAGGAACTTGTGATGTTTGATGGCGCTCTTTTTGAACAATGTACGCGAGTTCAATTGGCACTAGAGGCAAGTTTCTTGAGTGCAGAAGTTGTTCGCTTAGGGAGGACAGCGTCTGGAGAAACTTTAGGTAATGGTGCCTGGCGATCAAAAGTTGAGATCATAAGAAAGACTAGACATTCTAGTAATTGGGAATTTGTTGATCAGTTAGAACTTTCAGGCAATTCACTTACTTCAGAACATGGATTATCTTCCAACCCTGTTTTTGGATCTTTGATTTGGATAGCACCTAGTCAATTTGAAAGAAAACAAATAGATCAGTTGGTAAATGATTGTAGATCTCTCAGAAAGAATCTAAGTGGAACAATGAGTTGTACTGCTCTTACTAAAGGAATATCTGCTCGGTATTTAGGTGAGTCAACGCAGCAAGCAAGATTTTGGTTTTTAAGAATATGGTCGGCAATTAGAAAAGGAAGAGGTTTGAGCACTCCCGAGGAAATACGATTCTGGCCTCTTCAGGAAAACAACTAAATGTTCATAAAGAACTTTTCTAAGTCATTTGTATTGCGAAAATAGAATTTAGATTTAGTAAACCTATGCGTCTAAGTCCCCAGGAAAAAGATAAGCTTCATATTGTCACGGCAGCTCTTCTTGCAGAGCGAAGGCTTAATCGTGGAGTCAAACTCAACCACCCTGAAGCAGTTGCCTTGTTAAGTTTTCAAGTTCTTGAAGGCGCGAGAGATGGTAAAACGGTTTCGGATTTAATGTCAGAAGGAACTTCTTGGCTTAGTCGAGATCAGGTAATGGAAGGGATACCTGAACTTGTGAATGAAGTTCAAATAGAGGCTGTTTTCCCTGATGGGACAAAGCTTGTGACTTTGCATAATCCAATTCGTTAAGAAAATGAAAACTCTGATCCCAGGTGAATTAATTCCTGAAAATGGTGAAATTGTATTAAATGCTGGACGACCAGTTACTACAATTTCTGTTTCAAACAAAGGAGATAGACCTGTTCAAGTGGGTTCGCATTTCCATTTTTACGAAGCAAACCAAGCTCTTTCTTTTGATAGAGAACAAACTCTTGGGAAAAGACTTGATATTCCTGCGGGTACTGCAATTAGATTTGAACCTGGAGATGTTCGCGATGTAAGGCTTGTTCCTTTTGCAGGAGATCAAAGAATCTTTGGTTTTAATGGATTAATTAACGGCTCAATTATTTAAAGATTCATGTCTTATCACATCAGTCGACGTACTTACGCAGAAACCTATGGTCCAACGACAGGAGATCGTTTACGCCTAGCAGATACTTCCTTAATACTTGAGGTTGAACATGACCATACTGTTTATGGCGATGAAGTCAAATTTGGAGGAGGCAAAGTTATAAGAGATGGTATGGGGCAATCTCAGGAAAGTAGAAAGCATGGTGCCGTTGATACTGTAATAACTAATGCCCTAATTCTTGATTGGTGGGGAATAGTAAAAGCTGATATTGGGATAAAAGATGGGAGAATTGTTGGGATTGGAAAGGCTGGTAATCCTGACACTCAAGAAGCTGTGAAAATTATTATTGGTCCTAGTACAGAAGTGATTGCAGGTGAAGGGAACATCTTGACTGCTGGAGGTATTGATACGCATATTCACTTCATTTGCCCTCAACAGATTGAAACAGCTTTAGCCAGTGGCATAACAACAATGCTTGGTGGTGGTACTGGACCAGCCACAGGCACTAACGCAACTACCTGTACTCCTGGCTCTTTTCATATTTCACGAATGTTGCAAGCAGCAGAAGCTTTTCCTGTTAACTTGGGTTTCTTTGGGAAAGGGAATGCTAGTCGTGCTGGTGCACTAGCAGAACAAGTTGTGGCAGGAGCATGTGGATTGAAGCTTCATGAAGATTGGGGCACAACCCCTGCTTCAATCGATTGCTGTTTAGAGGTAGCTGATCGCATGGATGTTCAGGTGTGTATCCATACTGACACGCTTAACGAAGCTGGATTTGTAGAAGATACCATTAGAGCAATTAATGGCAGGACAATACATACATTTCATACGGAAGGAGCTGGAGGAGGACATGCGCCAGATATCATCAAAATTTGTGGGCAAGGTAATGTTCTCCCAAGTAGCACTAACCCAACACGACCTTATACGCTTAATACACTTGAAGAACATTTAGACATGCTGATGGTGTGTCATCATTTGGACCCAAAAATTCCAGAAGATGTTGCTTTTGCTGAATCGCGTATACGTCGAGAAACAATTGCAGCAGAAGATATTCTTCATGACTTAGGTGCATTTTCAATCATTGCAAGTGATTCTCAAGCCATGGGACGAGTGGGGGAAGTTATTACACGGACTTTTCAAACTGCTCATAAAATGAAAGTTCAACGTGGCCCTCTTGCTGAGGATTCAAGTCGTAATGATAATCACAGGTTAAAACGTTATATAGCAAAAGTAACGATTAACCCTGCTATCGCACACGGCATGAGTAAATATATTGGCTCAATAGAAGTAGGTAAATTGGCTGATTTAGTCTTATGGAAGCCAGGGTTCTTTGGTATTAAGCCAGAGATTGTCATTAAAGGAGGCTCTATTGCTTGGGCGCAGATGGGTGATGCCAATGCATCTATACCAACACCAGAACCAGTTTATGGAAGACCAATGTTTGGATCATTTGGACGTGCCTTGGCTTCAAGTTCTCTTACATTCCTTAGTCAAGCAGCTATCGATTCAGGTGTTCCCAAAACTCTAGGTCTACAAAAAACCTGTGTAAGTGTTAAAAATACTCGTGAGATTTCTAAAAAAAGTATGCAGCTAAACAGTGCTTTGCCTGCAATCGATGTTGACCCCCAAACCTATGAAGTCTTTGCAGATGGAGAGTTGCTTACATGTGAACCTGCAAAAGAGCTCCCAATGGCACAAAGATACTTATTGCTTTGACAATGAATAATACCTCAAGCGATTGCTTATCAGTTTGAATAAAGTTCGAATGGATTTTGGTCAATAGCTGAGATCCCTTGCTAAAGCTGATTGTGCGCTTTTCATTAGCCAGTAGCGTGGTTCCTGTTGTGCCATGGGATCTCAGCGATATTGCGATGTGTGGATGGTGTGTGGATGGATTAACATTCTCACCCTCATTTCTTTATTCTATTTCAATCAAGTTTTGATTACTAATAGCCAACAGATCTCAGCTTATAGAAAATATTATTCAAAACGTTTCCTGGGCAGTGCAGAAGTGATCTCTTTGGATTGTGAGACTATTTAATTAACACATCCAGAGTTCTTTAGTGAAGGAAGCTGAAGGCTGCTCAACCATGAGCAGAGGATAAATAAGCTGGAACACCACAAACAAATCTGCATGCCTAAATAAGGAGTATCTCCCAGTACAAACAAAACTCCTGAAAGAAGCGTCCCAAGAAGCCTGCCTGCCGCATTTGCCATGTAATAGAAGCCAACGTTGAGGCTTACATTCTCAACATCTGTATAAGCCAAAACCATGAATGAATGGATAGAAGAATTCATTGCGAAAACTATTCCGAACGCAATTAAACCAGTAGTAATGGCAATGCTTGGATCATTCTGTCTCCATAATGCAATGGCTATTAGTCCAGGTATCCCCATCAGCAAAGCACTCCAGAACTGAACCGTTGAAACTCCTGGGCTCGACTTCTTCCCCCAAAGATTT
Organism: Prochlorococcus sp. AG-363-C02; assembly: GCA_003278345.1. Classification (GTDB taxonomy): domain Bacteria; phylum Cyanobacteriota; class Cyanobacteriia; order PCC-6307; family Cyanobiaceae; genus Prochlorococcus_E. The sequence goes on along the minus strand of QCFH01000012.1, from coordinate 5,614 downwards.
CTTAAAGTTGGGGCCAATGCTTGTACAAAACCGTAGCCAATAATCCATAGGCCTAGGAAAGCTCCAATCTCAGAGAAGTTCCAATTAAGTGATGTCTCGAGGAAAACAGGTAATGCGACTACGAACCACACATCTCTAGCTCCGAAGAGAAAGAAACGTGCAGTCGAGAGAGTGTTAATTCCTTTTGATTTTGAGAAAAGGTCCTTAAATATTGGTTTTTCCTTCATCCGTCCAATATCACCCGGCAAGATCAATGTCATAAGAAATGACAACGCCAAGCCAATCGCCATTACCCCAACCGCTTTATTAAAACCAAAGCCAGTTAGTAATGCTCCACCTAGGAAAAACCCAACACCCTTTAGGGCATTCTTTGATCCTGTTAAAACAGCAACCCATTTGAACAACTTCTTTTTCCCTTTTTGTTCTTCTTCAGGGGTTTCAGGTACGACTGTTTTGATTGCACTCTTTGCACTCATTTTGTTGAGGTCTTTAGCAATACCACTAATTGCTTGCGCAACCATGACATAACTAACGCTTAGAAATTTCGGCCAACTTGCAGCAACAGGAACCAGCATCAAAAGAGCACTGATTTGAAGAAGTGTGCCTGCCCAGAGAGTTAGTCGTAGGCCATATCGAGCACCAATCCAGCCGCCATAGAGATTAGTAATGACCCCAAAGAACTCATAAAACAAAAAAAGAAATGCAATCTCTAAAGCTGTATAGCCAAGTTGATGAAAATGAAAAACCACCAACATGCGAAGTGCGCCATCTGTCAGAGTGAACGCCCAATAATTTGTAGTAACGATCCCGTATTGCTGAAGAGATGATAATTTCATTATTTAAGTGCTTGCTATTACTCAAGGCTCACACTTCATTAACCAGTAGTTAGGTTCAGTCATATTCCAGTTGTGACAAGGGATTAGGAGGTCTTTATGCTTGCTAGAATTTTGCTAGAATGAGTTTCCTTTTGGATTCCCATCCATCCAGCATTAAAACTTGCTTTTATTCTCCCTCAAATAGTTGATAGTTTCAAAAATAGCTAGAAAGGATATCTGAAACGCTTATTGGCTTCCCTATTACTCCTGGAAGTTTCGTGGAATGGTTTGCAATGGAATTAAAGCTCTGTGAAACGGTAATGATAATCATTCTTATTTGTTCTAATATGACCACTAAAATTTGAATTATTTTATGGAGTTGAAATTTACCTGGTTTGTTTCTAATCAATTACAAGATTGGATTGTAAGCAAAAAACCTGAATATCCAAATCTGGAGGAATGTATTGCTTGGGTAGAAGAAAAGCTGAAGAGAGATGGGTCGAACTATGAATTAACAAAACAAGATCTTGAAGATATTGAACTTGCTCATGAATTTCACACTAGTGACATGAGTAGCTAGAAATCATATTTTTTAAAAAACCTTTCGAACATCCATAGAACAATTTGTTCTTTACTTGATCTAATAAGTAGGCTTACTGGGTTAACTTGCCTCATAATTAGGAGAGGTCATTTGAGAAAAATTTGGATTACTCTTCATTGGCCAGTAACGTAGTCCTTGTAATGCCAGCGGATCTAAGCGATATTGTGATGTGTGGATGGATTAACAATCTCACCCTCATTTCTTTACTCTATCTAATTAGTATTTGAAGCAAATAAGAATTACTTATAAGAATGCTTGTTATGCAAAACCCTTCCCTTTTGTATTGTACTGACCACCAACGGTCAGAAAGTGTGTTTCATCACTACCAATGTCATAGATGGTGTAATTCGCCCCTGCTCCAATCCCAATGATGCTTTGTTTAGATACTTTCTGCTGATATTGACTTTCGCCATTCAAGTCTTTTACCTGTGAATCGAGCCCTCCCCCAGTGAGCTCAAGATGAAATTGTTTAGTGCTGTGTGCTGTAAATAATCTGTTTACATCAAGTCGAGTGAGGCGATCAATAAGAATTAGCGGAGAGGTTTCTGGTGTAAGGTTATCTCCAATATCTGCTGAGCTTCCGTGAATTAGACCGCAGTCCAATTCAATGAAGCCAAATTGAAGTGATGATAGCCATTTGAGATGATAGGTATCAACGGCATTCAATAAGGCTGTTACTGCTTCTTGTCCTTGATTTAGTCGCAAAGCATCGGCCTTTTGCTGGCCACGTAGTCCCTGCTCTGTAAGTAGTTGCTCTTCCCACCAGCCATAAATGCATTGAGGTTGTAACTCATCACGTCGTGGATTCTGTAGTCGATTTAACAATGCATCGCAGTTGCGTTCTGGCCCGACCATATCTCCCAGGACAAATAAGGCCGTAACTCCGCGAGCCTTCTTTAAATCACGTTGAATCAGCTCGTAGGTTTCTAGGTCACCTTTTAGACCACTCACTAGTGCCCAGCGCTCAATCATCGTTCGCAAACATGACTAGCATCTTCGGCTTGCTCAGCAAATTCAAAGCCATGACTCAGCCTCCATGCGAATATTCGTGGTAATCCGGCATCAATAATGGCTTGGCATGTTAGTCCGATGTCATAGGCCACCTCTTTGATCTCAACTTCTCCAGTAACATCATCATGGATTACATAGGTGGCATTAGTACTACCATGACGAGGTTCGCCTACTGATCCTGCATTGACTATTTTTCGCATCGGTAAGTTTATTTCTTTTTCTTCTGCATTGTGATTAGACGTGTTTTGTAGCCTCACACGAATTGATCCATTTTTTAGTTCACGTACATAAGGTTGATGAGTGTGTCCACAAAATAAGGTATCAGCTCCGGCTTTCTCAACTCTTTCAAGTGCTGCAAATGCATTCATGTCAGGTAGAAGATACTCATGTTGGCTATTGGGACTGCCATGAACAAACAGGATGCGATCTCTACGTATTGATGTTGGCAAACTTGCTAGAAAATCTTTGTTGATATCTGTTAATTGTTCTGCTGTCCACTCATGAGCTAGATGTCCACGCTTTTCAGCTAGTTGAGATGGGTAGCTGCATTCGCATGCATTAAGACCCTCAATAATATCTTCATCCCAGCACCCTTGACAGCTAGCAATATCACGTTCTCGTACTAGATCTACTACTTCATTCGGTTGTGGCCCATAGCCCACTAAATCACCAAGACAGGTGATGTCGCTAATTCCTTTTTGATCAATATCATTTAGCACTGCTTTTACAGCAGCTAGGTTGGCATGTAGGCAGGAGATAATTGCATGTTTCATGATGATTAGCTTGCGCGAAGTGCTTCTGATTGTCGATCTCGTAGAGGCATTTGATGCATTTCGAGTAAGGCATCGTTTAGCAGGCAGAGATTGATCGTTGACTGAATGTTTATGCAATCAAGTCCTTGTCCTTGTATGACAAGCCCTGATGGTCGTTCAGGCCTGCCATTAGGGGGGGAAACTGTTTTTAGTGGAAGAAACTGTGACCCTTTTTGACTCACAATCCAGTTGAAGAAAATAGACTGTCCATCGGGCAAGTTCATGAGACCCTTGGCTCTATAAACATCTCCATAGGCTCCATTCACAAGCTCAAACCAAAAGGTATTCAGACTCTGTGGATCCCAGACGCTTTGGGTAAGGTTGAGGCTCCAAGATGCAAGGTCTTTGAAAACCAATGTGTCATTATTTGGTAATTCTGAGTCTCGACCAAAGTGTAGGTGCCTATCAGGTTGCAGCTTTAAGGACTCGAGTTGACTCTTGATGTAAGGATTTATCCCGACTGCTTCTGATTTCTCAGGTGATTGGGATTGTGAAAGCTCAATTAAAATTAGTGAGTCTTTGTGCTTTGAAATTGAGATATCAGGACAGCCCGATAAGTCTTGTAGATGAGGAACCTGATCTTTTAAGAATGTGTAATCAATTAGAGATTCAGGTGATTTTTCTTGACCGTTATTAGCCTGCTCAGTGAGACGTAAATATCCGCAATTACCTTGATTGCGTTTGATTGTGTTAAGTATCCAGGTGGTCTTTCCGCACCCTGGTGAACCTGAAATCAACCATTTTTGTCCCATCTTTTAGGTAAGACCAAACATTTTCGACCCTATCAAAGGATTAGAACGATAATCGTTTTCATTTTGTTATCACGACAATGGCAGATTGGTTTTTAGGATGACTCTTGGCGTGAAACTTCCTTAGTAATGTTTTTTAGATATGCTTTAGTACTCTTGGAGCGATTCAAAAGACCTTCGTATTGATCTAAGGATTCGGAAACTAAGACCTCTTCATAAAGGTCAGGACTTTTCTCGTAAAAGTCTTGATTATCATCCATTGTTTAAAGAGATTTTTTAAGATTTGATTTATTGACTTTTAGATAAGGCTTAAAAGTATCCCTTTGAAAGCCAATTGCGGATGGCTTGGCTTCCTTAAATTTTCTTGTAATTGCTTTTCTTATTGAATTTTGCTTTTTTAGACTTATGGCTTCCATGATGTAATTTTTGGGTTGAAATAAAGATAAATATCTATTATTTTTGAGATGTATCTAATGCTACAAAAATATATTATGGAAAGTATTTATTCCTAAAGGCTGACATCTTTAGGATGAATTATGTAGTGATATATACTAAATAGGATATTCATTTTGGATTTTCTCGTTGTTAATAAATAAGAGCATTAATAGCTACAGATATGTTCGCTGTCGCTTTGTTAACTTAATTAGCGTTTAAGACTTCTTAGCTTAGAACTATGTCTTTCTCTAATCTTAGAAAAGCTGAAATCTTTAATGGCAGGTTGGCTATGATTGGAGTTTCTATATTAATTTTGACATCTTTTCTATAGCTTTTCCCTTAAATATTTCTTCTTAAAATTGAGTGCTTAAGCTTATGCTATACGAATCAGGAACTAGAGAGTGCCATGTTTTAATCGAATCAAAGAATCGAATTGAAAGGATTATTTTTGACTTACAGGGCATTGAAAATATTGACCATGTCAGCGCACAATTGTTAGCTATTTATAATCAGTTAGAAGGTATACATCAATTATATAGGAGTGAGAATAGTTCTAATCAAAACCCTCCTAAAAAAATGCGGTTGTAAAATTAGGCACATTATCTTTTCTTACTTCTGATAGTCTTTTTCGAAATTAGTAACTAAAAAGAAATGAGTGAATTTGCAGTTATCTCTTATTCATTGTTTATGGCGACTTTAGGAATAGTGGTTATCTTCTTCTCATTTGAAGATGATGATGATCAAGGTGGTGGGAAGATGATGCCCATACCTATAAAGAATTAACGAATTTATTTGATCAAAAGCGGAGATCCCTTTATTGATAGGTATGCTCACTCTTTCATCTCAACTATTTCATAGTAAGGTTGATCTTCATAGTCAGCATCAGAGCAGCACATATCTCCACAGATCTCCTCTAGCAAGTCATAGGCATCATCGTAGTTGTCAAAAATCTGAGATGTGATCTCGTCTTCCTCTCCATCGTGTCTAGTGATGCGATATTTCATTGCTTAGTTCTTTTAACTCTCCCAGTCTGCACCATCGTCATTTTCGTCGCATTCATAATTCAGTAGAGAATTCTCATTCTTTTCTTTCCTGTCCTCTTTATTGCTAAGTGGCTTTTCTTCTTCCTTTTTTATCATTTCTCAAGTTTGGATAAAGTTTGGATAGAAAATTTGAATTCTCTGAGATCGC
>QCFH01000011.1 GCA_003278345.1 Prochlorococcus sp. AG-363-C02 | reverse complement strand
GCTCAAGGACCAAATGGAGAAACATGTACTGAACGCCTACCTTTATCTATCTATAGCTCTGGAAGACGTGGTTTTCATATTGGACCTGTTGGTAGACGTGGTTTTGATATTAAAGCAATTGGTTAGTATTCCTCCAGCGATGACCTGGTAAATCAAGCCCTGCTTCGGCGGGGCTTTTTGATGGCATATTCAGCTTGTGATTAACTTCACAGTTGCCATTGAATTAGATCAATACAACAACCTTGGATTAGAGAGATAGTAAATACATCGAAGGGATTCAACCCTCACAACTATCTCAAACCAATGACTGAACAAAACACTCACATCCAAGATCAAGAGTTAAACGTGGATGAATTAGCAACTATTAATGGAGGCTTTTGGAATTACGCGATAGCTTTAGCTAGTAGTCCTTATACTGCACCAATTTTGGCAATTGGTGGTATTGCTTATGTCGGATCTAAACTTGCAAAAAGTGTAACGGATGATGATTAATAGGAATAACAAACTTTATTTCACTTCAGAAGCCCTACTTAAGTGGGGCTTCTTTATGGTGTATTCAGCTTGTGACTAACTTCACAGTTACCATTGAAGCTGATCATTACAGTCTTCTTTTATTTGAGAGATAGTAAGTACATCGAAGGGATTCACCCCTCACAACTATCTAAAAAAATGAACAAGAACGAACTAACTCTTGATCAACTATCTGAAGTTAATGGCGGAGCTATTTTTGTTAAATTTGATGGCTTCAAATCTGGCACTCATTTTGATCAAAAGTCGAATCAAGTATCTTTGCTAAGTACTAGTTTCAAGCAAGGTAGAAATGTAAGTTGGTTGCAAAAGCAGCAACAAACATAAGGTTTGGAGCTTCTAAGGGAAAATCTTTTTCTAGATAGCCATTAAAGGCTTTTATTATAATGTTTACGAAATCAAGCCTTGCTTCGGCAGGGCTTTTTTAACGATCTCTTTTGCCACGTCATATCTCTGTTATATATAAGATGTCAATCTGAGAACAAACATGTCAGAAGAAAAAATCAACCAAGAACTATCTGATGACGAACTGAAAGATGTTGCTGGGGGCGCAAGTACCAGAATCCGTGTTGGTCAAATAAAAACCAATAATTTAGCCGCACCTTTTGTACCTGGTGGTGCAGTCCTTAGCGCGGAAGAAGGAGAAGTTAAAAAGAGGATAGGGTCTGATGACGCTAGCTCCAGACCAGCCTTAGGATTACCTATAGATCCAAATATTTAAAAGGCATGTGAAATGAAACGCTTACAACTTTCCCCTTCTTGCTGATCGACCAACTCGCAAGCACAAGTAATCACCTCGTCCCTAGGGGATAAAAGGGTGACTTTCACTAACAACTAAAAATTAGCAACCTTCTCTTTTTTCTAAAAACAAATTAGAGAATCAAATTACGATCGGATTTATTTTCCGTCATTCCTACCATCGGGTATAAAATTAGGAACTTGAGTATTTTTTCTAAAATTCCCTCTTTGCCTAAATAATGCCGCAAGACCTCCGAGTGCCGTCATACCGCCCACAGCATCTTTTAACTCATCGCTTGAGAGCTCTTGATTTAGTTCTTCTTCTGGCAAGAGATTCCTCTCTATACTTTTTTCTTTCTAGCAGTGGTTATTGTTGTACTCTGAGAGAAGTAAAAACTTGAAATATAACTTGTGAACAACCTCACAGTTGTCATTGAAGCAGATCATTACAGTCTTCTTTTATTTGAGAGATAGTAAGTACATCGAAGGGATTCAACCCTCACAACCATCTAAAAACAATGAAAAATCCTGAACTTCAGAATAACACAGCATTTCTTGATCAAGAACTCGAAAATCATGAGCTTGAAAGCATTAATGGCGGGGTTACGCTAGGTGGATGCATTGTATTGCCTTCTAGTGTGATCTTACCGATAGTTTTACCTCCTTATTTAGATATAAAAGAAGATAAAAAAGAGAATGTTAACGTAGAGAATAAGATATAACTTTCACAAAGGTAGATTTAATTAAGAAGGAGTCTTAAAAGGCTCCTTTTTTAGTCAATTAAAAAAATTACTTAGAGATCCTGATTCTTTTCAAATTGAATCAACCGTAATCATTTCTACAATTGGAGAATATAACCAATGGGGAAAGGCTTACATTATCTATAGAGCCAAAAATGCATTTGGCGTATACGCAAGAGGTGGTGAAAGGTGGATCATAGCTCCTCTTTTAGAAAGTTGAAAATAGGTTCTTCTTAGAGCCTTTTATATGGGTCGTCTGAGGGCTCGATTTTTATCTAGCGTCAACCTCTCAAACTTGTAGACAATAAACTTACACGTCCACATAGCTCATCTTGCTAATCGGATTACTTGGCCTCCATTGCAAGATTCCTTTGAGGTATACATCTAATTGAGAGTGACCTCTTGGGTGCATGTCAGGGTAAGTTTTGCCTTCAATACTGACTTCATAAGGCTTTAACCAGCCATCACGCCTAACTTTATAAAGAGTTGATCGACTGTAATATCCAATAGGCAGAGCTTGTTGGCTCTCCAACAGCACTAAATGCATTTCTACAAACTAATGAACACTAACCCTTCATCCCATAAGGATGAGATCCTTTCATACGCTATTAGTAGCCTTTTTATATAATAATCTTCTTTCTTAATTGAATCGAATAAAACCTGTAAGTGATTCACTTCAATTGGTCGTAGACCTAGCTCGCCCATCAAGCAAAAGCAGTTAAACCAATTAGTAGCAGCTTCAGCATCAACTTTATAAGAACCATCGGTTGGCAGCGTTTCAAGGAAATCTAAGATTTGCTGATCACTTTTTTACGTTTGTGACCAACCTCACAGTTGTCATTGAACTAGATCAATATAGTTTTCTTTTGTTTGAGAGATAGTAAATACATCGAAGGGATTAATCCCTCACAACTCTCTAATAAAATGAACACCACTGAACTCACTCTTGACCAATTAGCTGCATTTTCCGGTGGGGGTGTTTTTGCCAAACTTGATGGTTTTAAACAAATCATTCACCCTAATTACAGACCACGTGGTTTTGATGTTGGACCAATTAGCAATTCGAGACGCGGTTTTGATATTGGACCTGTAGCTCGAAGGGTCGACGCGGTTTTGATATTGGACCAATTCGGCGACGGGTCGGTTCGGTTTTGATATTTGACCTATTGGTTAGTATTTCCAAGCCTTGAGCTAGTAATAAAGCCCTGCTTCGGCGGGGTTTTTTGATGGCGTATCTTACTGATTGCCTTCTCTTGCTTTCTCCATAGCTTCATAAATTAATGACCATTCGGCAGCAGTCTTAGGACTACTAATGACCCATCCCATTTCTTGGCAGATAGCATTTGCCGCTTCACCCATCCTTAACCAAGTATCTATATCAATCTTTGGTTTTTGCCTGAACTGAATACTTGTCGATCTTGGTTGAATAAGACTCTCTACATGCTCTTTCAACCCTTCCATCTTTAAACGCTTTTTTCCTAATTTATTAACGACTAAAAAGTCATTTAACCAACCATTAGAGATAAATCTATTAAGCACTGTACGGCTCTTATACCCAAGTCTGGAGCTTGCTTCTGTGATGTTGACTGCTTCCATCTAAGTCTCCTTCTTCTTTGTTAAATGCTCCTAAATGTGCCTAGCTGAGATCGCTGTCACTAGCTGATTTTCGAGCCTTCGGACGACCCACAGGGAAAGCTTTGGAAGAACCTGTTGGTTAATCTGCTGCAGGTTCTGACCAGTGTTCAGAACCAATCTGTGCTTTTTTTTCTTTTAAAGATTGAAACTTCTTCTTATTAATTGAGTTTTTTTGAAGTTGTTTCTTACGGCCCTTAAAAGCCTCCCCCTCCTGTACTTTCCAGTTATGACCCCCATCTACATCCTTTAGTTCGTTATCTGATAGTTCTTGGTTGATTTTTTCTTCTGACATTTTTTAATAGCAAATTGTTAGTGGATTGCAGAAAGCAATGCAAATCTGAACTCATTAATAGGTAATTCTTCCAGAATCAGTATAATTCTGTTCATTGTTTTTATCTTCCGAAATTGAACCTTTCCCTGGTTGTTTTTTCCTGCCCTTAAACTGCTCACCGATTGTGGTGTAATCCGATAATTCCGAAAAGCCTCCAGCTACATTCTTTAGTTCGTCATCAGATAGTTCTTGGTTGATTTTTTCTTCTGACATGATACTGCTTGTAGCAACTACTTTCTTCATAGTTGAATTATTAGCTGCTGTCTATTTAGTGAAAAACTATGCAACTTACATCAGGACGGTGACTGAAAGCGGCAGAGACACGACTTACTCAATGGAGATGACAGCCATCGAAGCGTGAAAGGAAACGGGCTAGATCTGGCTGACCACCTAGCACCCCTGCTAAGTACCAGAGCCAACCCGCTATTAATTAGGCAGCGATAGCGTCTTTCATTGCAGCGAAACTTTCTGCATGACGAACAGCTATATCAATGGTTTGAAGTGCACGAACTCCTGTAGTTCCTTTAGCAAAATCGGTGTAAGGATCGACAAGAATTTCAAGTCCACCCCACATTCCAATGAGTAGATCATTGAAGTTGCCGTAAAGGATTGCAGATAAGTTTGAACCTGATCCTTTGCTTAAGTTGCTAGGGATGTTGTTAGTAACTTCAAAACGTCTGGAAAGGATTTGGAGCTTCTGGAAAATTAACCAGTTTCTCTAAATACCGATGCCAAGACCAATCGCAATGACAGAGAATCTCTTCCACGCTTCCAAGTTCAACGTGGCGGCCATTGACAACCATTCGTTGAGGATAATTTTTGTATTTGTTATTCGTTTTTGACATAGAGGGTTCATTGGATAATGCCGTTTTATGAACCTTCCTTTGATGAACGCTTCGCCCCATGGCTGGGGGCTAACTACCTTCCAGAAAGCTGATGCTTGAGCGTAGTAAACGCTGTCCGCTATGTCCCCATATTAAAGAGAGAAAACTAGGAAGCAACAAAGTTTTTGTTAAAAGCAAATAGGGTGACCGAATACGTGTGCAAAAAAGAAAAACCCCTGCAAATACAGGGGGCACTTGCACACAATTTGCACACAAGTGTTTTTGTTATTCCTTGAGATCCTAGTCGGGGCGACAGGATTCGAACCTGCGACCTAGTGCTCCCAAAGCACTTTTTTAGTCCTTTAAGGCACTTGGTCAGCAGCCATACCAATTGATATGACAGGGTCTGACATTTTCTGTCTGGTCAGATTATGCTGTATTTGTTGGCTATTTGTTGGCTCTTTTGAATAACGACTGGGAACCTATAGCAAGAAAACAAATTAAGGATCTAAGTCCTGAGAGTGGCCTAACCACGAATAAATCCAAGCGCGGAATGGTCGAACTCCGTCGAAGAAGAAAAGGTCATAAATCCGAATCTGTCATCTTGCCTTTCAAATGGACTGAAGAAAACTGGGGGGATGCATATGCACGAGTAAGAAATATCTTTGTTCATCTCAAAAAAGGTCATTCGTTGAGAGCTGCAGCTGATCTGGCTGCTTGTAAAGCACCTAAGAAACCAAAAGATTGGTCAAAAATCCTGAAAAGCTTTAAAGATCAAAAAATTAATTTCGGTACTGCCATTAGTGAAGCGACTTTCAACAAGCAATACCTTCCACCATGTGAAATGGTTGTAGAAATAATGAGCCAAAAAAATCCGCCTGCCAACCCGGAAGACTTAATCGATATATGCGTAAAAGATTGGAAACCTGGAAGTGTATCTCGTAAGCATCGAACTAGAGCAATCAAACAATTTTTAGATCATGCAGTAAGTAGAGTAGGTATTTCAGACATATGGACTCCCCCAGCAGATTTAAGTCAACATATAGGAAAAGCAAAGCCAAAAGACATCGTCAGCCAGAAAGCAGAACCGTTTGAAAGTGATCAGCAAATACTCGATTTCCTCGAAACACTGCCAACTGATAGTCCTTATAAAGTTGATGCTGAAGCCGCTACTAGATGGTTTAACTGTTTCTGTTTAATGGCAGAGCTAGGTCTAAGACCAATAGAAATTAATTACATTCAAGTTCGATTTGATCGAATAGAGAAAGAACATTATTGGCATTGCACTTATATAAAAAAGGCTGGTAATGGGGCAACAGCCCCAAGACGAATTGAGCCTCTACCGTTAATTGATCGAGATGGGAAGGAAATCAAATGGAACCTATTGGAAAGATTTAGAGGAAATCTTCTGCCTCTGCCTGAGAAAGTTGATGGTGAAGCAGCTGGTACTTATTTGAAACGTCGACAAAGCTGGAAAGACTTAAAAGCTTTAATGCAGAAGACTCAAGGAGCAAATATAACCTGCTATTCATTTAGGCATTACTATGCGCTTCGTTGCCATCTCAGATTGATTGATTCTGGCAGTGCATCTCTAAGCATGGGTCATTCAATAGAAGCGCACCATAGAAATTATCCTTATTCAAAAGAATCAACTACTACCAATGCTTTTAAGACTGCAAGAGAGAGGTCTTTGGCATAATTAAGATATGAAACTCTTGAAGGCTAAATAAATGGAAAGCACAGCCAATGACTTTCTAGCTGATCCAGCTCAAGTCTTCAGTCTATAAATCAGGACTGTCTGGATATTCTTTCTTCTCTTATCTATTAGTTGGCTCACATTTTGGAGTGTCAGGTTTTTCATTAAGTCTCTCAATTTTAGATATATCTAAATCAGCTACCTCTAGTCCATACAGATCAGCGATTTTTGTCATAGCTAGACCTTCTGCTCCTGCCCAAGATTCAGCTAAAATTGCCCAAGTTTTCTGGCTAAATTCAACGCCAAGGTTTTCATTGTTGTTCCTTTTCTCATCCATCTCTATGACTTTCTTTAACCCCTGTGGACTGAGATGACTTTTGATTCTTAAGAAAACAACCTCCAACATTGAGTAGTAAAACTTTTCCATTGCATTGCTGTAAGCCCATTCAGCATCTTTCTGAGCTTTTTTGGCATACTCCGCTGTAATTTCTTCACTCATTTGTTTTTTACTTGGGAACTTGCATGAATAGATTGCGAGTATTTTACTCGTAAGGGATTTCTTGTATTCTTTCTAATCCATCTATATGCTTACAGGTTCACTTTTCATTAGCCAGTAGTTAGGTTCTTGTGATGCCAGGGGATCTCGGCGATATTGTAATGTGTGGATGGAAGCTTCTAAGGAATGCTTTTTGATTTATTCACAAGAAGAAGCTTCATTCAGGCACCCTTTCCTTAGTTTTTTGATCCAATTCTGCAAAGACTTTAATGCTCTTATATCGAGTTGGTAATAAACCCAGCGCCCACTTTGCCTATCTGTGATAACCCCAGCCTCTTTAAGAACCTTGAGGTGAAAGGAAATTTTGGATTGCGCTAGATCTGTTTCTTGCATAAGGTCACAAACACATTTTTCTCCATTGGACAAGGATTCAATTATTTCCAATCTGATAGGTTCTGCTAATGCTTTTAGTAAATCTATTGCTTTTTCATTGGCGACAGCTGAACGCATTAATTAATCAGTCCCAGAGTAATGTTCTAATTTTACAAGAATTATCATAACTATCAACAGAGATTGATAGATCAACTATTCTTGATGTATACTATGCATTCGTTTTGTGATGCGGAGTGTTATGCGCATTGGTATTAATGGGTTTGGTCGTATAGGACGACTTGTTCTTAGAGCTCTCTGGGATAGAGAAAATATCGAGATTACGCATATCAATGACCCATTTGGTGATGCAAGCGGAGCTGCACATTTACTTGAGTTTGATTCTGTTCACGGCCGATGGGATAAATCAATAAGTTCCGACCAGAACAAACTATCTATAGAAGGGCACTCAATATCTTTTTCTCAAGAAAGCGATTTCACAAAAGTTCCATGGGATAAGACTGGGGTAGAGCTAATTCTCGAATGCTCAGGAAAATTCAAAACCCCTCAAACATTAAATCCTTATTTCGATACTTTAGGGATGAAAAGAGTTGTCGTTGCATGTCCTGTTAAAGGTGAAATCCAGGGAGAGGATGCTCTGAATATCGTCTACGGTATTAACCACGATTTATATAAACCAAATAAACATCACTTAATAACAGCTGCATCCTGCACGACTAATTGTTTAGCTCCAGTTGTAAAGGTCGTTAATCGAGCCTTTGGTATTAAGCATGGAAGCATTACAACACTCCATGACCTAACAAATACACAGGTAATAGTTGATTCATTTAAGCCAGACTTAAGAAGAGCCAGAAGTGGATCACAAAGTTTAATACCAACAACAACAGGCTCAGCAAAAGCGATAGGGATGATTTTCCCAGAATTACAAGGCAAATTAAATGGCCATGCAGTTCGAGTTCCTCTCCTCAATGGATCTTTAACTGATGCTGTATTTGAATTAGAGAAAGAGGTAACGCAAGAAGAAGTCAATCATGTGTTCAAAGAAGCTTCAGAAGGAACGTTAAAAGGGATACTCGGTTACGAAGAAAAACCCCTTGTATCAATTGATTATGTCAATGATTCGAGGAGTTCAATCATTGATGCTCCATCAACCATGGTGATCAATAAAACTCAACTTAAAGTCTATATTTGGTATGACAATGAATGGGGGTATAGCTGTCGAATGGCTGATCTCGTTTCACATGTAATAAAGCTAGAAAAAGAATAAAAATACAAGCATGAGATTATCGTCATTACAGCAATATGGAATCGTAACGACCAACTATTGGGCATTCACACTTACAGATGGTGCTCTAAGGATGCTAGTGATTTTTCACTTTCATAGCCTTGGATATACAACCTTAGAAATCGCATTCTTATTCCTTTTTTACGAGTTCTTTGGCATCGTCACTAATCTCTATGGTGGATGGATTGGAGCAAGATATGGATTACGTCTAACACTATGGGTCGGGACTCTTTTACAAATAGTGGCCTTATTGATGTTGATACCAGTTTCGAGTAGTTGGTCGAAACTTTTGAGTGTCATTTATGTCATGGTTGCTCAAGCGATTAGTGGTATAGCAAAAGATCTCAATAAGATGAGTGCCAAAAGTGCAATCAAAACTGTCGTTCCAGATTCCTCTGAAGAAGATGGTGGGAATAATCAATTATTCAAATGGGTTGCTATCTTAACTGGTTCAAAAAATGCACTCAAAGGAGTTGGATTTTTTCTTGGTGGACTTTTGCTAACCAGTTTTGGTTTTAACCAAGCTGTCGAATTTATGGCAATCGGTTTAGGTATTTCGTTTTTATTGACATTAATTCTACCTGGAGATATAGGGAAGATGAAAAGCAAACCAATCTTTAAAGACTTATTTTCTAAATCTCAAGGGATCAATGTCCTCTCTTTTGCACGTTTTTTTCTCTTTGGGGCAAGAGACGTATGGTTCGTCGTAGCATTACCTGTTTTTCTTGAAACGTATCTAAATTGGAATTTTTCTGAGATTGGAGCGTTCCTAGGATTGTGGGTTATTGGTTATGGCTTTATCCAAGCGTTTGCACCCTCTTTAAGAAATTTATGGGGAAATAAAACTAGTCCAGGAGTTTCTTCTGTTCAATTCTGGAGCGCTGTCTTAACTGCAATACCAGCTCTAATAGCTATAGCACTATGGCGACAAAGCAATCCAGAAATAGCAATTACAGTTGGATTAATAACATTTGGATTCATTTTTGCAATGAACTCATCTATACATTCATATATGGTTCTTGCTTATACAGATAAGGAAAACGTAAGTCTAAACGTGGGCTTCTATTACATGGCAAATGCTGCAGGGAGACTGATTGGGACCCTCTTGTCTGGAGTTCTATTTATGCTTGGGTCAGATACATCTGTAGGAATGCAAGTTTGTTTATGGTGTTCAAGCTTATTTGTATTCATCTCATTTCTGACAAGTCTACGACTGCCACCAGTTTCAAGTGCTATAGCTATTGAAAAGCCTAAAATTCTCATACCAAAAGATTAATTTTACTTTTTAATCTGACATTATGTGATTGAAAGTGACCGCAAGATTTACTAAAGAGAGTCGTTCGATAAAACAAATATGTATTTAAGAAGCAATAATAAAAAAACCTCCATTTGTTTTTGTTAACCAATAATCTTCCTGTAGTTTGGACAAAATTCTTGTAACAGTTACACGAGTTGAACCTATAGCATTAGCTATATCTTGGTGAGTAATCTTGAACTCAATCATCAATCCCCCATCCAATGGCTTGCCATACTCAGTAGCAATCAATTCAAGGAATCTTTTAACCTTTTCTTCGACCTTCTTTTCTACTAAAACAGCCAAATTCAATTCTGTATAACGATTGCGTAATGAAAGCGACTCCATAATCGCTATAGCCATAGATGGAGATTTATATGCTTCTTTAACAGACAAGCTAAGTAGCTTAGAGTCAGCCAAAGCATATGGGTCGCATTCGTCAATCAAAGAAATAGGCTCTCCAAACACATGGTTTGGCCCAAGAAAACCAAGAATTAATTCCTCACCATTATCATTTAGCGCTCGTAATTTAATAAAGCCATTAACAACAATCCAGATGTTGCCTTTAATCCAAGGAATATGTTTATCTTTGGAAATACGAACAATATTAGTTCTAGCAAAGCTTGTTCTCAAAAATTGCGATAAGCCAAACTCTTGAGACTTTTGAGGGAGAGCCAGCTCCGCCCTATCTATAACGGAGCCATTAGCTAAATCCACTTTTTACTGGCTATTTCTATAAGACCATATCATCATATCAATAATTATTGATATGATGAATACACATTATGCATGGTTCTATGGAATGGAAAGAATCCGATGAGCTTTTACAGCAAGCTGCGAAGCTTACAGTGATTCTTGATGGCGTCGTTAGGGATTTCTGTGACAGGCACATGGTTAGTGGCGAATGCGCTTGGCAATTAATACAAGGGTTAAGCGATATAAGACTCGAGGACATACGGAACGAAAGTACCTCTGAATAGCTGCCAGTATGTCTTGAAAAGGCAGTATTTGAAATACATTAATCAAGAATACTTGATTAAATCAATATTTATTGTTTAGAGTTAGATTGAAATTCTTGCTTTTAATATGTCCTTCTCCAAGAAGGCTCTTCTTCTCTCCTCAGCGATTGTTTTAGGTGCTGGCATTTCAGCCTGCAGCTCATCAAACAATTCCAATGTACGTCTTAGTGGTGCAGGTGCTTCTTTCCCAGCAAAGATCTACACACGTTGGTTTGCTGATCTAGCTGACAAGAATGGACCTAGGGTTAACTATCAAGCAGTTGGCTCTGGTTCCGGGCGTAAAGCTTTCATTGATGAAACAGTTGACTTTGGAGCCTCTGACGATCCAATGAAGGCAAAGGACATTGCAAAAGTAACCCGTGGTCTTGTTCAGATTCCAATGGTCGGAGGAACCATTGCCTTTGGCTACAACTACGATTGCGACCTTAAGCTCACCCAAGAGCAAGCAGTTCGTGTTGCTATGGGAAAAATTCAAAACTGGAGTGAGCTTGGATGCCCTGCAGGCAAACTAACCTGGGCACACCGTTCTGACGGTTCTGGCACAACGAAAGCTTTTACTAACTCAATGCAAGCTTTTTCTAATACATGGACTTTAGGAACAGGTAAATCAGTTAATTGGCCTGTTGGCATTGGTGGCAAAGGAAATGCTGGAGTTGCAGGATTAATTCGCAACACTCCAGGAACGATAGGTTATGTAAACCAGTCATATATCAAAGGAGTAATTCAAGCAGCTGCCTTGCAAAATCTTTCTGGTGAATTTCTTAAGCCATCAACAGAAGCTGGTGCAAAGGCTCTAAATGGTATCACTCTGGATCGAAATTTAGCTGGTAAAAACCCGAATCCAACAGCTAGAGGGGCATATCCAATTGCTACTTTAACTTGGATCCTTGCTTATGAGACTGGTAATGGCTCTAAAACAAAAGCCATACAAGAATCACTAAACTATCTTCTCAGTGATAAGGCTCAAGCTAAAGCTCCAACTTTAGGCTTCGTTCCTCTTAAAGGAGACATCCTTAAAAAATCTCGTTCAGCTGTCAACAGGATTGGGAAGTAATTTAAGCAAAAGCTTTATTAAATTTCCAAATTAAAAAGAGGGGTTTGTAACTCCTCTTTTTATCAAAACAATGAAACAAAAACCATTAATTGATTGGATACTGTTTCCAATAACTCCTACCTTTAGGATGATCTTCTACTGGAAGCAAAATCGCTCACCAGAGACAAGAAGAAAGCTCTCAGTAGACGGAATGTTTTTTGATTAAATTACCAAATTAATAAGAGAGAGTTTTACAACTCTCTTTTTTTATGCAGAACAATTATCGTAAGTATAGGCAGTGGTTTAGGTCTTTCAATAGCCCAACCAAATAGTTTTAACCATAAAGGATCTGCAGACAGTTTGGCTGCTAATACTCCTTATAACAACAGAGCTAGATAAATCAAAAAAGGCATGAAAAAGGCGCCCTCAAAGAGTAACGCCTAGCGACAATTGTGTGAGGAGTGTCGCAGTTATTTTCTACTACATCTCGAGAGTTTTGTCATTAGTTCTTTTTTTATTAGAGGTATTAAATTATACATAGCACATGTGTTTAGACATACTTTTTACTTGACTAGAGTTGTTTACTATTTAATTGCCCACTTATTGGGTTATCTGTGAGGAATCCTAAAATGAAACTTTTTCAGCAATTGCTGATAGCACCTGCTGCGCTTGGTCTTATAGCACCAGTCGCTGCTACTGCAAATGAGCTAAACATTAATGAAGGTAAAACTTCAGATGTTGTTGCCGAAGACCTTTATGCTGGTCAATTCGACGATTTTGAGACAACTACAAAACTTAGCGGAAAAGTTGTTTTCAACGTTGGTGCCATCAATCTAGATGACGATGTAGCTGGCGCTGATATGGGCGATAAGCTTACTTCAGGTTATGTGGTTCAGTACAACATCAAAACAAGTTTTACTGGTGAAGATAAGTTATACACACGCTTAAAAGCAGGCGATATGGCTAATACACCATGGGAGAACACAGCTTATAACACTCACCTTAAAGATGCTCATAATAGTACTAATGCTATCCAAGTAGACAAAATTTGGTATGAATTCCCAGTAGGGCAATTCAAAGTTTGGGCTGGTCCAAGGATTGAAAATTCCTCCATGGTTGCTAGTAAACCTTCTATCTATAAGCCATTACTAAAATCTTTTGACTTAGGTGGAAACGGGCCTGTTTACGGTTCTAGTACATCTCCTGGATTTGGCGTTGCTTGGGTTCAGCCTACAGAAAGCAAATCTGATTTTAGATGGGAAGTTGCTACCAATTATGCTGCAAGCGGTGGAGACGATTCTACTCGGGGAATTTTAACTGACGAGTCACAAGGGAAATGGCTGTCTAAAGTTGGTTATGGTTCTCCTAGGATGCAGGTATCTCTAGCTTATGCTCAGAACATATGCAGGTCTGATACTACTTGTAGAGACTGGGCAGCAAATAGTTCAAGTACTCAAGGAGGTACTACCACAGGCGATTCTAGAGGATTAGGCCTAAGAGGTTATTGGAAGCCAGAAGAAACTGGAATTGTTCCTTCTATTCAGGTCGGACTAGATCAAATGGATGTAGATAATACAACTACTGGTACTGAAACTGAAAAGCAGAGCATGTGGATGGCTGGCTTAACTTGGAAAGATGCATTCCAAGATGGCAACAAACTTGCAGCAGCAGTTATGTCTCCAACAATAGCTAGCTCAATAAGAGGCGGTGCTGATGATGGAGCCAAGTCTGGTCTGCAATGGGAAGTCTATTATGACGTCTCGATTAATGATGGAATGACTGTCACCCCTGCTATCTTCGGTGCACAGGATATAAGTGATGGAGCAGCTACTGGGCATGACGATTATTTAGGAGCTGTAGTTAAAACAACTTTCAAGTTCTAATCTAACAAGTACTTTTAGACATAAGAATCTGACAAAAAGGAGTGCTCTTACTAAAGAGCATTCCTTTTTATTAGCAATTAAAAAACAACGAATTAAGTAGTTAAAATTGGATTAATAGGGATATTGATATTGCCTTTAAGGGGCATGGTCATCACATCAAGAGCTGAAAAGAAAAGGAGAAGATGTGATGCCCTCGAACGATTATCTCTTCAATTTGATCTCCTTTATGTTCCCTTAGATTCATGCGAACCAAAGCAGAAAATCCTTCTTTTTAGTTTTTAAAAGCTAAATATCAAATTGAAAGATATTACCTTTGTCTGATTAAGACTAAGAACATTCCTCTACTAGAGATCGAAGATATCTCTTCCTTTGCCCACTTGCCTCTATAGCAACATCAACAACATTGATTTTTGCGTAACCTCTCTGGGCTCCTTTAAATTCGGTTTCTCTCTTTGTGAGAGTTTTCTTTTCTATCCTCATATTTATATTCAACCATCTTAGATATGATTTGTCATGTATCTATGCATACATTTACTAGTAAAAAGAAAGATTACTTTCTTACTATTCACATAAGAATCATCATATTTAATTTAAAAATATTAGGTGTTTAATTAACCAAATTTTCCAGTGAAATATTCTTTAGTAGCCTTTTCTACATGAGAGTTAAATATTTCTTTTTTATCGTCAAATTCCACTAAATATCAACCTTTCCATCATAATTCCCTTCCTTTTTAGTTGGGATATAAAGAGTCCTACGCTTGCACATGACCATTCTGAATATCAAAAAGGAACCAAAAAGATGGTAGCCCTCGAAAAGATGGCCCCATGAGACGATATAGGCCAACCGCTGAAGAGTTAATGCAGCACAAAGACAACTGGGGACAGATGTTTAACTGAAACTTATGGATAATCTTCAAGAAATCATATCCATCTATAAAGAAAAAGGATTGGAGAAACTAAGTTTTTGTGAACTTAAGGAGTTAAGGAAATATGCCTTATGGTGTGGAGATTATGAGTTAGAGGTGAAACTCTTAAAAAAAATGAGGAATCTCATCAAAGAAGATAAAGTCAATGATCAAGAACTAGAAGGTAGTGCTTATGTCTAGCAATCAATCAACGGAGTTAATACGAGTGAAGATCCAGATTTGTAATTAGCTTTTCGCAAAAATCCCTTAGGAACCTTAAGGATATGCACAAATCTATCAACGTTATGCAGATCAATGCCGGTGGTCTAGATGACTGGTATTCCTACTTTCGGCAAACCCAATATTATAGTAGTGGCAACCGATCTGAGTAGTAGACACCGAATAGAAAATTTCGGTTTACCTCCTTCTAGATTAGAACAACTCGGTGCAAAGTAGTTATGTACTTCGCAAAAGTCACCATGTATACGTCACTTTTTGATAGCTTCTTTTCTGATTCTTTCTTTACTCCTCATCGGACTGTTTATGTCGTCTCTGATAGTCAACTAGAGGAACTTAAGCAAAGACAGCATCAAGAGGAACTCGATAACCTCACGGAATCACGCAAGCGTCTTGAGGCTAACTATCAATCACGCATCAAAATCCTTGATGAACGTGAAACTGAATTGAAGAAAGAGCTCAAAGCACTAGCTCCAGCCTAGGAAGAAGCAGTTAAAGCATAAAAATTACTAATACTGGATAATTGGGATCACTGAGGACAAGACAAGGGGCTGTGGTGGCCCCTTGTCTTTTTGTGAAAGAAATCAATCAATTGTGACCTACATCAGGAAGAAGAATAATGACTCCTAACCCAATTAATAATCACTTAGAACAATTCTCCTTGAGACTTAGCTATAAGGGTGAAAGAAATGAATTTATTTTTGACAAATGACACGAAAAGAATTTATGGATCAGTTCTTTGACTTGTGCAAGGAAGCTCAGGAAGAAATTCCACCGCAAGTAATTGCAGAAATCCTCCGAGATTATGCAGAGAGACTAGATGGCTGAACAATTCTCACCTAAGGATCCTTATGAAGTTCAAGCGGCCTGGGAGACTGTAATGACTGCAGTAGAGGAAATCAGAGCAGAACAAAAATGGCCTGATGAATACATTGCAAAAACTCTAAAAGGAATTGCGGAAAGTCTCGAAGAAAAAGCTTGTTGTAAAGATCAATAAAGCAAAATGAAAAAAAATATTTTAGATCAATTTACGCTCTTCATTTTTAGGCGAATTAAAAATACGAAATTAATGGCTAAAAATCTAAGGGAGCCTAAGGATTTCCTAATTGGATATATCGCAAGAAAAGTGATGCAGTTCGACAATCAGGAAGTTGTAGAGGGGAGTGTTAAAAAATTAGACGTTCAGAAGGGTGAGGTAGTAGTAGAAGTAGGCTCTGGCAATGGACAAGCTTTAAGAGAAATCATAAGAAGGTCACCTAGGAAGATCTATGCCATTGAAATAAGCAAAAAGTTTAGAGACGTACTTCACTCAAAATTTAGCGATCAAAATATTTCTATCATCGGTAATGATGCAAAAGATTTAAGTGATGTAGTTGAAACAAATAGTATTGATAAATTGCTTCTAATTAATGTAATTTATTTCCTTAATCCTTTAGACGACTACTTAAAAGAGTTCAAGAGAATCATCAAAAAAAGCGGTAGCATATTAATAGTAAGCAAGTTTCATTTAGCCAAGACCTTTGATCAAAGTGTTTTCCAGAATACTGATGCAGCTTTTGTGATTCCTAAATTACAAGAGTATTTTGAAGTCTTCTATGAGTCAGTTGAATCCGAGAAAGCAACATCTCAATATCAAGTGATTACCCTAAAAAACAAACAAATTTAAATCGTCGACCGTTCTTTCATGATTTTTATAACTTCGTCTAATTGTATGGAGTTAAAATCGAAGATTTCTGAGCCTTGGTAGCGACATTCATCATATAGATCATGCAGTTCTTTTTCTAGTTCTAAAAAATTTTTGCACTTTACATCATAAATTAAGTGATTACTACTTTCGGCAGTTTTAAGTTCTCTCATTCGACGAAGCAAGTCTTTAGTCTGGCCAATTTTGTATCGATCCTTGCTCTTAATTAGATAAACCCACCCTATTTCCACATCCTCATAATCAGATAAAGTCTCTTTACTCTCCTTCTTTGATTCCGATGTAGCATCATCTTTTGATGTGATAAAGGAAAATGCTATAAAAGCTGATAATACTATGATTACTAGAAAAACTATTGATAATGTTAGGGGACCTAATGTGAATGGCTCTATGTTTTTAGGAGTATAATTAACAACAGTTTCTTTAATCGCAATAATAAATCTTATCCCAAGAAAAGAAAATATAATTATCATAGATAAATTTATCCACTTAGAATAATCAACATCAGAAGCTATCTTATTCTTTTGTTCTTTATGAATATTTTTATGTTCTTCATGAAAAACATAAGGAACACTTAGCGAGGGATTGTTCAGTTCATTTACTTCTTCAAAGTATTTGTCAAAAACAATATTATCTAATTCACATAGCTCTTGTAAAAAATCAATATCTTTTGGCTTGAGTCTATGATTTTTCCTAATATCTTTAAATAAACGAAGGCATTTATCATCAAATATTTTAGTTTCTTCTACTAATGCTTCAAGTCTGATTTTTTCTCTTGTTGCTTCTTGCGTACTGAGGTTAGTTTCTGTTAAAAAGTCTTCTAACTTTTCTTTATGTTCTTTTTTGCGTTGCTTAAGAGCTACAACTTTTTTTATTTCATCTTCTACAAAATCTTTTATAGAAGATAAGGCAGAATCTTTTAAATAAGCATCTATAGTGCAAACATAGTCAAGAAGCTTTTGTTGCCTTTTTTCTTCTAAACCATTCCAATAATCTGACCTTTTTAATTTCTGTTCATTGCTTTCAAAATTCCCTTGAGGTTGCATTATTTTAGTCACCCTCCTGCTTCTCTATCCCTTGTGCTTTAAGGTTTTGCGATGAACCTGCAAAAGCTATTCCCAGGAAAATCAAATAAAGGATCAATGCTCCAGATAAGACAATGGCAACAATTAAAAATGGGTTCATTTCTTTAATTTAAAGAGAAAATTTATTAGGGAAGCAATAAATCTCATTTAAGTTCTCTTGCCTTAACTTTCTCTCTAATTAATTTGAGCAGTTGAATGACTGTTTTATTATTATCAAAATCTGAATAAGGAGAGTTCCAACGCTGTTGGCGTTGCAAGGAGAATAATGCACAACGAAGTTCAGTTAATGATGCATTCATTGGCTGTTCCAATACGTTCCTCTTTGCCTCTGAAGAAGCTTTGAAATCTCCACATACTTCATAGCTATTCATTGTTAGAGCAAACCTTTCCCATAATTCTTGGTAATCAGAAGATTGACTATCAGGATCTGGGATCTTATCTAAAACCAGTTCTTCATTAGGGATTGATTTAATCTTCATTAATTTGTTAGATAATTTCTTTCATAGTTTTTCTGTAATTTTTCCAACCTATTCAAAAGCTTTTGATATCTATTCCTAGAAGCAGATGAATTGTCCGGATCAATTAGATCGAATCTTACTTTCAAAAGAAACTGTAAAAAATCATTTGGCTCACAACTTTCACCACCTTTCCATGCATGAAATTGTTTATGTATTTGTTTTTCTACAACTAAAATGTTTTCTTGAAGATCAGAAAGATCTGGTCGAGTATGTTTGTCAAAAAGATGATGCCCTTCTAATACCACAGTATTAACATTTGTTTTTTTCTTTCCACTAACTTGGCATGTGTAATTTGTAGACTTCTTGGCATTACTAATTATCTTGTCAATTCTATTTGAAGCAGCATCCAATCTTTTGATCTCTTGCTTAAAACAATCCTCTACGACATCTCCAACTGTCTCTACCCAAACTTTACGAGATTTCTTTATTTTTGAATTTTGAGACATATCAATTGCGAGACGTGCGATTCCTCTTTGACTCCACATCCTTTCTTCTGTCTCAGAACGAATATAATCTTTGCCACGTTCAAGTCCTTCTTGACCATCTAAAGAACCAGAATTAGTCAAGCGTTTTTCACTATTATTAAACCCTTTTGCATTTGTCTCGAGAATATTAATAGTAGTTTTCCTATTTACGAATGCGAACTCTCCTATTATCTCTAGAGGTACTTCAGACGAGACAAACTGCTTCACGATTTTTCTTGAGACAAGCATTTTCTTTCTCTTAAGACGTCTTCTAAACAAGGCATCTAAAACAAGATTAACTAAATCTATTTCTCCCTTTTCTTCATAAAAACGAGCCAATATAGCAACGGCTTCTTCAGTAAATCGTCGCGGGCGAAGGTGAATCGGACCACTTTTAATTAAAAACTCAAAATGTTCTCCTTCTATTAATTCCCATTCATCATCTTCATGGGCATCAAAATATTTAATTGTATTCGTAAGTTTAGTAGTGGTTTTATTGAGAATTTTCGCCACTTCTTGGTGACTCAATAAATCGCTACCAACTGTTTTTGAAATTTCCTCTGTCATTACATTAAACCTAAAATTGAATCTCTCATCGTTGTTAGCCGATCCATGACTCTTGGATCTCCGCCATAATCTGGGTGATGAACTTTAGCCAAAGATTTATATGCTTTTTTTACGTCATCTTTTGTTGCCGTTGAGCTATCTAATCCAAAAACATGCCATGGACGAAAATTCTCTAGGACATCGATTCCATTAATACAAGTTGGCCCCTCTTTTGATCTCTCCTCTTCAGGCACTCCAACCCATCTTCTATAAAGTTTCATCCAATCAGCTTTTGACTTGAATGAAATTGTTTCGCCAGTCATCGCCATACTGAAAGTTTTATTCTTTCTTAATTCCGTAACCGTTGTACAGCCAAATTGAGATAAGACAGCCTTCTTTGCTGCCGCCATTGTCATTGTTTTTGGCTTCTTAGGCTTCGGAGTAGTAAAAGGGCCACCATTAATTTTCTCTGCAAACCCATATAACAATTCTTCTGAAATATCTCCTCGTGCAGTTAAGTCGCTTATTAATGCATCAACTTCAGGCTTAGTAAGTCGCTTGCGCCTTGCTGCCATAACAATTTAAGGAGAAAAGATTCTTAAAGAAGAAAATTCAACATAAATCAATCAAAACCCAAAAGCTTCTGATTGAACAACAAATTAATCATTTTCTATTTGTTTCTGACAGGTCAAATCCATTAAATACATGTAGGATGACCACAACGCCAAGGTTGTCCCTTGCTCTAGTAGGCAAGGCTCCCCTGAAGTCAGTTTTTAAGGAATTGACAGCCATAGACACACCCCAATCCGATTGAGGCTTGTTATGGCTGACCGAAGATTTAGACCCAAAAAAGGTAAAAATCCAGAGAGCATTGCTCACAATGTCGAGTTCATTAAGAACTTGATGAAGGAATCTGAGCGTAATGCTGAGATTCTTAAAAGCATCAAAGAAAGATGCCCAAAGTCAGTTGTCGCAGTGCTGAAAGAAGAAGGGATTACCCTTTAAAACTTAATGTCTAATCAAGTCGAGTGGGTTAAAACCCGAGAAGCAGAAGAGATTCTGTGTCTATCAGAACGATCCCTATTCCGTTTACGAAAAAACAAAACCCTCGCTCCTGGTAAATGTTGGCGAAGAACTATTCCTGACAACATCAATTCAAATGTCATCTACAACATCCCTGCTTGCCTAGAGGTTTTAAGTGGGGTCGCTGCTGCGTCAGAAATGGAGCAAGACCGACTGTCAAACATTAGAGGGATGGAGGTCTCACAGTCATGAAAAAGCCCACCTTTCAAAGGGGGGCTAAAGCATCCAATTCAATTTTAGATCCCGTAATAGCCCATCGGCTTGATCCGTTGGTTGATAAGTTCGCCTTTATTCCATGCTTAGGTAAAGTTCCTCTTATTAAAAATTGGCCAACTACTAATGGCTACAGCATTGACGAACTCCTAAGCTTCCCTGAGTGCACATCTATCGGAATAAGAACAGGTTTAAAGCTCCTTTGTCTCGACTTCGATGGAGAGTCGGCTTTTCTGCATGCCTATAAAAAACTAACTATTAACTGGATAACAGAAAGTTGGGAAATTCACCGAGATGATGAAAAAGGCATTTGGAGAATGAAGGCATTGTTCACCCCAACGCCTGACCAAATAAAACAACTTCCAAACGGTGAATTTCAATCAAAGGTCAAAACTGCAAAAGGCGAAGCTCTTGAAGTTTTTCTTACTCATAAAAGACAAGTCATCATCACCGGTAAGCACCCTGATGGAGGAAATTACTTTTGGCCTTCTCGTATTCCAAACCACGGGCCAGAACATTTAAAAGCTCCATCCGATGAGATTTGGAACTTTGTTTTAAAGCTTGCCAAGGAATATAAGCAACCTCTAAGGGAGTCAATCCATTACTCAGGTAAAACAAAAAGATTGAATCCTTGTCCCATTTGTGGAAGGAATAATCGGCTTTGGTGCGACGAGACTTCTGACGGTCTGATCTTTTGCATGGTTGGCAACACTTTCAGTGCAGAACAAAAACATGGTCGTCTAGAGGTTGGTTCTGTGGTTGATGGTTATGCCTGTATATCCAAAGGTGATGAGTGCTTAACCTTCAAAGTCCATAGACCAATAAAGCCAAATCGAAGGATCAAAGGAAAATTGCTAAGGGCTTATGCAAGCTGAAACTACAAAGACCCTTCGCAAGATAGGGCAAACGGCCGAGCGATTAATCGCAGAAAAAATCCCTCATTATGAGCGCATGCCTTTGCTAAGGAATGAAGCTCAACTAGAGGGAATTTATTTCAACGACAAGGAATTGTTGGGCGTAGTGGCTAGCGCACGTCAAAGGCTAAAAGGTAAATCTGATGGTCTTGGAACAGGCCAAGAGATATACATCCCAGAAGAGAGTTGGGCGTGGGATGACGTGATAGCGGCAAGGACTCTCAACCTTTTAGTAGCTCTTCCAAAAGTGGGAAAGTCGGCTTTGATTGCTGGCTTTATTAGTGCTTGGAAGTATGAATCGGGAGAGTTCTTAGGACACAAAATCAATGGCTCTTGTCCGCCAGTGATTATTGTTGGCCCCGATCAAAGCATCGGTGATTGGAGCAAAATTCTTGTTCCCGCTGGATTGATGAGAAAAAAGAAAGAGGATCACTTTGAACTAGTTGATCCCATCGTGAAGTTATGGAGTAGAGGCGACAATTTGGCACTCGATGATGAAGGCATTGAGCGAATAGTTAATGAGGCCGACAAGCATGAAAACCCTTTTGTTTTTGCTGATGCTTTCGCAAAGCTCATTAGTCCCTTAGGACTAGACGAACGTCTACCCGAGGCAGTGGAACCAGTGCATAACTTGGTTGAATCACTTGAACATACGAACGCAACTGTGGTGCTTTTGCATCACGCATCTAAGACTCGATCAAAGGAAAGAGCCTCTAATGCTTCAAGAGGAGGCAACGCTTTGCCCGCCGCTGCCAGTCAGTGCATCCAACTCAATTTGTTGAATGAACAGGACAAGACTGACCAAAGGATCAAGCTTTCAACGGAAGGACGTAACTCAAAACCCGTAGAGCAAGTCATCGAGCAAGTAGATCGAAGTCAATGGATTAGTCATGGTTCAGTAGCCGACCTTGAGAAAGAAAAAGAACTAGAAAAAATTGAATCTGGCTTAGTGGATAAACAAGCACTCGCATTGAGTTTCTTGCGAGATAGTTGGGATAGAGAAGAAAAACTTGAGGCGACTCAGTTGGCTGTTTTGATGGCTGACGAATATCGAGGCAATGCAAGAGTCAAAGCAAAGTCAACGCTTGAACAGTTGGTAGCCAAAGGACTTGCTCAAAAAGAAAACTTCTCTGATCCCAAACGAGGCAAAATTTCAGTCTTTTGGCCTTCCTATATCTCATAAGACCCTATTTACCCTTACAACCTTTTATTGATAAGCGTAAAAAGGGTAAAAAGAGGAATTTTATATACACCCATACTTTGAATGCTTCATGAAGACTTGAGCTAGACCCGCTAGAAAGAGAATGACTAATTTTTCTATTAATGGCTAAAAAAGTTTGGCAATCTGAAGATGGAGCTGTTTTTGATACTGAGGAAGAATGTCAAGAATATGAAAGGATAGGGCAATTACTTAATGATCTTTATTTGGCCTTTGACAACGTCAAAGAGGGCTATGAAGATGAACAAGATGAAAAATGGGGGTTTAAAGAAGGTTTCCTCTTGTTAATAAGTAATCTAAGCAAAGAAGATCTAGTTAGATATAAAAACGACTTCAAGAGACTCGCAGATATTATTGATGGCAAAATAGCCAACCCTAGGAGCAGACCTTGATAAAAATTTTAAAAACTAAGCCATTAAATAAAATTTGCAAAATTAGTGACAAAAGAATCTAGAAGGAGTAAAAAAGAAGTACGACACTCCTCACACAATTGTCGTTAGGCGCTACTCGTTGAGGGCGCCTTTTTTGTACCTAATTACCTTTAATTCTATAACTGGCATATGTGACAGTTGTGTAAGTTTTATATTATCTCTCGCTCTACTAAAACCGATGTGACATATTTCTCCTGTGAGGAGATGGGATTCTCCAGCAGTGGAAACTTGGAAACACTTGCAGAAGATCCCCAAAAGGACCTGCCTAAGGGCAGGTTTTTTTGTGCCTTTTTTAGATTTACCTAGCTCTGTTGTTATAAGGAGTATTAGCAGCCAAACCGCACAGGTTGATTATTTGTTTTGCACAAGATGCAACTGCTGATGATTGATTATGTAAAAGGGCTTTTTGCATCGCTTGCTCAAGATTCACAATTAGTTTTGCTGTCATTTGTGGTCTTGATAAGTCCACCTCTTCAAGGTCTTGAACAATCAATTCATATGCAGCAGCAGTGATTCTTCTAGCTTGACGCCTGGATAATTGATATTTTTCGGCCGCATGGGTCGTAGCAACAGTTGCGCTGTGGCCTTGAACCAACATGTCAGCAGCTTCTCCAACTCGAAGTTCTAATTCCGCTTTTGTTGCTCTAGCCATACTCTTAAAATCGTCCAAGACCCAGTGCTCTAGGCACTTCTGCTATAGCAAGGGATTTAAGCATTTGTTGGCGATTTGTTGGCTCAAACGGGCCAACAAAAAATAGGCTTAGCTACACTATAGCCAAACCTATTGCAAATAAAGAGTTCTCCTAGTCGGGGCGACAGGATTCGAACCTGCGACCTAGTGCTCCCAAAGCACCCGCGCTACCAAACTGCGCCACGCCCCGTTTAGTTTGATTCTAATATCAGAAAGGTATTTTATGGCAAATAGTTCGGCAATAACCATGATTGTGCTATTACTTTTACCTATAACAACTAAGTTAAAATTATCAATATAAATTTTCTCTTAACATCTGTCCTCCATAGCATTAGAATATGTTCTAAGTAATTATATCTATATCCAAAAAGCCTAGTAAAAAACAAGAAAAATTATCTTTTTGCTGGAAACTACGATTTAAAGATATTAGATTTGCTATTAAAGGAATAATCATGAGAAAATATACTAGAGTTAGACCCTAAGCAAATCAATGAAACGCTTATTTATTTATTTATTTATTCCAGCCATTATTTTCTGCTTTGCAGTTTCAGCTCAAGCATCACAAACTATTGACCAGAAATTATCTAAGCTGGAAAGTAAAGTATCAAGAAAATTTTCTAAGACATATTGTAATAGCACAGGTTTTGGTATTTCTAGTGATGGTGCATTAAAGTTTTCAATTGGTGAGACTAAAGGAGAGTTTTCCAAAAATCCTCTTATTGAAGAGGTTAATGTTAACAACATAAAGACTCAAATTTTGGAAGACATTGCAGACAGTTGCTATGACTTCGATCTTACAAAAGCTGACTTAAATAAATTATCTTTTTCATATGAGTCAAAATAAGTAGATATTTTTGTAAACAAAAATTAAAGTGTTTTTTTTGTAAATAAAGTAATTAGATAAATAACTATGCAATATTTGTGAATAGAGTCAGACCATGCTTAAAGCTAAAAACTCAACAAAGCAGTCAGAGCACAACCTAAAGGGGTGATCATTATTCCTGACCATACCAGCCTAATGATGTTAAAGAAATCAAGGAGAATGCAAATTATTATGCCAAATAAGATATTATTAGCATGATTTAAAATAAAGAAAAGATGAATAGAGAAAGCTGGGGCAATCTACTTGCTTATTTATATATTGCTAGTGTTATCCTTGCATTATTTATATGGATAGCTAGGCTTTCAACTTAATTGGCTGAAAGCATATTAGATTTACTCTTATACATTTAATTTATCAATAAAAAATCATAAGTTAATCGTATTTTTCCTTACTAATAGATCTTTCCATTAATTTACAATCATGTTCAACTATTTCACCACTTGGAAGTCGCTGAGCAAACCTTGGAGTTTCTTCATGTAAACCATTTTCATTATCTTGGTAACTCCAGAGCCATTTTTTATCTGTAAAACTGATCTCTCCTTTTTGAAAAGAAACTGGAAGCATTAAGCTTATTTTTTCCCAATCAAGAACAACAAAAGCTCCCTCATCTACCTTCTCAAGATCATCAACAAGAGCAAAATCTCCATTTAAATTATTTCTAATAGTTGCATTAAGCAACTTCCCATCACAATCGAAAGCAGGAGGCGAGGGGACAACTAATAAAATACTCAAAAGAAAAGATAATAAGCTGTTCATTTTTAGACTTTAGTAGTCAATTCTATTGGTTTTATTCCCAGGGTTGCTTGACTTTTTCTCCAGAGCTTCTATCTAGAAGAAAACCTCTAGACCAAATCCATACGTAATACAAAGCTGAAAGACCAAGAAAGATCAGTGATCCAATCATCAATTTATCTTGTAAACCCATAATTCTATTAAAAAATCAATTAATAATAATCATTATCAAATATAGACCCCTTACCTTATCTTTGCCTAATCCACAAAGTACATTTTCAGTAATTAAAAATTCAAGGAATCCAATCTGCTTGTGGAACACTTTTCATCAAGAAATAGCTTAAGAAGTACTATAAAGATTAAAATAATGAAACTAATAGCAAAACAAATTTACTAAAGTTATTTTCAGGAAAGATACACAATTTCTACTTAATACCTTAAAAGTAAATACAGCGGTCCTTAAATAAAAGCAATCTACTTTTTATTAAGAAAGCTTGCAAAAAGAAAATGAATGAGTAAAAATGCCTATGCGAGGAGAACGTTTCTGATTAGTGGAAACTAGGAAACACTAAGATTAGCGTGAAAAAAGCCACCTTTATAGGTGGCTTTTTTTCTCAAATAAAAAGCGTTCTAAGGTGCAAAAACTGCTTTAAATAAACAATCTACAATCTCTCTCCCATTAAAAGTAATCATTAGATTTATCAAGAATTCCCCCTTTTAAAAAATGGGTCCTACCAAAAGCAAGTTATTTATGTAAAGGCCATCACAAGAATAGAAATTCTTATTTTGCAAGGCTTTGAAGATGAAACCCTTGCTTTTTATAGAAAAAAGAGAATTGAAAATGATATATTCTTTTACTGTATATAATTTTTTAGGAATTCTTTTGACTCAGGTAATTGTTGGCGAAAATGAAGGCGTTGAATCTGCTCTTCGTAGATTCAAACGAGAAGTTTCAAAAGCTGGAATCTTTAATGAATTAAAGCGTATTCGCCATCACGAAACTCCGGTTGAGAAATATAAGCGCAAGCAACGCTTAAAGAACAGAACAAGACGTCGCAAATAAACCTGAATCTAAAAACTCAGAGGATTAAATTAGAAATTTCAGTTTTTTTCTTTTATTAGCTCTACAAGCTCCTCAGTTGATAAACCAGGAGTATATGTCCATGTCATTCCATACTTCTCTCTCCAGGGGTTGAAAACCTTATATAAGATACTCGCACTTTCAGCTTTACAAATAACAGTACCTGTCCCATTCTGTGGCGTATGTATCCAAGCTATTCGCTCATAACCAGGAACTATATCATTACTATTACTACCTTCTGAATGTTCTATCAAGGCTTCGCCTGCAAAGACCTGATACTCAGAAGTCTCAAACTTCCAAGTAACTACATAAAGCTGCATTTTTAAATATAAGAAATATTTGTTTATTAAATATAGGCAAGAAAAGTTTTACCGAATAAAAAACCTACTCTCTTTAAATAAAAAGGAATGCGATATGCAAAATCATGAGAACCAAGCCTTGATTTTTCGCTGAGCCACTGAGAGACGTAAAAGTGCTTCCCTTCCAGAACTAACCAAACTATATCTAAAGGCCTTTCCTGATTTATACATTGCCTCACTAATAGCTTTTGCTCTTAGGAGCTCTTGTTGATATGCCCTAGTAATAGCCCTCTCAGCATCAACGTTTGCCAACTGGGCCTGTTTTGCTAAGCGTTTAGTCTTTGACTTAGGTATTACTGTCAGAACACTTTCTGGCTCTGACCAGCGTAAGAGCCAAGGTCTGGTTTCTTTTGAAAGAGAAGAAGATTTCTTAGGCATAAACTATTTTTACATTCATCCTCTTCAGGATGAGGCTAAATGGTGCCTATCAGAGTAAAAAGTTGCTCTCTGAAATTTCCTTTATCAATACTTAAAGAAAAATGAGGGTTTGATTATTCAAACCATTTTCTTTTCTATTAAAATTTTTCTGAACTTAAACCATGATTCCTAATAAAAAGAAATTCCTCTAGAGGAAAGGCTTATTAAGAAGGAACCAAAAATAAAGCGAGAGATTTGCTGAAATAGCAAAACCTATGAAAATAATTCTCACTTGTTATTTTGTATAGGACATTTCTAATTGAGCAAAAAAAGGCTAAGACAAGCGAGTATTTGTGTTTGTTTCAAGATGGGAATTAATTGATCTGAAACTCTTTTTTACGGATATACAAAAGACCAGAAGCACAATTGGATAAGGAGTTTCGGACCTCATTCAAATAAAGGGAAATCTCATCTTTTTTTTCATACAATAAATCTTTTGGAATGATAACCTCTCCATTTTTATCCAGTCTAATTCTTTCTCCAAACCAAGTTCCGTATCCCTTCATTGAGGCTCTGCACTCAATCTTGTTATCTTCAGGATTAAATTTTTGTTCAATAGTCCATCTGCCAAAAGAATCGATCTCAGTAAAATGATTTAAACCTGCTTGAACTAGAGGACTTTCTAAAGCTTGAAAAATACAGGTGTACAAAAAAATCCTGCTTAAGATAATCCTCATATTTGATTTTTTTTATTTTTAAAATATGGGTCGCCTGAGATTCGAACTCAGGACCAGCCGGTTAAAAGCCGGATGCTCTACCACTGAGCTAGCGACCCGCTCTGTGCAACATTAAAGGTCAAGAGGGAAGTTGTCACGCGAGAATCTTGATTTGAAAAATCATTTTATTAAAACCTTGATTTCAAAAGACAAAAATTGGCTTTGAATTACCTTAATTAAACATTGGAATAAATTATTTCTCTTAAAAACTTCTAAAATCGCCCGCTTTTCTGTACAATCACGACGAAATATACATTAACTATGCTCAACCTTATAATTATCACTCTTCCAATCCTTGCTGCAGTGACTTGGGTCGTTTTTAATATTCAACAACCAGCTAGAGAGCAGTGGAATCGCCAATTTGGCAAAGACAATCCTTTCTAAGATCTAGATCCATCTCTAAAACTTAAATTTTTGAGTCCAACAACACCTTTGTTAGTTATTGGCGCAGGTTTGGCTGGGGCAGAGGCAGCTTGGCAAATTGCCAACAGAGGTTTACCAGTAAGGCTTATAGAAATGAGACCTCTCAAAAGGTCCCCTGCCCATCATTCTGGCAATTTTGCAGAACTAGTTTGCAGCAATAGTTTTGGTTCTCTTAGCAGTGATAGAGCCTCAGGACTACTTCAAGAAGAACTTCGAAGATTAAATTCCTTTGTAATAAAAACCGCTGACAATTGTTCTATTCCTGCAGGTGGTGCTTTAGCTGTAGATAGAAGTATTTTTAGCAAGTCAATTACTGAAAAGCTTAGTGAACATCCTCTTATAAAAATAGAAAGAAATGAATTAAAGAAACTTCCAGAAGAAGATCAAATCACTGTTATTGCAACAGGTCCACTTACAAGTGAAAATTTAGCTGAGGATATTAAATATTTTACTGGAATAAAAGAATGTCATTTTTTTGATGCCGCCAGTCCAATAATTGAAGGCGAAAATATAGACTTCTCGTTTGCTTTCAAGGCAAGTAGATATGACAAAGGAGAAGCTGACTACATAAATTGTCCTATGAATAAAGAGCAATATCTAAGATTTAGATCCGAATTGATATCTGCTGAACAAGCAGAACTTAAGGATTTTGAAAAGGAGTCTGCAAGTTTTTTTGAAGGTTGTCTTCCTATCGAAGAGCTGGCACGAAGAGGAGAAGACACTATGAGATATGGCCCACTTAAGCCAATTGGGCTATGGGATCCAAGATGGGGTGACCTGAACGATAAAGAAGTAAGAAAAACAAAAAGAGCTTATGCCATTGCACAGCTTCGAAAAGAAGATAAAAGAGGAAGACTTTGGAATCTTGTGGGTTTTCAAACAAATCTCAAATGGGGAGAGCAGAAAAGAATTTTCAAATTAATCCCAGGCTTGCAAAATGTAGACTTCATTCGTTTCGGTGTTATGCATAGAAATACATTTCTAGAGTCACCCAAATTACTGCACCCAACTCTTCAATTTAGAAAAAGGTCTAAGTTATTTGCAGCAGGACAAATAACGGGCACCGAAGGCTATGTCGCGGCTGTAGCAGGAGGATGGCTTGCTGGAACGAATGCAGCCTTATTGGCAATGAATCGCAAGCCTATAGTCTTACCAAATACAACTATGATAGGTTCACTAATTAATTTTATAAGCGATATTGACTTAGATCTAATCTCAAAGCATAAAAATTCATTCCAACCCATGCCTCCAAATTTTGGTATTTTACCTGAACTGAGTCGACGAATACGTGACAAACGTTGCCGATATGGAGCTTATCGTGATAGAGCCTTACAAGATATCCAAATCACTCAAAGTTCCATTCAAGAATCAAATTAATTCGCTTTATAAAAATAATGTCATTAGAGAAAATGAACTCCAAAACAAACAAAAATTACTGGGACTCAATTGTTATTGGCTCAGGAATTGGAGGCTTAGTAACAGCAACTCAACTTGCTGCAAAAGGAGCAAAAGTATTGGTACTTGAAAGATATATTATCCCCGGAGGCAGTAGTGGAGCTTTCTTTAGAGGAGACTACACCTTTGATGTAGGGGCTTCAATGATATTTGGTTTTGGAAAGAAAGGTTATACCAACCTATTAACAAGAGCTCTTGCAGATATAGGTCAGGAGTGTGAAACAATTCCCGATCCAGCACAACTTGTATATCATTTGCCTAATGATAAAGAAGTCATAGTAAGCCGAGATTTTGATCAATTCATTTCGAACTTAACTTTACTTTTCCCTCATGAAAAATCAGGCATAAAATCTTTTTACAAAATTTGCTGGGATGTATTTAATTGTCTTGACTCAATGCCTCTCCTTTCAATTGAAGATCCAGTTTACTTAGCAAAAGTATTTTTCAAATCACCATTATCGTGTTTAGGTCTTGCTCGTTGGTTACCATTTAATGTTGGAGATGTTGCTAGACGTTATATCAAAGATCCAAGTTTATTAAAATTTATCGATATTGAATGTTTTTGTTGGTCTGTCATGCCCGCAGATAAAACTCCTATGATTAACGCAGGAATGGTTTTCTCAGATCGTCATGCAGGAGGTATTAACTATCCAAAAGGAGGTGTAGGAGTTATAGCACAAAAATTAGTTAAAGGATTAGAAGAGCATGGTGGCGAGATTTCTTTTAAATCAAGAGTTACTAAGATCCTCTTAGATGGAAAAAAAGCTATTGGTGTAAAGCTGGCAACCGGCGAAAAGTTATATGCTCGAACAATAATATCTAATGCAACCCGATGGGATACCTTTGGAGGGGAGGGTGTAAAAGAACCATTAATAAACGAAAAGAATACGCCTTCAAGTGAAAAAAAATGGATGAATAGATATAAACCATCTCCTTCTTTTCTATCTATTCATCTAGGTGTAAAAGAAAGTTGCATCCCAAAGAATTCTCATTGCCATCATTTAATCCTGAATGATTGGATTGAAATGGAGGAAGAGCAAGGTGTTATTTTCATCTCTATTCCAACTTTATTAGACAAATCTCTCGCTCCCCAAGGACATCATATCATTCACGCATTTACGCCTTCTTCAATAAATGAATGGAATACATTAAATCCAGCAAACTATGAAGAAAAGAAAAAAATTGCTTGTGACCGTCTCGTATCCAAAATAGAAAGAATTTTTCCGGGATTATCAACTTCTATTTCTCATAAAGAAATTGGCACACCAAAAAGTCATCGAAGGTTTCTA
Source organism: Prochlorococcus sp. AG-363-C02 (assembly GCA_003278345.1). Lineage (GTDB taxonomy): Bacteria > Cyanobacteriota > Cyanobacteriia > PCC-6307 > Cyanobiaceae > Prochlorococcus_E. Next base: position 21,794 of record QCFH01000011.1, on the reverse strand, counting down.
GGTCGACACAATGGTAGCTATGGTCCTATTCCTGCAATGCGTCTTCCCGGTCTCTTACCAATGCCTTTTAATAGTACAGCCATCAAAAAACTTTACTGCGTTGGTGATTCGTGCTTCCCTGGACAAGGCCTAAATGCAGTAGCCTTCAGTGGTTTCGCATGTGCTCATAAGATAGGTGCTGATTTAGGCTTAAACCCTTGGGAGTTACCTGATTAAAGCTAAAAATATCATAAACGGCTTTTTTACACTTCTGAAAATATACTTGAGTACTGTTGTAGAAGATTGTTCAAACAGAATAAAACCAATCCGGAATTAACTCAAAATAAGCAGAATTAAAATTATTTTCACTTGCTTTTACTCGATAACAACATGTTCTACCCAAGTCCCTCTTATTCAAGATGGAATTTGCCCAACCCCAAACAAGCGCTGCTGTTGATTCCATCCCTACATTTTCCATTACACGAAGATCTAAAGCCTTCTTTGAATGTAATTCTTTCCATTGAGACATTAAAGGGTCATCTTTATTCACAAGGAAAGTATGGTCAAAGTGTTCTTTCAGCTTTTTTTCTAAGACTTCAAATCTTGAAAAATCAACAACAAAGCCATTTTCATCTAATGTCTTAGCTTTAAACCAAAAGGTAAAGCTTCTGCTATATCCATGAACAAAACTACAATGGCCAGCATGTTTCCACTGTCTATGGCAACAGGGATAACCTTCAAAATGCTTACTGCAGCTAAAACATGTAGTTTGATGGGACATCTATGTAATTTTTAGGGAAACAACTGAAAATGTTCACTTTCAAAATTTCTTTTATAGATTAAGGGTATGACGCAAATCAACCAAGAATTCATAGAAAAAATTCGTTTTAACGAAAAAGGTCTTGTACCAGCAATTGCGCAAGACTGGCTTGATGGAGCCATCCTGATGATGGCTTGGATGAACAAATTATCATTAAAAGAAACATTAAGGACTGGGCAAGTCCATTATTGGAGTAGATCTCGCAAAGAACTTTGGCATAAAGGTCAAACAAGTGGTCATACTCAAAGACTTAAATCAATAAGGTTAGATTGTGATTCGGATACAATACTTTTATCAATCGAGCAAATTGGCTCTATTTCATGCCATAAAGGAGCCAGAAGTTGCTTCTTCAAAGGCAACCAATTATCTCCTCAAACAAAAGAAGAGGAATCTATTTTCCTACCACCTCCAGCAGATGCATGTAGCGAACTATTTGAGACCATAAAAGATCGAGCTAAAAATCCTCAAGATGGAAGCTACACAAATAGTCTTTTAGAAGGAGGTGATAATAAAATTCTTAAAAAGATTGGAGAAGAAGCAGCAGAAGTTGTAATGGCATGCAAAGACAAAGATAAAGAATCAATTTCCAATGAAGCTGCCGATCTAATTTTTCACTTACAAGTTGCTCTTCGATTTCATAATGTAGATTGGAGGGATGTATTGAAAGTGCTCAACAAAAGAAGATCACCCAAAAATCAAAGGACATCGTAAATATATTTACTTTTTATTTATAGTTTAAGCTCAAAAGCTATGAACTGCTTAAATGGCACTCAGACCAATTCCTCGAGCCATTAAAGTAGCTATTAATGGTATCAGTAAAAATCCTACTAGCTCAACATTAATTATCATTCTAAATCTTGATACTAATTTAGAAGTAAGACTGGGCAAGTTATTTTTGCTAATAGGAATAGCCCATAAAATATATGAAATAGTTGGATATAAAGAAAGTAAGCCAACTGCTACATAAGAAGCAATTTTAAACCAAAACAAAGGATTGTGTGTATAGAATTCCGAACCTTGTCCAAAGTATCTAACTCTAAGAATTCCTGTAATTATAAGCATCAATCCTGCTAAACCGTAAATTATATCGGCAATAATAATTGCAATAGCATCATTTCTATTTAAATCGACTTTCAACCTCAATCTCTCAAAAAGCAGTGCCCCAAAGCAAAGAATAATACATAAGTAATGAATATATGCAACTACTGCACCTTTAAAAGGCGATGGTTCTAACATTTCTAGGAAGGCCATATTAAAAAAAAATACGAGTTGACACTAGCTAAAAAATGTCATTTCCGTAATAACTAGGGCATTTTTATGGCTAACTAGAAAGAAATATTCAGAATAAAGGAATTAAATACAATATGAATATGAATTCTGAACTCTTCATCACATCGCAGGAAAGTTAATACTTTCTAACTACATATAATTTTGATAGGAGGTTTAAATCGTGAGTTCATTAAGTGACTTTCTTGTAGAGATAGGGCGTCATCCATTACTTACACCTGAACAAGAGCTCACTATGGGTAGGCAAGTTCAAGCAATGATAGCTCTTACTGAACGTAGTGATAGTGATACAGCAAAAAAATCAAAAGGCAATTATACGGATGCAGAGAAGAAAACTATCAAATTAGGTGAAAAAGCAAAAAATCAAATGATAACGGCAAACCTAAGGCTTGTAGTTAATTTAGCTAAAAAGTATCAAGGAAAAGGACTTGAACTATTAGACCTAATACAAGAAGGAACTTTAGGCCTTACCCGCGCTGTCGAGAAGTATGACCCAACTAGAGGACATAGATTTTCAACTTATGCTTATTGGTGGATTAGGCAAGGATTAAATAGAGCATTGTCAACACAAAGCAGAACGATAAGGATACCTGTAAATATAAATGAGAAATTGACAAAGCTTAGAGCAGCCAAGTCACAAATAATGCAGGAAAATGGAACTGCTCCTTCAACAGATCAATTGGCTAAAAAATTAAATATGGATAAAGAAGAAATAGGAGAACTACTTCAATGTGAAATGAGAAGCATAACTGTCAGCCTTCAAGGAGTAATTCAATCAAAAGTAGATCCATCTGAACTTGGTGATGTTCTACCAAGTGATGAAATGCCTCCTATGGAACTAGCAGAATTAGCTGAACGCAATGATTCGGCTTGGTCATTGCTAAATAAAGCAAATCTAACCGAGAAGGAGAGGACCATTGTCAGTCTTCGTTTTGGTCTTGATGGTACTAACGAATGGAGAACTCTTGCAGAAGTTGCAAGGCATATGAACTGCAGTAGAGAATACTGTAGACAAGTAGTTCATAGAGCTCTCCGAAAGCTTAGAAAAACAGGTCTTAAAGATGGTTTGGTGGAGAATAATTTTCAAGAAGTTCAAGAACATTTACCTAAATAACCCTTTAGAAGGAATACTAAGGAGTTAAAAATGTCCTCACAAAATAAATCAAAAGAAAAAGTGTACGAAGCAGAAGTAATAGATAGTTCGGTTATTGATGAAAGTGCTTTTAGGAAAGTCTTGATAAAAGCCGGAAGAACTATTGCTCAGCCAGCACTAGAGGCATTTGAAATGGTACTTGATCCCTCAACACCAGCTCAAGCAAGAGTTTCATTAATTGCAGCACTTACATACTTAATAATGCCAATTGATTTGATGCCAGACATTATTCCTGTTGCAGGCTTTAGTGATGATCTTGTTGCTCTTACCGCCGTAATAAGCCTTTGGAGTCAACACATGACTCCTGAAATACGATTAAGAGCTCGTAGAAAATTAGATGCATGGTTCCCGATATAAAACAATGGAAAAGTGGACCCAAAAAATTGAATTAGAGCTAACTCTTTTCTTGAAAGACTGGCTGAAACAAAAAGGCAAAACCCAAAAAGATCTAAGAAATATTCTTAATGCAAGCTCAGACAGAATGCCTGCAATGATTGACGTTCTTAAGAAAGAATATACTACTGGTGGCTTACCAAAACTTGCTAGCCTACTTTGTTCCATAGAAGAAAAATGGTCAGCCAATAATTATATTATTAATAGCAATGAGTTATCAAAAGACCCTTTTAGTCAATTAGATCTGCTTTTAGAAGAGATCCAAGAAGACTGTTCTAAATAACAAACTCATTCTAATGGAATTAAAAAGTAAATTTAGACCCAATTCAAACAATTCGATAAAATTTATTACCTTTAATTTTTTATTTGGAGTAATCATTATATCCCTCTTGACGTTTCCTTTAAGCGCATATTCTTTAGATAAAAGTGATGGTGAGAATCTATTTGTTGAGCACTGTGCTGGTTGCCATATAAAAGGAGGCAATATAGTTAGAAGAAATAAAACCTTAAAGAAAAAAGATTTAGATAGAAATGGAATAGATACACCAGATGCAATTGCAAAAATAGCAAGAGAAGGAATAGGATCTATGAGTGGCTATAAAGATCTTCTAGGTGAAAAAGGAGATGAAATAGTTGCGAACTGGATATGGGATCAAGCTCATAATGCTTGGATCCAGGGATAAATATTTAAAGAAGTCCATATACCTTCTCTCCAGTAAATGTCTTCTTCTAAAAGAATCTTTAATTCTTCTCTACTAGTAGCTTGAAAAATTCCAAATACATATCTTGTACATTTTGTTGGACCCAAAGTAATGAGAACACCTTTCTCTTTTAGTTTATTAAGCCTAGTTAGATGCTCTTCACGAAAAGGTGTTCGTTTTGAAATAGCATTTTCACAATAAGTACCGAAAAGAACAAAATGATCCATCATCATCAATGAATAAATAATCGAATAAAACTTACACTAAATGATTGCACAATTGCTATGCCAATTGCTATGTTATTTATGTTGATCAATTTATTACTTAACTATGCTAACTGGTAGCGAACTGCTAGCCAAAGTCAAAGAGCTTGGTGATGTCAGCAAATCAGATCTTGTTCGTGCATGTGGATATGTCTCAAACAAGAAAAGTGGTGGAGAAAGACTAAACTTCACAGCCTTTTATGAAGCACTTTTAGAAGCAAAAGGTGTAAGTCTAGGAGAAACTGGTGTTGCTGGAATTGGTAAAGGAGGAAGAAAACTTAGTTACGTTGCAACTGTTCAAGGCAATGGAAATCTTTTAATAGGTAAAGCTTATACAGCTTTATTAGATCTAAAAGCTGGAGATGAATTTGAAATAAAACTAGGTCGTAAGCAAATAAGACTTTCACCTGCAGATGAAGAAAGTTAAATCAGAATCACTTAGATTTATTTACTAATAATAATTATTTTAAAACTTGACTAAAAGAAGTCCCTGTAAGAAATGGGGCTTCTTTTTTAATGAATTAGATATTTATTCATTTTCATTAATTTTATCCAGCTGCTTTTTTTAATTCACTTAAGAATTGACCTGATTCTTCAACAGCATTTTCAATAGCAGCAGTGCCTATCCTTTTAACCAAAGCACTTCCTACAATTGCTCCATCAGCTCCCCATTCCCTAACTTGAGTTACATGTTTAGGGTCAGAAATACCAAATCCAACTGCAACAGGATTAGGGCTAAATTGCTTCAATTTACTAACAAGCAATTCAACACGATTCTCTAAATCAATACGTTCACCCGTTACACCAGTTACGCTTACTAGATAAGTAAAACCTCTACTTTTTTCGGAAATCCTTTTCATACGTTCTACTGGAGTAGTTGGTGCAACTAATAGCACCAAATCAAGTCCCCTATCTGATGCAATTTGAGAGAGATTATCAGCTTCTTCTAATGGAAGGTCTGGAACAATGAGGCCAGCAGCTCCTGCATTTGCAGCTTGATCACAAAAATTTTTCATTCCTATATTAAGCAAAGGGTTAGTATATGTAAAAAGTATTATTGGCACAGTTAATTGTTCTTTTAGATTAGATAACATTTCAAAGACAGCTTTAGGAGAAGTTCTTGAGGAAAGAGCGCGAGAAGCTGCAAGTTGTATTACAGGGCCATCAGCAAGAGGATCACTATAGGGAATTCCTAATTCAATAATATCTGCACCCTTTTCTTGAAGTTTTAACAAAATATCAGCTGATGTATTTAAGTCTGGATCTCCTGCCATTATAAAAGGCATTAAAGCTATTCTTCCTTCTTGTTTAGATTGCGCAAATGATCTAGATAATGGTGAGTCCTTCATAAAAAATACTAAAAATTAATTAACGTAAATTTCCCATAGCCAATCTATAAACAAAAGACATTATTTTTTAGAAAGTTTATTTATTATTATTTTTTTCAACCTGAAGCTGTTGAATTAAAGAAGCTTTCTCATCATTAGACATTGAATCAAATTTCTTTTCAACTTCTCTATCAGTAATCTGCTTATATTCTTCGAGATATCGTTTGCGTTGTTCCATAAAAGTCATTTTACCCGATACGACTCTAAAGAAATAACTAGCAACCCAAGCCAATACTAATAAAAGAAGCAGACCTTCAGATGCTATGCCTGCTTTATCAGGGTTTAAACCAAATACTTGTAGAGATCCATAAATAATTCCTACTAAAAAGAAAAGCAATAAACCTAATTGAAGAACATTAGCTTTAGTCAATGTTTACAAATCTCCCTGACCATGCATCCGTAAATTTAAAAAAGGTGCAAAGAGAATAAACCCTGGGAAGAAAAGGAAGACAACACTGTACACCAATAATCTTTCATATTTACCCATAAACTGCCATCGTGTATTCATCCAGAAAAAAAGAAATAATGGTATTACCACCAAATATAGTGAACCAAGAAACAGATACGTCCCTAGAACAATAAAATTATTTTCAAGTAAACCGTTAACCATGAAGAGGATAAGCTCCAGGCAGATCATCTACACAATTCTAATATCAACATCACGGAAATGCCTGAAGATTTTCAAGTAAAGGCTTTATGAAAACTTCTTAAGGGCATCAGATGCTAATGACAAGAATATCAAACAGGGAATTTCATTGTTCAAGTAAGCAATTATTAATTTTTTAAATTAGTCAAATATTTTTAAAATATACAAATTCAAATTTATGCGTTCTTAAAAAGCAAGAAATTATTAATGCGAGTGGAGGGACTTGAACCCTCACGACCATTGCTGGTCTCAGGATTTTAAGTCCTGTGTGTCTACCAATTCCACCACACTCGCATATTTAGCCCTAGATGGAGTAAGGACTAAGTAATATACTAAGCCCACTAAAAAAAATTTCTGCTTTTTGACAAGTTATTCTGACATCTCTTATGTAAATCAAACTGCAATATTGAAAATATTTTCAATAAAAATATCTCTAGCCTAATCACAGTCGATTTGAGTAAAAGCGACAACATGATTATTAAGCTAATAGCTTGTAGATTCAAAACACCAGTTCAATTGTTCACCTGCATGAAATGGGACTACATATTCGAATTCATTCTCTGTTTTGTACACATTAAACTTCTCAGGAACAGTTTGAGAAGATCTCACCATAGAAATTGTGCCTTTATTAAAGGGCACACCATAAAAAGCTGGACCAAATTCACTTGAAAAAGCTTCTAGGCGATCTAGTGCACCTTCTTCCTCAAAAACCTGTGCATAACTTTCAATTGCATTTAAAGCATTAAAAATACCTGCACACCCACAAGCGCTTTCTTTAAACCCTCTAAGATGAGGAGCCGAATCAGTCCCAAGAAAGAAGCAAGGTTGTCCACTAGTTGCTGCACGTCTCAATGAAATTCGGTGATGCTCTCTTTTAACAACAGGCAAACAATAAAAGTCACTCCTGAATCCATTCAGGAACATTGCATTTCTATTTATATGCAAATGATGAGGAGTTATAGTTGCTCCCAATTTGGAATTACTTGACTGAACATATTGAACAGCATTATCAGTTGTAATGTGCTCTAAAACTACTCGAATATTAGGGAATCTTTGAAGCAAAGGGTCAAGGTGACGATCAATAAAAACAGCTTCTCTATCAAAAACGTCCACATCTGGGTCAGTGACCTCACCATGAATAAGTAATGGCAACCCTATCTCTTCAATAGTCTCAAACGTAGAATAAATGTTCTCCAAGTCAGAGACGCCAGAAGCTGAATTAGTAGTTGAATTAGCAGGGTACAACTTGACTGCAAAAATAATTCCTTCGCTATAACCTTCCTTGAGTATTTCCGGCGAGAGGTTATCGGTTAAATAAAGAGTCATGAGAGGAGTAAATGCCAATTCTTTAGGGATCACACTTTCAATCCTTTTGCGATAATCAACAACATCCTGAAGACTAGTTATTGGGGGTTGCAAATTGGGCATTACAACAGCACGACGAAATACCCTTGCTGTTGGAGCAACTACTGCTTTTAAAACTCCTCCATCTCTTAGATGCAAATGCCAGTCATCTGGTTGTCGTAAACTTATTTTTTCTTGAGAGATCTGCAAAAGAATCAGTACCTACTTGTTTTGATTTAGCCTCTATTATCCTAAAAACAACCTGAGGATTCGATTTTAGAAAATAGTTTAATTACCAGTTTAAGTGATTACAGCAAACTCAACAACAGTATTTAGTATCATTCAATTATGTCAATACTTCATGTACAACTATTCCTAGAAATTTTTCTTGGAATAGTCATACTTTTTGTAGGCGGAGAACTATTTGTTCAGGGTGCCTCAACACTGGCTTTAATTCTTGGGGTACCCCAACTCGTCATTGGTTTAACCATAGTATCCCTTGGCACTAGTTCACCAGAGCTATTTGTAAGTGTTGGATCGTATATTAGGAATTCCGATGCAATTGCAGTGGGCAATGTAGTTGGTAGCAATATTTTTAATGTTTTAGTTGTATTAGGTAGTAGTGCATTGATAGTGCCATTAAAAGTAAAAAGTCGCCTAGTCAGAAGAGATGTACCTCTATTGCTAGCGGTTTCAGCGGCAGTCTGGGGAATGGCATCGTCTGGAATTCTTAGCTGGCAATCAGGCGTAGCATTACTAATAGCTCTTGCAATTAATACTATGTGGGAAATCAGAACTGCAAGAGAAGAACCTGATGAGATTCAAGATGCAGAGCCAGAGGTACATATTAATTCTGTTCCAAATAAATGGTTCGGTACTATTTGTAAAATAATTTTAGGAATAATAGTTCTGTCTGTTGGTTCTAATCTTCTAATTAGCGGAGCAAAGTCAATAGCAAGTTTATATGGATGGAGTGAAGTAATAATCGGTTTGACAATTGTTTCAGTTGGAACTTCGTTACCAGAATTGATAACATCTATAGTTGCATCTTTAAAAGGAAAAACAGATCTCGCGATTGGTAATGTTGTTGGAAGTAGTCTACTTAATCAACTTCTAGTTCTGGGAGGATGTGCTGTTTTTGCAGGGAATAAAGGTATAAAGGTAGAAGAAATATTAATTCAAAAAGATTTCCCTATAATGATCTTAACAGTTTTAGCATGTATGCCAATTTTTTGGACAAAGGGTAAAATAAGTAGATATGAAGGGGGAGTCTTACTAGGACTTTATTTGATATATTTAGCAGATCAAATTATTCCATATACAATACCCGAATTCCAGTCACAATTTCATTCAGTATTTTTATTTTTTATTCTTCCTATTTCCACAATAGTTTTAAGTTATCAAGCTATTTTATACTGGAAGTTAAAACATAATTAAATTAATGATTATCTCATAGTAACAAACTCTTCTGCAATAGTTGGGTGCAAGGCCATTGTTTTATCAAAATCATATTTAGTAGCTCCCATTCTTACTGCAATTGATGCCATTTGTATTATCTCTGAGGCATTATATCCCAGCATATGGCATCCTAAAACCTTATTATTGACCTTATTTATTATAAGTTTTAGGAGACATTGCTCATCAACTTTTGGCAGCATGCTAGACATGGGTTTAAATTTTGACCTGCAAATTTCAATATTCTCCTTCCCAAATTTTGCGATAGCTTCTTCTTCTGTAAATCCTACAAAGGCAATCTCAGGCTGGGAAAATACTGCTTTTGGAATATTTTCATAATCCACAAATTTTTTTTGATTGCCAAAAAGGTTTTCAGCAAGAACTCTACCTTCTTCAATTGCTACTGGAGTGAGATTAACTCTATTAGTAACATCACCAACCGCAAAAATATTTGCAATATTTGTTTTATTCCTTTCATCAACTATTATTTTATTCTTACCTACTTTTATTCCAGCCTTATCTAAATCCAACCCTTCAAGAAAGGGCTCTCTACCAGTAGCAAATAATACTGCCTCAGTTTTAATATGATCACCTTCGGTCTTATGTAAAATCAAATCACCTTTTTTACCCTCTAGTGATTTAACTTCACATTGATATTGAATATCTATTCCTTTCTTTTTCATCGTATTTTGAAGCAAAAAAGAAATTTCTTTATCAAAGTTCTTTAGCAAGTGAGTCCCCCTCACAAGTTGTTTTACCGAAACCCCTAGGCCATTCAATATACAAGCAATTTCACAAGCTATAAAGCCTGCACCGACTACAACCACATTATCTGGGAATCTTTCTTGTAAGAATAAATCATCACTTACCCAACCCAATGATGCACCAGGTATTTTAGGCCTAACTGGACGCCCTCCCACAGCTATTAAAATATTTTTAGTAGACAATTCAATAGTCTTGCTAGAAAAATCTGATTCTTTCACTTGAACAGTATTCGGATCAGATACTTTCCCCCAACCTTTGATTAATTCAACATTTGCTTTAGAAAGCAAGCTTATATGTAATTTATTTAAGCGATCAACCTCTCTTCTAATATTCTCCAATAATATTGATGATTCTATTTTTGCTTGTTTTATTTGCACCCCAAAACCTGAAGCATTGCGTAAATAATCACCGTATTGAGAGCCATAAACCAATAATTTTTTGGGTACACAGCCTCTAATTACACATGTTCCCCCAACACGATCTCCTTCTACAACCGCCACTCTGGCTCCATGACTGGCTGCTTTTTTTGCCGCTGCCAACCCACCGGAACCAGCACCTAATACAATTAGATCAAAACAATAGTCCAAGTTCAGCTCCTTTATTTACTTACTTACCTTAATTCTCCTACGCATCCATGAAAGAAGCCATAGAAGCACTAACTTGGGAAGAACTTTCCAAATATTCTTCTAACCAAAACAATCTTGTTCATGGTTCAACTAATGCATACTCTTTACTAAGGCTTTTTGGCAATAATCAAAAGGATGTAAGAGTAACTTTATATCGTGATAATCATGCCTGGTGCCCTTACTGCCAAAAGGTTTGGCTTTGGCTTGAATGGAAAAAGATTCCTTATCAAATTAAAAAAGCCACCATGCGCTGCTATGGAGAGAAAGAAGATTGGTATTTAAAAAAAGTTCCTTCAGGGATTTTTCCCGCGATAGAACTTGACAAAGAAGTCATAACCGAAAGCGACCAAATACTTACAAGGCTAGAGAAAGCTTTTGGTCCATTAGGAGCGCCATTAGAAGAACCTGAGACAATTAACTTAAGACATCTAGAAAGAAAACTTTTTAGAGCCTGGTGTATATGGCTATGCAACCCATCTTTAAACAAATGGCAATCTAAAAAAAGAGAATCCCAATTCAAGCAAATAGCAGAGGAACTAGACAATAGGCTCTCTAAACAAAACTCTTTATGGATAGATCCAGTTTCTACAAATTCAACAAACTCTTGCCCAGGAAGTGCTGACATTATCTTTATACCATATTTAGAAAGAATGAATGCATCTTTGTCCTACTACAAGGGATTCAGAATCAGGAAAGAATTTCCAAATATAGATAAATGGTTTTCTTCACTTGAGGGAACAAGTGAATATAGAGGAACTCAAGGAGATTTTCATACACACGCTCATGATCTACCCCCTCAAATGGGTGGTTGCTGGAAAGATCCGATACCAAATCAGGAAAAGATTGAAAATAGAATTAATTTAGGGATAGGCCTGGGCAAAGATGAAACAACATACCAACCTTCCTCAATAGAATCACCGGCGGCAATTGCACTAGGAAGGGTCCTAAAACATCGAGAAGTAATAAAACATGTTAATCCTTTACAATCAGAGTTATTTGATCAGCCATTAAGAGCGGCTCTTAGTAGGATGATTTCTCATAAAGAATGTATTCCAAATAAAGGAACTGCTGTTGGCTTAAGATATTTGAAAGACAGGATCTCAGTTCCTAGAGACATGCCTTTGCTATCAGCTAGAGAGTTGAGGCAAGCCTTAGAGTATACAGCTAACCTTGACAGTAATAAGCAAGGGCCTCCTATTTCAAAAAACAACAGATTTGACCAAAACCCAATATATTTTCAAAAGTCTTAAAATTAAATTCAAGAGAATTTTCTTACCTTTTAACGCTTACTCCGTGAATCTATCTGCAGTAGATCTCTAATCTTCTGTACCTGACTCGCCACTTTAGGATCACTAGAAAGCTTCTTTTCTACTTGCTCTATTGCATACATAACCGTTGTGTGATCTTTACCACCAAACTCATCTCCAATTCTAGGCAAACTTAAACTTGTTCCTTGACGCATCAAATACATGCCTACTTGTCTTGCTTGACTTACAGGACGTCTCCTACTTGAGCTTCTCATTTCATCAGATGTAACTTGAAAGACCTCAGACACTTTTTCCATCACTTGCTTAGGAGACACTTGAACGCCTTGACCATTTGGGTCAAGCATTGGAGCAATTGAATCCACTGTCATAGGGAGGCCAGTTATTGAAGCAAAAGCAATAGCCCTGGTCAAAGCTCCTTCAAGCTCACGAATATTTGAAGTAAATCGTCCAGCAATAAATTGAATTAAATCTCTAGGCAATCCAATTCGTTCTTGTTCAGCTTTCTTTTGCAAAATAGCCATTCGAGTTTCCAAATCAGGTGCTTGTACATCAGCAATTAATCCCATAGAGAATCTAGACATCAACCTTTCCTGAAGACGAGGTATCTGGCTTGGAGGCCTATCACTTGCGAGGACAATTTGGCTCCCAGCATCATGCAAAGCATTAAAAGTGTGAAAAAACTCTTCTTGGGTATATTCCTTTCCCTCAAGGAATTGAATATCATCAACAAGTATTAAATCAGCAGCTCTATATTTATCTCTAAAAGATTGCATACGATCCTGTCTAATCGCAAGAATTAAATCATTTGTAAAAGTTTCCGTAGAAACATAAGACACCTTTGCAGCAGGATCTATTTCAAGTCGATAATGGCCAATTGCTTGCATTAAATGTGTTTTCCCTAAGCCAACGCCCCCGCATATAAAAAGAGGGTTGAACTCCCTTCCAGGCGCTTCAGCTACAGCCATTGCCGCAGCATGAGCCATGCGACTATTTGGACCAACTACAAACCTATTAAACACATATCTTAAATTCAATAATGATTTTGACTTTTTCGACAAGTTAATTTTTTCAGAAAGTGCCTGAACTGCATTTGAAGAGCCCATGAGGGGAGATTGCACAGGTTCAGATAAAGGAAAGTTTTCGTCCTTAGAATCTTTTACCGTAACTGTCACTTTTACAGGCTGTCCAAAAATTTCCTCGGCTGTCTCCTGAATTGTTTGAGCGTAATTATTTTTTAACCATGCACTTGAGAAGCTGTTTGGAGCCTGCAATGTCAACTCTCCATTCTTGAAAGCACTGAACTCAGTAGGACGTATCCAAGTCTCATAGGAAGGCTTACTTAAATTTTTCCTTAGGCAACTTTGAACCTTTGCCCAAGACTCTTCACTCATTAGCTAGTACCACCTTTTACTATTGGTTTTAGAATCTAGGACCTGTTGCTAAATAAGGCATTATTTAATTTGAAAATAAGGTTTTTCATTCTCTTCTAATTTCCCTCTTACTTCAAGTCAAATAAAGGATTATGGGGAATGTCCAAAAATATCAATGGTAAAAAAGCTTATTAAAATTAGATAAATCATAATAAAGATTAGGTTCTCAGCATTTTATTTAGAACCAATTTCAAAGTTCTTTCTTAAAAGCCATGCTTAAGCCTCTTCTTATTTTAATGACTAGATGGCCTGCAGCAAATAGATGCAAGACAAGGCTTGCCAAGGAAATTGGAGGATTCCGAGCTGCAAAAATACAACAAATGCTCACCTCTCATACAATTGAAGTATCAAAGGATCTCCAGGCCACAGGATCAATAGAGATAAAATTAGCTGTAGATGGTATTGGAAAAAAGAAAATAGCATCTTGGGCTAAAAATTATTGCATTCAAAAAGCTTGTTCTCAAGGATCAGGAAATCTAGGAGTCAGAATGAAAAGACAAGTTACCTTTATGCAAAGAGGCAAGCAAAAGATCTCTAATAAAGCAAGAGATGTAATACTTATAGGTACAGATTTAGCAAATATTTGCACAACTGATATAGATTTAGCACTTGATTCTTTGAATAAGAATAAATTAGTAATTGGGCCATCATTAGATGGTGGCTATTGGTTAATTGGCTTTTCCAAAGATATTATTACTCCTTATATGTATTGGCCTTTTAGTGGAATTAATTGGGGAGAAGATTGTGTTCTAGAAGAAACTATTAAAAGAGCTAAAAAAAGAGGAGTAAAATATAAGCTTATTAATGAAAAAAATGATATTGATCTTATTTCAGACTTAATTTCATGGCAAAAGTAAACTTAACTATGAAACTTAGCATTATTATACCAACACTTAATGAAGCAGATTTCTTGCCCCTGCTATTGGCAGATTTTAACTTATGCTCTTTTGAATTTGAATTAATTATTGTAGACGGAGGAAGTAAAGATTTGACTCAATTAATAGCGAAGCTAGGTTGTGCCAAAATTATAAGTTTACAAGAAGCTAATAGGGGGAAGCAACTTCATGCAGGAGCAAATGAAGCAAAAGGAGAATGGCTGTTTTTTGTACATGCAGACTCTAGATTAAATCTCAAATGGGAATCCAAGGTGAATCAAATTATTAATGATAATGATCAAAAAAAATATGCTTGGTTTTTTAATTTCAAAGTTAGCAAAAAAGGGTTTATTTGGTTAATGTTGCAATTAGCTATTTTCATTAGAAGTAATTTGCTTTTAAGACCATATGGAGATCAAGGTTTACTAATAAGTAAAGATCTTTATTCAAAAATAGGAGGTTACAAAGAAATAGCTTTAATGGAAGATCTTGATATAGTTTTAAGACTAAATAAAAGCAATTCAATAAAAGCCTTGGGAGTTGATATAGAAACAAGTGCAAGGAAATATGAAAATAATAATATCCTTAGTATTGCAATTAAAAATGCAATACTAAGGCGTCAATGGAAGAATGGTAAAAGCATTAGATATTTAGCTAATAAATACTATTCAAAAGATTAAGGGGAAACCTTTTTTAATCAATTCGCATACCAAAAAGCACACTTACTACCCTTGGGTTCTAATTGCCATCCTTGGCTTTTGTAAAAAGCCACCACTCCTGGGTCTGCAAATAAATAAACTTTTTCAATTCCTTTTCTTTTGAGGCTTCCTAGAACGTATAACATGAGCTCTTTACCTAATCCGAATCCTTGGTATACAGGATGAATAGCTACGTCCCATACGGTTGCATGAAGCAACCCATCTCCTGTACATCTTGCAAATCCCACTAATCGAGGAAACTTTGGATCATGTTGCCATAACCCCACTGTTAACAAACTATTATCTAATGCTTTTTTAACCCTTCTCATTGGTCTTCTACTCCACCCAACAGATTGCAATAACTGCTCTAGTTCAATAAAATCAAGAGGCCTTTCTTGGCTAAAAATAAAATTAAATTTATCATTTTTAGAATTACACTTAGATGCATTTAATCCATACATATCTTGCAAATTCTCATCTTGAAATTGATTTCGTGCCCAATCAGATATATTTATTTTGTTTTTACCAAGTTTTCTAATCATTTACATAATTAAATTAGAACTTAGAAAGTCCTTTTTCTTGCAATTTAGCTAATTGCGAATAGAGTCCATCTTTATTAAGTAACTCATAATGAGTTCCTTGCTCTATAAGCTTTCCTTTTTTGAGAACTAAAATTCGATCTGAAGATTCAATGGTTGCAAGCCGATGAGCAATAACCAACGCAGTCCTTTTCTCAAGAAGTTTATCTAAATCTCTTTGTAAAGATGCCTCCGTTGAAGGATCCATAAAAGCTGTTGCCTCATCCATTATTAAAATATTTGGATTACGAATCGCCATACGGGCAACAGAAAGCAACTGTCTTTCACCGGAGGAAATATTACCACCCCTCTCTCGCAAAATAGTATTTAATCCGTCTGGAAATCTTTTCAGTAAAGAATCAAGACCCAAATCGGAACATATATCATTGAGTTCTTCATCAGTAATAGATGCATCAAGTCGTAAATTATCTGCGATATTCCCACTAAAGAGGAAGGTATCTTGGAGCACTACACCGATTTGCCTTCTTAATCTTCCTAAAGGTATTTCTTTTATATTAACCCCATCAATTAATATTTGACCTTCTTGTGGTTCATATAGCCTGCTTAATAAACGAATTAAGGTTGTTTTACCTGATCCAGTAGGTCCAACAAGAGCTACATGTTCTCCAGGAGATATCTTAAAACTAAGATTACTAATTATTGGCTCATCTTCTCTATAAGCAAAGCTTACATTATCAAATATAATTTCTCCGGATTTCGAAGAAATAGAAGAAGTATTTACTTTTTTGCTGTGATATTTATCTTTTTTTTCTATATCTAATATTTCTATATTTTTATCTAACAATTCGCCAATTCTTTCAACTGCAGTCAATCCTCCTTGAATTTGCGTAAATCTTTCTGCAAGCTGCCTCAAAGGCTCAAAAAGTCTCTGAGAGTAAAGTATAAATGCTGTCAGAGTACCAAGTCCCATTGAGCCTTGTGTAACAAACAAACCACCCAAAGCTATCACCATAGCTACTACAGCTAAAGAAACCCATTCAATAAATGCTGAGATACTACTATCATAAAAAATTATACTATTAACTGAATTTTGATAATTCATTCCTGTCTTATTAAAACGTCTAGAATTAACAATTTCTCTTCTAAACATTTGAACAACTTCTATACCTTGTAAATTTTCCTGAAAATCTGCATTAAGTTCTGATAGTTCTTCTCTAACACGATAATTAGCTCTCCTATATCTTTTTTGTAACCAAAGAATTAAAAAAGTTACGGGTATTTGTGTTAGCAAAAGTAATGACCCTAATTTTAAATCAATTAGAAGCATTGTTATTGAAATTACCACCAAAGTCACTGCATCAGTAAGCACTCCAACAGCTCCACTTCCAAAGACTTCGGATAAGGCATCTACATCACTTGTCAATCTTGTCAACAACTTACCAACAGGCATTGAATCGTGGAATCTCAAAGAAAGATTCATTGCATGAGCAAAAAGATCCCTTCTAATTCTTGCCGTTAAACTTTGTCCCACCGATTGAATGCTATAAGACTGATAGCCCTGAAGAGCTAGTCTTAAAAGAACAGAAAAAAGTAAACATGATATCAAAAGCCTCATGGCTTGACTTACTGAAAAATTACTAAGCCAAAGCAAAGTTGGCTCTCCTTTTAAAACGCTAATAGATTGTCCAACTAATAAAGGCTGAACTGCCCCTGCAAAAGAGAGTGGGAGAAGCAAAAAGAGAATTGCTAAGAGTCTCTTTTTATCCTTTTTTAAGTAACTGCCTAGGCGTCGAATCCTATATAAATCTTTTGAAAACATTTAGTTTTTATGAGAAGAAGAGTATTCCTGAGATTGCAAAGTTTCAATAATATTTTGAATTAATCCATTATCCAACCTTAAGGAAAGAGGATGGCCTATCAACCTAGCTGTCGAATAAAAGAGTTGCTCTATTTCTACTAAACCATTTTCACGAAGAGTCCTACCTGTTGCAACGAGATCAACTATTGCTTCTGCAATTCCGGTTAATGGGCCAAGTTCAACTGATCCAGTCAAATGAACCAATTCAACTGGGAGGTCAATTTCATCAAAAAAACGTCTTGCACAACTTGTAAATTTGCTAGCAACCCTACAATGATGAGGCAATTCAATTGCACTCTTATAACCACTAGTTTCTTTTACTGCTACAGACATGCGGCATCCACCAAAACCTAAATCCATCAAATTCGCCACTGGCATTTGCTTTTCATTAAGAACGTCAAATCCCACAATTCCCAATTGAGCTTGTCCATATGCAACATATACAGGCACATCTCCGTTCCTAACAAGAAGTGCCCTGGCTCGCCCACATAATGAAGGAACCATCAAGAGACGGTTCTGAGGATCAAGGATTGATGAAAAGTCCAATCCCGCTTTAGCGAATCTTGCAACAGAGTCCTTTAATAAGGCACCTTTGGCTAATGCAACAGTAATCATAGGTCAATCAATCAGAACTTTTAACTATTGGAGCTAGTTTTAAGAGTATGAAAATAGAAAAGCAAAATTTCATTATTCATCCTATCCCCGTACTAAAGGACAACATTATTTGGATTTGGGTCAAAAATAATGAAGCAGTTGTTGTGGATCCTGCTATTTCTCAACCAGTAATAAGCTGGCTTAAAGAGAATCGAATTAAACTCAATTGCATTTTGCAAACTCATCATCATGAAGATCATATTGGAGGCACTGAAAAGATTCTAAGAGAGTGGCCATCTGCCTCCGTAATAGCTGCTAAAGGAGATATCAATCGTATCCCTTTTCAAACCTGCTCAGTTATAGGTAATGAAAACTTAGTTATTTTAAATGAGCTAGTCAAAGTAATAAGCGTACCTGGCCATACTAAATATCATTTGTCTTATTTGTTGCATAGTTCTACTAACAGAGGTCCTGACCCTGTACTTTTTTGTGGAGATACTTTATTTGGAGCAGGATGTGGGCGTCTATTAGGAGGCACCCCTAAGCAAATGTTTGATTCATTAAAGAAAATAAAATCCCTCCCAGACAATACCAAAATATATTGTGCTCACGAATACACTGAATCTAATCTTGAATGGGCGCTATCAATTTACCCTCAAGATCCAAATATAAAAGAAAGGTTAAAAGAAGTAAGTGTCAAGAGAGCCAAAGGGTTATTAACTATTCCAAGCAAACTTTCTGAAGAAAGAAACTCTAATTTATTCATTCGAGCTAAAACTTCAAAAGAGTTTTCTGAGTTACGCTTCCATAAAGACAACTGGAAAAGATAGAGATTTAAAAGAGATTAATTAATAAAATAATTTCTTATGTATTTCATTCCTTATGACTTCATTATCTAAAAAAGCACTTCAAACAAAATTAGCACCTTCTCCAGTGGGTCCATATGAACAAGCAATTATGGCAGGAGGCTGGATTTACTGTTCTGGACAAATTCCATTAGATCCTTCTTCAGGACTTATGGTTGGAGAGGGGAATGTAGAAGAAGAAACAAAACAAGTATTAAAAAACCTTTTAGCCGTTCTAAAGGAAGGAGGAGCAAATGCTTCAAATGTAATTAAGACTACGATTTACTTAGTAAATTTAAATGACTTCAACAAAGTAAACAAAATTTATTCTGACTTTTTTCAAAACGAAATCTGCCCTGCAAGAGCTTGTATTGAGGTGTCAGCCCTGCCTAAAGGAAGTCTGGTAGAGATAGATTGTGTTGCTTGGCTTGGCTGAAAATTAAAACATTCCGATAACTCCTTCCCTTTGGATTTGCACGCTGGTCGCACGATTGTCTAGATTAAGTTTTGACCTGGGACAAATTATGTCCACAGCAAAGCTGACAATCGGAGAGCTAGAGGCTGGCTACCCCCTCTATTGCAAAGCCTTGAGGCGTCTTCTTGAACAGGGTAGTTCAACGGAACAGATTCAAAGGACTGTCTGCTGGAGTCATTTGGCAACTCTTAATCGTTGCCTTCCAGGCCGATACAAGGCCCCAGCTTATTTAATGGCCCTAATCAAGCGGGATATTGCAGAAGGCAAATGATACTTTAATTGTATAAATGGTCTATATCTAAAGCAAATCCATCATCTAATTCTGTTAATTCAGAATCCTTTTCTTCACCATCTGGTCGCAAAGTTAAGTTTACATAATTCTTGCCAAAACTAATATCTGGAAATCTTTTTCTAGTTTCACAAAGCTCACCCAATTTATCAAGAAAATCTCTTGTCAGTTCATAGGAAGAAAACTCGAATCTTCTTTCAAGTCTCTCAGGTCGAGACCTCTTATTCCATTTATGCATAAATAATAAATTTCAATTATATAGGTAAAGTTAGACTAGAAAAAATGCTGAATCAAGTAAATTTTAAAGACGCCTTTTTGCTCTAGTTTGCTGAAGGACAGGTTCAACTTCTAAATGTGGCCTTGCAATTATATGAGCCGCAACCAATCCATCCCCTACCCTCTCACAAGCATCAGCTCCTGCTCTAACAGATGCATTTACAGCTCCAGTCTCACCACGCACTAAAACACTCACATAGCCTCCTCCAACAAATTCTCTAGAAATCAAGCTAACCTCAGCTGCCTTTGTCATTGCATCTGCAGCTTCTATAGCAGGGACCATTCCACGCGTTTCAATCATTCCTAACGCTATCCCATTGAAGCCTTCCTTAATTGAAGAAGAACTGGCTATAAAGTCCTTTTTGGTGGGTCCTCCACCTATCCCTGAAGTGCTTTTAGAGTTTTTTTCTTTATTAGGAGCTCTTTTAGATGAAACAGATTCCGATACAACATCTACTATTTGTGTAGAAGGATCTCCATCTTTAGAAGATTGACTAGTTTTAGGTTTTGAGGAAGAAGATGAAGTCATTTAAAAAAAGTTTAATGGTCTGCAAATAACCTAATTAGGTATCAGGAATCCAAAAATCAATTATCCCTCCAATAGTCAAATCTGTTTGAATTGATGAGTCTGGACAAGCAAATCTTGCTGCAGAACCACTCGCCGTAAAAACCCAATTACCTTCACGCGCTCCTACTGGATCAACTGCAACTAAATCCTTACCTTTATTATTTCGAAGAATACGCAAGTGCATATGACCCAACCCACTAACTCGTTGAGTGCATACCAAACGGCCTTTAACTTGCATGATTTCCATTATTATTTGTTCCCTAGAGGCAACCCACCTGGAGACTCTGGATCCCAATGGTCAATAATTCCAACGATAGTCAAATCGCTCGGATAGGACTTGCTACCAGCTGCTTCTCTAGCCGCAGAACTTCCAACACAAATAACCCAATCATCAGGCTTACAGCCAACAGCATCTACAGCAACTTTTTTAGAACTACCATCCAAAACAACCTGCAGATGCTTATGCTCAAAGCCAGGTATACGGTTTGTTGAAACAAGTGGCTTTACCACCTTGCAAATCAGCATGTCAATGTTCCTCCTGAAGGACAGGATCGAGAGAAGACCCTACAACTTCTGCAGAGTCCTTTTTATCACGATCTCTAATAGTAAGGCATGTATGCAAGAAACCTTTATCTACCAAATATCGATAACGTAAAGAGATAGCAGTATTTACTCTCTTACAATCAGAAAGCGCCCTTTCTCTTGCACCAGGAACTTTTCCTGAATAATCAAATCTAATAACAATTGGTATTGGTAGATCTCTAGAAACATTTAAACCCTTAAAAATTTTTATTCCTACATCCAAATCAGGGGAACCTTCTTCAACAGTATCTAAATGAGCAAAGTAAGTAAGGTTTCTCAAATGAACTTCTTTAAATCCAATACCTACACCTATGAACCGTTCAGCATGTCCTGCATCTGGATATGAACCATTATGAAATTGACGTACATAATCTATCTGAGAAATATTGTTAACTATTAATCTGCGGATAAATTCAACCATTCCAGGATTTATATGACCAGAAGAACTTAAATTTATTCTTTCAGAAATTTTAGACATCGCTTTATCAACCGGTAGATTCTTTGTCTCCTCATACACCTCAGCTGCACAAATCCATTGCTCAAGGTAATTATGATTTTGAGAGTCTGGTACATGTACCCTAATTGCATCGGTATCTGTATCAAGACCAATAAGTAAAAGATCGACAGAAGCCCCGCAACAAAAACTATTTTCAATAGATTCCTGGAAATCAAGTAAA
>QCFH01000010.1 GCA_003278345.1 Prochlorococcus sp. AG-363-C02 | reverse complement strand
ATACCTAGATTAAAGGTATTCCACAAATCGCTTGCAGGAATATCGCCTTGTTCTTTAATCCAATCATAAATTAAAGGAATCTCCCAAGAATTCCTATCAATGCAAGCACTTAGTCCTTTAGGTAAACATCTTGGTAGATTTTCAGGTAAGCCACCTCCAGTAATATGTGCCATTCCTCTTAAAGGAATTTTTGCTTGCAACAAATATTGAACTAATCGCACATACAATTCAGTTGGTTTAAGGAGGTAATCGATTAACGGTATTTTCTCCTCACCAAATTTAGTGTGAGAGTTAGCGCCAGACATAGAAATAACTTTACGAATCAAGCTAAACCCATTGCTATGAATGCCACTGCTCTGTAAACCAATAATCTGATCCCCTATATCAATTTGTTTACCATCAATAATATCCTTTTCTTCTATAACTGCTACGCAAAAACCAGCCAAATCATACCTCCCTTGAGGATAAAAACCTGGCATCTCAGCTGTTTCTCCACCTAGCAAGGAACAATTAGATTGCTTACATCCTTCAGAAATTCCGTTTATTACTTCTGTCAATGCATCAGGTCCTAATTTGCCAGTAGCTATGTAATCAAGAAAAAACAGTGGCTCTGCTCCACTAGTAATTACGTCGTTAACGCACATGGCAACTAAATCTATACCTACTCCATAATGAGAACAATGATCCTGAGCAAGTTCAAGTTTTGTGCCAACACCATCAGTTCCTGAAACCAAAACAGGATTTTTCATGCCCTTAGGCAGCCGCATAAGCCCACCGAAGCCACCTATGCCGCCAATCACCTCAGGACGAGAAGTACTTTCTACACTTTCTTTAATTCTAGATACGAAGGCTCTCCCTGCCTCAACATTTACCCCTGCTGACTTGTAATCCATGGTTTTAATTATGTTTTGGTTAATCTCTAATATTTATTAATAGTAAAAGATTCCACCACTTTGTGATAAATGCTGTTTTTAATAAAGCAAGACTAACGAGAGTAAATCTCAAATGATTAACATTAATCCATTTTGAACTTCACTATCTTAAAAACTCAAGCTGAATTAAATGATTGGTGTAAGCAGAGCACCTCTAATCAAATTCAACTCGTACCAACAATGGGGGGACTTCACAAAGGACATGAAGCCTTAATCAAAACGGCTAAAAATTATTCGCAAAGAAATTCAACTAGTTTATTAGTAAGCATTTTTGTAAACCCACTTCAATTTGGTGAGAATGAGGACTTTGAAAAATATCCAAGAGATTTAGATTCTGACATTACTAAAGCGCAAGAAGCAGGAGCAAATGCAGTGTGGGCCCCTTCAATAGATGATGTTTTTCCAGAAGGAGAAGATTTTAATTTCAAAATTCAAGCACCTTTAAGCCTTAAGAAATATTTATGCGGTTCATTTAGGAAAAAACATTTTGATGGCGTAGCAACTGTAGTATTCAGACTACTAACCATGGTTAAACCACAACAAATTTTCTTAGGTGAAAAAGACTGGCAACAATTAATAATAATACGCAAACTGGTAAATGATTTTCATTTACCAATACAAGTAAAAGCAATACCTACAATTAGAGATGATGACAACCTTGCTTGTAGCTCACGAAATATATATCTTTCTCCAGAAGAAAGGTCAAAAGCTATATCTTTACCAAAAATACTTAAGGAAGCATCAGTACAATTCAATCAAACTCTATCATTAAACCTACAAACAATAAAAAATGATTTAGAAAAGAATGAATTGGTAGTTGAATATATTGAGGTTGTAAATTTAAAAAGCTTAACGCCAATTAATCCCACACAAAACCAAATTTCCTTATTAGCCGCAGCAGTTCACTGTGGTGAAACACGTCTAATAGACCACACCTTCTTAATGAAACGAAAACCTATTGTTGCTATTGATGGGCCTGCTGGCGCCGGTAAAAGCACAGTGACAAAGATATTTGCAAAAAAGCTAGGTCTTATTTATCTAGATACTGGTGCAATGTATAGAGCGGTTACTTGGTTAATACAAGAAGAAAATATAAATCTTATGGACGAAGAAGCTATATTAATAGCCTTAAATAATTTAAATCTTGATATCAACTTATCAGATAAAGGTGATCAAGAAGTGATACTTAATGATCAAAATATAACTAATGAAATTCGTTCTCCAAAAGTCACTTCAGAAGTATCAAAGGTTTCAGCAATAGGACATGTTCGGGAAAAGCTAACAAAACAACAAAAAGAAATCGGTTTAAGAGGGGGAATAGTCGCAGAAGGTAGAGATATAGGAACTAAGGTTTTCCCTAATGCTGATCTTAAAATTTTTCTAACTGCTAGTGCTAAAGAAAGAGCAAAAAGAAGGGCATATGATTTTCAAAAGCAAGGTTTTGATGTTCCTAATTTATTAGAATTAGAAAAAGAAATTAAAGAAAGGGATAGACTTGATAGTTCAAGAAAAATAGCTCCTTTATTGAAGGCTAAAGATGCAAAAGAATTAATAACTGATGGAATGGATATTCAAGCAGTAATAGAGTCGATGATAGACATGTTCCAAGAAGAAATTCCAGAAGAAGTGTGGCCAACTAAATCTTTGTGATATCTAAAATCAATCCTTCAATAGCATCTTCAAGTAAATCTAATACCTCATCAAATCCTTTTTCCCCGCCGTAATAAGGATCTGGAACCTCTAAGAAAGTAGTATTTTTTGCATATTGAACTATAGATCTAATATTTCTACTGTCAGGATTATTTAACTGATTAGAAAGATTTTTTAAATCTCTTAGATTAGAATTATCCATAGCCAATATTAAATCAAATTTATTAAGATCTTCTAAGGTAATTTGCCTTGCTCTACTTTCAATAGTAATTCCTCTTTCTAAGGCAGCTTTTCTCATTCTAGAATCTGCAAGATTTCCCGCATGCCATCCTCCAGTACCAGCAGAATCAACTTCAAATTTATCTAATAATTTTTTTTCTTTTATCCTATATAAAAAAATAGCTTCCGCCGCTGGTGAACGACATATATTTCCCAAGCATACAAACAAAATCTTTGTTTTAATAGACATTAATTAACTAAATAAAAATTATATTAATCATAATTTTCAATATAAGCATAAAGTAATCTACGATCTTAAAAATTAAATAAAACTTTAGTTATATATTCCTCAGTCCAATCTTTACCATAAAACCTTGTCAGCATTCCTCTTGCAGGATCCTTTGTAGACCTATAATTTATATATTCCTTCTGCCCATCAAGTATTTTCCTTGCTCTCAGATTAGAAATGGATTTTGCTTCGTTAATTAAATCAATATAAAGAGAGAGGTATTCATTAAATGCAGGCCTAAGGTAATCAGAAATCAATGTATCACTTTCTTTACCTAAAGGTAATCTTGTCCATAAAAATCCAGGAGAAAAAAAAGACTTTGCTTCCTTAGGGATGTCACCTCCAGAAGGAAAAAATGATTGCCAATATTTATGAATTGGGAGCAAGCGTGACCATACATCTTCTGTATGCAATGGATCAGATTTTAAAGAAGGTTGTAAATCTAAAGCTAAAAGATGACCCTTAGGTAAAGTTACAAAATCAGCACCAAAGAAAGGAAGATCATAATGATTAGAGGGATGAATTAATAAATTAAACACAGAAAATGTACCTTGTCCTTCTATACATGCTGCTCTAACCTGACTTATTTTATTAAATTTACATGCCCACGTAGATGTAGAAACTTTAACTGGGTTTTTAGGAGATCCACTTACAGTATTTTTATATAAAAAATTATTTGGTAATTCCAAAGATTTAATTTCATAAATTGATATTTTTTTAATTAAATCTTCAAGAAAATCAAACCATCTCCAATCATATAATCCTATTTTATCCATACTATTATTACGAATATTTGACATATTTTTTATTTTTGATTAGTTAAAGGAAAAAGAAAATTACTCAAGAATTTATCAGCCCATTCTTCTCCAAAATAACTCTTAAATAAGCCATGTGCAGGATCTCTTTCGCGACTATAAATATCATAATTTATATGTAATTGTTTTACCTCATCCTGGCAAAGATATTTATACTTTTCTAAATTTTTATCATGAATCTGCCAATAAGTATCTAAAAAGTTTTCGAAAATCTTATTTAAAGGAATATCTAGAGCATCATAATCTCCACTATAGAAAAGCAACCAAGGTGAAAAATAATTATTTGAGTCATAGAACTTAATAGTCTTAGTTCTATTAAAAGATGGATAAAGATTATTTAATACTTTTAATCCTTGATAATAGTGACTGAAGTATTCCTCATCCTGAATGAGTGGCTGAAAATCTAATACAGCTACTAATTTATTTTTCACACCAAACCATAGTAGATCTATTCCAAGAATTGGATGATTATTTTTATATTCTGGATAGGCTACGGAATTGAAGACCTGAAGATTTTTTCCAGCATCCATTCTAGTTAATCTCCATCTCCTAAACCCTGGAACATCCCATAGCCAACTTCTTATAACAGCATCTCCTTTAGATGAAAAATTTTCTTTTAAATCATTTTCCAACTCTATTTTTTTACCTCCATGAGATAAAATACTAGCGTTAGCTAAATCAAGAAGATCCTCAAACATTATTATCTCTAGTCAGTTGAAAAATAAAATAGTCAATTAAGAATGATAAATTATTCATAACATCACATATTTTCTGTACTTCCACGTCTTGATCTACTAGTAAGAAAAGAAAATAATAGTTTTCCTATTACCGCGATAAGATTTCCCTCTAACTCCTTAAACATATCCATATTATATTTAAAAGCTAAATTTGCTTCTTCAATAATTAAATCTGCCATTTGTTGATCTATTGGCAAAGAATCAAGTATTTCGCTATATCTTAATTTAAATTGCTTTTGATCAGATATTTGGTCAAACTCATAAAACCTTAAGCCATTATTACCATTTATATTCATTGCTTTCTGAGCTATTCTTTTTAATATTTGACCTCCTGATAAATCTCCAATATATCTTGTATAGTGATGACCTACTAGTAACTCAGGCTGAATATTTGCAACATGTCTAATGCGCTCACCATAGGCTTTTGCTGAAGAAGAAGCTTCTAATACGTTTATCCAATTTTCTCCAAAATAAAAAGCAAGATCTTGTTCAAGTGTTTCTCTTCTATAAAGTTCTTGAAAGCCAATAAACTTAACTACTGGATGATCTTCATTGGAAAGACGCGAAATCTCATCTTCCATAGCTGAATAAACAAAATATAAATCAGCTATCAATTTCCTATAAGTTGATTTATCTACAACGCCTTTCAGGAAGCAACTGACAAAGCCAGTATTCTCAGCCATTGTATGAGACTTTTTTGTCCCTTCTCTAAGTTGTGCTGCAAGAGCTACTGGCATCGTAAAACTTCTAAAGGATTAATTAAAAGATATTGCTACTCTAATGAGCTTTAATCTAAAAAGAAGTGATAAAAGCACTTCAACTTAATCTGAAGGAAAAAGAGTAAATAAATTTCTGCATATTTCGCGCAACTGATCCATAACAATTGTCTGTGGCAAATGAGAGCCAGTTATTTGCCAGTCTCCAACTGTGGCAAGTTTCCATCTCTCTCCCTCAAAAGTTAACCCTCTCATAATTACACCTAATAATCTGGGAAAATCATCTGAGTGATCTTTAACGACTTGAAGTTGTATCAAAATACTCCTGCATTGGTAAATAGGATTCCAACCAGGAAAGTGAAGAGACAAGTCTAGGCTATCTTCTTCATGCCACAATTTTGTAAAAGGATCATCTCTCCAAGGGCTAAAATCAACAGATGCAGAAGGGAATTGATTTTTTGCTAGTGTAGCCACTGATGCAAGAGCCTTTGCAACTAATACATTTGTTACTTGTTCAGAAGAATTCAATTCAATCTATTCCTATATAAAACCAAATATAAAAACATAGAAAGTTAATACAAGATTTAAATAAAAAGCGAAATATTAGTTTTGAAATGCGCATTTGTTCAAAGACGCACCAAAAAGTCATATTCTCTACAAATACCACTAACGAAGAATCTAATTTAAATGACTTCCTATGAAAAACTTTCCCCGCCAAGTAAAGGAGAAAAAATTCAGTTTGAAAATGGGATACCAAAAGTTCCAGAAAATCCAATAATTCCCTATATCAGAGGAGATGGAACAGGAGTAGATATATGGCCTGCAACACAAAAAGTCATTGATAAAGCGATAGAAAAAGCCTATGGAAATAATAGAAAAATAGAATGGTTCAAAATATATGCAGGAGATGAAGCTTGTGATTTATATGGAACTTTTAAATATCTACCGAATGACACCATCGAAGCTATACGCGAATATGGGATTGCTATTAAAGGGCCTTTAACAACTCCAGTTGGTGGAGGTATTAGATCATTAAATGTTGCTCTACGACAAATATTTGATCTATATAGTTGTGTTCGTCCCTGCCGCTACTATCCAGGAACACCAAGCCCACATAAACATCCAGAGAATCTTGATGTAATTGTATACAGAGAAAATACAGAAGATATATATATGGGAATTGAATGGGAATCTAATGATCCTATAGGAGTCAATCTTATAGATTATCTAAATCAAACTGTTATTCCATCTAGCAATAACATGAAAAGCCGGAAAATTCCTATAGGTTCAGGTATAGGAATTAAACCAGTAAGTAAATTTGGAAGCCAGAGACATATAAAAAGAGCAATTCAACATGCATTAAAACTAAATGGTAAAAAACGTCATGTGACATTAGTCCATAAAGGCAATATTATGAAGTTTACAGAAGGGGCATTTAGAGATTGGGGCTATGAATTAGCAACTACAGAATTCAGGAAAGAATGTATTACTGAAAGAGAGAGCTGGATACTTTCAAATCTCGAAAAAAATCATAATCTAAGTATCGAAGATAATGCAAAAATGATTGACCCTGGTTATCAATCTCTTACTAAAGATAAGCAAGACATTATTTGCAAAGAGGTTCAATCAGTTATAGATGCCATAAATCAAACTCATGGAAATGGCAAATGGAAACAAATGGTTATGGTAGATGATCGAATTGCAGATAGTATCTTTCAACAAATTCAAACAAGACCTCAAGACTATTCAATACTTGCAACACTAAATCTTAACGGTGACTATATATCAGATGCTGCTGCTGCAATTGTAGGAGGCTTAGGAATGGCACCAGGAGCAAATATAGGTGATAAAGCTGCAATTTTTGAAGCAACTCATGGAACTGCCCCTAAGCACGCAGGATTAGACAGAATCAATCCAGGTTCAGTAATTTTAAGCGGGGTAATGATGCTCGAGTTCTTGGGATGGTATGAAGCTGCAAATTTAATTACCAAAGGTTTGAGTCAGTCAATCTCAGATAAAAAAGTTACCTATGATCTTGCCAGACTAATTGAGCCAAAAGTATTACCTTTAAGTTGTAGTGAATTTGCTAATTCTGTAATTGAAAGATTCTAATAATTTAGATTATAAGTTCTTAACAATTTTCCATTATCTTCCATGCATCTAAAAGAGTATTCTGATCACCTAAATTGCCAGGGAAGGTAACAATAGGCAATGAAATGCTTTCTTCCTCAGGAAATACAATAGACAAGCCAGGTAATATCTGTCCCTTTAGATTTACAAGTGATAGATTTAAACCTTCAGAAAGAAGTATATTAGTTGTAATTCCACCTTTACTTATTATATAACCCAAATTATCCAAACATTTGCCTGCTAAATTAGCCATTATTTGTGCTAAAAAAATTCCAAATTGCATTCTTTTCAAATTGGATTCAAATGCAACTTCTCCTCTGGTGGTATAAATAACTGGAGTTTTATTAGAATTTAAAACATTCAATATTTTTTGCAATAATTTATCATTAAATTTAGTTAACAAACTATCTGATATATTTGCATCAAATATTTGGATAATTTCTTTCACAAAAATCTCTATTCCAATACATGCTCTATTACTAAGTAAAACCTCTAACTGTTTATCTGCTAATTGGACATGTGATCCAACTAAAATCATTCCTGGTTTATTGTACCCTAAATTATCCTTAACAATTAAAGACTTAAGGTCATTTAAATTATTAGATTCAGATGTAATATTCGACAAAGCATTGATCAAACTAGCTGCTGATCTAAAAAGGAATCTTTTCCTATAACTTAAAGCTTTTATTGATTGTGCAAAAGTTTTCAAATGTAATTCTTCTGTTCCATCTACAGTAACAATTTGATTATCTACAAAGGTAGATAAAATTTTAATAAGATTTTTCATCTCTTTTTTATCATTATTTGCATCTATTAATTGCTTTACTAGAATTGTATGTACAGTTTTTGCTTTTATCTTTGATTTACTCTTCTCTTCTAACCATTCAGCTAGATTACTTGTGGAATAACCAAATATTTTGTCTTGAGCAAAACTCGTTTTGTGAACTGGGCGATCATTTAGTAAATGAATACCATTTTTGGTAGTCCTACCTCCTTCAAAGAATGCAGGAATATGAAAAGTAGCGTCAAAAGGTCCCAATTCTTCATTTATAACAAATGGCTCCAAAACACCATGTCCTCTCAAGGTAGAATCACCGCGACTTACAAAGAAAATCTCATTATTATTAAGTCCGATTTCATTAATTACTAATTTCAAAATCTTACAAATTTCTCTAATTCTTTTTTCAGCCATTTCAGGTGATAAAGAACGAGTATTCGTTAGCAGAAAAAGTAGAGGAGAAGTATTATTTAATCCCTTAACCAAAGTTTGTTTATCCCACTTTAAAAGTAAAGGACAACCATAAACAGTTTGAGAACCAGTTGGATCATCATCTAATACAATAATCTTCATTTAAAAGAAATTGCTATTTCAAAAAAATAGATTTATTTCCAACTTTCAGGAATTGTTATATAGGTTTCATTTAAGTCTTTGACTGAACTGCAACCAAGTAATTTCATAGTACGTAAAATATCCGTTTTGATAATCTCAATTGCTCTCGCAACCCCAGCTCCTCCAGCAGCAGCTAGGCCATAAGCATATGCCCTTCCAATCAAAACACTCTTAGCACCCAAAGACAAAGCCTTAACGACATCGCCTCCACGACGAATTCCGCCATCAAGTAATACATCCACCTGTTGATTAACTGCATTTACAATTTCTGGAAGTACACGAATAGTTGGTGCAACGCTATCTAATTGTCTAGCCCCATGATTTGAAACAACAATTGCATCAGCTCCTAAATCAACTGCCTTTCGAGCATCATCACCAATGTGAACTCCTTTGACTACGATTTTGCCTCCCCATGCTTCTTTAATCCATTTAAGATCCTCCCAGGTGACTACCGATGCTTCTAAAGCTGGTCCAATCTCTGTATATCCCATAGGTCCATCATCAAGAACAACATTTGGAAAACTCATTAAACCTCCGTCACCTAACCATTGAGTCATCCAACAAGGTTTAATTAGCATCTGTGAAAGATAAGGGAGCATCTTTATTGGATTCCTGGAAAGTAATTCTTTAGTTCCGTTTCGTAAATCACGTTCACGTAATCCAGAAACAGGTGTATCGATGGTTACCACAATTGCTGAAAAACCAGCCAATCTAGCTCTCTCAATGGTTTTCAAGGCAACTTCCCTGCCTCCAAGTAAATATAATTGATACCAAGCAGGGTGTTTTGTTGCATCCTTGACATCTTCCAACCTGCATCCTGACAACGTCGAGAGTGTATAACCTGTTCCTGCAATCCCTGCTTCACGTGCAGCAACAACCTCACCTTTCGGATAAAACAAACGACTGCTTCCTACAGGAGCAAGCATGAAAGGAAGTTGAAATTCTTGATCTAAAACAGAAGTAGTTAAATCACATGTAGGTGTTGCAACAGCACACTTAGGTCTAAAAAATATCTCATTATAGGCTGTACAATTTTGATCTAGAGTTTGCTCTCTATCAGCACCACTATCAATATAGTCAAAGACCATTTGAGGAAGTCTCCTCTTAGCCAAAACTCGAAGGTCACTAATATTTACTACTGAAGGAGATGAAACATTTGCTGCCATCTTTAAAGAAATGCCTTAATTAATCATTTTATCTTACATATACAAGGAACCCATTCAATAATTCTATTTTAGAATAGTTTTCTATAATAAAAAAAGAGCTTCAAATTAAGTAAACTTATTAAATATAAACTTACAATACAATTCTTGAATCTTGCCAGAGTTTAATTTAATAAGGTTCTGGTGATTATTTAAAGAATTCCTTGGTGATGTCCATGGTTCTAAACAGACCATTTTCCTTGGAGGTTCAGTCCAAACAACAGTTAAATTAAAAGGTTGTTTGGTTACCATTGTCAAATAACTTTTATCTTTTAAGTCAATAATTTGCGAGGAATTATTAGTTTCAGAAATCAAGTCTATTCCATCAGATAAACTTTTTAGTACCTGATCAGTCTTTTTTATTTCCATATTTTTTTGGTTAATGCACTGATCTTTAAGTCCTGTAATCTGGACTTGATTCAAATCACTAACTGAAAAATAAGGATGCAGCCCAAAGCTAAAAGGCATAATTTTATGACTATTATTTTTTATCCTTGAAAGAATCTCTAGAGAATTACTTTTCAGCTTTATCTCAATTTGCAAATCAAACTTAAAGGGATAAGCAAGAAGAGAAGAATTTGTTTCTTGAAGTTTAAGCAAAATTCCAGATTTATCATTAAGAAGATTAATCTCCCAAGAAGAATCCCTAGCAAAACCATGCTGCTCTAATTTATATTCAATATTGTCAAAGATAAATTTATTATCTAATAAGCCACCACATATAGGAAAAAGAATTGGAATACCTCCTCTAATACTTTTAGAAGTGTCTGCAAAGCGAGTTTGATCAAGATAAATGATTTCTCTACCATTACATTTCCAACTAGTTATTAAGCCTCCTCTTTCAGGAACAATTTTTAAACAATCTCCAGTTTCTTCACTTAAACATTCCCAGTGATCATAAGGAGAACACTTTTTGGAGAGTGACAAAGGCATTTAATTAATTAATGACTTTTCAACCAATTCAATACTTCTTTATTAACTAGATCAGGAACTTCATCATGCGGACAATGTCCTGCATTTAGCAATACCTCAGTCACTTTTAAGGAAGCTTGTTGAGCAAATGAGCGGAATTTTTCTTGTTTTGCCTTTGCATTTCTTAACCAAGGATCACTATTACCCCAAAGAAGTAATAAAGGAGATTGTAACTCTTGGAATAATTCATCTATTGGTTTTCCTTTCAAACCTCGCGCTTGAAAAACTTTTTGAAATACTTGAAATGCACCTGGCTCCAAAGAAGGTCTTCGAATAGACTCAATTAAATAATCGTCAACATTTGTAGAGTCAATATATACCTGATTCAGAGTTTTTCTAATAACGTCAGGCCTTCGTAAGTTTTCAAAAATCAATCTCTGAATTAGTGGATAAATTAACCATTTAAATAAAAGATCTCGAGAAATACCAGATAAAACCATTTTCCTAATTTTTTTATTTAATTCTTTTGGTTCAGAAGAAACTTTCTCATCGCTGAAATATCCAGCAGCGTTAAGTAAAACAACTCCAGCAGAATCTGATTCAAGCGCGGCGCCTGCTGCAAGAGCTGCATAGCCTCCTAATGAATTACCAACAATTACAGTCGGCTTGCCAATACGTTCTTTGACATAAGCAACTATTTGATCTTTCCAAAGCTCACCTCCATAATCCAACTCTGAAGGTTTATCACTACGTCCAAAACCTAGTAGATCTATAGCATGAACTTCATGGGTTTTAGAAAGTACTGGAATGTTATAGCGCCAATGATCTGTAGAAGCTCCAAAACCATGAACAAGTAAAACAACTGGTCTATCTTCTACCTCTGCACTTTTATTCATAAAATTACTACTTACGGAGTAAACCTCATAACCTAAATAGCTCCAAGAGGGATTTGGCTTCGAAGAAAAAACTGACATCAAATTCATAGAATCTTTAATAAAGGATGAAATTGTCTAATCACCTTTGAGAAAAACTGAAAGTTGATTATTGATATTAATTTGTCGGTAATCAAAATAATTCATTTATCTATACAAGTCCTACTGGATCTGCAGCTACTTCATCTGGGATTGAATTGCCACCTCCTGGCTTCTTATCTTTTAGAACAATCCTTAATAAAACAGGTGCCAGAAAAGTCGTTCCTATAACCATCAATAATATTGCTGCTTCTAAGGAAGGAGTAAGCAAACCTGCACTTGTACCAAGGCCTAGAAAAATCAAACCAACCTCACCCCTTGGCATCATTCCTAAACCAACAACTAATCGATCAGTTGGTTTATCAATCACAAATGACCATCCAGCTGCAATCTTTCCAATTATTGCTACGACCAAAAGAAAACCAGCTACAACTAAAGCAGATCGACTAGCAGGATCTAAAGGATTGATAACTGAAAGATCCATTCCTGCACCAACTAAAACAAAAAAGATAGTTGCAAATAAAGAAACTAATGGAAGGACAGATTGCTGAATTGCATGATTATTTTTTGAACTGCTCAAAATTAATCCAGCTGCAAATGCACCTAAAGCTGCTTCTAGGCCAATAGCAGTAGCAACAAAACAACTAAGGACAAGAATTACAAATGATGCTACTACTACTGCCCCTGGAGCTTTTAGACGATCTAATAACCAATCAAAAGCAGGTGCAGCTGTTCTACTAAGAGCTATTGCTGCAATAACAAAGACTGTCGCAGCAACAACAAGTTTTACAATTGGAGCAATTTCTAATGAACCACCAGTAGCCAAAGCAACTACAACAGCCAGAATTACAATTCCTAAAATATCGTCAAGTACTGCTGCACCAATAACTATCTGACCTTCTCGGGTTTTTAAATAACCTAATTCTCCAAATACACTTGCAGTAATACCAATGCTTGTCGCAGTCATAGAGGCTCCAGCAAAAATTGCAGGTATTAAATCCACTTGAAAAATAAACATCAGGCCAAAAGTTCCAAATGCAAACGGCAAAATCACTCCTGCCATGGCAACGGTGAAAGCTTGAGCTCCAACAGCAACTAATTCTTCTAATTCGCTTTCTAATCCAGTTAAAAATAACAATGCATATAAACCAAGTGTTGCTACGGCTTGCAAAGAAGGAAAAGTTTCAAAATACAAATCAGGTACCGCTTCTTTAGGTATTGCTGCCAATGAACTAATGACATTTATCAAACCTTGATTTAAGGAAACATGTGCACTGGGGGGGATAAGCAAATGAAAGCCTGAAGCACCTATTAAAACGCCTGCTAAAAGTTCTCCAACAATAGTTGGCAAACTCAATCTCACTAAAATCTCTGCCAAAGCCCTTGCTGCAACGAAGATTAATAAGAAGCGAATTACACCGATTAGCGTTTCAGCAACTTCTATATCATGAGTACTTAAAACTGAAACAACGGGTGATAAAACCATGGCGAGAGAATTCAATTTTTTTCCTTGATCAATTTAAATTACTTGATAACCATTACTAAAAAAAATCTATTGAAAAAAAAACTTTAATAAATCAGGTGTTGATCTGAAGTTACTAAAGATATGAATCAAAAAGCTTGGCTAACGTCCTTCAATATAAAACTCCACCATGAGCAGCTCACAGCCTAAAGATCTGCGTCTGCCCACACCGGGATGCTATGCGGACCCAATAAAAGCCGGCATTGATGCAGATGCTGTTTTTGATGGAATGACAGAGCATCTATTTTTTACTCTTGGTAAACTTGCTACAACAGCAAGTTTAAGAGATCTCTATATGGCATTGAGCTATGCCGTAAGGGATAGGCTCATGACAAGATACTTAGCTTCTCAAGAAGCAATTAGAGCTAAGCCTCAAAAAACTGTTGCTTATTTATCTGCTGAATTTCTAATTGGACCTCAACTAAACAATAACCTACTTAATCTTGGTATTACCAAAGAAGCAGAAGAAGCAGTAAAAAGATTTGGAATAGAATCATTAAGTCATATTCTTGAAGTAGAAGAAGAGCCTGGATTAGGTAATGGAGGTTTGGGTAGACTTGCTGCTTGTTATATGGAATCACTTGCAAGTTTGCAAGTGCCAGCAATTGGATATGGTATTCGTTATGAGTTTGGTATTTTCAATCAAATAATTCGCGATGGTTGGCAAGTTGAAGTCACAGATAAATGGCTAAAAGGTGGATGGCCATGGGAATTGCCTCAGCCGGATGAATCATGTTTCGTAGGATTTGGAGGTCGAACTGAAAGCTATATAGATGAAAAAGGAAATTATAGATCCAGGTGGATTCCTTCAGAGCATGCAATTGGAGTACCACATGACATACCTATATTGGGATATAGGGTAAATAACTGCGATAGGCTTCGCCTTTGGAGAGCCGATGCAACTGAAAGTTTTGATTTTTATGCATTTAATATTGGTGACTATTATGGAGCAGTAGAAGAAAAAGTTGCTTCTGAAACTATTTCTAAAGTCCTTTATCCAAATGATGGTACTGATGAAGGAAGAAGATTAAGACTTAAGCAACAACACTTTTTTGTTAGTTGTTCACTGCAAGATATGATTAGAAGCCTTGAGATTAGAGGTATTGATGTAAATGATTTCTCAAAACATTGGACAGTACAACTAAACGATACTCATCCTGCAATTGCAGTAGCAGAGTTAATGAGACTCCTCATTGACCATTACCATCTTGAATGGGAGAAAGCTTGGAAAATCACATCAAGTTCAGTAGCTTATACCAATCACACATTGCTACCTGAAGCATTAGAGAAATGGGATTTAACTCTATTTAAAAGTCTATTGCCAAGGCATTTAGAATTAATATATGAAATTAATAGAAGATTTTTACAACAAGTTCGACTGAGATATCCAGGTAATGACCAAATCTTAAGGAAGCTTTCAATCATTGATGAAGAAGGATGCAAAGCAATAAGGATGGCACATTTGGCAACCATCGGAGCTCATCATGTAAACGGTGTAGCAGCACTCCATTCTGATTTAATCAAAAGGCAACTAATGCCAGAATTTGCTGAGTTATGGCCTGAAAAATTTACCAATATCACAAATGGTGTGACACCTAGAAGATGGGTAGGCCTTGCTAATCCTGAATTATCTTCTCTTCTTGATAAAGAAGTAAGCAAAAATTGGATTACTAATATGGAATTACTTGAAAAACTTGAGAATAAAGAAAATGATAATGATTTTTTAGACTTATTTGCCAAGACTAAGCTTTCAGGAAAAAGAAAATTGGCAGGCTATATACATAGGCAAACTGGCGTAATAGTAGATCCTTCAAGTTTGTTCGATGTTCAAGTAAAACGTATCCACCAATATAAAAGACAGCACTTAAATGCCTTACAAGTTATAGCTCAATATCTAAGAATAAAAAATAATGTTGGTAATAATATAGCTCCTAGAACTGTAATTTTTGGAGGAAAAGCAGCACCTGGATATTTCATGGCTAAACTAATGATCAGATTTATAAATGGTATAGCTGATGTTGTAAATGCGGATCCTGATATGGATGGTCGTCTTAGAGTTATTTTCTTACCTGATTACAATGTAAAACTTGGGGAGCAAGTTTATTCAGCAACAGACTTGTCAGAACAAATTTCTACTGCTGGTAAAGAAGCTTCTGGTACAGGTAATATGAAATTTGCTATGAATGGTGCGCTAACAATAGGTACACTTGATGGTGCAAATATAGAGATAAGAGATAAAGTAGGATCTGAAAATTTCTTCTTATTTGGTAAAACAGAGAATGAAATTATGAAATTGAGAGAAAATGGTTATGATCCTAAAAAATATATACAAGATTGCAATGAATTATCTGAAGCCTTACATTTAGTTGAGGTTGGTCACTTTAGTAATGGTGATAGCGAATTGTTCCTTCCATTAATACACAGTTTAACTGGAAATGATCCTTTCTTTGTAATGGCAGATTTTGCAGATTATCTAAGAGCACAAGATGAAGTAAATAAAGCTTGGGAAAATCATCAAGATTGGAATAGAATGGCTCTTCTAAATACTGCAAGGTCTGGTTTCTTTTCTTCTGACAGGTCAATAAGAGAGTACTGTCAATCAATTTGGAAAGTGGAGCCTTTAAATGTAGAAATATCTTGTGAAATAAGCTAATAGATACTCTAATTCTTATCTGGAAGATCAGGGGTCTGATGTAGCAGTCTATTTAATCTTAATCTATCAGGATTTAAAGGATCAGGAGCAAGCTCTCCAGCTAATTCTTTAAATTTTTCTTCAACCTTATCTGGAACTTTGATATCAAAAATTTTTTCCATCAATACTTCTATTGAGAAAAGATGAGCATTAACAGTTTCAAGATCATTCAATGCCTGATGAAGTTCATCGCTTGATATTTCAGAATTTTTTTCTGTTTGATCTTCATTCAGTTTTAAACCATATTGCTTTTGAATATCCTCTAAAACTCTTCCAGCAAGAGTTCGAAAAGACTGAAGAGCAGCCCAATTTAGCTCTTGCTGTTCACGAAGAGTGGGAGATTCTCGAACAAAACGATCATGTTCTTTATAGAACCTTTGACAGTCAGCACATTGGCAGGGCTCTTCTGGAACCATAATTCCAATAGCTCAGACTCCATAATGGCATTACATAGGCCCTTAAAAACTTTAATCTAATAAAATATCTTTAAAAGCTACTCTGATTCATCTGAACTTTCAGGAAGAGGTACCTCAATACTTGTTACAACATTTATAACATCACGCAATCTCATTGAATCTGCAAACCAACCCATTGCTTGCTCAGTATCAACTCTAGACTCAGCCTCACTTGCTTGATCCTCATGTGCTTCGGCTAAAAGAGCAAGCCAACAAAGGCATCTAGCCTGAACTACAGAAAGATCTAAATCTGTTGGTTGTGATTTAGCAATTTGCTCACTCTCTTGTTGAACCAAGAGACGAAGCCTTAAATCATGGAGCTGTGCCATTTGATTTTTGATCACAAATACACGCTAGCGAGAGAGTGATGGTTTTGCCCACCCACTACATGTAGCTTATGCAACTTTAAAGTTTGACGGGGCTGGCGGGATTCGAACCCACGACCTACGGTTTAGGAAACCGTCGCTCTATCCGACTGAGCTACAGCCCCACTGGAAGGATTGCTCCCTTCAAGGCATTATGGAATCTGAAAGCAGGAGAGGTGATCGCAATCGAGATTTATGGCATTTCCGCAATAATTTCTCGGTTGAGGAAAGTCCGGGCTCCCAAATGGTCGAACTTGCTGGGTAACACCCAGTGCGGGTGACCGTGAGGATAGTGCCACAGAAACACACCGCCGATGGCTAATAAAGCACAGGCAAGGGTGCAAAGGTGCGGTAAGAGCGCACCAGCAGTATCGAGAGGTGCTGGCTTGGTAAACCCCGGTGGGTGCAAGGCAAAGGCTTTAGGTTGACCATTTTACCTACTGCCTAATTAAAGGCCGCTAGAGGCTGTTGGAAACACCAGCCCCAGATAGATGATCACCCATTATCCAATTAATTTTGGATAATGAACAGAACCCGGCTTACGTCCTGCTTTCTTTCAATTTACTGTTACCAAATTTATCTAATAAAGGTCCATGGTTAAAGAAAAAAAAGCTACAACAATATCAAAAGAAAGAATTGAAAAAATCTATACATTCCTATTCAATATCAAAATTCCTAATTCAGATATAGAAATCATCAAAGCAGATGAAGACAAGTGCCTAAAAATACTTAATGAAGCACTTACTCATAGTTCAATAAACTCTTCACTTAATCATGAAAGATTAGAATTTCATGGTGATGCAGTTTTAAGGCTTGTTGCATCGGAATACATACAGACTCATTTTCCAAAATTAAAAGTTGGTGAAAGATCTGCTTTAAGAGCACAGCTAGTAAGTGATGAATGGCTTGCAAAAGTTGGTTCTGCCATTGCCATAAATGAAACCATGCAAATAGCTCCTAAAGCATTAAATGATAAGGCTGCAAATCAAACTATTTGTGCAGAAGCTACTGAAGCCTTTATAGGTGCTCTTTATGAATGCCTAAAGCAAATAGATTCAATCCAAATTTGGCTAGAGCCTTTTTGGAATATAGAAAGCAACAAAGTTCTTGCTGATCCATACAAGCAAAACTCAAAATCAGCACTTCAAGAGTGGAGTCAAAGAAAGGGGTTAAAAATGCCTGTATATCAAATCAAAGAAGTGTCAACACTCCATGGGGATACACAAAGGTTTTACTGCAAAGTATTTTTACAAGAAAAAATTGCAGGAGAAGGGTGGGGTAGTTCTAGAAAAAAAGCTGAAAAAGAAGCAGCCAAGAATGCTTTGGAATCTTTTAAGAATTAAATTAATTCCAGCTCTTTTATAGGAATCGTTAATAATTTGTCCCAATTACCACCTTCAAAAAGAACTGCAGCTTTAGTTTCAGTAATTCTTTGCACAAAACCTTTATATCCATTGTAAATGGAATTAGGATTTTTTACTATGACAGATGATCCCGGCAAAATAATGCCTTCTGATTTATTCACGATTTAAATCAAATGAATCTCCATAATAATTCGCATTTATCAAAGCATGAGTAAAAAAGTTATTTGGTTAACCATTGGAAAAATAGTTTCAGCTCAAGGTCTGAGAGGTGAAGTAAGAGTCAATCCTAGCAGTGATTTCCCTGAAAGATTTATTACCCCTGGTGATAGATGGATACAAACAAAAAACGAAACACCTAAAAAAATAAAATTAACTAAGGGAAGAAAAATACCAGGTAAAAATATATATGTAGTTTCTTTTGAAGGGACAAGCGATAGAAGAAAAGCAGAATTATTAATCGGCAACAAAATTTTAGTTAATTCAATAGATAGGCCAAATCTAAAAAAAGGCGAATTTCATTTACTTGATTTAGTAGGTTTAAGTATACGCATTTCAATTGATGGACCAGAAATTGGCAAAGTTACTAATCTAAACCATGCTGGAAATGATTTATTAGAAGTAAAGTTATCAACAGGCAAGATAGTACTTATTCCATTTGTTAAAGAAATTGTTCCAGAAATAAATATTAATGAAGGGTGGTTAATAATTTCTCCTCCTCCAGGACTATTAGAACTATAAAATCTCAACTTATTTAATTTTATTAATGAATATTTAGCAATTTAATATATTAATAGTGTGAAAAAAATTATAGCCTAAATATAATATATGATCTTACTCAACAGTAACGCTCTTGGCTAAGTTACGTGGCTGATCAACATCAAGACCTAGACGTGCAGCAATATGATAACTCAAAAGTTGAGATGGTATTACTGACAATAATGGACTAATCCATTCACTTGTTCTAGGGATAGGCAATAGATGATCAAAAATATCAGTTTCAGGTAATTTTGGTGCTATTCCAATTAAGCAAGCATCCCTAGCCTTTGCTTCCTGAGCATTGCTCAAAACTTTTTCAAATACTATTCCTTCGTTCGCAATAGAAATAACTGGAACTGTTTGATCCAAGAGCGCAATAGGTCCATGTTTTAGTTCCCCTGCAGGATATCCCTGAGCATGAATATAGCTAATCTCTTTAAG
Source organism: Prochlorococcus sp. AG-363-C02 (assembly GCA_003278345.1). Classification (GTDB taxonomy): domain Bacteria; phylum Cyanobacteriota; class Cyanobacteriia; order PCC-6307; family Cyanobiaceae; genus Prochlorococcus_E. Next base: position 36,898 of record QCFH01000010.1, on the reverse strand, counting down.
TTTTAATGCTGCTTCTAAAGCAATAGGATAGTTAATTCCTCTACCTATAAAAATTACATCTTTAGTAGATGAAAATTTATGCGATAATTTTTCAGTTAATAGATTGTGTTCGGAAATAAGATTAACTAATTGTTTAGGAAGGCATCTCAATAAATCACATAATTCAGCAATTTCCTTCAAACTTCTACTATTCCTTCTTGATGCAAACATTATTGCTAAACCATAAAAAGTTAGCAATTGTCCTAAAAAAGTTTTTGTAGCTGCAACTCCAACTTCTAGTCCTGCTCCTATGTCAATTACATGAGATATTTGACGCGACAAAGAGCTTTCTCCTCTATTAGTGATCCCCAATTGTCTAGATGCAAAGTCTTTATTGTTGTATGCAGAACGTCGTTCATGCTCCATTGCTAATGCTGCAAGGGTATCAGCTGTTTCTCCTGATTGAGTCACACCAATAGTTAGAACATTTGGAGCTAATGGAGGAGGGGCGTAACGAAATTCACTAGCAAAAAAAACCTTTGCAGGAATGCCAGCAAATTGTTCCAAAAGGTAAGCTCCTACCATTGAGGCATGACGACTAGTTCCACAGGCTAGTATTTGAATTTCTTCAATAGAATCATAAAAAGAATTTTCAAAGGGAAAAGCTACGGGAGATTCTATTGGTAATCCATTAGGCAAATATCTGGTAAGCCACAATTCTGCAGTTTCTGGTTGTTCAAATATTTCTTTAAGCATGAAATGTCGAAATTTTCCTTTATCAGCATCACTCTCATATCCACTAATCAATTTGGGAGCCCTAAGTTTCCTATTTCCAAATGAATCATATATTTCAACTCCCAAAGGTGTAATTAGTGCCAACTCTTTATCTTCAAGAGGCAAAATGGTTTTTGTAAACCCTGAAAAAGCAGGCGTATCGCTTGCACATAAGAACTCTCCTTCTCCAAAACCTATCAATAAAGGTGCTTTACTCTTAGCAACAATTAAAACATTAGGGATCTCATCCCAGATAACTGCGAGAGCATAAGAACCTTTCAATACATCTAGAACTTTTTGAACAGCAAGCTGAAGAAGCAAACCTCCTATCTCATGTCCTTCTTTATTTAATCTATAAAGTTCTTCGGAAATTAAATGTGGAATAACTTCAGTATCTGTATCAGATCGAAATTTAATACCTTTAGCCTCAAGTTGAGAGCGCAATAAAGAATGATTTTCAATAATTCCATTTTGAACAACTGCTACTTTTCCTTTTGTATCCAAATGCGGATGAGCATTTTTTTTCTCGGGCTTACCATGAGTAGCCCAGCGAGTATGACCGATTCCTACATGACCGGGAGAAGCATCTTGCTGAATTAAATTTAAAAGATTTTGTAATTTACCTTTAGCTTTTCTGCAAGAGATAAAACCCTTTTGAGTATTTGCATCAATACTTACCGTTGCTAATCCAGAAGAGTCATACCCTCTATATTCAAGTTTTTTAAGACTTTCTAAAAGGATTGGGGATGCCTCGCGAGATCCAACTAAAGCTACTATTCCACACATATATAAAATTATTAACTTAAATTGGATTTTTTAGGCTGAAATCAACCTAACCCAAGACCTAATTAGTTCAAAAAATCTTAATACGCTAACCCCATACTTCGAGTAGTTTCATCTCCTAAATAAACACGAATACTTAAAAAATCGGTAGGGCATGCCGTTTCGCATCTCTTGCACCCTACACAATCTTCAGTTCGGGGAGATGATGCAATCTGACCGGCTTTACAGCCATCCCATGGGACCATTTCAAGCACATCGAGAGGACAGGCTCTAACGCATTGAGTGCATCCAATGCATGTGTCGTAGATCTTTACTGCGTGGGACATAAAGCCCTATAGATAACTATGGATGTAAAAAACTTTACTCAATTTGGTTCAAGATTAATAGATTCATGCATCTGGCTTCACTCTTGTTAACTCGCGACCATTTCTCGTAGGATAGAAACAAATACTCAGAATTATGTCTCAGGAAGCAATTCTCGAAAAAGTCCGTTCTATTGTTGCAGAGCAACTTAGTGTTGAATCTGGCGAAATCAAACCTGATTCAAACTTTCAAAATGATTTAGGAGCAGACTCTCTAGACACAGTTGAACTAGTAATGGCTCTTGAGGAAGCTTTTGATATTGAAATCCCAGATGAAGCTGCAGAAGGCATAGCCACAGTCGGGGATGCAGTTAAATACATAGAAGAAAAGCAATCCTGAGGTTTTAATGATGGAGAAACTCCATCGAGTTGTAATAACCGGTCTCGGCGCTATTACCCCTATTGGCAATACCGTCGAACAATATCTAAAAGGCTTGCAGTCTGGCTCTAATGGAGTTGGTGCAATTACCTTATTTGATGCATCTCAACATGCTTGCAGATTTGCTGCGGAAGTTTCCAATTTTGATCCAACTGGTTTATTAGAACCAAAAGAATCGAAAAGGTGGGATAGATTCTCAAAGTTTGGGGTTATCGCAGCAAAAGAAGCAATTAAAGATTCAGGCTTAAAAATTGATGACACTAATGCACCACGTATTGGAGTGATAATTGGGTCTGGAGTAGGCGGATTATTAACAATGGAAACTCAAGCACAGGTGCTCAACATCAAAGGACCTGGAAGAGTTAGTCCATTTACTGTTCCCATGATGATACCCAACATGGCAACAGGACTTACAGCAATTGCTCTTGGAGCAAAAGGCCCAAGTTCAGCAATTGCAACCGCATGCGCTGCAGGATCCAATGCAATTGGTGATTCATTCAGGCTTCTTCAACTTGGAAAAGCTGATGCAATGATATGTGGAGGAGCGGAGGCAAGCATCACTCCTCTTGGTGTAGCAGGTTTCGCAAGCGCAAAAGCTCTATCTTTTCGTAATGATGACCCTTCTTCTGCAAGCAGACCCTTCGATGCAAAACGTGATGGTTTTGTAATTGGAGAAGGCTCTGGAGTTCTAGTCCTGGAAACACTTGATCATGCACAGCAACGAAACGCAGAAATCTATGCAGAGCTAATTGGGTATGGAGCAACATGTGATGCTCATCACATCACTGCACCTTCTCCGGGAGGAATAGGTGGAGCATTGGCAATTAAAGAGGCAATCAAAGATGGGAAGATTGATTTACAAGAAATTGATTACATTAATGCGCATGGTACAAGCACACCAGCTAATGACCGCAATGAAACTTCTGCAATCAAAACCGCATTGAGTAGCAGAGCCTATGAAATCCCAATAAGTTCAACAAAATCTATGACAGGACATCTCCTTGGAGGCTCAGGAGGCATCGAAGCCGTAGCATGTGTACTTTCTATCAAACACGGAGTAGTACCACCAACTATTAATTATTCCAATCCAGACCCTGACTGTGATTTGGATTACGTACCAAATAATGCTAGAGAAAGCAAATTAAGTGTTGTATTGTCTAATTCATTTGGTTTCGGAGGGCATAATGTTTGCCTGGCTTTCCGAAACATGACTTAAACGCACTAAAAACACTCCATCAGGCATAATCCTTTAATCATCAATTATTAAAATGGTCGCTGCGCCCGCTTCCCTTGAATCACTTTGCATCAATAGCATCAGAATGCTTGCAGTTGATGCTGTAAATAAATCTAATAGTGGTCACCCAGGTCTGCCAATGGGCTGCGCACCTATGGGATATACGCTTTGGGACCAATTCCTTAGTCATAATCCAAAAAACCCGAAATGGTTTAATCGAGATCGTTTTGTACTCTCAGCAGGTCATGGATGCATGCTTTTATATGCACTTTTGCATTTAACCGGATATGAATCAGTCAAAATTGAAGATATAAAGCAATTTAGACAATGGGGAGCTAAAACACCAGGGCATCCAGAAACATTTGAAACTCCAGGAGTGGAAGTTACAGCAGGGCCTTTAGGAGCAGGAATTTCTAATGCAGTTGGACTTGCGATAGCTGAAGCTCATTTAGCAGCTAAGTTCAACAAATCTGATTCAAAAATCGTTGATCACTTCACATATGTGATCATGGGTGATGGATGTAATCAAGAAGGCGTTGCATCAGAAGCTTGTTCTCTTGCAGGTCACTTAAAGCTAGGAAAATTAATTGCCCTTTATGATGATAATCACATCACCATTGATGGCAGAACCGATGTTTCTTTTACTGAAGATGTATTAAAAAGGTACGAATCGTATGGATGGCATGTTCAACATGTACCAAATGGAAATACTGACGTAAATGCAATAGCAAAGGCAATCAAAGCAGCTAAAGAAACAACTGATAAGCCTTCGATAATTAAAATAACTACAACTATTGGATATGGCTCTCCAAATAAATCTGATACAGCCGGGGTTCATGGTGCTCCTCTAGGCGAAGAAGAAGCAGATCTAACAAGGCAATCACTCAACTGGTCCTACGGGCCATTTGAAGTGCCGCAGGAAGCCTATGACCATTTCAGGAAAGCTATTGATAAAGGCGCACAACTAGAAAATGATTGGAATAAGAAACTTGAAATTTATAAAGAAAAATATCCTCAAGAATCAAAGGAATTTGAACGTGCTCTTAGAGGAGAGCTTCCTGAAAACTGGGATAAAGACTTACCTACATATACCAGTGATGACAAAGGATTAGCAACCAGAAAGCATTCACAAATTTGTCTTGGAGCTCTTGGACCAAATTTACCTGAACTAATTGGAGGTTCAGCTGATTTAACTCACTCAAACTATACCGATATCAAAGGAGAGACTGGTTCTTTTCAACCTGAAACCCCTGAAAAAAGATATCTCCATTTTGGAGTAAGGGAACACGCTATGGCAGCGATTCTCAATGGGATTGCCTATCACGATAGTGGTTTAATTCCATATGGAGGAACATTCCTTGTATTTGCCGATTATATGAGGGGCTCAATGCGACTATCAGCCTTGAGTGAACTAGGAGTAATTTATGTGCTCACACATGATTCAATTGGTGTAGGAGAAGATGGACCTACACATCAACCAATAGAAACTATTCCTTCACTTCGAGCAATGCCAAATATGCTTGTCTTCAGACCAGGAGATGGAAATGAAACTAGTGGAGCCTATAAGCTTGCAATAATTAATAGGAACCGACCCAGTTCTCTTTGTTTAAGTAGACAAGGGATGCCTAACCAAGCTAATTCTTCAATAGAAAAAGTTGCTTTAGGTGGATATATACTTGAAGATTGTTCAGGTACTCCAGAACTTATTTTTATAGGAACAGGAAGTGAACTAAATTTATGTGTCGAGGCAGCTAAAGAATTAACTAAAAAAGGTAAGAAAGTACGAGTTGTTTCAATGCCATGTGTCGAACTTTTTGAAGAACAAAGTGATTCTTACAAAGAAGAAGTATTACCTTCAAATGTTAGAAAGCGCTTAGTTGTAGAAGCTGCAGAAACTTTTGGTTGGCATAAATATATCGGTCTTGATGGAGATAGCGTTACAATGAATAGTTTTGGTGCATCTGCTCCAGGAGGTACATGTATGGAAAAATTTGGATTTACGGTTGAAAATGTATTAGCCAAAGCTAATAATCTTATAGGTTAAATAAACAAATTAAATAAAGAAGTTTAATCTTATAAGATTAAACTTCTTTTACTTTCTCTGCAGAAAGCACCTCTTCCAATGCTGATAGATCTTTATCAGTTATTTTTGTTTGCATTGGGCAATGTTTAGGTCCACACATTGAGCAAAATTCTGCTTGCTTGTATATATCTGCTGGCAAGGTCTCATCATGATATTCTCTGGCACGCTCTGGATCCAAAGATAATTCGAATTGTTTATTCCAATCAAAAGCATACCTTGCCTTACTAAGTTCATCATCCCTATCTCTGGCTCCCGATCTATGTCTTGCAATATCTGCAGCATGAGCTGCAATCTTATAAGCAATTAAACCTTCTCTTACATCTTCAGGATTTGGTAATCCTAAATGCTCTTTAGGTGTTACATAACAAAGCATTGCGGTGCCATACCAACCAGCCATAGCAGCTCCAATAGCACTAGTTATGTGATCGTAGCCAGGGGCTATATCAGTTACTAAAGGTCCTAAAACATAAAAAGGGGCTTCCAAACAATCTTCCATTTGCTTTCGTACATTGAACTCAATTTGATCCATAGGAACATGACCAGGTCCTTCAACCATCACTTGAACATCATGACTCCATGCTCTTTTAGTTAATTCTCCCAAAGTTTTTAATTCAGCTAATTGAGCCTCATCAGAAGCATCATGCAAACATCCTGGTCTAAGTGAATCTCCTAAAGAAAAACTACAGTCATATCTCTTGAAAATTTCACATATATCATCAAAACGATTGAACAATGGATTCTGTTTGTGATGGTAAAGCATCCATTGAGCAAGAATTCCTCCTCCTCTACTAACTATTCCAGTAAGTCGACCCTTTACTTTTGGTAAATGCTCAATAAGCAAACCTGCATGGATAGTTTGATAATCAACTCCTTGCTGACAATGTTTCTCGATAATATGTAAAAAATCATCTTCTGATAATTTTTCTATAGAGCCATGTACACTCTCGAGCGCTTGATATACAGGAACTGTGCCGATTGGGACAGAAGAGGACTCAATAATGGCAGTACGAACTTCATCAAGATTTACACCTCCTGTTGAAAGGTCCATTACAGTATCAGCTCCATATTTAATTGCAAGATCAAGCTTTTTAAGTTCTTCTCTTACATCACTTGCATTAGGAGATGCACCTATATTTGCATTTACTTTGCACCTAGAAGCTATTCCTATTGCCATAGGTTCTAGATTTAAATGGTTAATATTTGCAGGTATTATCATCCTTCCTCTGGCAACCTCTTCCATAATTAAAGCTTCTGGAAGATTTTCTCTTTTAGCAACAAAAGACATTTCTTCCGTTACTAAATCATGTCTTGCAAAATACATTTGAGAGACATTTCTCTGTCCTCTTCTTGAAGCAACCCAAGAACTGCGCATAACTATTTAAAGATATAGAAATACCAAGGGTTCTAAAGACAAGCTTTGATCACTCTCCTGCACTTTCCTTCGCCGGTATTAACCGAATCAGGTTCAGAGGGTGTGATCTCAGCCTAAAAGCAAATGCTTCCTGGCACCCCTAGCGATGTTTTTAAGTTAGCTAAATTTCAATGAGACGGACTTTATCTTTGCAATCAAATTAGGAATTTACATCATTATTTCTCTTAAAAAGCTCATTCAATAATTTTTTCCTACGCATATTTCTTCCTATAAAACTTGAACTTACAATTCCTATGCCAGTGAATAAAGCTGGCAAATACTGGACTCTGTCATTACCATTACGATATAAAAAGCCAAGCATTGCAATACCAATTAAACATGGAGCAGCAAAAGAAAGATATAAATTCCTATTATTTTTCATTTAATTTTTACTTTGTTTAGTGATTTCTTGATTTTCCATCCAAGCCAAAAAAGTGGAAAAAATTACGTTGATTCCAACTTCAAGACTTCTTTCATCAGGTGCAAAAAAACCATTATGCAGTGGGGCACAGTTTCCATTCTGTGGTGCAACTCCAAGACGAAACATTGTCCCAGGAACATCTTCTAAAAATTCCGCAAAATCTTCTGCACCTAAAGAAGGCATATCCAACTGCGTCACATTTTCCTTACCAAGCAAGTTTTCTGCACATTCCTGTACCAAACCTGTGAGATAAGAGTCATTAAAAACAGGAGGTGCAATTGGGGTATAAGTCACTAAAGCCTCTGCTCCCAAACTGGAAGCAATGGACTTTACCCTACTCTCAAGCCAATTAGGAAGAACAGAATTTAACTTTGTATCTAAGCAACGTACAGTGCCTAATAGCCTTACCCTGTCAGAAATAATATTAAACGCCTTACCTCCTTCAATTTTCCCGAAACTTACAACAACTGGTAAAAGCGCATCGAGTTGCCTACTAATAGACTCTTGAATTTCACTAATAATTTTTGCAGCTATCCAAATGGAATCAACAGTCTGATGAGGTCTAGCCCCATGCCCTCCATCTCCAATAACTTCTATTTCCAACTTACCTGCAGCTGATGTAAGGATTCCACTCCTTATTCCAACATGTCCACTTGGTAGTTCTGGATAGACATGAACACCAAAAAGTGCATCTAACCCTTTAATGGCACCATCTTTCTTCATCCATTTTGCTCCAGATGCAATTTCTTCAGCCGGTTGAAATAAGATTCTTATTCGATTTAACTGATTCGGATCTTGGGCAGCAAATAATCTTGCAACACCAATACCTATACATGTATGCAAATCATGCCCGCATGCATGCATAACACCTTTTGTTAGGGAAGAATATGGAAGACCAGTTTTTTCTTCTATAGGTAAAGCATCCATATCAACTCGTAAACCAACCATTGGACCTTTCTTATTTCCAAATTCAGCGACAACACCGGTACGACCAATTGACTCTCTAACAGTCCATCCACACTTCCTTAATTCACCTGCTACAAGAGCAGCGGTTTGATGCTCAGCACCACTCAATTCAGGGTGTGAATGCAAATGCCTTCTAAGTTCAATCAATTCAGGTAAAAAGGACTTTAGGCTTATTTCAGAACGATTTATAAAAGTCATATTGTTTTCAAGGCTAAGAATGACATAAGGTCTTCTGATGGCTGCGGAGGCCAGCGTCTTACATTTAACAGCCAATCCTTTGACTTATATCTACTATCAAGTCCAGAAGCAGCAGCCCAATTGCTTTCAGCTTCACCGAAAGATCCTTTTCTCCATAACAAAGCACTGATAGCGGCTCTTGCATCCGCAAACATTGGATATTTTCGTATTAAAAAACGAAGCTCCTGCTCAGCCTCATCAAATTGATTTAATTGATAACACGCTAAAGATTTACTAGATCTGGCCATCGCGAAACCCGAATTATAAATAGATGCTTGATTAAACAAAAATTTTGCCTGAATCCAATTTCCTTCAGATCCCATTACATTGCCTAAGTTATATAAAGCGAAATAATTTTCTGGTTCTCTTTTCATAACCCATTGATAATCTTCTTTAGCTTCATTCCATTGTTGCAATCTCTCTTCAGCAATACCTCGATTTAAATGAGGATCAATTTCAAAGGGAAGAATATCTATTGACTTAGTTTGATCAATAATTGCACCTTCAGGATCACCCAAAGCAAGTCGAATATTTCCTCGATTACTTAATGCAACAGGATCTTCAGGTGAGAGATGAAGATAATCATTCCAACTCTGTAATGCATCTATAAAATTACCATCTCTACTTTCCATCAAAGCTTTTTCAAAAAGTAAAGGCAATGAATCTTCAGCAATAGCAACCATAGGATTAACTACGCATATAAACAATAAAATAAATAATAAAGTAAATGAATTATTTCTCATTTAATTACTAATAACCTTGCTTCGTTGAGAATTCATATGTTCTATGGCTAAAGATGTAACAATTCTTCCTCGAGGAGTTCGTTGCAAAAATCCAATTTGCATAAGAAAAGGTTCAACTACCGTTTCCAAAGTTGCAGGCTCTTCTCCTAAAGCTGCAGCGAGAGTATCCAAACCAACAGGTCCACCATTATGAGCTTCAATAATAAATAACAATAATCTTCTATCTGATTGATCTAATCCAAGCTGATCAACTTTATGCAATTTCAAAGATTCATCTACTAAAGATTGATCTAAAAATTCTAATTTATTTTTAACTGTTGCATAATCTCTAACTCTACGAAGCAATCTATTTGCAATTCGTGGTGTTCCCCTACAACGACGCGCAATCTCTAAACTTGCTTCATTCGTTAATGATAGACCAAATAAATCAGAAGCCCTTTGAACAATCATTCGCAATTCATCCAAATTATAAAAATTCAAACGTTGTGTAATTCCAAACCGATCTCTCAAAGGAGAACTAATTGAAGCAGGCCTAGTGGTTGCTCCAACTAAAGTAAAAGATGGAAGCTCTATCTCTCTTGTTCTTGCTGTTGTTCCTTTCCCAACAGTCAAATCTAATTTAAAATCTTCCAAAGCAGGATATAAAAGTTCTTCTGCTACTTTCGTTAATCTATGGATTTCATCAACAAACAACAATTCATTTGGTTCTAAGTTAAGCAAAAGTCCCATAATATCCCTTGGCCTTTCTAAAGCAGGAGCACTAGTAATTCGACACTTAACTCCAAGCTCATTCGCCAGAACCAAAGCCATAGTTGTCTTACCCAAACCTGGAGGTCCATATAACAAAATATGATCTAAGGATTCTTTTCTCGACAATGCTGCTTTTACAGATATTGAAAGAACCTCCTTTAGTTCAGATTGACCGATAAATTCATTCCATGACTTTGGCCTAAGTGAATCCTCCTTGATGGTCCTTACATCCTCACTAATAGAAACTGGATCTACTAGTCTTGCTTTCGCTTCCCTTTTAGGTTTGCTTGGGAAAGAACTATTAATACCAGAGGACACAATTGCCATATTGGAAGGATAAGGACACTTGTGTACTCTCAAAAGAGTAATGATAGAAAATGTCTAAAGCAAAAAATAAAAAAAAATCAAAAGATCTCCTTTCTAAGTCGAATCAACGCTTAGCGGACAATCGCTATGCAAGGCATCAATATGAAATTTTGGAGACCTTAGAAACTGGAATTGAATTATTGGGTACAGAAGTTAAATCAATCAGGGCAGGGAATATAAATTTAAGAGATGGCTTTTGCCTAATTCGAGAAGGAAATCTTCTATTACATAATGTCCACATCTCTATATTTAATAATGCGGGAAGTTTCTTCAATCACGAACCCCTAAGAGTTAGAAAATTATTAGCACATCGTAAAGAGATAAATAAATTAGAAACTCAAGTTAATAAAAAAGGGTTAACTTTAATTCCACTAAATGTATTTTTAAAAGGATCTTGGATAAAAATAAATATTGGACTAGGCAGAGGGCGCAAGCTTCATGACAAAAGAGAAACTGAGAAAAGAAGACAATCCGAAAGAGAAACTAAAGATGCACTTTCTCGCTATTGAAATAGTAATCTAAACAAGTAATGCATTGAAAATGAATCGAGAAGAAAAACAAATAAAAATTAAGCTTCAAAGAGAGAAGCTAATTGAAGACTTAGAAGGAGTCTATAAGAATGCTTTTAACGAACTTACCAATTTACAAATTGAAGAAGGTTCAATAGTAAAACTCTCTAAAGCTTATCTACTATCTCGTGAAGCAGCTATAAATGAATTAAAAGAAGAAATCGAGAAGCAAATAATTACAAAATCGTCAAAGGCTGAAAAAGAAAATTAAAAATTAATATCCAAGCCAGAAAAGACTAGAAATATCAGCAAATCCATACAAACAAACAAAAAAATTTTCGCGTAAATCGGAATTAATCTCTTAAAGATCTAAGGATAAATCCAAAGATAAATATTCAAATCAGTCTAAGAAACTGGTGGCTCCAGGCTTACATTTTCAGGGGGAGGGGTTGGGTCAGGGTCTGCAATAAGCATATGCTGCAAAACGATTTCTGGGCGCTCGCTATCCCTCCATCTGATGCGATAGGCAGGCATCTTCGTACCACGGCTAGTTGTTTGCTCAACAGGCTCGATTACCCATCCCCGCCTAGAACGGCCTTGAGGATTTCGTTTAACCACAGCATCAGTGTGCTTAAACCTGAAACCAACGCGCTCTCCGCTCATCCCTAGACGACTTCATACTTGCTCTATTATCCACTTTGATGGTCCCCTTTACGATTACTGAGAACCGACTCTGGTCGAAGTAATGGAAAAGCAATGACATCTTTGATAGATGGACTATCCGTTAAAAGCATTACCAAACGATCAATTCCAATACCTAAACCACCAGTGGGAGGCATTCCTATTTCTAAAGCATTAAGAAAATCTTCATCTATTGAATGTGCTTCTAAATCTCCCTCCTGCTTAAGCTTTTGTTGCGCCATCAATCTATTTCTTTGATCAACTGGATCTATAAGCTCAGAGAAAGCATTTGCAGTCTCTCTTCCCGCAATAAATAATTCAAACCTCTCAACAAGTCCTTCTTTTATTCGATGCTTCCTAGCCAAAGGAGAAATCTCAATAGGATAATCAATTACAAAAGTAGGTTGAACAAGATTAGGTTCTACAACTTGCTCAAATACTGCATTCAATAATCTTCCAACACTACTAGCCTTGGCTGGCACTTCTAATCCAGCTTCTGCAATAGCTGAAGTTGCCTTTTCCATATCTTTAGCAAATAAATCAAAGTTAAGCCCCGTCGCCTCAATTACTAATTCCTGCATTGAAACTCTTCTCCAAGGAGGGGTAAGATCCAAAATCTTCCCTTGATATGTAATTTTTGTAGTTCCACATACCTTGTGACAAATAGAAACCACAAGTTCTTCAGTCAAATTCATCATCTCGTTGTAATCAACAAAAGCTTGATAAATTTCAACTGATGTAAATTCAGGATTATGTCTGGTGCTAATACCTTCATTCCTAAAAATTCTTCCAAGCTCATAAACTCGCTCAAATCCACCTACTACTAATCTTTTTAAATGAAGTTCCGTCGCAATTCTTAGATAAAGAGGGATATCAAAAGTGTTGTGATGGGTAATAAAAGGCCTTGCATCAGCTCCTCCTGCTTCGGACTGAAGAACAGGAGTTTCAATCTCCAAAAAACCCCGATCATCTAACCATCTTCTAATTGAGCTAACTATTAAAGCTCTTTGGCGAAAAGTCTTTCGAGATTCAGGATTTACAATCAAATCAAGGTAGCGTTGTCTGTATCGCTTCTCGACATCTGCCAATCCATGCCACTTATCAGGTAGTGGTTTTAATGATTTAGACAAAATTTTCCAAGTATGAACTTTTATAGATAATTCACCTCTATCTGTTCTTCTTAAAATTCCATTCACACCTATCCAGTCTCCAGAATCTACAAAGTCGGTAATTTGCTTAAAAACCGATGGATCTTCCTTTAATACGTCAAATTCTTCTAAGGTTGATTTCTCCAAGAAAAGCTGAATAGAGCCACTCTCATCTAACAAAGTAAAAAAAGCAATCTTACCCATTACACGTCTTGCAATAACTCTTCCTGCTACTGAAACCTTGATGTTTCTTTCCTCACCTTTTGGCAAATCTTTATGTTCATTTTGTAAATCGACAGTTCTATGAGTTGATTTAAAATCAACAGCATATGGCTCTTTACCAGAACGCTTTAAGGCAGCAGCCTTACCTAATCGAGTTTCTCTTAATTCAGACAAAGGAAAAATAAATCAATCTATTTATTTTGAGATTAGATAATAGCGTTCAAAAAAAAAAGTATTTTTATTTATTTAAGAGCCTAAGGAAACTCTCCTAATCTTTGAGATGAATAACCAATTCCTCGAACAGTAAGTATTAACTCAGGGTTACGAGGGTCTGGTTCTAATTTTCCCCTTAGTCTTGCAACATATACATCAACCACTCTTAAATCAGCTGCTCTTCTTGGAGGATAACCCCAAAGTTGCTCTAGAATTTCAGCTCTAGGAACTACTTTTCCAGGATCACGAAATAATAATTCAAGCAAGCTAAATTCTGTATAAGTGAGACCTATTCTCTCTCCACCTCTACTTACTTGCCTACGATTTGTATCTACTACTAATTCGCCTAATTTCATTACTCCTTGACCTGCAGGAATCTCTCTTGGTTCAGCAACAGAAGCCCCAGGTCCCATTCTACGCAAGATTGTTGCTATACGAGCTTCCAGTTCTTTTGGACTAAATGGTTTAGACAAATAGTCATCTGCTCCTAAATCAAGTCCTGCAACTCTTTCAGAAATAGCTTCCAGTGCACTTAAAAAAATAATGGGAACAATTGATTCAGCTCGCAAACGTCTACAGACCGCAAATCCATCAAGTTTTGGAAGCATTACATCTAAAACAACAAGATCGGGTGATTCCTTATGAAAAACATCTAGAGCTTGTTCACCATCTTGAGCAGAAACAACAGTATAACCAGACAACTCAAGTCTAGTAACCAATACTTTTAAAACTGCTGGTTCATCATCAACAACTAAAATTGTTGCATTCTTAGATGATGATGCATTAGAGAAGGAACCATCATTGCTCTTCTCAAGCATGGATGAACCTTCTTCATACATAGCAGTTACTTAAATATGAGTTATAGACAATAAACCTTCCCTAAGGCATTCGTATACCCCTTGGCAAAAAAAATTTTCGTTACTTTTAATATTTGAAGGATATTAGAGCTTTTACAAATATTGCTAGAAAGATTCTTTTCACTTGAAAATAAAGGATTAATTGTCCAAAAATCATCTAAAGATATCTTAAGATTTTCCTGTAAAAAAAAATCTAATAATATTTGAGCAAAGTATTGGTGCAATTATTCCAGTCATAATTGAACCTGCTAAAACAGTCTGAAAAGCCCAGATATTAAATAAAGGCATATAGGATCCATTTACTAAAAAAATTTCCTGAACCCATATACTTAAGCCGCTAGCAAAGGCACCAAGCCAAGCAAGAAAACCAAGAACAAAAAATTTATCTCCAAATTTATCTGCTTTACCTAATCTTCCCCACCAATACCCAAGAAAAATTAATGCCGGAATATTAGTTGTAGTTCCTAAGTTCATTGAATCTAAGATTAATCCCAATAAAAAACCTGAAAAAGCACCTGAAAAAGGACCTTCTTCCAAAGCCCAAGGGAGTAACCACAATTCAGCCCATCTTGGCCCTACTCCAACTAAAGAAATCCATGATGGAGAAAAAAATGTCAACAAAGGAACTAAAAAAGCTAAACATTGATATAAAGATTTTTTGTTTAACCTTCTCATCTAACTTTTCGAATTTGAACCCAATCAATAGCTGCTGGAGATGCAATTAATTGAACGAAAGCATATGGAGAAGGCAAATGCTCATTATTAACAATCTGAATTACTCCTACTGGCAGATTAGGTGGAAAGAGTGTGCTAGCAGGAGATGTACTAACTACGTCACCTGGCAGTGCGTCAGGATTTTTTTCCAGAAAATTTAATTGAGTTCTATGGGTGCCAACTCCTTTAAGAACTGCATGTATCTCTTTATCTTTAATCCAAACTCCTATATTTGTGCCAACAGCTGTTAACAATCTAACCCTTGATGTGATGGGAGTAGTTGTTTCTACAAAACCTAATAAACCTCCAGGCCCTAAAACAGCATCTCCAGAAGAAATGCCATGATTTGAGCCTTTATTTAGCTCTAATTGCTGCCAAAAATCTCTAGGTCTTCGAGAAATCACAGCTGCAGAGATCAAACTTTTATCGGAAGAAACTTTCAAATCCAATAGATTTCTTAATCTGCGATTATCTTTTTCAAGTAAATCAAGTCTAATTTTTTGTTCCAAATTAATACCGCTCATAATCCAATCTCGCTGAGCTGTTCCAGGCCAAAATGGTCTAGAGACAAAAGAGAAGGTATCTAACAAGAAAGATCCTTTAGAAAATCGAACAAATATCAAAAATAAAGATAGAAAAAACCAATTCCAAATACTTTTTTGAAAAAGCCAACGAAAAGCAACTTTTCGCCGAAACGGAACCATATAATTCAGTCTCTCACTGCATTTCTAGCATAATCAGGGGTATCAACTACTCTCTTCAATCTTTTAAAATTATCTAAAACTTCTCCGCATCCATTGACTACACATAGCAAGGGGTCTTCTGCTACATGAGTAAAAATACCTGTTTCATGACTAAGTAGATCACTTATACCTCTAACTAATGCGCCACCACCAGCCATCATTATCCCTCTATCAACAATATCTGCTGCCAATTCAGGAGGAGTTCTTTCTAAAACCCTTTTTACTGCATCCACAATCTTTGTAAGAGGCTCTGACATTGCCTCGCGAAGCTCACCTCCTTGCAAAGTGATTGACCTAGGTAACCCAGAGAGCATATGAAGTCCTCTTACATCCATTGACTGCGAATCAAATTCATTATTTGGAAAAGCAGATCCTATTCTAATTTTAATTTCTTCTGAAGTCCTTTCTCCTACAACAAGATTGTGAACTTTTTTGAGATAGGTCGCAATTGAATCATTTAACTCATCTCCAGCAACACGAACAGATTCACTTAAAACAGTTCCTCCTAAGCTAAGAACAGCTACTTCAGTAGTACCTCCACCTATATCAACAATCATTGTTCCAATAGGCTCAGTCACTGGAAGATGAGCACCAATTGCTGCTGCTACAGGCTCATCAATTAAATGAACCTCTCGAGCTCCTGCTAAACCTGCCTCTCGCACTGCACGGCGTTCAACACTTGTTACACCGCTGGGTATTCCTATGACCAATCTTGGGGCAATTATTCCGCGTCCTTCATTACACTTTTGAATAAAAGTTTTAAGCATTTGTTCTGCAGCATCAAAATCCGCAATAACTCCATCTCTTAAAGGCCTAACTGCACGAATATTGCCTGGAGTCCTACCAAGCATCATTTTTGCATCATCTCCAACCGCTAAAGGCTCTCCTTCCTCTAAATCCAAGGCAACTACAGAAGGTTCTTCTAGAACAATCCCTTTACCTTGAACATAAATCAAAGTATTTGCGGTACCGAGATCAATTCCAATATCACGAGAAAGCCTAAAACGTCTTAAAAACACGATCTTTCAATTTAATAATATTCTAAGAATAATAAAAGCGTCCTAAAAATGCACAAGTTATGTGAAAACGAATGCTTAAAAAATCGTCCATAAAAAGCAAGCTATAATTAGCATCAAATACTTAAAAAAACTTATTTATGAGTGTAAATTCAATAAGTCTTGTTGGCCGAGCAGGAAGAGACCCTGAAGTCAAATATTTTGAATCTGGATCAATAGTGGCAAACTTTACTTTGGCAGTAAATCGTCGAAGTCGTAATGAAGAGCCAGACTGGTTCAATTTAGAGATATGGGGTAGGCAAGCACAGGTGGCTGCTGACTATGTAAGGAAAGGATCCCTTCTAGGCATAACCGGAAGCTTAAAACTCGATCAATGGAAAGATAAAAATACCGGTGATAACAAATCCAAGCCAGTTATTAGAGTAGATAGACTTGAATTACTTGGTTCAAAAAGGGATACAATGTCTAATGGAACAAACAACAATCAAAATCCTGAAGATATTCCATTCTAATGTCTATTTTTTCCAAATAAAGATCTGATTATTATCCAAAAAATGATAGCTATAAGACTTATACATATTATTACTTTAATAACCTTAGATACAGGATCAATCCATACTTCAACCATGCTATAGCTTTCACCCAAAATTATTCCTGCGGTTGTTAAAAAGAGGACCCAAATTAAACTGCCGGCGGTTGTCCAAATCAGGAAAGGTGTTATTGGCATTAACTCAATACCAGCAGGTACAGATATCAAAGTTCTAATTCCTGGAACTAATCTTCCCCAAAAAATCAACGATCTTCCATGCTTGTTAAACCAAACCCTACTCCTGTTAAGTTCATTGGGATTAATACCAAGCCATTTACCATATTTTGTAAGCCAAATCTCTAGTTTCTTCTCGTTCATAAAACGACCTATTCCATACCAAGGCAATGCACCTAACAAAGTTCCTATTAGACCTGCAAAAATAACAGGAAAGAAATTTAAATTTCCTTGAAATACATAAAAACCTCCAAGAGGCATAATCAACTCAGAAGGAATTGGAGGAAATAAATTTTCTAAAAACATTGCCAATAAAATTGCTAGATATCCAAACCATTCATTTGATTCTACAGCTGAAGAAATTATCTCAGGTAAATTTATTAAAAAATCAGTTAAATTCATTCCAATCTATCAAAATACTATTTTCATATTATTCAAAATCAATATCTATACTGATTAGTTTTATAAGGACCTTCAATTGGCACATTAATATATTCTGCTTGCTCTTTGGTTAATTTAGTTAATTTTGCACCTATCTTTTCTAAATGTAAACTTGCAACCATTTCATCAAGATGTTTTGGTAAAACATAAACATTATTATTATAATCTTCACCTTTAGTGAATAACTCAATTTGAGCTAAAACTTGGTTGGTGAAGGAATTGCTCATCACAAAACTTGGATGTCCAGTAGCACATCCAAGATTAACTAATCGACCTTCAGCTAAAAGAATAATCTTATTTCCATTAGGAAGAGTAATATGATCTACTTGAGGTTTAATATTTTCCCACTCATATGACTTTAAAGAAGCTATATCAATTTCATTATCAAAATGGCCTATATTAGAAACAATTGCCTCATCTTTCATTCGAATAAGATGATCATGACGTATAACATTATAGTTTCCTGTAGCAGTAACAAAGATATCAATTTCCTCAACAACATCGTCTAATCTTACGACTCTAAAACCTTCCATAGCGGCTTGCATTGCACAAATTGGATCAATCTCAGCAATCATCACAGTGGCACCTAAACCTCTTAATGATTGAGCTGATCCTTTGCCTACATCACCATATCCAATAACCAACGCCACTTTCCCTGCAATCATTACATCTGTCGCTCGTTTAATTCCATCTACTAGTGATTCTCTACAACCATAAAGATTGTCGAACTTACTCTTAGTGACAGAATCATTCACATTAATAGCTGGGAAAGGAAGCTCTCCATTCTTTTGCATTTGATATAGCCTTGCAACCCCTGTTGTTGTTTCTTCAGTAACTCCTTGAATCATTTCCTTAACTCGCGAATAAAAAGATGAATCTTCTTTCAACTTCTTTCGAACAGAAGCAAATAAAGCCATCTCTTCTTCATTAGAAGGTTTTTCAAGTACTGAAATATCTTGTTCAGCCTTATGCCCAAGTATTACTAACCCAGTTGCATCTCCACCATCATCTAAAATCATATTTGGTCCTTCATTATCACTCCATTCCAATATTTTGTGTGTATAGGCCCAGTACTCATCGAGAGATTCCCCTTTCTTAGCAAAAACAGAAATACCTGCCTTAGCAATAGCAGCAGCTGCATGATCCTGAGTAGAAAAAATATTGCATGATGCCCAACGGACTTCAGCGCCTAAAGAAACCAAAGTTTCAATAAGAACACCTGTCTGAATAGTCATATGAAGACTCCCAGCAATACGAGCCCCTTTCAATGGTTTTTCCTTAGAGAACTTTGATCTAAGAGCCATTAATCCTGGCATTTCCTTTTCAGCTATTAAAAGTTCTTTGCGGCCAAAATCAGAAAGGTTAATATCAGTTACTGCAAAATCTAATTTTTCCAAATCTTGTGAAGTTGACATTGTTGATATAGGCATTTTTAGTTTTTAATAAATATGTAAGGAGAAAGAATGTGCTTGAAGAAGAAAAACAATCAAACAAATCCATTGAAGACTTTAACCAATCACACTGGATTCTGGAAGATCAGAATGCCACAATGAGCTTTGGACAATCCTTAGCTAAAAGACTAGCCTGCGAAGATATACTTTTGCTTGATGGCCCCCTAGGAGCAGGTAAAACATCACTAGTAAAAGGCATTGCAAAGGGCCTATCAATTGAGGAACCAATTACAAGTCCAACCTTTGCATTAGCTCATCATTACCTCAGCGGAAAAAGAACATTAATTCATTTGGATCTTTATAGACTAGAAAATTCTTTAGCCGCTAATGATTTATTTATTCAAGAAGAAGAAAATGCGATTTCTTTAGGTGGTCTTCTAATTGTTGAATGGGCTTCAAGATTAAGTATTCATATCTCGAAAGCATGCCATTTAGAAATTCAATATATGCCTGATCTTAGAAGAAAAATAGAAATAATATCATGAATTTAATTATTAAAAGAAGACAGAAATTTTTCAACTTCTAAACAACTTGGTTGAGAGTCAATTGCCCCTGCTCCCTGACAAACCAAAGCTCCACATGCAGCCGCAAAAGTAATCATAGAATTTATATCTAAATTGTTTATATTTTCTGATGAGTTAGAAAATAACTTATAAATAAATCCAGACAAGAAAGAATCACCTGCTCCAGTTGTATCAACAATATTTGAAGGTAACAATGTATTAGTTTGCCCACAAATATCTCCAAATAACCATTTAATAGGATTAGCTCCATCAGTAACAATTATATTAGGTTTCTGAGAAAGAGATTTTACAATTTGAACAGGATCATCGCTATTAAAAAACCAAAATGCCTCTTCCCTTGATAGCTTTAATAAATTAGCACTTTCCAAAAAAGAATAGATTAATTTAGAAGTTTTCATATCAGGTCCATCATCTGAAGCTGAATTAATATTCCAAAAAGTTGGTCGCCAATTCACATCAATTGCAATCTTAAGTCCATATTTAATAGCATCATTTACAATTAATTTTGTAACTTTACGAGAGTTTTCTGTAGCCAATGGTATTGTGCCAGTAACTAACCAACTAGCGTTACTCATAATATTAGGTGAAATTTTATTGAAAATATCTATATCTAAATTTTGATCAGCAAAAATATTATCTTTATTTCCTAGAAAACCTCCAAAACTTCTTTCCCCCAAATCATCTCTAGCAACCAAAACAATTCTACTAGGTAATGTTTCATGTATCTGCAAAGCAGAAGTATTTACCCCACATAAATTAAATAAGTCAAGAAAATTTTTTCCAATTAAATCATTTCCTAAACAACCAATAAAGGAAGATTTTATACCAAGTTTTGCCAAGCCACATGCTACATTTGCAGGAGCACCTCCTAAAAAATCATTATAAGAATCTTTAAAATCATATTTTGAACCTATAGGTCCTAAGCGGTCAACCAATGCCTCGCCTAAACAAATAACCTGAGAATAGCTCATTTAAATTTAACTATAATGTAAGAACTATTATCTATTATATGAATACTTGAAATCAATAAATTAATTTCAATTCATTTATCTGAAATTAAATAATCTTTTAATTTTGCAATAATTGACTTATTAGCAGGTGGAAACTCGTACTCAGCTAAATCATTAGGATGAACCCATTTTACTTGTATGCTTTCTAAAGGAATAGGCTTACCATCAACTAACTTACAAAAATAAACAACAAAATGAATATTTTTGTCTTTATATGCGTAATCAAATTCAATAAGTTTTTCTTGAACTTGTACTTTAATCGCTAATTCCTCTTCAATTTCTCTAATAACAGTATTTTCAACAGATTCTCCTTCTTCCTTCTTTCCTCCAGGGAACTCCCACATACCTCCCATGACTTTATCAGGTTTTCTCTGATCAATAAGAATTTGACCATAATTATTTAGAATTAAACCAATTCCTATAACTGATTGCGCTGATTCTTTTTTCAATTAAGAAAATTAATTTTATATATTATAGCTTATCAAATTGTATAATATTGGTTAAATATAAGATAAAATATAATCTTAAAATTTGTAGGAGTAAGTATCTTGCGTGAAGAGAAAAAACAAATTTTCAAATGGAAAGGACTAGAAGTATCTTGGCATAAAGAAGGAGAATCAGATCATCATGACTTATCAACTGTTTTAGTTCATGGATTTGGAGCAAATAAAGATCATTGGAGAAAAAATCAAAAAGTCATTAGCAAAATCACTCCCAGTTATTCTATAGATTTAATTGGGTTTGGAGGAAGCAGCCAGCCTCCTTCAAGACTCAATGGAGAGAAAAAAACTAAGAATAACTTTTATTATAATTTCGAAAATTGGTCGGAACAAATTTCAGATTTTTCTAGATTAATTGTAAAGAAACCAGTTTTATTAATAGGCAATTCTATTGGAGGAGTTATCTCATTACGTGCAGCTCAATTGCTAGGAGAAAATTGTAAAGGCGTTATTTTAATTAACTGTGCTCAAAGGCTTATGGACGACAAACAATTAATTAATCAAACATATTTGCAAAAATCTATAAGGCCAATGCTAAAAATTTTAACTAGACAAAGGTGGCTTAGTAGGCGTCTTTTTAAAAATGCTGCGAATCAATATTTCATTAAAAAGGTTCTTAAAAAAGCATATCCTTCTGGTAAAAATATAGATCAAGAATTAATAAACTTACTTTATTACCCAAGTCAAAGATTAGGAGCTGCAGAAGCATTTCACGGCTTTATAAATATTTTTAATGATTATTTAGCTCCAGAATTAATGAAAAAATTGAAGATTCCAGTTCATATGATTTGGGGTGAAAATGATCCATGGGAACCAGTTAATGAAGCGATCCAATGGTCTAATTCAATTTCATGCATAAAATCATTAGAAGTGATTTCTAAAGCTGGTCATTGTCCTCATGACGAAGCTCCAGATAAAGTCAATCCGATTTTAGAAAAACTAATTCAAGAAGCCACGTAAGCTTCAACCTCATTTCCATATCTTCGCAATCCTCTTAATCCATCTCTCTCTAAATTTCTTACTCTATCTCTACTAATTCCAAGAATTCTCCCAATACCAGTCAAAGTCATTGGCTCTTCTCCATTAATTCCATATCTCATTCTTAAAACCCTGTTTTGCAATTCAGGCAACTTTTGTAAAAGAGCTTCTAAATCATTCTTCATACAATCAACCTCTATAAGTTGATCCGGCAAACCATTATCAGCAGAAAGTAAATCTAACAAAATAGTATCTTCACCATTTCCAATTTTCGTCTCCAGACTTACAGGCTGACTAGATCTAAAAATCAACTCCTTAACTTCATTAACTGGAATTTCAACATAGTCAGCTAGCTCCTTCATTGATGGTGTTCTAGACAATTGTTGACTTAATTCTCTTTGACCTTTCTTTAACTTATTTAGAAGTTCAGTAATATGTATAGGTAATCTGATTGCCCTGCTTTTCTCTGCTATAGCTCTTGTTATTCCTTGTCTTATCCACCAATAAGCATAGGTAGAAAATTTATATCCCCTTGCAGGATCAAACTTTTCTACTCCTCTCACCAATCCAATTGTGCCTTCTTGAATTAAATCTAAAAGCTCCATATTTCTCTTAGTATACTTTTTTGCAACGCTTACAACAAGTCTTAAATTTGCTGAAACCATTCGTTCCTTTGCCCTGTTACCGCGTTTATAAATCTTTTTGATATTTGAAATTTCTATTCCTGACTCTTTAGATAATTCATCTAGTTTCGGCTTGTGACCGTTTGCACTTTCAAGTTCTTTCTCTAGATTTTCCAAGAACATCAAATCTTGTACTTGGCGGCCTAATGTTATCTCTTGTTCATTGGTTAAAAGAGGAACTCTTCCAATGTCCCTTAAGTATGAACGAACTAAATCGACTTCAGCGATGGATTTTTTTGCTGATAAAGTTGACGAACTTTGAGGTGAATTAATTTGATCTCTTACAGGCATTGCAACTCTATTGAGTTTTGTAAACAATATCATTAAGAACTGTAAAGCACAGAAAAATGGTCAGTGTTTTATCTGTTTTAGGTATAAATACCTATACCGCTTATTTTATGTATCAAGCCATTTATGGTTAATTTGTCACGTTAGACAAAAGCCAGGAGGCAGTTCTAAGGTAAATCCAAACTCCCGCAACATCTGTAGCAGTTGTAATGAAAGGAGCGGACATTAAAGCAGGGTCAAGTCCCATTCGATGAAATAGCAACGGCAATGAAGCCCCTGCTGTGGCAGCTAAAGTTGATATAGCCATAAGACTGATACCAACAGCAGCACCAACTAATGGTCCTTCTCCTTGCCACCAAGCAAAAGGAACAACAAAGACCAACATAAGCAACCCAAGCAAAGCGCCCGCAATACTTTCTCGAACAACAGCCTTGAATAATCCTAAAGCCTGAATCCTCTGGGTACTTAATCCTCTAATAACGACAGTTGAACTTTGAGCGCCAACATTACCCCCTGTTCCAATTAGCAAGGGAATAAAGGCCGCCAATAAAACAACTTTCTGTAAAACATCATCGTTAGAAGCAATTACTTTAGTTGTAAAACCATTAGCAATAACCAAAACAATTAGCCAAACAACTCTTCTCCGAGCTACCGCAAATAAATTACTTTGAAAGTAGTCATCTTCATCACCCGCCTGAACAGCACCTGCTGCATATATATCCCTAGTAGCCTCTTGTTCTATTACATCAATAACATCATCCACGGTAACTATGCCTACCAAACGCCTTTCTCTATCAACAACTGGCAAAGCTAAAAAATCATATCTTTGAATTGCCCTTGCAACTTCTTCTTGATCAGTATCAGTTCTAACATTTACTACTTCCCTAGTCATAACATCGCCAATTTTCGTCTCTGGGGAAGCTGTGACTAAATCTCTGAGAGACAATATTCCTGTTAAATGTCTTTCTCTATCAGTAACGTAAAGACTGTATATAGTTTCTGTATAAGGAGCCTGTCTTCTAACAATTGTTAAAGCTTCTATAGCTGTGTGAAATTCCTTTAGATCAATAAATTCATTGGTCATAAGTCTCCCTGCTGTTTCCGCCTCATAGCCCAACATTTGTGCAGTAACTCGTCTTTCATCTGGACTTAATTCTGCAAGTAATCTACGAACAACCTTCGCAGGCAATTCATCAAACAGCCTCACCCTATCGTCAGGAGACATGCTCTCGACTAGTTCAAGAACTTCTCCTGATCTCAATCGATCTAGAAGACTTTGTTGCACTGAAGCGTCTAAATATTCATATACCTCTATTGCCTCATTTTTATTTAACAATCTAAAAGCCAAAGCCTGTAAGATTAAAGGGAGATTTCCAATTGACTCAGCAATATCAACAGGTTGAACGGGCTCGAGCAAAGTCTTAACGCCATCATAATTTCCAGCACCTAGCATGGCTTCAAGCTGTTGAGCTACAACCTCAGCTATATGAGGTCCATCTAAATCAGATTCAATGGACGCACCTTCAACTGAATTCATAAGCGCATCAAACTTGGAAAACCATTTTATGACTATTACGGGTTAAATACATGCCTCATTGTCTTACCGAACCAATATCCAAATGATAAAACTAATAACCCTCCTATCATAGAAGATAGAATCAGTACTAATGCCCTAAGAAAAAAGCCACTTCTCATTAATTCCATAACATCCCAGATCCATCCACTAAAAGTAGTAAAAGAAGAACAAAAACCAATTGTAAATGTTAATCTAAATTTAGGGTTAATTTTTAATCCTAATACTAATCCAAGAATAGCGGAGCCCAAAAGGTTAGCTAATAAATCATTATTTAATTGCCATCGAAATAAACTGCCTATAATTGTTGCTAAAAAAAGTAAAATAATTATATCTGACCTGAATAAATAGTTTCGTAAATCTTCAGCCATTGCCTAATAAATATCCTAATGAAGCAAAAGTCAATCCAAAAATTATAGAAATAATGGAATAAAACATAAAATCAAGCCATTTTTGTTGTTGCAAGAAAATATAAAGTTCAGATATAAACGCAGAAAAAGTACTAAAACTTCCTAAAAATCCAATACATAATAACAAATATAATGAATTATTATTATTAATTGAAGTACCATTTTGTAAAGCAAGGAAAAATCCTAATAAAAATATTGAAACTGTATTAACAGTAACAATAGCTCTAATGTTAGAACTATTATTTATATGAAATAAATAAGTTATTTTAATCCTAGATATGGCACCAATTATAGAACCAACTGCGACTATTATATAAGGCCAAATATTATCTAATTCTTCATACATGAATCCATCCACGTTGAGGCTTCAATGAATTCAAATAAAAAAGATTATCATAGGATTTTCTAACCTGAATCCAACTTTGACCTTTATCATTTTGCCAAATTCGTATTACATCAAGGGAAGAACCCAAATCAACTTTACACAATGGAGATGAAGATAAATAAGGACTAGCAAAAAGAAAACAAGATTCTCCAGCAAAGCATGAAATTGTTTTGTCTAAATATTTAATCTCAAATTTATCTCTCATGCCTCCTCCTGCAGGGAGAGCAATTGGAGCAGCTAAAGCAATAATCAATAAACATCCCCAGCGTAAGATAAAATTCATATTTGACTAAATATCTAAAGTAGCCATATCAAGTTCAACACTATGTGTCTCTATAAACTCTCTTCTTGGGGCCACTTTATCTCCCATTAGAATAGTGAAAATACGATCTGCTTCTAAAGCATCTTCTATTTCTACTCTTTTCATCATCCTAGTAGAAGGGTCCATTGTTGTTTCCCACAATTGCTTAGGCATCATTTCTCCTAAACCTTTAAATCTTTGAATAGTATAATTAGCTTTTTCTCCAAAAGAAGTGATTGTTTTTTGCAGATCAGCTTCGTTATAGCAATAAGTATGATTCTTTCCTCTCTCTACTTTATATAAAGGAGGGCAAGCGATATAAATGTAACCACCTTCAACTAATTCTTTCTGGTAACGATAAAAGAAAGTTAATAAAAGTGTACGAATATGAGCACCATCAACATCAGCATCTGTCATAATCACAACCCTATGGTATCGAAGATTCTTTAAAGAAAAATCTTCACCTTTTATTCCCAAACCCAATCCAGTAATTAATGCTTGAATTTCAGTATTCTTATAGATTTTTGCATCATCAGTTTTTTCAATATTTAAAATTTTTCCTCTTAATGGAAGAATAGCTTGAAATCTTCGATCTCTTCCTTGCTTAGCTGAACCTCCAGCAGAATCACCCTCAACTATATATATCTCTGATTCAGAGGGATCCCTTGAACTACAATCAGCCAATTTTCCAGGAAGAGTAGTACTTTCAAGAACACTTTTTCTACGAACGAGTTCTCTAGCTCGTCTCGCTGCTTCAGCGGCATTAAAAGCTTGTATTGCCTTCTCTAAAATTAAATCAATAACAGAAGGATTAAATTCTAGGTATTGAGCTAAAGATTCACCAACAAGGCTATCTACAATACCTCTAACTTCTGTATTTCCTAATTTCGTCTTAGTTTGACCTTCAAATTCAGGATCAGGAACCTTGACAGAAAGTACCACTGTTAATCCTTCTCTAATATTTTCACCAGCAAGATTTGAATCACCTTCTTTGCGCTTTCCTCTTTTACGAGCAAATGAGTTAAGAGTTCGAGTTAAAACAGTTTTCAATCCCTCAATATGAGTACCACCATCAACTGTCCTAATATTATTCGCAAAGCCCAAAATACTATCTGAAAAAGCATCAACGCACCATTGCAAAGCTGCTTCCACTTGAACTCCATCTTTCTCAGAATTGACATAAATTATTTCTGGATGCAAAGGATCTTTTTCGGAATTCATATAAGCCACATATTCCTTTATTCCACCCTCATAGAAATAAACTTCCTCATGAAATTTATCTTGTGATTCATCAAGTAATTTTCTTTCATCTCTAAAAACAATACGAACTCCGCCATTTAGATATGCCAACTCCCTTAATCTTGAAGATAAAACTCCATATTCAAAAACAATCCCATTAGTAAATATTTCAGAATCAGGCTTAAAATTAACTGTCGTACCTGTAGATTTTTTATCTGAAGCTGGCTGTTTCTCTGAGCAAAGATCTCCTATAGGAGCTCCTCTTTCAAATCTTTGCTTATGAATACAACCTTGTCTTTTAACAGTTACTTCAACCCATTCACTAAGAGCATTTACTACTGAAACTCCAACTCCATGTAAGCCTCCAGACACTTTATATCCTCCACTACCAAACTTTCCTCCTGCATGCAGAACAGTCAAAACAGTCTCTAAAGCACTTTTACCAGTCTTTGGATGAACATCTGTAGGAATTCCTCGACCATTATCACTAACAGAAGCAGATCCATCGCCACAAAGAACAACAACTATTTCATTGCAATGCCCAGCAAGCGCTTCATCAACTGCATTATCAACAACCTCATAAACAAGATGATGCAATCCTCTTGGCCCAGTAGAGCCTATATACATACCTGGCCTCTTCCTGACAGGTTCCAATCCTTCAAGAACTTGAATCTGTTCAGCGCCGTAAGCAGCTTGAACCTTTTTAACTGTGGAGTCTTCTATCATTCGACTAAAAAATACCCAGGGAAGTTTTTGCTGAAAAAATCATTTACCAGAAACCTCAACCTGGCAATTTAAATTTAACACTGCCAACCTAGAAAGGCTTGAAACAAATTGCTTACAAAACAAAAGATTTTTACGTTTAAAAGTCCAAATTTATAAATCTTCGAAATCTATGACAAATTTTAAACCATTAGTAATAGTTTTACTGGGACCAACAGCAAGCGGCAAAACTGATCTAGCAATAGAAATAGCTAAAACAATAAAAGTTGACATTCACAATGTCGACTCTCGTCAAATTTATAAAGGAATGGATATTGGAACTGCAAAACCAACCCTTAAACAACAAAAAGAAATTAAACATTTACTTCTAGATCTTGCTGAACCAAATAACCCAATAACACTAAATGACTTTAAAAGAGAGGCTGAAGCAAGTCTTAAAAAAGTCTTAAAAAAAAAGAAGACTGGTTTTCTTGTGGGAGGAAGTGGACTTTATTTAAAAGCCTTAACGAATGGTCTATGTCCTCCTGCAGTAGGACCTCAAGTAGAACTTAGAAAAATTCTCAAGGAAATAGGACAAGTTGAATGCCACCAAATACTACAAAAATGTGATCCAATAGCATGGGAAAAAATATCGCTAAAGGATTCGACACGCACAATTAGAGCACTAGAGGTTATTTTCGCTACTGGAAAAAAAATAAGTTTATTACAATCATCAAAAGTCCCGAATTGGAACATACTTGAATTGGGAATTAATCCAAAAAATCTGCACGAAAGAATCGAGAAAAGAACAAAGCATATGTTTAATAATGGCCTTATTGAAGAAACTAAGAACCTATGTCAAAAATATGGTTTTGATATTTCATTACTTAAAACAATTGGTTACAAAGAAGCTCTAACGGTTATTAAAGGAGAGTCTTCATTGAATGAGGCAATCGAAATTGCAAACCAAAGAACAAAGCAATTTGCCAAAAAACAAAAAACTTGGTTTAGAAGTCAGCATCATCCAAAATGGCTAAATGAAAAAAACTCTCTTGAAGAAGCTCTCTCTTTGATCCAAAACGTTATAGGGTTAAGTTAGTAGATCTATTATTGGAGAAATCCTGATTTGTTCTTCTTTATTCTTTCATCTCACTGAATGCCACCACGACCCCGGTTTGATCGACGCGCTCCTGTCAGAGAGCTTCCGAACATTAATGATCGTATCAAATATCCAAAACTAAGGGTAGTTGATGCAGATGGAACTCAACTAGGAGTAATTAGCCGAGAAGAGGCTTTAAATGTAGCTCAAGACAGAGAGCTAGATCTTGTATTAGTTAGCGAAAAAGCAGACCCACCAGTTTGCAGAATTATGAACTATGGCAAGTTTAAATTCGAGCAAGAAAAAAAAGCTAAAGAAGCCAAGAAAAAATCTCATCAGACTGAAGTTAAAGAAGTGAAAATGAGATATAAAATTGACCAACATGACTATCAAGTAAGGATTGGCCAAGCCACTCGCTTTTTAAAAGCAGGAGACAAAGTAAAATGCACAGTCATTTTTAGAGGAAGAGAAATTCAACACACAAACCTAGCCGAATCACTTCTATCTAGAATGGCTAAAGATCTAGAGGAGCAAGCTGAAATTCAGCAAGCTGCAAAACGAGAAGGAAGAAATATGATTATGTTCCTAACACCAAGAAAAACGCCTCTTATAAAAAAAGAGAAAGAAGAAAAGACTATTACTAAGGCAAAAAGGACCATTTAAGAAGATTATTAAAATTGTCTTTCATTAATTTCTGTTTTGCTATTTGGTGATTGATTCACCTGTCACATAATCTTAGGACAACCTAATAATTGGCACTTACGCATTAATTTACTATCGTATCCAACATGAAGCTTTACATAATCAAGTGAAATTTCATATTCAACAGGATAGTGATATTCCTGCTTCAACCCAATTATATAATCAAATATGCTTTGCAATAGCAGCAAGACATTATCCACCTGGGCATAGACTTCCAAGCACGCGGCAGTTAGCTATGCAGACAGGGTTGCACCGAAATACAATTAGCAAGGTTTACCGTCAACTTGAAACAGATGGAGTTGTAGAGGCAATAGCTGGATCAGGAATATATGTTCGAGATCAACAAAAAAAACGAGAATCTAAAAATAATGGTTCTTTTAGAAAAAAAGAAATAAAGGATCTAGACCAAGAAATTAGAAAAAGTATTGATTCAATTCTCAATGCCGGATGTACACTCCAGCAAACAAGAGAACTTTTTGTTAAAGAAATTGACTGGAGGCTGAGATGCGGAGCAAGAGTATTGGTAAGCACTCCGAAAGAAGATTTGGGAGCATCAATGCTAATAGCGGAAGAATTAGAACCTCATATCACTGTTCCAATAGAAGTAGTGCCAATGGAAGAATTAGAAGATGTCCTAGAAAATTCCAATATTGGTACAGTAGTTACTAGTCGTTATTTTCTTCAGCCTTTAGAAGAAGTAGCTAAGCGTCACGGTGTGAGAGCTGTAGCTGTCGACCTTAGTGATTTTGGAAAAGAACTTTCAATGTTAAAAGAATTACGAGCAGGCAGTTGTGTAGGCATTGTAAGTATTAGCCCAGGCATACTTAGAGCAGCAGAAGTAATTTTACACAGCATGAGAGGCAATGAACTTCTTCTGATGACAGCAAATCCTGAAGTGGGCAGTCGCCTTTTAGCTCTATTAAGAGCTGCAAACTACGTCTTATGCGATAGAGCTAGCCTTACACTTATTGAAAATTCTCTAAAACAAAATAGATCGCAACTTATTCGTATGCCGCAAGTTCATTGCGCTGAAAAATATCTCAGTGAATCAACTCTTGAACGGCTTCAAAAGGAAATCGGTCTCCTTAAATAACCAAATTTTTTTCTTTGAGCAAATGCTTAAAGCTTTACAAGCAGACTTTGCAATCATTCGCGAAAGAGATCCTGCAGCCAGAGGATTCTTAGAAATAGTTCTATGCTATCCAGGCTTTCAAGCTATTTTCCTTCATAGAATCAGTCATAAATTATGGAATATCGGAATACCCCTTTTGCCAAGAATAATTAGCCAAATAACAAGATCTTTAACTGGTGTAGAAATTCATCCAGGTGCAAAAATAGGTAAAGGGGTTTTTATTGACCATGGAATGGGTGTTGTAATTGGAGAAACAACCGAAATAGGTAATCGCTGCCTTTTATACCAAGGAGTTACACTTGGAGGTACAGGTAAAAGTCATGGGAAAAGGCACCCTACACTGTCAGAAAATGTAGTTGTAGGGGCTGGGGCAAAAGTATTGGGTGCAATTAATGTCGGCGAGAACACAAGAATAGGTGCAGGTTCAGTTGTTGTTAGAGATGTAGAGGCTGATAGCACAGTAGTAGGGATTCCAGGAAGAATTGTTCATCAAAGTGGGGTAAGAGTGAATCCATTAGCTCACTCCGCACTACCCGATGCAGAAGCTACTGTAATTAGAAATTTGATGGAAAGAATTGACTATTTAGAGAATCAAGTACAAATGCTAAATAATTGTCTTAAAGAAATTAGGAAGGGTAATTTCCCTGAAAAAATATTATCTGGACAAGCACAAAATCTTAAAGACAAGGAAATTATTGAATTTCTAGGAGATGATTTAGAAGATAATTAACCCTTATCTGAAGGAGGTGCAGGTTGAAACATAAACATAGAATAAATAACATTTCTCCTCATATTTGTCATCATTTCAAGAAACATATCATATCCTTCATTTTTATACTCAATTAAAGGATCTTTTTGACCATACCCTCTTAAGCCAACCGATTCTCTCAAAGCATCCATAGATTGCAAATGTTCTCGCCAAAGTGTATCAATTTGCTGGAGAATAAAAAACCTTTCTGCTTCTCTCATCAATCCTGGTCTTTGATCTTCTATTTGCAATTCTTTCATATCATACGCATTTCTTAGTTGTTCTTGAAGGAAAGCTTGCAGTTCATCAATATTTAAACCATAAAGATCTTCAGGCTTTAAAGTATCTAATAGATAGACAAATTCCTTAACCTTAGACACAAGTTGTCCTAAGTCCCACTCCTCTGAAGGTAAATCAGGATTAACATAAGCATATACAATTTCTTGCATGGTTCTTTCTCCGTAACCAATAACTTGTTTTTTAAGACCGGTACCTTCTAAAACTCTTCTTCGTTCAGAATAAACTGCCCGTCTTTGATTATTCATTACCTCGTCATATTCGAACACTTGCTTTCTAATATCAAAATAATAAGTTTCAACTTTTTTTTGAGCGCTTTCTAAAGATCTAGTAAGCATTCCAGACTCTATAGGCATATCTTCATCCACCCGAAAAGCATTCATTAATGCTGCTACTCTTTCACCTCCAAAAATACGAAGTAAATTATCTCCCAAAGATAAAAAGAAACGTGTACTGCCTAAGTCTCCTTGACGGCCTGATCTACCTCTTAATTGATTATCTACTCTACGAGATTCATGTCTTTCTGTACCAATAACATGTAAACCTCCAGCTTCTCTAACATGTATCTCTTCTTGCTTAACTACCACATCATATTCACTTTTCACTAATAAGATAGCTTCCCTTAATGATTTAATTAGCGAATCGTTAGTAGGAGCTTTTTCTGCTGCTGTGGAAATCCTATCTTCGAACTCTATAGATGTAAGTTGCCGGTCGCCCCAAGCCTTAATTAAATCACGTTCTAAAGCCAATAAAACTTCTTCTGTTTCATCAGTTAAATTACATGGATAAAGATTACTAGAAGATGAAGATTCAAATGATTTTTTTTCTTTCTTAGCATTTACATTTTCTGCTCCAAATCCAAGAGATGCTTCACTGCGACGCTGCAAAGGAACTGGTGGCTTATGACCATCTTCAGGCTTAACTAACTTTGGTAAAAGAGTCTCTCTAACTTTTAATCTAGCCATATAATCACTATTACCGCCAAGAATAATATCCGTTCCTCTTCCCGCCATATTGGTTGCAATAGTAACGGCTCCTGCTCGACCTGCCTGAGCAACTATTTCAGCTTCACGTTCTACATTTTCGGGTTTAGCATTTAATAAATTATGAGGTATATTTTGCTCTTCCAACAATACACTTAGCACCTCACTTTTTTCAACACTCGTTGTACCAACTAAGACAGGCCTGCCCTGCTTATGTATTTCAACAGTTTCACTTGCAACTGCTCTCCATTTAGCATTCTCAGTCTTAAATACTTGATCTACCCAATCTTTTCTTGAACGAGGTCTATTAGTTGGTATTACAGTTGTTTCAAGTTTATATGTTTTCTCAAATTCAACTTCTTCTGTTTTTGCAGTTCCTGTCATTCCAGCAAGACGAGGATACAAAAGGAAAAAATTCTGGTATGTAATTGATGCAAGTGTTTGAGTCTCAGGCTGAATTAATAAACTTTCTTTTGCCTCTATTGCTTGATGTTGTCCATCACTCCATCTGCGACCAGGCATAACACGACCAGTAAATTCATCTACTATTACTGCCTCATCATTTCTAATAATATAATTAACATCTTTAATAAATAATTCCTTAGCTTTTAAAGCATTAGTTATGTAATGTGCCCATGGATCTTTAGGATCATATAAGTCATTTACTTTTAAAAGTTCCTCAGATTTAGCAAATCCTTCATCCGTTAAAGTGCATGTTCTTTGCTTTTCATCAACTTCATAATCTCCTTCTGGATCAATACCATCTTTTCCCATTTCTGCTGCTCTTTTTAAAGAAGAAACAATTTCTGCAGCTTTTTGATATTTTTCTTGAGGTCGTTCAACCTGACCAGAAATGATTAATGGGGTCCTAGCTTCGTCAATCAAAATAGAATCCACTTCATCAATAATACAAAACTGATAACTTCTTTGAACAATTTCATTTATATCACTAGCCATATTATCTCTTAAATAATCAAAACCAAGTTCAGAGTTGGTTGCATAAGTAATATCGCAACCATAATTTTTATGTCTTTCTATTGGAGTCATATCCTGCTGAATTAAGCCAACAGTCAAGCCTAAAAATCTATGAACCTGACCCATCCACTCAGCATCTCTACGCGCAAGGTAATCATTAACCGTGACACAATGTACGCCGTTACCACTTAACGCATTCAAATAACTAGGCAAAGTTGCAACCAATGTTTTACCTTCTCCAGTTTTCATTTCTGCAATTTGTCCCTCATGCAATACCATCCCGCCTATCAGCTGAACATCAAAATGCCGCATACCTAAAACCCTTTTACTTGCTTCTCTAACTACAGCAAAAGCTTCAGGAAGCAAATCATCCAACTGATCTTGCAAAACAGTTTCAGTAGACCCTTTTAAGCGACTTCGAAACTCAGATGTCTTGGACCTCAACTCATCATCAGTCAAAGAAGCAATTTCATCTTCCAATAGATTGATATCAGTCACTATTGGCTGATATCGCTTCAGCTTGCGGGCATTCGGGTCTCCCAGCAAAAGCTTGAGCATGATTTTCGACAAATACAAAGACCCTTTCAGATTAACTACCAAAACACCTACACGTCATAAAACGATTAAGCGCTATAAAAGAAATATGCAAAACTGATAAAAAACCTTTTAATCGTGTGTACTTCATGAAGTTTTAAAATGCAGGAATTAAAGCTTTTAAAACACGCGCAAGGTGCTCCAGGACTTCGACTATTTGGATTAGGTCCAAATTTATTGCCTTCTAGAGGACTGATAAAATTAAAAAAACTGTTTGATAATCATGCTTTTTGGGCGCGAAATAGAAATTATGACAACCTAAGAAAATTATTACTTGGTAGTGATGTTGTAATCACATTATGGAGTGATAAGCGTCTTGTTGGTTTTGGTCGAGCAACTAGTGATCAAATATACAGAGCTGTTTTATGGGATATAGTGGTTGCAGATGATCTACAGGGAAAGGGATTAGGGAGATTAGTTATACAAGCTCTATTAGCAAGTCCTGAAATTAAGAAAGTAGAAAGAATTTATCTAATGACAACTAACAGCAGCAATTTCTATAAGCAGCTGGGTTTTCATGAATGTAATGAGCAAAGTTTATTAATTAAAAAAAAGCAGGATTGATTAGATAAAATATGTCTATAAAAAAGTTAATCTGGAAATTTTTAAAGCTTAAATATATTCAATTTCAAAGAAAGAAAAATAATGATATATCCTAAAATTTGATAGTGGGAAATAGAAGGTTTTTTAAAAGCGGATGAAGAGATTCGAACTCTCGACATTCTCCTTGGCAAGGAGATGCTCTACCACTGAGCTACATCCGCATTTAGGTAATAGAAAAATCCATCACAGAAGCAGCATGCCCTAAAAAAGGGGGGATGGTCAATCTATTCTGCTAATTGATACGTGTTATCTAATTTAAAGCTTTCATTAAAGAACACATTTCAATAGCTTGCAATGCATAAGCCCAACCCAGATTGCTTTTGACTCCGGCTCTCTCTAAAGCTTGTTGCATAGTATCTGTAGTCAAAACTCCAAAAATAACAGGTATTCCTGTTTCCCTTGAAACTGCTGCAATGCCTTTACTTGATTCATTAATCACAACATCAAAGTGTGGAGTATCTCCTCGTATAACTGCTCCCAGAGTAATAACCACTTGATAACGGCCAGTCTTTGCCAAAGTTTGACAAACTAGGGGCAATTCAAAGGATCCTGGTACCCAAGCAATGTCAAGCTGAGAACTTGATTCAGAAGTATCTATTCCATGACGACTTAAACAATCCAAGCATCCGCTTAAAAGTTTATTAGTAACCAAGTCATTAAAACGAGCTACCACAATAGCCACTTTAATATCGGACGAATTAGTAAAGCGCCCTTCAATTGAAACCATTTCTTCCTAAATAAAACGCCTTTCTATATCCACCTTCGCATGCAACGTGTTCAGTTTCAAACAAAGGAGCTAAGTAAACCATTTAGCAACACCAGGTGAAACCAAACTCCACCTATAATTTCAATCTTCTTGATCTCTCCGTTGCGTCGATCACTAGGATCAGACTGTGTCATGTAAAGGACGGGGACACCTATAACAAGTAACAATGAAGAAAATAGAAGTGCTTCTACAGCGACAGAGCTAAGTACAGACATGGGAAACAAATCGATGGAGCAACAAGAGCTCCCTACAATCTCATAATTTTTACATGAGAAAGGACATTTTTTACAAAGATGACAATGGTTGTCGCGAGGCTTCACATCAAAAAACACAAAACGGCTTTACCATGCCCACTAACTACCTGGCAGAAAAGTATCTATGACTGCCGAAAACAACTCTTTTCAAGGGAACTTGTTCGTCGATTCAGAAACAAATTTTCTGAAAGATACCTCTTTACAAAAATCAACCAATCAAAACAATTCAGACTTAGATGACGAAGAATTAACCAAAGATGGCCTATTAAGACCAAGAAAAAAAAATATATCTACAAAAAATGAAAACCTTACTAAACCTGAAAATAAATCTGTTCCCGATGGAGAAATGCCTGCATGGTCTCACCACAACATGGTTGACAGGCAAGAACTAACACCTGTTCTTAGGCATTATGTAGAACTAAAATCAAAAAATCCTGAAAGAATTTTACTCTATAGATTAGGCGATTTTTTTGAATGTTTCTTTGAAGATGCGATCTATTTATCAGAAGTTTTAGAGCTTACTCTTACTGGAAAAGAGGGTGGCAAAAAAATTGGAAGGGTACCTATGGCAGGAATACCTCATCATGCTGCTGAGCGATATTGCTCAACTCTCGTACAAAATGGTTCTTCAATAGCAATATGCGATCAATTAGAAAGCGTACAAAATAAGGAGGGTAAGCTTTTAAAAAGAGGAATTACTCGGATTCTTACACCTGGAACAATCCTTGAGGAAGGAATGCTCCAAGCTAAGAAAAATAACTGGTTAGCTGCAGTTGTAATTGAGAAGCAAAATATAGATCATTGCTCCAAATGGGGCTTAGCCAAAGCAGATATTAGTACTGGAGAATTTATTGTTCAAGAAGGAAGTGGAATTGATTCACTAGAGCAATATTTATTAAATTCTGA
>QCFH01000009.1 GCA_003278345.1 Prochlorococcus sp. AG-363-C02 | reverse complement strand
CCCGCAGTCTTTGAAAGTGAGCGAAGAAGAATAATATTTTTTAGCTTATTAAAATTGATTATTGGTAGTAGACTATCTCCTGAAAATGCCTCATAAAGTTCATCTATTACGACTAATGTTTTCGTGGATATTTGTGCCAACTCAATAATTTTTTCAGCTGAAAGATTTGTACCTGTCGGATTATTAGGATTGCATATTATCAAAATTTTAGGCTCTAGCTCAATTAATGCTTTTTTGATTTCATTAAATGGGAATACAAAATTTGCACCTATGTAAGGAATTTGAATTATTTCCATTCCTTGCATTGATGCGCAAGGACTGTAATAACCAAAAGTTGGAACTGTAGTTAGAAACTTTTTATTCCTATCTCCATAGGCATAAAAAATAGAATGAATCGCAGCATCAACTCCATTAAATATTCCGATTTGATTTGTATTAAGTTTATGGAATGAGGTGTTAGATAAGTTGAGATTATCTGCAACAGCTTTTGTTAGACCATTATATTCAGGGTAAATAGATATCTGTTCAGAACTTATGGATTGAATTGTTTTCAGAACTTTCGGACTTGGTCCGATTGTATTTTCATTAAAATCAAGACGCAGTAGATTTCTTCTTCCTTCTAAAGGAGCAGAATATGGATTCATATTTTCTATTTCACTTCTTGCTGAGGGTATTTCATCAAAAAATGATTCTTCTAAGGGATTCATTACATTCTCTCCAGAGTTGAAATACCTAGTAGGTTTAGACCTTTCTTAAGAGTTTTTTCAGTAAGTCTACATAATACAAGACGTGATGATTTTGATGGCTCTGAGGCTTTTAATATAGGTATGTGATCATAAAAACGATTAAAAGCTTGGCTTAATTCAAATAAATAATTACATAGTCGATTAGGTAATAATTGTTCTTCTACTTCTAGAATAACTTCATCAAATTTTAGAATCTCTCTAGCTAATTTCCATTCTTGTTCATTATTAAAATCAAGTTTATTATTGAAATTTTTAATTTCCCCACCTTTACGATTTATCCCCGCAATTCTAACCAATGCATACAATAAGTACGGAGCTGTATTACCTTGCAAAGATAGCATTCGATCAAAACTAAATTGATAATTAGTAATTCTATTCTGGCTAAGATCCGCATACTTGACGGCTGAGATACCAATAGTGCTTGAGACTTTTTCTATAAAATCAAGACTTTCCTTACGTCCTTCTTCTTTTAGTCTTCTCTCTATATCTATTTTTGCTCGATCAATTGCTTCATCAAGTAGATCTTTTAATCGTATTGTCTCACCTGAACGGGTTTTGAGCTTCTTTCCATCTTCTCCCTGTACCAATCCAAATGGTACGTGCTCTACTTTGCAATCCTTTGGTATCCAGTTGGCTAATTTTGCAACTTGAAATACGCTAGCAAAATGATTTGATTGACCTGCATCGGTTACATAGATGATTCTTCCAGCACCATCTCCATTTGGCAAATCATTGAGTCTATATCTAATTGCGGCTAAGTCTGTAGTTGCATAATTAAAGCCCCCATCTGATTTCTGTACAATTATTCCAAGAGGATTTCCATCCTTACCCTTAATTTCATTTAAAAATACACATTGAGCACCATTATCTTTTATAAGTAAACCTAATTTGGAAAGCTCATCTATGACATCTTTTAAAAAAGGGTTATAAAATGATTCACCTCTTTCATCGAGTTTAATATCTAGACGGTTATAGATCTTTTGAAATGCATTACGAGATTGATTGCAAAGTAACTTCCATGCTTTAATGCTTTCCTGATTGCCTTGCTGTAATTTCACTACCTCCTCACGAGAGCATTTCTGAAAATATTGATCTTCATCAAAATTCTTTTTTGCTTGTCTATAGAAATCTACTAAGTCTCCAAGATTTACAAAATTAGCAGTTGTAAGTGCTTCTGGAGCAACATTCTTTAAATGGGTTATTAACATTCCAAATTGAGTCCCCCAGTCCCCAACATGGTTAAGACGCAATACTTGATGACCACGAAATTTTAAAATTCGTGCAATAGAGTCGCCGATAATTGTCGACCGTAAATGCCCAACATGCATTTCTTTTGCGATATTTGGACTCGAAAAGTCGACGATGATGGGCTTAAGTTGTTTATTTTCTTCTTCATCTTTTGCCTGAGGTACACCAAGGAGATCATCGTTGAGTCGAGATGTCAGTTCTTTTTTAAGACAAGAATTCTTAATAGTAAGATTTATAAAGCCTGGCCCAGCTATTTCTGGTGCCAAACAAATGTTGTTGAAATCTTTATTTTTTTTGAGTTGAATAACAATTATTTCTGCAATTTCTCTAGGAGGCTTTTTTAAAATCTTTGATAAAGTTAAGGCGCCATTCATCTGAAAATCACCAAATTCAGGCTTAGAAGCCTGAACTAATTGAGGGTTTAGAAAAGAGCCTTCTTTTCTTGCGTTTAATGCTGCTTTGGGAAAT
Source organism: Prochlorococcus sp. AG-363-C02 (assembly GCA_003278345.1). Taxonomy (GTDB): domain Bacteria; phylum Cyanobacteriota; class Cyanobacteriia; order PCC-6307; family Cyanobiaceae; genus Prochlorococcus_E. Next base: position 54,969 of record QCFH01000009.1, on the reverse strand, counting down.
GAAGCATTAATGGCATCTTGAATTTGTTTAGTTAATACTTGGAATATAATATGCATAGTTAGTTCTCCCTTGCTTCAGTGAAACGCATGCTGAAATCTATCCATTTGCTTTGGCTAATGGGAGCACTACTAGAGATTATGTCAACACCTGTTGAGGCATATTCTTTTATATATTGAGGATTAATACCTGATGCTTCAATAATTACCTCCTTTGAGTTGTTTTTTGATATTGCTTTTAATTCAGGAATTAACTTCTTTATATCACTAGGCTTCATTTCATCTAGAAGAACTCCATCAGCTCCAGCAGAGACAGCTTCTATTGCTTGCTTGCTGGTTTCAGCTTCTACTATAACTTTAGTAGTCCAAGGTAAACTTTCTCTAAGTGTCTGCATAGATTCTGTTATTCCTTTGCTCCAAGCAATGTGGTTTTCTTTTAACATCGCTGCATCATCTAAGCCTAATCTGTGATTTATTCCACCGCCACATCTCACTGCATATTTCTCTAATTGCCGAAGACCTGGTGTTGTTTTTCTAGTATCTGCTAATTGTACTTTAGTCCCTTCTAGTTCTGAAACTAACTGTTTTGTATAAGTTGCAATCCCTGAAAGATGCATCACTAAATTGAGGGCTGTACGTTCTCCTGCTAATAAGGATGATACTGGCCCAGTTAATTCCATAACTTTTTCTCCAACTATTACTCTTTCTCCATCAAATTTCTGTAATCTTATTTTTACAGAATCATCAAGACGTTGATAAAGAGACTTTACTAATTCCCCACCACAAAAGAGACCTTCTTGCTTACATACCCAATAAGCACTAACAATTTTATTTTCAATAGCTGATTGAGTAAGGTCACCACGACCTATATCTTCATCCAGCCAAAGATCCAATAGGTGAATTATTTTTGGTGTGATTATATTCAAGATGAAAACTCTAGAAAAATTTTGAATAAAGAGCTGTAATTTTATTTATTTTATATGAATTAGAACACTAAAATTGATATATCAATAAAACTCTTTTACTTACCAATACAGAATTTTGAGAATATTCGATTATGTATTTCCTCAGTCACCTCATCACCAGTTAATTCTCCAAGCTTGTATATAGCATCTCTTAAATCAATCGTCCAAAAATCCCAAGGCAAATTTTGTGCAGCAATTGTATCTATTCTTTCTAATGCTTTAATTGCTAGTGTGACTAAATCCAATTGTCGTTCATTAAGAGCCACTTGTATTCCGGAGACTTTAGTTGCATTAAAAATTTTTAATATAGCTTCAATCATTTCTTTCTCTCCTTTGCCAGTTAGTGCACTCATAGTGACATCTGCTTCTTTAGGTTTACCTTTTGATTCTTTTGCTAGATCAGACTTATTTCCTAAGATTATTGTTTGTGTACTTTTGGGAATTTTTTGAAGTAATTTTTCGTCGTCAACTGTCCACCCTTGGCTGAGATCAAATATTAATACAATTACATCTGCAGTGGCCAATGTCTTTTCACTGAGAGCAATTCCAATTTTTTCAATTTCACTCTTTGTTTCTCTTATGCCTGCTGTATCTAGGATAGTTATTGGAATACCTTCTAGTACAATTTCGTTTTCAAGAATATCTCTCGTAGTTCCTGGGATACTTGTAACAATAGCTCTTTCCTGCTTGCTAAGTAAGTTCAATATCGAACTCTTTCCGACATTTGGCAAGCCAATTAGCGCTACTTTTAAGCCATTACGTATTAAATTGCCTTGTTCTGCATCATGAACGAGTCGAGAAAGTCTTTCATGAATTAAAGTTAAATTTGATAATATTCCTTGAGAATCAAGAGGTGGTAAGTCATCCTCGAAATCAATTCTTGCTTCAATCTCACTAAGTTGATCCAGTAGGTTGTCTCTTATACTATTGATTTGTTGAGTAATTTCACCATTAATTCCTGACATTGCTATTTCTGCTGCTTTTGTTGTTTTTGCACTAATTAATTCATTGATTGCTTCTGCTTGAGTTAGATCAATCCTTTCATTTAAAATTGCACGCTGACTGAACTCTCCAGGAAAGGCTCTTCTGGTATTGGGCTGATTTAAAACTTGCTTTAGAACTTCTTGTACTGCTATTAATCCACCATGACAATGGATTTCTACTACATCTTCTCCAGTAAAACTACGAGGTGCCTTCATAATTAATATTAAAACTTCATCAATTTTCTTTTGAATATTTTTGTCTATTACATATCCATAAAGAATCTTATGACTATCCCACAATTGTTTACCTGGAACTTGCACAATAGCTTTAACAACTTTTATAGAAGATGGTCCTGAAATTTTTATAATTGCAATGGCTCCTTGACCTGGGGAAATTGCAGATGCTATTGCAGCAATATTTTCTTCTGTTGACAATAATGGTTCCATTATTTAACAGTAAAATCGTGTTCTCCACGAGCTCTCTCCATTCTTTATCTTGTTATTTATACGGAACATGAAAATGATGAACATCGTTTTGAAATTTTGTCAAAAATTAAAAATTATGATTTTTTGGATTTGGAAACAGGATGGAACCCCAGCTGAAAGAGCACGTGGAGTAGCAGTTGGGATTTTCAGTGGTTGCTTTCCATTCTTTGGATTGCAATCTCTGATTGGGATTTGTTTGGCAAGCTTGGTTAGAGGTCATCATTTACTTGCAGCAATGGGGACTTGGATTAGTAATCCTTTCACGTATATACCTTTATACTTATTTAACTATAAAGTCGGAGCATTTATTCTAGGTAAAGGAGATAGTTTAAATAATTTGAGTCAATTGACTCAAAAACAAATGTGGAATCAAGGATTGCTTATCAGTAACAGGATTTTATTAGGATCATTTATTGTTGGACTAATTTCTAGTTTTTTGATGGGATGCATTTCTTATATGATTTTTAAGAAATTACATAAAAGAAAAACATTTTTATGACCTACACATTGCAAATAGTTCTTTAAAAGGCTAATTAAATATTAGAATTTATTTTTTCTCAGTCTTTGAAAGAAGATATTAGTACAAATTGTAGATAAAATACACTTTTGACTAAATTTATCATTAGTCACTTCTACTTATAAATAATAAATAAATTTTCTTCTAGTCTTTATAATTTTTATTATAAATTCAAAAGCAAATTAATGGTTTATTCCTGTTCTAGCAATATCAATAACATCTGCCATTGAACGAATTTTATTAATTGTCATTGAAAGTTGGTCAGAATTATTTATTTCTATTCTTAGATCAATACAAGCAGGTTTACCAGAAGCAGTTTGGACTCGTGCATCGCTAACATTTATTCCATTGTCTGAAAGTCTCAATAAAATATCTTTTAAAACACCAACTCTATCTATTACTTCTATTCTTATTTGGGTGGAGAACTTAGTATTTTTAGTTAATGATCTTTCATTCCACTTCACAGGTAATTGCCTTTCTTTAGGAACAGAATTTAAATTCATACAATTTTCTCGATGAACTGCTATTCCATGATTTCCCAAAGTAACAGTCCCTATAATTTCTTCCCCTGGTAGAGGACTACAACAACCAGCTAGACGGTAATCCAAACCTTCTAATCCGATAATTGTAGAAGATTTTTTTAAAGAAGAGTCCTCTTTATGGCTTGTTGTTTGAGTATGAATAGTCTTACCTTTCTCAGGAATATGAACTACGCTCATGTTTTGTAAACGCATTTCTTCACGAAAACGATTTAAAACCTGATTTATCGTAATTGCTCCAAAACCAAGTGCAGCCAGAAGATCATCCGTCGATTTGTAATTACAACGTTCTGCTACTTTGATTAGTGCTTCGCTTTTTAGAAATATGTCAAATCCTTTACGACCAAGATCACGTTCCAGAAGTTCTTTCCCTCGTTGTATTGTCTCATCTCTATGACTTACTTTGTACCATTGTCTAATTCGATTTCTAGCTGTGGGAGTGGCTACAAAATTTAGCCAATTGAGACTAGGATGGGCAGTATTATTAGTAATAATTTCTACAAAGTCACCATTATTTAGTTGAGTAGTTAACGGAGATAGTTTGTCGTTTATTCTTGTACCATAACAATGATTTCCGACTTCTGAATGAATGCGATATGCAAAATCTATTGCTGTTGATCCCTTGCGTAGACCTACTACATCTCCTTTTGGAGTAAATACAAAAACTTCTTCGTCAAATAAATCCTCTTTAATAGATGAAAGGTAGTCATTATAATCAGAATTATCTTCTTCTTGTTGCCAGTCTATTAATTGACGTAGCCAGCTAAAACGCTCTGCATCTCCTAATGCTGGAGAGCCTCCTTCTTTGTACTTCCAGTGTGCAGCTATTCCAAACTCAGCTACCTGGTGCATTTCTTTAGTTCTTATTTGAACTTCTATTGGTCGATGTCTACCAATAACAGATGTATGAAGAGATTGGTATCCATTTGGTTTTGGTAATCCTATGTAATCTTTAAATCTACCTGGGATAGGGCGAAAAGTATCATGGACAACTGCAAGGGCTCGATAGCATGTTTCTAAATTTGGAACAATAATTCTTAAGGCAGCAACATCATAAATTTCATGAAATGCTTTACCTTGACGTTGCATTTTGCTCCATATGCCAAAGAGATGTTTAGGTCGACCATATACCTCACAATTCTCAAGACCAGCATCATTTAAGTGATTTTTGAGTATATCCACTGTTGTGTCTAAACGCTTTTCTCGTTCACTCCTTTTGGTCGCAACGTCTTTCTGTACTTGTGTAAAAGAATTTGGTTCAAGTAGTTTAAACGCTAGATCTTCCAGTTCCCACTTAAATCGTCCTATACCCAGCCTGTTTGCTAAAGGTGCATATATTTCTCTGGTTTCTAAGGCAATTCGTTTTTGTTTCTCTTGGGGAAGAACACTTATTGTCCTCATGTTATGTAATCTATCTGCCAATTTAACAAGTACAACGCGAATATCCCTCGCCATTGCCAAGAACATTTTTCGTAAGTTCTCAGCTTGAGCCTCAGATCTATTTGGGAAATGAATACCCCCTAATTTTGTTACGCCTTCTACTAATTCTCTTACTTCAGTCCCAAATAAATCCTCTAATTCATCAGGAGTAATGATTGTATCTTCAACAACATCATGTAGAAAACCAGCAGCTATTACTTTTGGGCTTGCTCCTATTTCTTTTAAAAGATCTGCTACAGCAACTGGATGAACTATGTAAGGATCTCCACTTACTCTAAATTGTCCTTTATGAAGCCTAAAAGCTAGATCGAATGATGATGCTAACAAAGAATCTGCATTATTTGGGCAAGATTGACCAATAGGAACTGGTGATTTTTCTATGCAATTTTTTAACCAAGCTGGTAATTGGATGCCATAGTCATCAGAATTACTAATTAGATCAGTTCTAAGCTGAGGCTCATCACTCATTGCTAAACCACAGACCGATTTGGTCTCTTTCTGATTAGATGCAGAAGCGGTATTTAGCATTCGACCAATTGCTTTAATTTATTTTATTAGGGCGTAAGCACCCTTGCTACAACTTATGACTTGTTCTGGAAAGGATGTATTGATAATTAAAGATTTGAGTTTTTGTTATTTGGGTAGCAAGAGATGGGTACTTGATAAGGTGAATCTACAGCTAAAACGTGGAGAACGCATTGCTCTCATTGGAAGTTCAGGATCGGGTAAAAGCACAATTGCTAAAATTTTATTGCAAATAATTCCTCCTGGATCTATTTGTACTGGCAATATTTTCTTAGATGGTCATGATTTAATGAAATTGGAAGTTAAGAATTTAGAAAAGTTTAGGGGTGAATTAGTTGGCTTGATTTTTCAGGATCCCGGTACTCGTCTGAATCCATTGATGAATATTGGAACACACCTTGTTGATACCTTGCGCGCGCATCAGCCTAGTAAATCATCGTTTTGGATTAGAACAAGGGCAGAAGAATTATTAGATAAAGTGGGTATTTCTATAAAAAGATTTGAAGCATATCCACATGAGTTAAGTGGAGGAATGCGTCAACGTGTTGGCATTGCATTGGCTATTGCAATGCGGCCTCCATTGATAATTGCTGATGAACCAACTTCTAGCCTTGATGTAACAATAGCCAATCAGGTAATGGGAGAATTAAGCATGCTTTGTGATGAGATTGGAAGTTCTCTCTTATTAATAAGTCATGATCTTGCTCTTGCTTCTAGATGGTGTAATCGAATTGCGATTCTTGATTCTGGAAGAATTGTTGAAGAAAAATCTAATGATCAGTTATTTGCCAACCCTACATCTTTGATGGGAAAGAAATTGGTAGAAGCAGTTAAAGGCCGTGAACAAATTACTTTAGCTTCCATGCCTACACAAGATGTAATTTTGGAAGTTGATAGATTGCGTTGTTGGCACCCTGTTTCTAGCTTGCCATGGCAGTTCAAATGGATAAAAGCTATTGATGAAGTAAGTTTTTCCTTAAGTAGTTCTCAAACACTAGGAATTGTTGGGATCTCGGGGTGTGGAAAGAGTACTTTGTGTCGAGCTTTGCTTGGTCTAATCCCAATAAGAGGAGGTGAAGTAAAGTTATTTGGTAAAAACATTGCGAGTTTAAATAAAAATGATTTGAAGGTTTTGAGACGATCTGTACAAATGGTTTTTCAAGATCCTTTCACTTCTTTAAATCCTCGTATGACTGTTTTGGAAGCAGTTTCAGATCCGCTTCTAATCCATGGGCTAGCCAATACAACCAGTGCGAAAGAACAGGTAAGATATCTACTAGAACAAGTAGGGTTGACGCCTGCAGAGATTTTTCAGGAACGATTTCCTCATCAACTTTCTGGTGGTCAACAACAAAGAGTTGCCATTGCTCGTGCACTTGCTTTAAACCCAAAAGTACTTATTTGTGATGAAAGCGTAAGTATGTTAGATGTGGAGATACAGGTTGATATTTTGAAGCTGCTTAGGAAATTACAAAAAAAATTGGGATTAGCCATTATTTTTATTACGCATGATCTTTACCTTGCATCTTCTTTTTGTCATCATGTTATTGTGTTAGACCAAGGCAAAATCGTTGAAGAAGGACAAGCAGATTTAATCATACGTAACCCCAAGGCAGCTTTAACTAAAGAATTGGTTAGTGTTTCTCCAAGAATTATTTAAAACTCTAAAATATCAATTATCTACGTAAAATTGAAAGAAGCTTTAAAAATGAATTAGGCAATGGGGCCTCAAAATGCATCAGTTTATTTGATATAGGATGATTTAAACTAAGTTTAATTGCATGCAAAGCTTGTCCTGTTAGTTTGGTTGGCGTTTTTTTACAACGGCTATAAGTTTGATCTCCAAGAATTGGATGTCCTACATGAGCTGAATGTACACGTATTTGGTGAGTTCTACCTGTATCTAATTTGAAGCCTATTAAAGAGTAGTCACCAAGTCTTTCTTTTAGTTTCCAATGAGTGCATGCATAACGCCCTGACTCATCATTTACAACTGTATATTTTTTTCTATCTGTTGGATGTCTTCCTATTGCTCCAATTATTACTCCGCTATCACCTTTTGGAACTCCATGTACTAAAGCTATATATCTTCTGGATGCAATCCTTTTTTGAATTTGAATTTGTAGATTGACTAATGCTTCTTGACTTTTTGCAACGACAAGACACCCTGTAGTATCTTTATCTAATCTATGAACTATTCCAGGTCTAAGCTTGCCATTAATACCTGGGAGATCTTTACAGTGATGTAATAAGCCGTTTACTAGAGTTCCATCTTTATTACCAGGTGCAGGATGAACGGTTAAATTTGCAGGTTTATTAATAACTATGATGTGGGGATCTTCAAAAAGGATATTTAAGTCCATTTTTTGTGGTTTTAGATATGGGAGTGGTTCAGGCGGCGGTATCCACAATTTAATTTCATCGTCTTTTCGAAGAGGAGTATTTGCCTTACCTTTGCAACCATTTACAAGTACTAAACCATGCTCAATAAATTTTTGAATTCTGTTTCTACTTTGTTCTGATCTTTGACTAACAAGCCACCGATCTAATCTCATTGGTAATGGCTTGGGATAATGAAGTATTACTAGCTCTCCTTCTCCTTCTCCAAAAGATAGTTTTTCTTCTTCTTCTTCAAACATTATGGAAGTTCAAGAGAAATAGGTCCAATCAAGCTTTTACGGAAATCATCTAATAGCTTTTGTGCCATCCTACGCATGTCTCCTGAAGTGTGATAGTTGGCAGCATCTTTCAACCAAAGGTATGGACTAATTTTATTGTCTTCCAAATTAATACCATAACGTTTTTCTAGAATATTAGGAAGAAAACCTGTTGCTGGTTTTTTCTTTGCATGATTGAGTATTCCTAAAAACCTTATTGCTACTAATTCAGCATCATATGCTGCCTGACCTATGTCATCACAAAGTGCGAGATGTAATGCGGCTTCTTGATCTTCAATCCTTGGAGGTAAAACGCCAGGTGCATCAAGAAGATCTAGCTTTTGATCTACCCTGACCCATCGTAAATTTCTTGTAACTCCCGCCCTTCTTGAACTTTGAACAACTTTTTTATTTACTAGCCTATTGATTAGAGCAGACTTGCCAACATTTGGGAATCCAAGTACTAGTGCTCTTATCGCTCTATGACGCATGCCTCTTGAAATCCGACGGCTATTTAATTCATCGCCAAGTTTAATAGATGCTTCTTTTATTTGTTTTGTTCCAGTTCCTTCTTTAGCATTGCACCACAAGGGTTTTTGGCTAGATTGTTTGAACCATTTTTCCCAACAATTAAAAGCTTGCATAGAAATCATATCTCTGCGATTGATAACGAGTAAGTGCTTTTTATTCTTAATCCATTTTTGAAGACATGGATGAGAAGTTGCGAGTGGAATTCGGGCATCTCTTACTTCAATGACAATATCTACTTTTTCCAGACTTTTACTAAGTTGCTTTTCAGCTTTTGCTATATGGCCAGGATACCACTGAATAATAGGAGTGCTCACGGCACTATGCTTATAGAAACTGAATCATAGATTAATTCCTTACCTGAGAGAAAATCTTGTTTAAGATTTAGTATGGCATTGTCCATTATAAAGATTGAAATTGATCATTTAGACTCTCAAGTCTAAAATAAGTGTTCTAAGTTATTACGTTACTTCATAGCTCTTAAAGGAAAAATTTGCTAGTTTTCTTTGTTTTTTAGTTCATAAAAAGGTAAGTTTATAATTTTGAATCTTAATTCTTCAGATTGCTCTTCTTGTTATACCAATGCTTTTTGAGGATTGTTGCTATGGTCAGATCATTTGTCTGGCTTAAAGGTGATTTTTTAGTCCTTTTCTCGGGTTAGTCTCGCTTGGTTTTAATATTTTAAGGCGAACTATGGCAAAGCGTTCTCTCTCAAGTCTCGGCGTAGAGGACCTATCTGGAAAAAAAGTTTTAGTTAGGGTTGATTTTAACGTTCCCTTGAATGATGAAGGTTCTATTACTGATGACACAAGAATTAGAGCCGCACTACCAAGTATTAGGCACTTAGTAGAGAAAGAAGCTAAGGTTATACTTGCTGCTCATTTCGGAAGACCTAAAGGGAAGGTTAATGAGGGCATGCGTCTTACTCCTGTTGCTGCAAGACTAGCTGAATTACTTGGAAAAAATGTTCTCAAAACTGAAAGCTGCATAGGATCTGATGCAGAGTCAAAAGTGAATGCAATGTCGAATGGTGATGTTGTTCTTCTTGAGAATGTTCGTTTTATTGAAGGTGAAGAGAAAAATGATCTAGATTTTGCGAAATCATTATCTTCTTTAGCTGAAGTTTACGTAAATGATGCCTTTGGAGCAGCACATAGAGCTCATGCTTCCACTGAAGGGGTTACAAAGTATCTAAGTCCCAGTGTTGCAGGTTATCTAATGGAAAAAGAGCTGCAATATCTACAAGGTGCTATAGATTCGCCGCAACGACCCCTGGCTGCAATTGTAGGTGGTTCAAAAGTTAGTAGTAAAATCGGTGTATTGGAATCATTGCTTGATAAATGTGACAAGGTTCTAATTGGAGGAGGAATGATTTTTACCTTCTATAAAGCAAGAGGTTTGTCAGTAGGAAAAAGTTTGGTTGAAGATGATAAACTAGAGTTGGCAAGGGCTTTGGAGAAAAAAGCAAAAGAAAAAGGTGTCCAATTATTGCTACCTACTGATGTTGTTCTTGCGGATAACTTTGCCCCTGATGCAAATAGTCAAATAGCACAGATAACTGAAATCCCTGAAGGATGGATGGGTTTAGATATAGGTCCTAATTCAGTTGAATTATTTCAGGATGCGCTGGCTACTTGTAAAACTGTAATTTGGAATGGTCCTATGGGAGTTTTTGAATTTGACAAGTTTGCAAATGGCACTAATTCGATATCAACAACATTGGCTGAATTAAGTACCAATGGTTGTTGCACAATTATTGGTGGTGGTGATTCAGTGGCAGCCGTGGAGAAGGCTGGCTTAGCATCAAAGATGTCTCATATTTCTACAGGTGGAGGTGCCAGTCTTGAATTGCTTGAAGGAAAGATATTGCCTGGTGTTTCTGCTTTAGATGATAAGTAATAAATTTTTAATTTATAGCTTTATAAATTATCAGGATCAGAAATTACTCTGACCATTTTTGTGACTGATATAAGTCCATCTGGATGAGCTATTAGTGCACTCCATCTTTGTTTTCCTGGTTCTAGTGGTGCTCTAACAGATTTAAAAAGACCTCCTGAGGCTATTGGTTTCAGGGTTATATTTTTGTGCTTGCCAATATCAAAGTATTTTTTGTCGACAGCTATTAATCCACCAGCAATAATCGTATTTTCAAGTGGCTTATCTAAGATTATATCGACATCATATTTGCTACCTGTTAAAACTGTATCTGGTATTCGAACAGTCATTTCTATTTTATTAGTACCACTTTGCAATATAGAATAATCACTCAATATTTCTGTACTTGTAATTTTGTTATTTTCTGTCTTTATTGCTATTCTTTGATTTGAGATAAGCGAGTATTTGTGAACACCTGTATCTTTTTTTCCTATTATCATAATATCTATTGATTGACGCTTGTCTTTAGGTTCATTTGAAGGTTTGATTATCCATTTAGCATCAGGAAATATGTTTGAAAAATATGTATATTTCTTTTCTATATCTTTAAAGATTTCTTTCGAAAAAATATTGGATAAATCACTCTCTAACTTATTGTTAAATGAATTTTGAAGTTTATGGGCAAGAGAATTTTTTTCTTCTGTTTGCGATAAGCTACTAGGAGAAAAGATTAATAGGATGAATAATCCCGATGAAAGAGTCAATCTAATTAAGTTTTGCACCTGAGCATTTTGTATTTACCTATAAATTAATCTTAGCTTGAAAAAATTATGCCTCGTCTTCTGATTGCAGCTAGTGGGACAGGTGGACACATTTATCCCGCATTGACAATCGCAGAAGGATTGGATGATTCCTGGGAAATAAGTTGGCTTGGAGTTCCAGATCGACTGGAAAAGAAAATTGTTCCTAACAAATATCATATGTCGACTATTAGTGTGAGCGGCTTACATTCGAGTTTGATTATGAGGTTTTTTTATATCTCTAGATTGCTTTTTTCTACTTTTAGAGTGATTCACATTTTAAAAAAAAGAGGGATCAATATAGTCTTTACAACTGGTGGCTATATAGCTGCACCTGCGATAATCGCTTCGAAAATATGTGGGATAAAAGTTATTTTGCATGAGTCAAATGCTTTCCCAGGTAAAGTTACTCGTCTTTTAGGTAGGTTTTGTAATGAGGTTGCTCTAGGTTTTCCAATTGCCAATCATCATTTAAAGAGTTGTCGTACAATAGTTACTGGAACACCGGTGAGAAATTCTTTCTTTTTAAGTAATCCTTTACCATTGTGGGTACCAAAGGGAACAGATCCATTAATTGTTGTAATCGGAGGAAGTCAGGGAGCAGTTGGATTAAACTCTATGTTTAGAGAAGTTATACCTTGGCTATTAAGCGAGGGATGTAGAATCGTACATATCATTGGCAACAATGATGAAGAATTAGTTATAGACGATTCGAACTTTGTAGAAAGGCATTTTGTTGATGATATGTCTGGATTACTTCAAAATGCTGATCTAGTTATAAGTCGAGCTGGTGCTGGCACCCTATGTGAATTGGCTGTGTGTAATCTTCCAGCTATTTTTATTCCATATCCTTATGCAGCTGATAATCATCAAGAGTGTAATGCTGCATATGCAGCCAAATTTGGTGCGGCATTAATAATTCATCAGAGTAAATCTGGAAAAACAGGTTTAAAAAGAGCGATAAAACTGTTATTAGACAGCTATTATTCTTCTAAGCAAAATCAATCAGATAATCTATTAGATCAGATGAGAAGAGGGATGAATAAGATAGCTATTAAAGATTCTCATCATCGCGTAGTAGATATTCTCAAACAATATACTCAATAACTTCGTTAATTGCTTTCATCATACGACGATTATTAGATTTACTTTGCAGGCTTATACGCAACCAGTTTTCTCCCAACCCTTTAAATGAATTGCATTCTCTTAATAGAATGCTTTTTCTTGCAAGGGCTTCTCGAAATCTTGTAAGTGATACATTGCTTTCTATTAGTTGAAAATTTGTCGATGATGGATGGGAAATGATTCCGTTTAAATTTTGTAATTTTGATTGAAGCCATGACCCTTCTTCTTTTACCCAGGCTTGCACCTTTTTAATTTGTTTCTCTAAGATCTTTTTGTCATTCATAATTACTTTTCCAGTTGCTATTGCAAGTGAATTCATCGGCCAAGGATCTCTCCACTTTTGCCATTCTTTTAATCTGTTAGGGGAGCTGATTACATATCCAAGCCTTAGGCCAGCTATTGAGAATAGTTTTGTTAAGCTTCTAATTACAATCAGGTTTGGATAATTATTTACTAATGGAATAAGAGATTCTTTTTCTCCATTAGGAACTAATGGCAAGAAGGCTTCGTCACATATTACGAGGCTATAATTTTTGAGTAAAATTTCTAGAGAATCTCTACTCCAACTTTGGCCAGTAGGGTTGTGTGGATTTGTAATCCAAATCACGTTGCCAATTCTTTTTAATGGGAAATTCTGAGGGAAGTTAGTATTCCATTTCAATGGTAATAATGACTCTACATAATCCCCATTCCAGCACTTTAAAGCTCTTTTATAATCAGAAAAACCTGGTGAAGGTAATAAGCTAATTCCTTGTGCAGCTGCATCGCGTCCAGCCCATGTGATGAGTTCCGATGCACCATTGCCAGGTAAAACCATATCAGGAGAGACTTGATGATAATTTGCTATAGCTTCCTTTAAAGAAGAGTGATTTCGATTGGGATAACTTCTTAAATCCATTCCATATATTGTTTCCAGGAGACAATTGTATAAACATGGGGGTAGCGAAAATGGTACGAGAGAGGCACTGGCATCAATTAACGAATTAATCTTGACGCCTAATCTATTTGCTTCTTCTTCTATATTTCCACCATGCTCAAGTAAGAAAGAATGTGAGGCATTACTGGATTTTCCTTCATCTAAATCCATGGTGCTTCGCTGCCAATTGCTTCCGAGATATTTCGAAACCCATGTGCATTTATTTGTTTAATAAGCCCTTCAAGAATATATGGCACTAAGATAGGTCCTTTAAAGATCCAACCTGTATATATTTGAATTAGGGATGCACCAGCAGATATTCTTTCCCAAGCACTTTGGGGTGAGTCAATTCCGCCAACACCTATTAATGGTAATTTACCCCCTGATTTTTTTCTTAGACGCCTGATGATTTCTACAGCTCTAGGACATAATGGAGAGCCACTTAGACCACCTTGTTCTTCACTTAATCGTTTACCTGTTTGAAGAATCACTCTATTTTCAAGGCCTAACCTATTTAAACTAGTATTAACAGCAATAATTCCCGCTAAACCTTCCTCAAAGGCTACTTCTATTATATTATCTATTTCATAATCATTTAGATCAGGAGCAATTTTTACAAGTAAAGGAGGACAAGACGGTAAACGTCTTAATTTCTGAATTAGTTGACGCAATTTTTGTGACTCTTGTAGTTTTCTTAGCCCTGGTGTATTAGGAGAACTTACATTTATGACTACATAATTTGCAAAGGATGAAAGTTCTTTTAGAGATAATGAATAATCTTCTGCAGCTTGATCTAGAGGAGTGATTTTAGATTTTCCTAAATTTAGACCAATAATGGATAACCTGCTTCCAGGAGGTTGAAGCTTTTGTCTCTCCAAGCCTTGTCTCATCTTTATGGCTCCTTGATTATTAAAGCCCATACGGTTTAAAGCAGCTTTTTCTTTCGAAAGTCGAAAAAGTCTAGGTTTTGGATTGCCCTCTTGCTGATGCCAAGTGACAGTTCCAATTTCTGAGAAACCAAAACCAAAATATTCCCATATAGAAGCTGCGATTCCATTTTTATCAAACCCTGCGGCTAATCCCAGAGGATTCTGAAAGTTGCATCCGAATAATTCTTGCTCTAGTCTTTTGTCTTTGCGTTGAAGTTCTTCTGCTAATTGATCTAATGCATTAGATATAACTGGCCAATTCCTGTAAAGAGAAGCTTGTTTAAGAGTGTTTAATGTAATTTGGCTTAGAGCTTCTGCATCAATTCCATCGTCTTTAGCAAGGACAGGACTAAAGAGTTGCTTATATAGCAATTCGCTTGATAGAAACTTGTATGGCTTTCTAGTTCTCATTTTTTTTTCTAGAGGCACATTGTAGTGTGATCGAAATATTTTTTGAGAAACTTACGGCAATATTATCGACTCGCTCATTATCTTGATCTCCACTATGTCCTTTCACATATTCTAAGCCAACATTATCGAGACGAGATTTATCTAATGCCTCCCAAAGGTCTTGATTAAGTACTTTTTTTCCATTAGCAGTTTTCCATCCTTTCTTTTTCCACCCTTTTACCCATGTTTCAAACCCATTAATAAGATATTTGCTATCTGTACGAATCTTTAGATTTGGTATTCTTTCTAAATGTTCAAGTTTCTCTAAAACAGTTAGTGCAGCTTTAAGTTCCATTCTATTATTGGTTGTTTTGGTTTCAAATCCACCAAATTCCTCTACAGCTCCATCCTCAAATCTTATAAGGGCTCCCCAGCCTCCTGGCCCAGGGTTACCACTACATGCTCCATCTGTTGCTGCAGTTACTACTCGTCCATGTTCATTGTTCATGTTAAAAAAATAGCCGGTCATTAAGACCGGCATTTCAAAGAGGCCGTAACCCGTATGAGTAAATATTAGCGGGTATTTACTTAAGGGTTACTTTTCCTCCAACTTCTTCTATGGCTTTTTTAAGTGCCTCAGCTTCATCTTTGGAAGCACCTTCTTTGATTGTTTTAGGAGCAGCTTCAACCATCGCTTTTGCATCTCCGAGGCCAAGGCCTGTTGCATTACGAACTTCCTTTAGGACTTTGATTTTAGCTGAAGCATCGAAGCTTTCTAGTACAACATCAAATTCAGTTTTTTCTTCTGCAGGGGCTTCACCGCCTCCTGCAGCGGCTCCTGGAGCAGCCATTACTACGCCGGCGGAAGCGGCAGCAGAAACACCAAACGCCTCTTCTATTTGTTTGACAAGCTCAGAGGCTTCTAACAAGGAAAGGCTTTTTAGTGACTCGAGAATCTCGTCTGTTTTTGAAGACATGATTTGAATACAGCAAGTATTTTTTTAGGGAGAAAAAGATTTAGTCGAAGATTTAGATGGTCAGCTTTCACTGCTATCTGAGTATTCTTGTAAAGATCTAGCTAGACCAGAAGGAACTTCATTAATACCAACTGCAATTTTTGTAGTAATGGAATTTAATGCACCAGCAATTTGAGCCATAAGTGCTTCCTTGGAAGGTAGAGCAGCAATAGCTTTTATTTCATCTTGAGATAGAAGTTTGCCTTCAAAAAGGCCGCCTTTGGTCTCAGATTTTTTGGTGTCCTTTTGAAAAGCTTGGACTGCTTTCAAAGCACTACCGACATCGCCTTTTACAAGTACGAATGCATTAGTGCCTGTTAACAAAGAATCAAGGCCTGACCAAGTATCATTTCCATTAATTGCTTTACGCATTAAGGCGTTTTTAGTCACCTTACAAATGCCATTGCTTGGCTCCAGGCGAGCACGAAGATCAGACATTTCTTTAATGGATAAGCCCTGGTAATCCAGAACTAAAGCCATATCGGCTTTATCGAGGAGGCCTTTAATCTCTTCGACAATTTGTTTTTTGCTCTCCAGCGTGCGGCCCATAATAATTGGATCGAATCGGGGGAAGAAGCCGGACATACGGCCGATTTATCTCTTAATGAAGAGACGAGGCCGCTACTGATTCAATCCAATTATGGAAAATCTTTGCGTAAGCCTCGGCAGGAATTACTTCAACCTAATCAAATTTGAAGAGATTAATTACCTGCTGTCTTTGGCCGGGCGGATGCCCGTTTGGGGTTAACCAATACCATTAAAGATACAACATTATGGTTAACCTTCTTCTTTGCTGTCTTGTAAAGATGCTAGATCTATTTCTATTGAAGGTCCCATTGTAGAAGTTATGTATAGACTTTTCCAGTAACGACCTTTAGCTCCACTAGGCTTATTACGGTCTATTGTGTCGTGTAAGACTTTTAGGTTTGCAAAGAGATCTTCTTCAGAAAAACTTGCTTTCCCAAATCTCACATGAACAATCCCAGCACGATCTGCTCTAAATTCAAGTTTTCCAGCTTTAAACTCTTTTATTGCTCCAGACAGATCAGTAGTAACTGTTCCAGCTTTGGGATTTGGCATTAGGCCTCTAGGACCAAGCACTCTTCCTAATTTTGCTACTTTAGGCATCATGTCTGGTGTAGCAATTAGGAGGTCAAAATTTATTTCACCCTTGTTAATTGAGTCAATAAGCTCTTCTTCGCCAGCAATATCTGCCCCGGCAGTACTTGCTTCAGAAACTTTTTCACCTTTTGCGATAACTGCTATTTTTATTTCCTGACCAGTTCCTTTGGGAAGGGCGACTGTAGTTCTTAATTGTTGGTCAGTGTATTTTGGATCAATACCCAATCGAGCATGAGCTTCAATAGTTTCATCGAATTTTGCGGTTGCGCTTTCCTTGACTAACTTGATCCCCTCCTGAGGAGAATAAGCCTTGTCTTCCACTTTGGAAGATAGGTTTGTCATTCTTTTTGAGATTTTTTTCATGATTTTGTCGGGGTAATTAGCGACATAATGTGTCTCCCCCTTTATTGGCTAATTTGCTTAATTGGAAAGTGAAAAAATTAATCACTGATAGAGACACCCATATTTCGGGCGGTTCCTTCAATAATCTTCATTGCAGATTCAATATTGTTGCAATTGAGATCAGGCAATTTTGTTTTAGCGATTTCCGCAAGCTGGTTACGATTAATACTACCTGCTTGACCTTTGGCTGATTCACCAGAGCCTTTGGTTATTCCTGCAGCTTTTGTGATTAAAACGGAAGCTGGTGGTGTTTTTGTTATAAAAGTGAAACTTCTATCTTCAAAAACTGAAATTTCAACAGGAATAATTAAGCCTGCTTTGTCTTGAGTCTTTGCATTGTATTCCTTGCAAAAAGCCATAATATTCACCCCATGCTGACCTAGTGCAGGCCCCACTGGAGGCGCAGGATTGGCTTTACCAGCTTGTAGGGCTAGCTTGATCACAGCTGCAATTTTCTTTGCCATCTTCTAAAAAAAGGATGAATTGAGAAGTACCTTGTTAAAGGATTGTATAGAAAAGGTTTTTGCAAACCTACTTCATTTATGTGCTCACCAATAATTTAATGAGCAAAGAATCAGTTAGTTCTGTTTACTGATTTGAGAAAATTCCAGTTCTACGGGAGTCTCTCGTCCAAATATAGAAAGAAGCGCTTTTAGTTTGTTTCTTTCGCCAGAAACTTCTATTACCTCTCCTTGGAAATCTTTAAAAGGTCCAGAAGTTACTAAAATTTGATCCCCTTCTGCCAAGTCAAGTTTGACAACTGTTTTCTTTTCAGATGCTCGTTTGAAGATTCTATTCACTTCTTGCCTACTCAGAGGTCTTGGTTTTATATGCCCTCTTCCTCTTCCGGTCGCTCTACGATCCTCTGCGCCAACAAAATTGATTACATTGGGTGTGCTTCGGACTGCCATCATAGTGTCTTCATCAAGGACCATGCGAACAAGCACATAACCAGGGAAAACTTTCTCTTCCGTAGATTGTCTACTTCCATCTTTTTTCAATTTAACAGCAGGAGTTTGGGGGATTTCAATCTCTAAAATTCTATTGCTAACACCTAGTGTTACTGCTCTTTGCTCAAGAGTTGCTTTTACTTTTTTCTCGCAACTGGATGCAACTTGTATTGCATACCATCGAGCAATACTGGTTTTAGCTGTGGAGACTATTTCATCTCCTGAAGAGGAATGAGGTAGATCCATCACCTGGATAGGTTCTTTGGGGGTGGGATCAATATCTGACACGTTTGAAATGAGATAAGTGGGCGAATGAATGGGTAAATGGCTTTAGCGTTGATTTGGCTCAACGGAAAATCTGTGAAGCCCCCCAGCCATAAAATCGGCTGACTGCCGCAATTGAAGCCGCAGACAGTGTAACCATTAATATTACTGCTATGGACTCACTGAATAATTGCTGACGACTAGGCCAAACTACTAATTTTAACTCGTCTACAGTCGAACCGAGAAAACCTTTTTTAGCTAAAGGTACCTTTTGTTCAGGAGAAGATTGTGATTCCGGGGTTTCTTGAGGGGTTGAGCTTGTCACTTTATAATTTAAGTCTGAGGCTAATGTTGCCTATGCGTATGCAAAGGCTTTTAATACTAATACAGTAATCGATAAAATAACTTTTAGTTTTCTGCTGTAAATTCTAATATTTTTGAATTTTCAGAAGAAGTTTGAACTCGAATTGTTTTTGCTCCAATAAATTGATCTTCTAATAATTTCGTTGCAAGTGGATTTTCTATACGACGTCTTAAGATTCTTCTTAGTGTCCTTGCACCATATTCTGGCTCATATGCTTCAAGAGCAAGCGACTCAATAGTTTTTTCATCTATGATCAATTGGAGGTCCTGTTCAGATATTAATTTAGTCAACTCAGATAGTTGAAGTTTGATTATTTTTTTAAGATCTTCTTTTGTAAGAGGCGTAAACCTTATAACCTCATCTATTCTATTTAAGAACTCAGGCCTAAAATGTTTAGATAACGATTGATCAATGCTTAGATCTAGATCTTCTTTTAATTGACTTTTCACCTGCTTTTCGTCTTGAGATAATTTGGCATTTTCTAATATCTTTCTACTAGCAATATTACTTGTCATGATTACAACAGTGTGTCTAAAATCGATTGTTCGACCTTGAGAATCTGTAAGGCGTCCATCATCTAGAACCTGTAAAAGAATATTGAATACATCTGGGTGAGCTTTCTCTACTTCATCAAATAAAAGCACTGAATAAGGATTCCTCCTTATTGCTTCAGTAAGTTGCCCACCTTGTTCATAGCCAACGTATCCTGGAGGAGCACCAATAAGCCTAGCAACTGCATTGCGTTCCATGAATTCACTCATGTCAATGCGAATTAATGCTTCGGATTGGTCAAACAATAAAGCCGCAAGAGATTTTGCAAGTTCAGTTTTTCCAACACCTGTAGGTCCTAGGAAAAGGAAGGATCCAATAGGTCTTTTTACATCTTTCATTCCAGCCCGTGCCCTTTTGATTGCTGCAGAAACTGCATTAACTGCTTGAGTTTGACCAATAATTTTTTTTGATAATTCCTTATCTAAACCTAAAAGCTTTTGCCTTTCGCCAGCTAAAACTTTATTAACAGGTATACCTGTCCATCTAGCAACTACATCTGCTATATCTTCTGACTCAACTATACTTTTTATCAATGATTTCCCTTTACTTCTAAATTCCTTTAAGTTGTTATTAATTTCATCTATTTGTATTTGTATGTGATGTAATTCATCAAATTTAAGCCTCGCTGATTCTTCCAAATCACCTTTTTGCTCTGCTTCATTGATAGAATCTTTAATATAATTTGCTTCTTCTGAGATTTCTTTTAGATCTCTAATCATTAATTTTTCTTGTCCCCAATCTTCCATTAGATTTTCTAGTTTACTCTCAATTATTTTTGTTTTCTCTTCTAAGGAAATTATTTCTTCTGATGATTCCAAATCATTTTTATTAAGTAAAGTATTTTCAATCTCTTTTAATTTAGCCTCTGTATTTCTAATTGCTTTTGGTTTGCCTGTTGATTCTATTCTTATTTGTGCAGATGCTTCATCTATTAAGTCTATTGCTTTGTCAGGAAGACATCTGTCACTTATATATCTATCAGCTAAACGATTTGCAGTAATTAATGCCTCATCTGTTATTTTTACATTATGATGTTCTTCATATCGTTCTTTAATACCTCTTAAAATTTCAACGCTTAAGTCTATCGAAGGCTCTTTGATATGTACTTTTTGAAATCTTCTATTTAAAGCTTGATCTTTCTCAATTGTATTACTATAGTTCTCTGGAGTAGTTGCACCAATACATCTGATATCACCACTTGCTAGAGCTGGTTTTAATAAATTGGCAACATTATTACTAGATCTTTCAGTGCTTAGGATAGTATGTAATTCATCTATAAATAAAACAACCCCTGAATTAGGATCACTAGCTTCTTTTAATACTGATCTCAACCTTTCCTCAAATTGGCCTCTCAATTTTGTACCAGCTATTAAGGCTCCTACATCTAAGGAAATAAGCTTTAAACCCTTTATAGAGTCTGGTACATTATCATTTATAATCCTCTGAGCTAGCAATTCTGCTACAGCAGTTTTTCCAACTCCAGGTGAACCAATTAAAACAGGATTGTTTTTGTTTCGCCTAGATAAAACTTTTATTGTTAGTTCAATTTCTTCGTCTCTTCCTATTACTGGATCTAACTCACCCTGCTTTGCTTTAAATGTAAGATCTTTCCCATATAACTCTAGTGAACTTATTTCTTTTTCTATATTAATAATTTCATTGTTATCTTTAATTGTTTCGACTTTAGGTATCTTTTTATCCTTTTCTATCTTTCTTTGATCTGATTGATAATTAAATTTTGCATTATCTAATTTTTCTATTCTATCTTTCTTTTTATTTGCTTTAGGCAATCTCTTTAATTCTCCTTCTAAAATCTCACTTGTTAGCCCAAATTGTTCAAATATCTCCTTTCCAATTCTTCTGTCTTTAGCAATAGCTATAAGAAGATGTGATATCTCTATAAATTTAGATCCCCAACGACTTCTGGAAGAATTTGCGGTATCAAGCAGTATTTCAAGATCTTCACCTATAAATATTTCTTCTGAATTTGTTGTTTCTATATCTGCAAGAAATTCTTCTAATGAATCCAGAAGATCAGAATTATTTATTGGCAATGCATTAACAATATTCCTATAACTTGAATAAGTAAAAATAACTTGCAAAATGTGTTCTACATCTAGATATTGATGTCGCCATTTACGTGCTTCTTCTTCACTTTGAAGTAGAAGTTCCCAAGCATTTTGGCTGAAACTATCAGGTGTTGCTGTAAGACTCTTTGGTGCTGGAGATTGGATTATTTGATTGCTCATATTAATTAATCTGCATTTTTTCTCGATGCAATATCAATCAATTCAATTTTGTATCCATCTGGGTCTTCCACAAAAGCGATAACAGTTTGGCCATGTTTCATAGGCCCAGGCTTTCGAGTCACTTTCCCTCCATTGCTTTCGATTGCTGCACAAGTTTTGTAAATATCATCTACGCCTATTGCTATATGACCATAAGCATTACCCATTTGATAATGATCAACATCCCAATTGTGTGTAAGTTCAAGCACACATGTATTAGCTTCTGAGCCAAACCCTACAAAAGCTAATGTAAAGCGACCAGAAGGATAATCTTTTGTCCTTAATAGCTTCATGCCTAATATTTCCGTGTAAAAAGAAATAGATTTTTTTAGATCAATAACTCGAATCATTGTATGGAGTATTTTCATCTTTGAACAACTCTTTTCATTTAAGCTATCTTAATTTTGAACTGTTTTTAAGTTTCTTAAAAACCTTGCCAAATCCCAAAATGCTAAAAAAGGATAAGAAAATGGTACCTGAAACTCATAAGATCTAATAAAGCATGAATTTTAAAGTGATTGATTCTCTTGATTTAGTTATTGATACCATCTTCGCAAGAGAGGTTCTCGATTCAAGGGGTAACCCAACTGTTGAAGCAGAGGTTTTGCTTGAGGGAGGAGCCAAAGGACGTGCGATTGTTCCTAGTGGTGCTAGTACTGGTGCTTATGAGGCACACGAGTTGAGAGATGGAGATGATCGTTATATGGGGAAAGGAGTTTTGAAAGTTGTTGAAAATATTGAAGAACGCATTGCCCCATCTTTATGTGGTCTTTCTGCTGCAGATCAATTATCAGTAGATCTACTAATGAAGGAGCTTGATGGAACAGAAAATAAATCTAATCTTGGTGCCAACGCAATATTGGCAGTAAGTATTGCGACGGCAAGATCTGCGGCTAATGCTCTTGGTATGCCTCTTTATAGGTATCTAGGTAATCCAATGTCTGCATTATTGCCTGTGCCATTAATGAATGTCATTAATGGAGGTGCCCATGCTGCAAATAATCTTGATTTTCAAGAATTTATGTTAGTTCCTCATGGCGCTAATGATTTTAGGGAAGCTCTTCGAATGGGATCAGAAGTTTTTCATACGCTTAAGAACTTGCTTTCAGATCAAGGATTATCGACTGCAGTTGGTGATGAAGGAGGATTTGCTCCCAATCTCGAAAGCAACAATGCTGCTGGAGATTTATTGGTCAGGTCAATTGAAAAGGCAGGCTTTATTCCAGGAGAGCAGATATCTTTAGCATTAGATGTTGCTAGTACTGAATTTTATAAAGATAATTTTTATTTTTTTGGAGGTAAGAAATTTTCTAGTGAACAAATGATAAATGAACTTAAAAATTTGGTTAATTTATATCCTATAATCTCTATTGAAGATGGTTTGGCAGAAGATGATTGGGAGGGTTGGGAATTATTAACTAAAGAATTAGGAAATAAAGTTCAACTTGTTGGAGATGATTTATTTGTAACAAACAGTATAAGATTGCAGAAAGGAATAGAGAAGAATGTAGCTAATTCTATTTTAATAAAAGTAAATCAGATTGGTTCTTTAACAGAAACTCTTCAGGCTATAGAACTTGCAAATAGATCGGGATATACAAGTGTTATTAGTCATCGTAGTGGAGAAACAGAAGACACAACAATTGCTGATCTTGCTGTAGCTACAAGGGCTGGACAAATTAAGACAGGCTCATTAAGTAGGAGTGAAAGAGTTGCTAAATATAATCAACTACTTAGGATTGAAGATGAATTAGGTGAACAAGCTATTTATGCAGGTTCTGTTGGTTTAGGACCAAGAGGTAAGTGTCTAATTCTTTAAATAATTGTTGATTTACTTGGACTTTAAAAAACTACTATTTATATTGCTTACCTTGAAGTCTTTCAATCTTCTCATCTCTTCTTATTTTAATTTGTAGCTTTATCCATTTAATTGAAATAGGAAGAGCAATTATTATTGGAAGTAAGGAAAAAATAGCTTTATTACTTGATCCTAAAAGAGCTGCTGAAATGCCAAGACAACCAAGTAAAATGGACTGTCCCATTGACTGCTGTGCATTAATCATTCTTCTAAGCTGTCTATCAGATTCGCCTAGTCTTATTTGTAGTTGAAGATCACCTTGCTCAAGCCTTTCTAGATTTTCATCCAAGCGTTTGGGAAGGCCTACAGCTTTAGTTCCTAGTTCACCAAATTGGCGTCCTATTTCATTAAGTAGGTCATTAGTATTGTTTGAAGTCATAAGTTCCAGTAGGTATGGCTTTGTTATTGCTATTAAATTAAAGTTTGGATCTAAGGTTCTTCCTACCCCCTCGAAAGTAGAAAGAGCCCTCATAACGAATATTAGTTCAACAGGTATCCTGAATGGTTGATCGTAAATTAATTCATAAAGATCTACAGATAGTTTTTCAATAGTATCTGAACTAAAAGGAGGGGTTAGTTTATCTTTTAACATTATTCTTATTAATCTTCTAACAGGTCCCAGATCAATATCTTTTGCTAGAAGCTTTGCATTTTGCAATTCTTTTATAAGCATATTTACATCTTGAACAGCTGCAGCACTTACCATTCTTCCTATTTTTTCTTTAATACTCTCAGATATCATTCCCATCATTCCAAAGTCATAGAATATAAGAGAGCCATCACTTCCAACAGCTAGATTACCTGGATGTGGATCTGCGTGAAAAAAACCAAATTGAATTAATTGTTTTAAATAACTTTTAGCACCAAGTTCCGCTATTGAAGCCGAATTTAATCCACTATTTCTAATAGCTTCTTGATCATTTATCTTAATACCTGGTAGATAATCTAGGCAGATAATTTTCTTAGTACTTAATTCCCAAATTACACCAGGTACCTTGATATTGGGGTCTTCTAAAAATTGTTGGCGAAATCTTGCTGCATATTGTGCCTCAACTCGAAAATCTAGCTCCTTAAGTAAAACTCTTTTGCATTCTTTTGCAATGGAAACCCAATCTCTTCCTCTACTTAATGATTTATTTCTTTGAAGCAATGAAGCTACTTTTTGCATTACATCAAGATCTAGTTTGAAAAATGTTTCTAATCCAGGCCTCTGTACTTTTAAAACGACTTGCCGTCCACTACTAAGGCATGCTCTGTGAACTTGTGCGATTGATGCAGCAGCAATAGGAGATTCATCAAGATCGATAATTTCTTTACAACGTTCACCTAGTTCTTTTTCTATTATTGCTTGCACTTTTTCAAAGCTAAAAGCGGGAACCTTGTCTTGTAAATCTGCTAATTCAACTACCCAATTTTTTGGAAGAACATCAGGTCTGGCAGAAACTAGTTGACCAAGTTTAATAAATGCTGAACCAAGACTTAACAACTCTTTTGTTAACCATTTGGCTCTTGATTGATGCCTAATTCTTTGCTTTTCAATAGAAAAACCACCTATATATAACCATTCTTGTGAGTCACACCAGAGCCAAAAGATTAATATAAATACAGATTTCCAAATGCTTATTGCTCGTATATATCTACGCAAAGCATTTTTTAGAGAGGTTAGAATTATCAATGTATCTCCTCAATTTTATTATTTAAGTCTGCAATTTTTTTTCTTAGTTGATCGATTCTAGTCTGTTCAGACAAATCGTATTCTTTTTTGAAATCCATTTCTTCCATAGAAATTGCTTCATTTTTTGAATCTTCAAGCCGATCTGCTTCTTTAGAAACTTCATCTTTAAATTCATTCCATTCTTTTTTAATTATTTCAGGAGCATCTTTCATGAAATTTGCTGTTTCATTTGCGGAATAGATAACTGTTTTTTTTATTCGAGCTTTAACGCTATTAAAAGCAGCCCTGAAAAAGTTTTCCGAGCTTGTCATTACTGGACTCAGGTAAAAAGAGATTTTAGAAGATTTTTTTTTAGGTTATGGTTTGGGAAGTGTTTGGAATAGTTCATTTAATATTTTTTCTAGCTTATCTGAAGATGCTTTTTTCAGCATGGCAGAATCCTCGGTTTTGGATCCCTGTTTTTTCTCTTTATTGCTAAGGCTTTTTCGGGACAAGTTTTGAATATATTCAGTTTGCTCTTGGCTATATTTACTTAGAACTGAGTTATTATTTTCTTCTTCTTTGATTTTGTTTGAAATAGATATATTATCTTTCGTATCTTCTAGTGTAATATTTTCTTCTTCTAAATATATGCTTTCACTAGATTTTTTATATTCCTCTTTATTATACATCTTATGCTTAGTTAGGTAATTTCTAACTTTATTTGATTTCAAGAAGATATTATGAGTAACAATATAACCGGCTGAAAGGTAAATACCTACTGAAAAAGGTAAGAACCAAAAATATATAACTTTTTCTAATTTGCTTCTATTAAACATAATTTAATTAAATTAGAATCAAATACAATAAGCACATGATTTATTTTGCTTTAAAAAGCTAAGAAAATTTGAATAATGCTATAGGATAAAATAATTGAAAATTATAAACAAGTGGAGCATTATTAAGCTAGTCAATATTTGCTATGAAACTTTTACTTTTTTTTTTGGGAGTCTTATAATGAATAAATAAGGAATAGCTAACTTTTAAAGGAGAAAAATTTTGGAAACCGTAGAAACTGATGTGGTGATAGTTGGAGGAGGACCCGCAGGTTGTAGCTGTGCTCTTTATGCTTCACGGGCCAATCTAAAGACAGTGATTTTAGACAAGAACCCTTCTGTTGGTGCTTTAGCTATCACTCATCAAATTGCTAATTATCCAGGGGTGCCTACAGATATTAGTGGTGAGCATTTATTGAAATTAATGAGAGACCAAGCTATTCAGTATGGAACAGATTATCGAAGGGCTCAAGTTTTTGGAGTAGATATAACAGGAGAATGGAAAACAGTTTTTACACCTGAGGGTACTTTTAAAGGACGTGCATTAGTTGTTGCGAGTGGAGCAATGGGTAGACCAGCTTCTTTTAAGGGAGAGGCTGATTTTTTGGGTCGAGGAGTTAGTTATTGTGCTACTTGTGATGGAGCTTTTTATAAAGGACGTGAAGTTGCTGTAGTTGGAGTCAATAAAGAGGCTGTAGAAGAAGCGCAAGTCCTTACAAAGTTTGCATCAACTGTTCATTGGCTTACTTCTAATGATCCCAAAGAAGACGATGTGCATGCTCAGGCTTTATTGCGAGAATCTAATGTAAAACATTGGAGCAAGACAAGATTAATGAAAATCGAAGGAAATGAAGGAGGTGTTACTGGAGTCCATATTAAAAATCGGTCTCAAGAAGATAATCAGTTTTTATCTGTAGATGGAGTATTTGTATATATGAGTGGTTCAAAGCCTATAACAGATTTTTTGGGAGATCAGATTGCATTTAAAGATGATGGAGGTGTGGTAGTTGATGACTTCATGTCGACTACTTCCGAGGGGGTTTGGGCTATAGGAGATATTAGAAATACACCTTTTAAACAGGCTGTAGTTGCTGCTTCAGATGGTTGTATTGCAGCTATGGCTATAGATCGATATTTAAATAGCCGTAAATCAATTAGAGTGGATTGGGTACATTCTTAAACTGTTTTTTACATTTCAATTGCTTCTGATATATAAGCGACTCCACCATAGTAATTAAGAATAGATCTTACGTTGGCTCTGATTTTTTCTATCATTTCAAGCTCACAAAAAACTATTACATGAGCATTAGTCCCAAGGCCAGTGAACTCCATATCTTCTGAACAAATTGTTTGAGGTCCTTTACCAGTTGCATGTTTCATAACCGTGTAACCGGGTACGTCGGCAGATTCAAGAGCTTCAAGAATTGCATCGAGTTCTCTTTCACTAAAAATTAGATCTAAGCGTTTCATTTATTTATCCAATAGAAGGGATGATTTTGTTTACTAAACTCATATAGAGCGGTATCCCTATAACAATGTTAAAAGGAAATGTTAGTCCAAGAGTAGTTGAAATGTAATAACTTGCTTTTGCTTCTGGTACTGTCATGCGCATTGCAGCTGGTACAGCAAGATATGAGGCACTAGCACAAAGAACTGCAAATAATAATGCGTTACCTGGTTCAAGTGATAATAACTTCGCTATAAAAATTCCAATTAATGCATTTAGCAAAGGAATAAAAATTGCGAACATAATTAAAAATGAACCTGCTTTTTTAAGTCCAGGGAGTCGCTGCGCTGCCACTATTCCCATATCTAATAGAAAAAAGCATTCGGCTCCATAGAATAATTTATCTGTAAAAGGATTCATTTTTTCTATGCCAATAGGATTATTAGCAGCAGTTAAGAATCCGATCAAAAGACTTCCTAAAAGCAAATAAACTGATCCATTAAGCATTGATTCATGAAGAATTGATCCCCATTTCATTTCTCTACCATTAGGACGATTTTTTGGAGCTCCTAATTTTACTAGCAATAGACCAACAATTATTGCAGGGGATTCCATTAAGGCTAAAGCCGCAACCATGAAACCATCAAATGGAATTTCTAGGCTTGCTAGAAAGCTTTCAGCTGTAATAAATGTAACTGCACTTATTGATCCATACGCTGCCGCAATTGCTGCGGAATTAAAAACATCAAGTTTTAAACGTAAGATTAAAAAACATACTAGAGGTATAAATAATGACATGGCTATAGCAGCCAAAACAGTTGGAAGGACTTGCCCACCAAGTCCACTTTTTTCAAGTTCTAATCCACCTTTAAAGCCAATCGCCAATAACAGGTATAAAGAAAATAATTTAGGTAAAGGAGCAGGAATTTCAAGATCAGATCGAGCAACTACAGCAATAATTCCAAGAAAGAAGAAAAGTACCGGTGGAGTTAAAACATTTTGAAGTACAAGATTGGTCTCCATAAGGTTCGATTTAGATTCAGATCTTTTTCAGGGTGTAAGATTTGCTTTTAATGCAACCTTAAATATCAGTCTTTTATTTCATTTAGTGCTATTTCTAATGCTTGTTTCCTAGTGTCTATTAATCCTGAGACTCCAAATTTAGATAGTCTCTCTTTAACTTTGCCAGTTGCACCTGCAACATAAGCTTTTCTTGAATTGATTCTTGCCTCTTGAATCATATCTTCTATTGCTAGGGTTGCAGTTACCCCTAGCCTTGGGACATCTGTTATATCCAAGATTAAAACCTTGTAATTTCTTACAAGCATCATTCTTTCAGTTATTCCTTTTGCTGCTCCAAAACTAAGTGGACCTTTTAGTCTGAATAGCATTACTTCTCCAGAGCAATTACTAAGCAAATCTTTTTCCTCTAAAGGTAAAGATGGTAGATCTTCATCACCTGATTGAATGGGGTTATCAGCTTCCATTCCTTCTAATTGTGTTTGCGTGATTGAATCTATTGTGAGCATATTTGCTATAAACACACCAACTAATACTGCCCAGATTAAATCCCAGAAAACAGTCATTAATAAAACGCCATACATCACACTGGCAGTTTTAAGAGAAAGTTTATGAGCCCGGAGTAGGAACCCCCAATCAATAATGTCTAAACCAACTTTTATAAGAATTCCTGCTAGAAGGGCTGTTGGTATTTGCTCTGCAAGAGGACCTGCACCAACTAAAACTATTAATAGGACGATTGAATGAACCATCCCAGATAATGGAGTCGCACCTCCTGATTTGACGTTTATAACTGTTCTCATTGTTGCCCCAGCGCCTGGGAGGCCAGAGAATAAGCCCGCAATAGCATTCCCGATTCCTTGACCAATCAATTCTCTGTCAGAGTTATGTCTTGTTTGCGAAATATTGTCTGCAACAAGTGAAGTAAGTAAGGAATCAATTGCTCCTAATACTGCAAGAACAAGACCTGCTTTAAGAATAATTGGTAAGTATTGATTGAAACTAGGAATACTAAGTGATGGTACTCCTCTTGGTATTTCACCTATTCGATCTACAGCATTGCCACCAAAAAGAACAATTGAAAGAGGTGTAACTATTAATAAAGCCAAGAGTGGAGAAGGAATCCATTGACTTATTTTTCTGGGAGTTAGAAAAACTATGGCAAGAGTCATTATGGCTACTGCTATAGCTGCTCCATTGGGTTGAAAATTATTGAAAACCGTAGATAGAGATTCAATTACACCACCTCTTGTACTAATTCCTAAAAGAGGTCCAATTTGAAGGGCGATTATAATTACACCAATACCAGACATAAAGCCTGATACGACTGAGTAAGGGACAAGTGTTATATATTTCCCAAGCTTTAAGATTCCAAATAAGACTTGAAATAAGCCTCCTATAACCACAGCAGCCATTACAAGGGGCAAAATTTGCTCTGCAGAAAGATCTCTTGGAACTCCTACAGCTGCAAGGCTTGCTACAACTCCAGCAACTGTTACGCTCATTGGTCCTGTGGGACCACTTACTTGTGCAGGAGTTCCTCCAAACAAGGCAGCAAGAAATCCAACAACAACTGCCCCGTAAAGTCCATATATTGCCCCTCCAGGGCCAAGAGCTGCATTACCAAAGGCTAGTGCTAAAGGTAATGCAACAACTGCAGCTGTAAGACCCCCTAATACATCACCTCTAACGTTTTTAAGGTGAAGACCATGAATTAGGTTCACTTAAAAAACTCCATTTTTCAATTAACTTGATGCAGCTTAACTTGTAGAGGTACCATATGATTTTTATTTTTAAAGAGATTAAAAGGTTCTATATATCCTTTTATTTTAAAAATAATTCTTTATTTTTTTCAGATCTTTATCGAGGTATGCATCGAAATACTTGTTATAGTAATGCTTTTAAGAAAATGATCAGATGTAAAGTCAATAATAAAAAGTGCTTGGATAGTGCCATTAATGAGTTTCATTTTCCTGAAAGCTCTACGATCAGTGTTAGTTGATTTGACTTTAAACATATGGAATTAACCTATCGACCTCGCCGCTTAAGAAGAACACCTGCTTTAAGAAGTATGGTGAAAGAAAATATTGTTTCTGCATCTGATTTTATTTACCCTTTATTCATTCATGAGGGAAAGGATATTGAACCAATAGGAGCTATGCCTGGTGCAAATCGCTGGACATTAGATACTTTGATTGGAGAAGTTACAAGAGCTTGGGAGCTAGGAATTAGATGTGTTGTCTTATTCCCAAAGATTGCTGACTCTCTTAAAACTGAAGAAGGCGAAGAATGTTTTAATGAAAACGGTTTAATTCCAAGAGCAATTAGGAAGCTAAAAAAAGAATTGCCTGAGATGATAATTATGACTGATGTAGCTTTAGATCCATATTCAAGTGATGGACATGATGGAATTGTCAATTCAGATGGAGAGATTTTGAATGACGAAACAGTTGATCAGCTATGCAAACAAGCAATTGTTCAGGCTGATTCTGGTGCAGATTTGATTGGTCCGAGTGACATGATGGATGGACGTGTTGGTGCTATTCGTGAGGCTTTGGATGATGAAGGATTTGAAAATGTTGGGATTATTAGTTATACCGCTAAATATTCTTCTGCATACTACGGACCATTCAGAGAGGCACTTGACTCAGCTCCAAAATCTTTGAACTTAAAGCCTATTCCAAAAGATAAAAGTACTTATCAAATGAATCCAGCTAACTCTAGAGAGGCCATTACAGAGGCTCAGCTAGATGAACAGGAAGGGTCAGATATATTGATGGTTAAGCCTGGACTTGCTTACTTGGATATTATTTTAAGGCTAAGGCAAGAGTCTGAATTGCCTATTGCTGCATATAACGTAAGCGGTGAATATTCCATGGTTAAAGCCGCAGCTGCGCAGGGATGGATTGATGAAAAGGCGGTTGTCCTTGAAACTCTATTAAGTTTTAAAAGGGCAGGGGCTGATTTGATTTTGACTTATCATGCATGTGATGCGGCTAATTGGTTAAAAGATGAACTAATTTAATTTGTTAAATAGATTCCAATAAATTTTCTGGGAATGCTTTTAGAATGAAGCCTAATTGTTGAAAAGATTTTGAAAAAAAAAATTGTTAATGTAAAAAGGCTTGGTCATGTTGCCATAAGAGTAAAAGATTTAGAAAGAGCAAAATCTTTTTATCTGAGTTTGGGCATGAAACTCGTTTGGGATGATAGTGAGTGGTGTTATTTAGAAGCCCAGCCTAGTACTGATGGATTGGCTTTATTGGGTCCTAATTATAAAGCTGCAGGTCCTCATTTTGCTTTTCATTTTACAAATAAAATTGAGGTCGAAAAAGCTCATCAGGAATTAATGGCAGCTGGAGTTAAAGTTGGCTCTATACATGAACATCGCGATGGCACTTCGTCTTTCTATCTCAAAGATTCTGAAGGGAATTGGTTGGAAATGTTGTATTTGCCTGTAGAAGGAATTCCTTCTAATCAGGAAATAACAGAATAATATTGAATGGCTTTCAAAAAGAAGAACTCTAACTTATCTCTTTTTGATACTGCATCTGAAGAATCACTTGAATTATTGGAGTGGCAAAGAGTTTGTGAGCAACTTGCTTCATTTGCAAGCACTTCTCCAGGTAGACGAAAATGTAATAGTGGTTTAATTCCAAAGGAATTTGAGACTTCTTGTAGTTATCTTGCTGAAACTATTGAGATGAGTGAGATAGATGAGGAGATAGAAGGAGGCTTGAGTTTTCTTGGTGTTAATGATATAGAGCATATTTTGAACAGATGTTTAAAGGGAGGTGTTGCTTCTGGCTTGGAACTCTTAGAAATCGCAGAAACTTTAAAAGCTTCGCGACGATTACGTAGTCAGATTGTACAAACGGAAATTCGACCAATTATCTCTCGCTTAGTAGCTGATATGAAGACTTTGCCTGAGCTAAAGAGACTTATAGAGTTTGGATTAGAAGAAGGTGGACGCGTAGCGGATAGAGCTAGTGAGAAATTGACTAACTTGCGTAATAATTTATTCCACTTACGAATAGAAAGACGAGAGCTAATAAAAGAGATTATGAATAGATATTCTACGATTCTTCAAGATAATATTATTGCTGAAAGATTTGGCAGGCCAGTTTTAGCAGTAAAGGCAAATGCCGTTGATCAGTTTAAAGGCACTGTTCATGATAGCTCTGCTTCGGGCAATACTATTTTTATAGAACCACAATCAATAATTCTTTTAGGAGATCAAATTAGTGTATTGCAAGGAAAAATTCTGCTAGAAGAAAAGAGATTATTGGCACAATGGAGTAGTGAAGTTGGCTCAAATTTCTCGGAACTAACATTGCTATGTCAAATCTTAATGAAACTAGACTTTGCTTTAGCACGAGCACGATATGGAAAGTGGTTAGGAGGAGTCGCTCCACAGATACACAAAGAATCAGAAACCAAATTTTTGCTTGAAGAGTTCCGACATCCTTTGCTTGTTTGGCAAGAGCATTATGAGGGAGGGAATAAGGTGGTACCAGTTAGCTTGGATGTTTCTTCAGAATTAAGAGTAGTTGCGATTACAGGACCAAATACTGGGGGGAAAACAGTCACATTAAAAAGTATTGGATTGGCAGCCCTTATGGCAAAACTTGGATTATTTTTGCCATGTATAGGTAAACCATCTTTACCTTGGTTTAATCAGATTTTAGCAGATATTGGTGATGAGCAATCACTTCAACAAAGCTTGTCTACTTTTAGTGGACATATTATTCGTATAGATCGCATTCTTAAGTCATTAACCAATCAATCTGGACCTTCATTGGTTTTATTGGATGAGTTAGGTGCGGGCACTGATCCAACAGAAGGTACTGCCCTGGCTATGGCATTGTTGAGCACTCTTGCTGATAGAACTCGCTTGACTATTGCGACTACTCATTTTGGGGAATTGAAGTCATTAAAATATAGTGACTCGCGTTTTGAAAATGCCTCTGTTGGCTTTTGTAGTGAAACGATGAGTCCTACATATTTTTTACATTGGGGTATACCAGGAAGAAGTAACGCCTTAGTAATTGCAAGGAGATTAGGCCTTGAACAGGCGGTTATTGAGAGCGCACAAAACTTAATTAGTAGCCATGGTATAGAAAATATAAATCATGTAATACAAGGTTTGGAAGATCAGCGCAAAAAACAGCAAGAAGCTGCAGAAGATGCTGCTGCTCTTCTGGCTCGTACTGAGTTGCTTCATGAAGAGTTGCTAAGCCAATGGGAACAACAACGAAAACTGTCCCAAGATTTTCAGGAGCAACGTCGCAAGCAATTAGAAACGTCTATTTTAGAAGGACAAAAGGAAGTAAGGGAATTGATTAGACGATTACGAGATGGGTCGGCTGATGGTGAGATGGCTAGGGTGGCTGGCCAAAGATTAAAGAAACTTGAGGCACGTAATCGTGAAAGAAAAACTAATAATAAAAAAACAAGGTGGTTCCCAAAAGTAGGTGATCGTGTCAGGGTGATTTCTTTAGGGAAGTCAGGAGAAGTTAAGAAAGTCTCAGATGATGGAATGCAATTGATTGTTATGTGCGGTATGTTTAGAAGTACTGTGGATTTGAACTCTGTAGAAAGCCTGGAAGGGCAAAAACCTACTCATCCTAAATCTGTAATTAATATCAAAACTAGTATATCTTTAGGTAGTTCTTCAATCGTTAGAACTAAGAAAAACACTATTGATGTTAGGGGACTGAGAGTCCACGAAGCTGAATCTGTTGTCGAAGAAAAATTAAGAAATACAATCAGTCCTTTATGGATTGTTCATGGCATTGGTAGTGGCCGCTTAAAAAAAGGCCTTTTAGATTGGCTTGAAAGTCTTGATTATGTTGATAAAATAAGAGCTGCTGATTTACAGGATGGTGGAGCTGGTTGCAGTGTTGTTTGGTTGAAATAATTTATAGATTATCTTGATTGACTTTGCATATTTCTTTCCAAAACCAATCAGTAATCTACTCTCTATCAATATTTGTATTCAATCGTATACTCTATTTTGTATGTAGAATTAAATTATTCTATGAATTAAATTTGGTTATCTAGTTGTAATAATAATAGCTGTTTAGATTTATCCTCTTTATATTTACACAATGAATATAATTTTTATCATGCATGGAAAAATAAAATGTTGATTTCTTATATGTAAACTTAGTATTTGCAATAAATTTGAGGATTGGATTTATCAATAAAAGGAATTATGGTTAAGGAAAAAGTTTGCTAGGGAATAAATCATCTTATCGATTTCTAAATTAGAAGAAAATAATTTAATTGAATCAATTGTGAATAATATAATTTATAATTATTTCAAATGAATTAATTACTTATGCTAAGAAAAAGAAACTTCATTCTTTCATTTCTTCTCTCATTGCTGGCAGTTCTTAGTTTTCAGTCAGAAGCAATAGCCAAGTACTTGCTTGTCATTGGGAGTTATCGGCAAGGACCAGGAACAAGACCTGAAGTAAGTGGAATAACAAGTCCAACTTTGCATTCGATTCCAATGGAGACTTTGTCTTTATGTAATGCAGCAGGTGAGGAGATAACTGATGCAATATATAAAAAAGTATGGCAATTTGACCATAGATGGACTTGTGTAGAAGCTGGAAATATTTAAATTTATTAGTATATTTAATTCAAATTTAAAAAATTAATATTTTTGATCTATTAAAAACTAAATTGAGTCTCTATAGCATAAATGTTCTGATCAACCCAATCTGAATCAAGCCCCGTTACCTGTAATAATGGCTTTACTTTTATGCTATCAGCAACTGGGAATTCATAATAAACTTCATACATATTTCCAGCTTGACTGTAATCTCCTGTAGTTAGATTCCATTCAGGGTAGGTAGATGCTCCTACACTTATTGTCCCAGGTCCTACTTCGTAATCGACTCCAACAGCAAAAGTTTGGCCATTATCTGTACCTGAAACGCCTGGGTTGATATGAGTTATGGCTGCACTTACATCAGCTGATTCTGTAATGTTCCAATAACCACCTACTGCAACGATATGGGAGTCGTCAAAGGTAGTTCCTAATAAATCTGAGATATTTCCATCGTATGTCTCCAGTAGTGAAGTTGGATCATCTATTTTTGAATAAATCACACCAAAGCCAGCATTACTTGAGTCATATCCAGCAGACAAAGTAACTATATCCAACCCTTCACTAGTGAACATACCTTGCGTTGAATTTGCTCCTAATGTGGAAATAACGTTTACACTTGCATTAAATCCTTTTTCGTTATTAAAAGCTATTGCGGCTCCGGAACCAGTTAAACCATGAGTTGCTATACCTCCTGGCTCCATAAGGTAGGCATCCAAGGTTCCAGTATTACTGTAGGTAGACAAAGTAGTTGGGATTAAGTCGTCTTGATCTAAAAGAGGACCGGCTGCAACGGTAAAGTTGTCACCAATAGGGAATTGGTAGTAAAGAGAATGAATATTTAAACTCCCATTCCCAATAACTGAACTGGTTGTAGCCATCTTGTTATTTGCATCGTCATTACCAGTTTCGAACCCAGCAACTAAGCTATCTTCTCCTGTGAAACTTGTATTTACAGTAAAATCAACTGCATACTTAGAAATTACAGCTGATCCGCTATTAGCAACACCTTGTTCAAAATCAGTTGCACCAACAATAAAAGTTGTTGTACCACTAACTTTTGTAGTTGTTTCGAATTCAGAGGCTGATCCTGCACTGATAGCGATTGGTGCTAAAAGGCCAAGTGCTGCAGGAGTTAAAAATAACTTGTTGAATGATTTCATAATGCTTCTCATACAGAAATAATGAAGGTAAATTAACTCGGATATCCCTGCATCTTTTTCTATCAGCCCACTTCTCGAATCGGAATAATAGCCTAGTGATAGGCAATTGTCTTGTTGCATTACAAGTAATTTTCTCTAATAAACGAGTGATTTAATTGATATTTGGCTGCGCTAATTGAGGGATGTGGTTTTATATTTTAGCGGTTTTCTTTATAGCCTCTCTTGTGAATTTGATATTTATAGACGATGGAATGAATTCTATAATTGTTTCTTGTTGAAAACATTTCCAGTTAATTTTGCCTCAACATCCTCAAATACATCATTCAGTCTTCCAACCATTTTTCCTTTCTTTTTATAAAGTACAGTTAAGATTCGGCTCTTCAAGATCCTTCTAATACATAGCTATAACTATATAAAATGCAGTTTATAGATCAAGCACGTATAACAGTTAGGGCAGGACGAGGAGGTGATGGAATAGTTGCTTTTAGAAGAGAAAAATATGTTCCTGCTGGTGGACCTTCAGGAGGAGATGGAGGAAATGGCGGGAATATTATTTTTCAAGCTGATTCGAACCTGCAGACATTATTGGATTTCAAGTTTAAACAAATAATTCTTTCTAACAATGGTGGTAGAGGAGGACCAAATAAATGCACTGGTGCATCTGGTGACGATCTCATTTTAAAAGTTCCTTGTGGAACTGAGGTTAGAAATATTGATACTGGCATTATATTCGGAGATTTGACGACCAATGGAGATACTTTGATTGTTGCCTTTGGAGGTAGAGGAGGTCTTGGAAATGCTCATTATTTAAGTAATAGAAATCGAGCACCTGAAAAGTTTACTGAAGGAAAAGATGGGGAAGAATGGTTTCTTCATCTTGAATTGAAACTATTAGCAGAAGTAGGCATTATTGGCTTACCAAATGCTGGTAAAAGTACATTAATTTCTGTACTTTCTTCTGCAAGACCAAAAATTGCTGATTATCCCTTTACAACCTTGATCCCAAATCTTGGAGTTGTTCGCAAACCAACTGGTGATGGAACTGTTTTTGCTGATATTCCTGGTTTAATTGAAGGTGCTTCTAAAGGTATTGGCTTGGGACACGAATTCTTAAGACACATTGAAAGAACTAAATTATTAGTCCATCTTGTTGACTGTTCTGCATCAAATCCATTGGATGATATAAGAATTTTAGAAAAGGAGTTGATTTCATATGGACATGGATTAATTGATCGGCCAAGAATTTTGGTTTTAAACAAAACTGAGCTTATCGACAAAAATTGTTTGCAAAACTTGTCTAA
Organism: Prochlorococcus sp. AG-363-C02; assembly: GCA_003278345.1. Classification (GTDB taxonomy): domain Bacteria; phylum Cyanobacteriota; class Cyanobacteriia; order PCC-6307; family Cyanobiaceae; genus Prochlorococcus_E. Next base: position 17,442 of record QCFH01000009.1, on the reverse strand, counting down.
ACCTTTAAAGGATTTATGGAAAAATGATTTTGTTTTGATTTCTGCTGGAATGAGGAAAGGATTGGATATTCTCCTAAACAAAATTTGGTCAAAATTAGATATTTAATATTTTCTAAATGTTTTTTAGCAAATTAATGCTTGTCTAGTGATAAAGAATTGGTCATAAATAGTATGAGATTATATTTTTTATGAATTATTACACTTGTTTTGATGAGCAAGGTAGCGTAATCGCACGTTGTCAAACTTCTCAAGATGTTGACGTTCTAAAACGAATGGGTCGACCTATTAAAGAAGTTAGAGAAATGAGAAATGAAGAATCTGTTGTTTGTTCTCTTACTGGCAGTCCATCAGATTTCAATATGGATTATTAAATAACCTTTTAGTGAGATTAAATAAAAAAAAAGTGGGCTTATGCCCACTTTTTAATCGTCGTAAACAAGGCATTCAGGCTCATCTGGATTTGCATCACAAAATAATTCAAGAGCATTGGGATCATGCTTATCCTCTGGATGATGCTCCTTATACTCTTCAAGAGAATGAAGCTCTTCTTCAAAATGTCTTGCTTTAGCAGCATTGCCTTCGGCTTTTGCTGAAAGAATCTCAGATTGATCCTTCTGAATGTGTTCGTCGATTGATTTCATTGGTTCTTGCTTTAAGCCTTTAGCTTTAGACTCTTTTACGATAAATATATTAGTCATTTCTGTCACTAAATGTTGGTTTGGTTTACAACACCTTCCTTTACAAACCTAGTCATTCAAATGATATAAGCTCATTGTCTTTTTTATGCTACTTAAAATAATTTTATATTGTTATTAATCAAAGACCTGAAGTTTTTCCTTCTCTCTTTAGGTATTCAAATACACTTTTGTCCCCAATATCAGAAGCTGGATCCATACCAAATTTTCTGAGTGAAAGAATTAACAATAGAATTGCTGAAAACAGCATTAGCCCCATGACTAATTCATTATTAAGTATTCCTAGCAAATGACTTCCTAAAGCAATGGGAAGAAATAGTGTTAGACCAATAGCCTCTGGACGTTGAAAGCAGAAAAATTCTTTAAATCCTAATCCAGTCATTGCTGCAAAATAAGGACCGATTAATAAAGTTAATATTGGTTGAGAGGCGAATTTAGATAAAAGTTCCTGACAATTACCCTGCAGAATAAGTATTAAAATACCTATAGAACCTAAGCCCCAAAAAAATTGTAGTGCTCTATGAAGTATCTGAATATATATATGTACCCACTTAAGAGCAAACCCTAAGCCTATAGACATTGGAACCAGCCAAATCCATGCAAATGACCCACCAAAAGTGATCCATTGGAGCATTCCAGAAGTAAAACTTATTCCACAAATTAACAGAGCTATTCTATATTTCTTAACTTCAATTTGATCATCATTAGTTATATGGTATTTACCATATACTCCATTAAATTCTAATTTACTTTCCATAGCTTTTCATAAATATTTTTATTATAAATGCAAAACTATAATTTAAAAGTTATTTATTATTTCTTTTATAGTAGGACCTCTAGGAACAACATTATTAGGATTTAAAGGAAAAAGTGCACCGAAATAATCATTTCTCCAATTCTTCGCATTGCAAGTGGAAGATACATTGGGGATTGAATAGAAATTCTTTATCCAATTTACAATGTTAGGAAAAGAAACTAGAGGTTTTTGACTGCAGCCAAATAAAGGAGCGTAAATTGATTCCCAACGAATCATTGTGGGAAAAAGTCTTATATCCGCAAGAGTTATCTTTTCTCCACAAAGCCAAGGCCCTTTCGAGGAAAGGCTTTTTTCCAATATATTGAGAGCATTAAAGAGCTCTTCGCTTGCCTTCTCATAGGAGGATTGATTCCTAGCAAAGCCACATTTATAAACTCCGTTATTAACTGATTCTTGAATAATATCTTGCCATTTATTTATTTCTTCGCGTAGATCTGATGGGAAGAAATCTGGATATTCATCTTGTGTAGGCCATATATTCAATGCTTCTACAAGTTGAGCACTTTCATTTCCAAGTAATATAGGTTTTTTATTTATTTTGGGGTCAATCAGTGCGGGAACCGTAGCTCTTAGTGCTGGTTCTGATCCACAAAGTTTGTAAATCTCTAGAAGGTTTTCGCATCCCATCCAGTTAGGTTTTATTTTCCATAATCCAGCTTCATAATCAGGCTCTGCTATTAAAAGGTTAAGTTTGTTTTTAAGATTCTTGAGTTCATATAGCAACCAAGTCCTATGGGCCCAAGGGCAACTGCGACCAATTATTAATATTGGCAATTCTTCAGAGTTTCTGTTTAAAAGATCAATTTTAGAAGGAGGCTTTGCTTCTTTTGCTTGACTTTCTTTTCGGCAGTAATTTCCATCTTGGTCTGCAGGAGCAAGACCATTCATTAATTGGTTCCATTGCCATCTCCAAGCTTTTTTTGCTGATGAAACAATTACTGGTGGGATTGACATGAAATTTATTTTGTAGATATTTTTAGAAGAAGATTAAAAAATTTATAATTAGTGATGTCTGGATTTCAATTGCTTTTGGTTGCAGGAACTCATGGCAATGAAATTAATGCGCCTTGGCTTTTTGACCAATGGGATAAAAAGCCTACTTTAATTCATACAAGTGGTTTAAACCTTAATAAGGTTATTGCGAACCCAATAGCTAGGAAAAAATGTCAAAGATATATAGATAAAGATTTAAATAGAAGCTTCTCACCAGAATTACTTGAAAACTATGCAAATAAAGACTTGGAAACTTGCATAGCTAGAGAATTGGTACTTGAGAATGGACCTAGGGGTAACAACCCATCTCAAATAGTCATAGATTTTCATAGCACTACTTCTTCGATGGGGACAAGTATCGTTGTTTATGGGAGGAGATCTGTTGATTTGGCAATTGTTTCTTTAATTCAAAAGCGTTTGCAGGTTCCTATTTACTTGCATGAGGGAGATGATTCTCAAAATGGGTTTTTAGTTGAAGCATGGCCTTGTGGTTTTGTTGTTGAAATTGGTCCTGTTCCCCAAGGAGTGATTCATAACAAAATTATCAATCAAACATTGTTGATGATAGAAACATGCATTGAGGAAATAAATAATGTTATTAATAACAATGCGATTTTTCCTAAACAATTAATAATTCATAGGTATTTTAAAAGTATAGATTTTCCTAGAGATTCATCTGGTTTACCCAATGCATTTATTCATTCAGAGGTTCAGAGTAAAGATTGGAGTCCCTTAAGTATTGATCAAAATATATTTGCTAATATAGAAGGAGAATTATTTAAACTTCATAATTATTCTAAAGAAAATGATTTAGTACCAGTATTTATTAATGAAGCAGCATATGCTGAGAAAAATATAGCTATGATTTTAACTAAGAAAGAAGTTATAGATTTTCAAACGCCATGGGCTGAAGATTTGTATGATTTGGTCAATATCTAAGAATTTAGGTTTTAATCTTATTTTTAGTGGTGCGACTCAGGCGTACTCATATAAGTATTTCTTTGATCTATTGCAAGTAACTATATATTTTCTTAATAAGAACCTTTGATAATCCTTGCGCACTTTTGCAAGTTTTCCTTTAAGATCCTCCTGGCGGGCTAATACCCGTTCTTACTTAAAAAATGTCCCTTTGGGACTTTTGAATTCACGTCCTCATGACCACCATTAGACAGCAGCGTTCATCGTTGCTAAAAGGTTGGCCGCAGTTCTGTGAGTGGGTCACTTCTACCGATAACCGCATTTATGTAGGTTGGTTCGGTGTTTTGATGATTCCTTGCCTTCTAGCGGCAGCAATATGTTTTGTAATTGCTTTCATAGCAGCTCCTCCAGTTGATATTGATGGCATTCGTGAGCCTGTAGCAGGATCTTTCATTTATGGAAATAACATCATCTCTGGTGCTGTAGTTCCATCTAGTAATGCAATAGGCCTTCATTTTTACCCAATTTGGGAAGCTGCAACTCTTGATGAGTGGCTTTATAACGGCGGTCCTTACCAGCTTGTTGTGTTCCACTTCCTTATTGGTATTTGCGGTTGGATGGGTCGTCAGTGGGAGCTTTCATATCGTTTAGGTATGAGACCTTGGATCTGTGTTGCTTATTCAGCTCCAGTTTCAGCTGCTTTCGCAGTGTTCCTTGTTTATCCATTTGGACAAGGTTCTTTCTCTGACGGGATGCCTTTAGGAATTTCAGGAACATTTAACTTTATGTTTGTGTTCCAAGCTGAGCACAACATACTTATGCACCCATTCCATATGGCTGGAGTTGCAGGTATGTTTGGCGGAAGTTTGTTCTCAGCAATGCATGGTTCTTTGGTGACTTCTTCACTTATACGTGAAACCACCGAGACTGAGTCTCAGAACTATGGTTATAAGTTTGGACAAGAGGAAGAAACCTATAACATCGTTGCAGCTCATGGCTACTTCGGTCGTTTGATCTTCCAATATGCAAGCTTTAACAACAGCAGAAGCCTTCACTTCTTCTTGGCTATTTTCCCAGTTGTATGTGTATGGTTGACATCTATGGGTATTTGCACCATGGCTTTCAACCTAAATGGATTCAACTTTAACCAATCTGTAGTTGATGCAGGTGGTAAGGTTGTTCCTACCTGGGGAGACGTTCTTAACAGAGCAAACCTAGGTATGGAAGTTATGCACGAGCGTAATGCTCATAACTTCCCTCTTGACCTTGCTGCTGCTGAGTCCACATCTGTGGCTTTAGTTGCTCCAGCTATTGGTTAAAAACATCTCTTTGAGATAAAAAAACTTAAAATTAAATTTTCAGTTTTCCCTCTCTTCCTTTTTTGGAAGAGGGGGTTTTTTTTAAAGAACATATTATTAGTATTAATTAAATGCGATTGTGTAGTATTTGGTGTGAACATTTTCATTATTTCTGGTAATTAGTTGAGGAATTTATGGGAAGCAGCTTTGGAAAATTATTTAGAATATCTACATTTGGAGAATCTCATGGAGGAGGTGTTGGTGTCATAGTTGATGGCTGTCCACCTAGATTGAAAATAGATATTCAAGAAATTCAAAAAGATCTTGATAGAAGAAGACCAGGACAAAGCAAAATCACGACACCTCGTAAGGAGCTTGATCAGGTAGAGATATTGAGCGGAATTTTAGATAGCCAAACTCTAGGTACTCCCATAGCAATGTTTGTGCGAAATAAAGATCAGCGTCCAGGTGATTATGGTGAGATGAAAAATGTTTTTCGACCATCACATGCGGATGGAACTTATCAGTTGAAATATGGAATTCAAGCTTCTAGTGGAGGTGGGAGAGCCTCTGCGAGGGAAACTATAGGTAGGGTTGCAGCAGGTTCAATTGCAAAACAACTTCTTAAAAAAACAAATAATACTGAAATAGTTGCATGGGTAAAGCGAATTCATGATATCGAGGCAGATGTCAATCTAAGTTCAATTAAAATCGAAGATGTTGAAGCTAATATTGTTCGTTGCCCTGATCAAGACATCGCAAAATTAATGATTAAACGAATTGAAGAGATAAGTATTGAAGGCGATTCTTGTGGTGGGGTTATTGAATGTGTTGTTAGAAACCCCCCAATTGGTATTGGCATGCCGGTTTTCGATAAATTAGAAGCTGATCTAGCAAAAGCACTGATATCACTCCCTGCTAGTAAGGGATTTGAGATCGGATCAGGATTTGCTGGTACTTTTCTTAAAGGTAGTGATCATAATGATGCTTTTTTACCTTCTGATGGGAATCGATTGAGAACTTCCACTAATAACTCTGGTGGTATTCAAGGAGGCATTAGCAATGGAGAACCAATAATACTTAGGGTTGGATTTAAACCTACAGCGACTATCCGAAAAGATCAGCAGACAATTAATTCCGAAGGCAAGAAAGTAACTTTAGCAGCCAAAGGTAGACATGATCCTTGTGTTTTACCTAGAGCTGTACCAATGGTTGAGGCTATGGTATCTATAGTTTTAGCAGACCATCTTTTACGACATAGAGGACAATGTAGTCTTTGGTAGATATTCTTTGATAATCGAACTTTCTTATATATTAATAAAAAAAATGAACTAATAGATTTTAATATTTGAGCTTATTATTTTACTTTTAACCACTCTTCAAGAAGAGGATCTATTCTGTTGTCTTTTATCAATTCTCTACCTAGAGCAATTGCTTTAAAACCTCCATTTAGCCATATATCTATATCAATAACTTTAATACCTCCTGCTGCAATCATAAAAGGAAATGGATTTAAAGACGCTTTAATTTGTTTAAGGTAGTTGAATCCTAAATTTGATGCTGGAAATAGTTTTATTATTCGATATCCAAAGTTTAATGCTTGTTGAATTTCGGAAGGAGTAAATACACCAGGTATAAGAATTTTACCAAAATCTTTTGCTTTTTGCTGAAGTCCTTTATCCCAACATGGAGACATAGCATAGTGAAAATCAAGTTTAGTTATTAGTTCTAAAGCTTCTAAATTAGTTATTGATGCAACACCTAATTTATTAATTTTTAATTGAGTCTTTAATTCTTTTATAAAAAATATCCAATTTTTATGTGATGACCATCCAATTTCTATATGCTTAATTCCTAAAAAATTAAGCTTGTTTATTAGAGAAATTATATGGTCTATATACAGGTTATCTAAATCATCTATGCTAATTCTTAAAACAACAATTAAGGGATTTATTGTTAAAGAATTGATGAGCTCTCCCTGACTTTGATGCCATAAGCCTAATGAATTTGAATTTGTGTTAGATGTAGTCTGCAACTTTTACTGAACGTTTGATTAATAATTGTTGTAAGTCTTCTGAGTCAACAGTTTCTTTGTCAACGAGCATTTTAGCCAGTTCATCAAGAACAGACCTATTCTCTATAAGTGCTTTTGTTGCTCTTTTATAAGCAATATCCACTAAGGCAGACACCTCATCATCAATTGTTGCCGCTGTATCTTCTGAAAAATCTCTTTCGGCTGCTATATCTCTTCCTAGGAACATTCCTCCTTGAGATCTTCCTAAAGCAACCGGACCTAATTTGTCACTCATGCCAAATCGAGTAACCATTTGTCTGGCTACCTGAGCTACTTGTTTTAGATCATTGGAAGCACCTGTTGTTACTTCGTCTTCTCCATATACTATTTCCTCTGCAACTCGACCACCTAGAGCTACTGCCATTTGATTCTGCAAATAAGATCTGGAATAAAGTCCAGATTCCATCCTTTCCTCACTAGGAGTGAAAAATGTTAACCCTCCTGCTTGACCTCTTGGGATAATTGAGATTTTTTGGACAGGGTCATAGTCAGGCATAACTGCTCCAACCAATGCGTGTCCTGCCTCATGATAAGCAACTAATTCTTTTCTCTTATTACTCATAACTCTGTCTTTTTTCTCTGGCCCTGCCATAACCCTCTCTATAGCATCACTAATTTCTATATTTCTTACTTCTGTATTTTCTCTTCTAGCAGCAAGAATGGCTGCTTCATTTAGTAAATTAGCTAGATCTGCACCTGTGAAACCAGGTGTCCTTCTTGCTACTTGATCTAGATCTACATCTTTTGCAAGCGTTTTTTCTTTAGCATGAACATTTAGTATTTGAAGACGTCCAATGTAGTCAGGTCTGTCAACAACTACTTGTCTATCAAATCGACCAGGTCTTAAAAGCGCAGAATCGAGTACATCTGGTCTATTAGTTGCAGCAACAATAATAATGCCTGTATTTCCTTCAAATCCATCCATTTCTGTAAGTAATTGGTTAAGCGTTTGTTCTCTTTCATCATTACCTCCGCCTAGTCCTGCTCCTCTTTGACGACCAACTGCATCAATTTCATCAATAAAAACTATACAGGGCGCATTTTTTTTGGCCTGTTCAAATAAATCTCTTACTCGACTTGCCCCAACACCTACAAACATTTCAACAAATTCAGAACCTGATATAGAGAAGAAAGGAACTCCCGCTTCTCCTGCTACAGCTTTAGCTAAAAGAGTTTTACCAGTTCCTGGAGGACCAACAAGTAAAACACCTTTTGGTATTTTTGCTCCAACAGCGGTAAATCTATCAGGACTTTTTAAAAAATCAACGACCTCGGTAAGTTCTAATTTTGCACCTTCTATACCAGCTACATCTTCAAAAGTTACTTGAGTAGAAGGTTCCATTTGAAGACGAGCCTTGCTTTTTCCAAAACTCATTGCAGGGTTGCCTCCACCGCCACCTCCTTGAGAACGTCGGAAAAGGAAAAATAGACCACCTAAGAGTAAGAGTGGGAAAATAAGGCTACCTATCGCCTGCTGCCAAGGATTGGCTTGTGGAGCGGGTTGAACAGCTATATCTACGTTATTTTCAGTAAGTATTTGTAAAAGGTCTTTATCTGGAGCAAGATTGACCTCTGCTCTGCTGCCATCGTTTTCAATAATCTTTGCACTTCCATTGTCAGGAGAGATGAAGACTCTACTAATTTGATTGTCTTCTACTGCCTCAATGAAATCACTATATCTTAGTTTTTTTGATTCTTGAGGTTGATTCGGCCTGTCTAAGAAAGCAGTACCTACAAAAATCACTACTACAACGATTAAGAAGTAGAGGGCTATGTTTCTCCAGCGTTTGTTCAAGGTTTTTTAATCATGATGAATGAATATTAATAGGATTCTTGCCTTACTGTTAATTCCCTCTAAGAACTTCTACGACACTTTTGAATGCAAACCATTCTGGAATGTCTTTATTTTCTCTGAGCATTTGCCTGAATTGGGTACCGCTGAGTTTTTTTATCTTTAAACCAGAAGCCTCTGCATGATCAGCTGTTACATATCCTTCTTCCTCTGTGTAAACAAGGTTTAGAGAGGGGACAGTCTGCATTTCTAATTCATTGCAACATGATTTGGCGAAATTTTGAGCATCATAAGGACCATAAAAATCTTTTCCAGTTAACTGCGATTTACACCCAGCCATATCTCGTCCGATTATAAAATGAGAACAACCATAGTTTCGTCGGATAATCATGTGTTGTAGAGCCTCTCTAGGCCCAGCCATGTGCATTGAATACGGTAGATAAGCCCATCTAATTCTTGGGTTTGATACCTCTTCTGCTAATTTTTCGTAAGTCTGGAAGCGAATAGAACCTGGGATGTCATCTTCTTGTGTAGGTCCGCATGTGGGGTGAACTAGTACGACTGCACCCTCGCTTACATTTTCAGCATGCAGAGATTGTGTGAATAGCTCGTAGTGGGCTCTATGAATTGGGTTCCTACATTGAAATGCAACAACATCTTGATTTAAAGGAAGTTCTTTTCTTACCTCTGAAGGAGTTTTACAGGGAAATATTCTTTTGGGAAGTCGTAAGCCTTCTATACTTCCTCCTAAATAAAATCTTTTTCTTTCCATTGCAATCATTCGCACTGCAGGATGTTCTAAGGAGGTAGTTCCATAGCATCCTTTAGCTTCTAAAACTTTGTCTGGTTCCCACTTGTCTTCTATAGTTAGTACTGCTAAAGGTTCATTTTTATATTGAAGAAGTACTCTGTCACCAATTGATAGATCTTCTCTATCTGTATCCATAACAATTGGGAGACCAAATAATATTCCAGCAGTTGTTCTGTTTTTCTCAACAACAGATTGATAATCTGCTCTTTGCATAAATCCTTTCAGAGGAGAGAAAGCTCCTACAGCAAGTAGTTCTATATCACAAGCATTACGATCAGAACATTCTATTGTTTTAGCAGCACTTTTTTTTACTTTCTCAAATTGGTCAGATTCAACCATTAAATTTTCAAGTTTTCCTCCATATGGTTTTATTATTTCTGATCTTGAACAAGAAAATGATTTTTGAGAGGTCATTATGTGTATATCGATCCAAGTGATTCTCCCAGAGAGGGGGTAAAAATACTAGAGCCAGATCATATAAAAAAGAAGGGGTCATTGACCCCTTCTTTTTTTTGATCTTTTTTATAAAACAAATACCTGATTTTAGGCTTTGCGACCATATAACTCGCCAATGATTTTGACATCGACGGGCTCTTTAGATCCAAGATCATTATCTGATGGTTGGATTGCAACAAAAGATCCAGTGAATTCTGCAGTATCAGAATCAACATTTTCGATTGCAAGAGTTATAACCCCTTGGCCATCAAGGTCTCTTTTGATGTTTTCTTTTGCAAGTTCTTCATCGTCACCACCTAAGGCAACTAGACCTTGTGCATATTCAACACCTGTGTCTTTAGCTCTACTTTTTGGATCTAAGAAGTCACCGGTGCGATAGCTAGGTGTGTAGGTAGTTCCGGAAGCTTCGGTGCCTGGAGCAATTGACTTTCCTTTAAAATCTACAGCCATATCCTTGGCTGAGAAAACAAAGGGAAATTCCTCTCCAGTTGGAGCAAGAACTGTTATTAACTGAAAGTCAATACCACCTTGCTCTTTAAAGGTGCTACCAGAAACATCACCATAGACTTGTTCAACGGTTGTGTTGTTTCTTGGGCTAATAATTTTTGCTGGTAAGAATTCAGCTTTTGATCTCCTTGATTTAGCTACCTTTACATACACTTCTGTTGGGTGCATGCAGATATCTGTAAGGCCTCCATCAATACTGATTGATCCGTCAGATCCAGCAGATATTGTTGGGCAATCATTTGCTTTGCCGGTATTAACAACATCGGCAAATCTTGCATTACCTCTTTCTCCAGAGGCAGAGACACTACTTGGGGCAGCTATGAAAGTGAGACAGAAAGCAAGCACTAGGGCTAGCAAAGGACGAAATCTCATGGAAGGGAAGCCTAAAGGCCAAATGAACGCGGTATAAAAACCGCCCTATTACTCAGTTGGGAGCTTACAGGGGGAAATGCGCCTTATGTATAGCCTTTTGCAGCTCTAAACAACTCGTAGCTTAATTGTTGCCTAAAAAAACGCCCCAATATCGTGAGAACCATTCCAGTGCAATGCTTTGGCTCGTTTCACGTCTTTCAGGTGGTTTTGTATCTTTATTGTTATTTTTTTATTGATTTGACCATTAAAAGGCTTTTTAGTTCATCTAATAAGTTATGGGCTATTGAAAATTTTGAATTCACCGATATTTTCTGAACTCTATCTTCCGGACCTAATAACCATCCACCATTAAAATCTGACTCGAATCCTTGATTTGCTTTATCAACAGGGTTTGCCATTAAGAGGTCGCAGCCCTTACTTGTTTTTTTCGCTATCGCAAGTTTTTTAATGTTTTCATCATCGCCAGTTAGCGCAGAGAAACCTAAGAAAATTTGTTTCTTTTCTCTTTTTTTGACTAACTTCTCAATTAAATCAGGAACTATCTCAAGTTGATCTTTTAGAGACTCAAGAAGATATCTCTTTGGGAATTTCATCTTATTAGGATTACCTTTTGCTCTTGCATCTGCTACCGCAGCTGTCATGGCTATAACATCGGCAGATGAATGAAGTTTTTCAAGTATCGCTTCCATATCATGAGAACTTCTTATTTCAAAACTATTTAGACCTTCTAAAAGGTCTTCTTCTATTTGTAATTGCCCATGAATAAAATCAACACTTGCTCCTCTAAATCGTGCGGCTTGGCCAAGAAGTACGCCCATTAACCCTGAGCTTCTATTTGAGATATATCTTGTACAGTCAAGATCCTCTATTGTCGCTCCAGCTGTAACAAGTAATTTGATCCCTTTCCAATCTTTCGGAAGTAAATAGTTATTTTCACATTTTATAGTTGCACTTTCTATTGCTAATTCAATTAGATGAGGACTAGCCATCCTTCCATCACCTATTCGATCACAAGCTAGAAGTCCTTCTCCAGGTGATAGAGCTATAACATTTTTGAAATTATTTAGCTTTGTCCAATTGTTTTGAATAGCTTCGTTTTCCCACATTCCTGTATTCATTGCAGCTGCAGCTATAACTGGTCTTTCAGCTGCCAAAAGAATACTTGCTGCTAATCCTTCAGAAAGACCATTTATCCATCTAGATAAAGATGAGGCGCTTAATGGTGCTACAACAATAAAATCTGCCCAGTCTGCAAGCTCAATGTGCAAAGGCCTTGTTTGTCTGGGGTCCCATTGGTCTTCATTTTGATAGGAACGATTTCTGCTAAGTGTTGATAAAGATAAAGGACTAACTAGTTTTGATGCACTGGGAGTAATTACACATCTAACCTCTGCACCCCTTTTAATTAAATTGCTTACAAGTATGGGAGTTTTAATAGCAGCAATGCTCCCAGTAGCTAATACCAGTATTTTTCTATCTTTCAACTGATGATTTTTTTCAATCTTCATCAAATGGTTCCTGATCAATTAAATGATGATAATCAAGTGTTAGTTCTGGCCTATGAATAGCAAGAGCTCTTAAAAGATGCCAATCATCTAAGCCTTCGAATGGACTTGGATAATCATCTTCTTCAAGTCGTTTTGCAAGTTTAGCGGTTAACTTGTCATCGAACTTATGAATAATTTCTTTAGTGATTTTAAGTTTAGAACTTTTACTAGATATATCATTAGATTTCATTTAAAATTTTCCTCTTTAGTTCTTCATTCCTCTAATTATTCTATGTAAAGCTAGGTTTGCTGAAGTTTAAGGATGCATTCTTTTATACAATATTATTTTTAGATTGATCACAGTCAAGTTTATTTATAGTTTTTTATGTGCAATTCCTCGGTTGAACCAGCGAGAAGGAAATTAATGCGGTAAAAGAAGCTATTAAGAGCGATTTTTTTATGTCTCAGTCTAAAAGAGAACAAGTGATTAGTCATCTGCGATATGTAAGACAAGAATTGCGGGAAATGCACCAAGGTGTTTTGGATGATGGATTGCTTCCTGAGCCAGGAGAAATTAGAGGGGTAATGGCTCAGATGGAGGCATTGCATGAATTACTTGATGGTAAGACAAAAAATAAGAGTAAGGATTTGGAATGAAAAATTTTGCCGCTTAAGCATATTAAGTTACGATTTAATGAAAGAAATTTATAGTGCTTGCTTATTTAAAATCATAAGATTATTAAATAGGAATTTATTTTTATGAAATATCAAACTACAAGTTTAGATCGTAATATAATAAATTTAATTAAGAGGCTTGAATTCTGGACTAGGAATCCTTGGCGTAAATATTCTTTTCTAATAATAATTTTCTTAGCTGCTTTTTTTATAGGTGGATCAGTAGGAATGATTAATGGTGTATTAGCTTTAATGGATCCAATAGGTGCTTTCTTCTCACTTGTATTTATAGAATTATTAGTAAGAATTAGAAGAATTGATTTAAAAAAAAAGGAAGCTTCAATTGCTTATCAAATTATTGATAGTTTTAGAATGGGATTTGTATACGGTTTGCTGATGGAAGGATTTAAATTAGTTTAGATTTTAATTTTTCATTGAAGCAAGAAGGTACAATAAAGCCATTCTTACTGGGATTCCATTAGTTACTTGAGTGTCAACTAAGCATATTGAGTGATCATCGACTAATTCACTACTTATTTCAATACCTCTATTAACAGGCCCAGGATGTAGAACAGGTACATTTTCTTTACACCATTTTAGGCTCTCGTGTGTAATTCCATATTCTTCATGATATCTATCTAAACTAGATATTAAATTCTCACTCATTCTTTCTTTTTGAATTCTTAAAGTATAAATAGCATCGCTATCTTCCATTGCTTCTTTTAGTGATCTTGAGATAGAAACTTTTCCACGATTTTTTATTGGATCTTGAATTATTCCAGGAGGAGGATTACTTACAAATTCTGAAAATTGCTCTGGAAGGAGAGTTGGAGGTCCACAAAGAACAACATCTGCTCCGCATGCAGTAAGACCCCACAAATTTGATCGTGCTACTCGGGAATGAAGTATGTCTCCAATAATTGTAATCTTTTTCCCAGCAAGGTTTTTTATGTTGGGATTCTCTTTATCGAAAAATTGAGCCAAGGTAAATAAATCTAAAAGAGCTTGACTAGGATGGCTATGAAGACCATCTCCACCATTAAGTATGGAGACGTGTTTGAGATTTTCGTCTAATGATTTAGCTATTTGTTCGGCGATCCCTGAACAGTTATGGCGTATTACTAGAACATCTGCACCCATCGCTACATAGGTCATAACAGTGTCTAGTGGAGATTCACCTTTCTTTAATGAACTACTTGATGGAGAGAAGGATTGAACATCTGCCGAAAGTCTTTTTGCTGCAAGTTCAAAACTACTTCTAGTTCTTGTGCTTGGTTCAAAAAATAATGTTGCTATTAATTTCCCTTGTAGTGCAGGTAACTTCCTTGATCCGGAAATGGGAATTATTTTAAATCGATTTGTAAGATCTAAAACAGTTCGATAATCCTCTAGTGAGAAAGAAGCTAAATCAATTATGTGCTTATGATTCCAGTTACTCATAAGGATGATTTAAGAGCTGGGTCTCCAGGCTTCAGAGACACTAGGACATCGATCTCCCTTTGCTCTTTTACTAATACTTCGACTGTTTTTAACATACCAGCGCCAGGGAAGATCTTTTGCTTTTGAAATTCCTATTCTTGTTGTTTGAATAATAGTCTTCATATTTCTATTTAATGGACTTTTGCTTAGCCACAACCCATTCTCTAATGAGATAAGTGAATTGTCATGACTTCTATTTATTCCAAATCTATTAGCTAATAATCCTGGACCTGATGCAATACGTTCATTTTCATTAGGCATAGCTATAGATCTTAAAAGTACGCCACTAGCCCATTCTTTTTTATGAGTAACGATATTTACGCAGTTGTAGCTCCCATAAGTTAAATAAACATGAAATCTGCCAGGTTCTCCAAAAAGTGTTTCGTTTTTTGGAGTTCTCTTTTTAAACCCATGGCATGAGGGTTCTATCTGTGAATAAGCTTCTGTTTCTACTATTACTCCCCAGATTAATTTGTTATTTGATTTTCTCTTAATTAATAAGCATCCTAATAAGTCAGGCGCTACTTTTTCAGAGGGCCTATAAAAGAAATCTAGTGGCAGAGGAGAATTAACTATTTAGTCTTTTTAGAAAATTGACTTTGAAATGCTTTCATTAGGCATTTTATAAATTGTTTAAAGATCTAATAAAATTAGATTCAATCATAATAATGAGTAGATCAAAGCATAAATAAAGCCGAATCAATTGTGCCATTTTTATCAGACGAAAACCAATCCTCTTTGCGCTTAGATCTTTTGAGTTGGCCTGAGGTTGAGGAATATCTGGAAAATTGTAAAGGAGTTATTTTGCCAATTGGTTCAACTGAGCAACATGGACCTACTGGTGCAATAGGTACTGATGCTCTTACTGCACAGTCAGTGGCTTTAGAAGTTAGCAAGAGATCAAGAGTCGTTGTCGCACCAACCCAACCCTATGGAATGGCTGAGCATCATCTAGCCTTTCCTGGAACAATGAGCCTTAAACCATCTACTTTGCTTAATTTGATGCACGATTTGCTTGTATCGTTAGCTATGCATGGTTTCGAAAGAATTTTTATTATTAATGGACACGGTGGAAACATTGCAACTATAAAATCTGCTTTTGCACAAGCTTATAGAAGTGTATCGAAAATGAACTTGCCTTTAGCAAATACATTTAGATGCAAGTTGGCAAATTGGTTTATGGTTCCTGAAGTATATGCTGAAGCTAAATCTTTATATGGGGAAAAAGAAGGACAACATGCTACTCCCAGTGAAATTGCATTAACCCTTTATTTAGAACCAACTTTATTAAAAAAACAATTTGCACTTCCTAAACCTGCTCCTGCTGGCCCAATATATGATTATCAAGATTTCCGTCGAAGATATCCTGATGGAAGAATGGGTTCAGATCCATACTTGGCGAAACCTAATGACGGTAAAATCTTTTTAGATAAAGCAGCTTCAGCTTTAACTCAAGATTTAACTGATTTTATTCAAGAACAATGACTAGTATTTCTTCAGCTGATGTTTCGAAAGTAGCTAAACTTGCTCGTTTGGATATACCTGAGGATCGTTTAAATCTTTATGCAAAGCAACTTGAAAAAATATTAGACTATGTTTCTCAATTAGAAAAAATTGATACTCAAAATGTACCTCCTACTACTAGAGCAGTTGAAGTTGTTAATGTATTAAGAGATGATGATGTAGAGGAATCTGTTGTTAGGGATGATTTATTAGAATTAGGACCTAAGATAGAAGGACAATTTTATAGGGTTCCAAAGATTATTTCCTAGTAAAAAATTATTCTTTTTCCGGAATCACAGCTGTTTTATGAAGTAAGTAAACCCATTTTTTACGCCATTTTTTATTAGGAATTAATTTAGCTAGAGGCCTCATTTTACTTCTATTTTTTTTATGACTTCTTACTCCTATGAAAACATCATAAAGAAAATTAAAACTATCTTTTTTTGTTTCAAATATACCCATTCTTTGAGGTGAACCTTTTTGTTCTAAAAGCGGCTTAGTTGCTTCATACGCTGGTTTATATTCAAACCAAGGGATAGAAGGCCATAAATGATGAACTAAGTGATAATTTTGTCCCATAATTAGAATATTCATAACTCTGCTTGGATAGACTCTTGCGTTTTTCCATTTATTACGTTCTAAGAAAGGCCTATGTGGAAGATAATCGAAGAATATTCCCAGTGTTACTCCTACCATTAACGCAGGACCAAACCAAAGATTATAAATAACATTCATAAAGTTAAATTTTATTCCCGCAATTACTATTGTTATAAAAACAGATCTCTCAATACCCCACTGCATTAATTCAAACCTTCTCCATAGCTTTCTTTGAAAAAAGAAATACTCATGATAAAAAAATCTTGGTGCAATTAACCAAACAGGACCAAAGGTGCTAACTATATGATCTGGGTCATTCTTTGGATCATTTACATGGGAGTGATGTTGGAGATGGACTCTAGTAAAAACAGGGAAGCTAAACCCTAATAAAATTGCTGCTCCATGACCCATTGCTTGATTTATCCATTTGTTTGGATGAGCTGCTTTATGACATGCATCATGAATAACAGTTCCTTCCATATGAAGAGATAAGAAAGCAAGCCCAACCAGTAAAGGAAGAGGCCATTCTCCCCTATACCATTGCCAAATAGTTAGGCATGCGGTTGCATAACCACCAACAAATAAAAATAAAGTAGGGTTAATGAACCCTGGAGGGTCTAGATATTCTTTAATTTGTCTCTGCCAGAAAGCATGAGAATGAAATCTGCTAGAGCTATCGATAATAGTAGAAGGTATAGTTTCTTTCATTTGATTGTTGAACTTACAACATCGACAAAATAAATGTTTGTCTACTTTAGTATTCAATGCCCACCGGGAGACTTGAACTCCCACGACCGAAGTCACTGGTACCTAAAACCAGCGCGTCTACCAATTCCGCCAGATGGGCTTTAGATTAGGAATTAGCTTCCCTTATCATTAACACTATACCTTCTAATACTCCTTTTATTAGAGCTTGATAGATGCATTCCTTGCTATAAGTTTGAGGTTCTAGATATCAGCTTGCAATT